>JAKQQP010000078.1 GCA_029564115.1 Candidatus Rifleibacteriota bacterium | reverse complement strand
GTTATAACGCCGGCGAACGCGGCTTTCTTTACTATTTCTGTGTTGAGAACATTCAACAGAGCAAGGCTGCGAAAAAAGCTGGCCGCAGTGTCGGGTTTGGAAGCGGAACCAAACAAAAGTTTCGCACTGAGCTGGCGGCACTCAACGTAAGCCTCAGTGACCTTCCGGCTATGCACAAATATCTTTCAGCCTGGCTCTATGACAGCCTCAACCAGGAGGCAGCCCAATGAAATACCTTCCAGGCAGTTTTGTGCCGCTGAACTATCGGTTCTGGCCCGAAAGCTCCGATGCGGTGGTAATGGCGATGGTAACAGAATGTGGGCAAGACTGGATAAGCCTTTGCCCGGTGCACGGCAATCTCGAAGCCGCCGGCTTCATGGATTACGTCGTCACCACAGACATGACCCCACTGAAAATGCAGCTGGCAGTTATGGGCGAGCTGATACAACCTTTGCCCCTGTCGGCCATCAGCCTGGTTTTTCACCAGGGAAACACCCCTCTCTGGGCCGCTGCCCTGTCGACACCTGAAACCGTCTGCCAGTCTCTTGTGCACGACCTCTTTTACGTGCTGTCGCACAAAAAGCCGCAAGATGCCTTCAAGGTGGCGCGGGGCCGTTTTCTGCCTCCGAAAAGTCGCGGTTTCAAGCAGTCACAGGCACTGGCCGACGACTGGAACACCTTCGTTGTTACCGCCTGGCAAAATGATCTTGCCGCCCGCGGCTTTAAAGAGAAGTTTATTTCACCCCTGCTCGACGAAATCAAAAAAAACACCCGTAACATCACAATCCCGGAAGTTCATGTCCCTCGGGAACCCAAACCTCCAAAGACAAAAGGTTCAGGCCATTCACGTGGTCGGAATCGAATTGGTGTTAGTGCCGGTCGACTCGGCAGTAGTATTAGTGACGACCTAATCGGCGAGCTCGAGTCAATTGGTATTTCAAGTTCATCCAGGATGCGCGACCAGGATCACTTTGATGAGACGGCTCCAAAGTCCAAACCAGTTGTGCAGAAAGAACCGAAAGAGCTTACCCGGTTAGAAAAAATCAAAAAGATCGTTTTCGACCACCTGCAGAAAAACAACCGCGCCGAAGAGGCCGCCAAGCTTGCTGCGGCCACCTTCAGCGATTTTCTGAAAGCTCTTCTTCACCTGTTCCCCAGAAAAGACTGATCGACAAAAACTACCAGAAAAAGGTGAACTGGTTTGCAAACTTGAAGACAGCCGATGTTTTTTGAAAAATGTGGGGATTTTCCGGAACGTAAGTATCGCTGGCTTAGCCCCCGCACCGGCTTTGGCAGTAGTTCTCATGCCTCCGGCGGTTTTTTCGGGGTGGCTGAAGCGGGCTTTATTCGTCTGCAGGATCGACCTCTCTTACCTGTCTAACCCATTTGCCGGTTATCGGGTCTTCCTTTTCGATGAAATAAACATTGTCACCGTCGATCCAGCAGGCAGTATCTTCGAGTTTGCCGGTTACCTTGTTGCGATTGCGTATCCAGACGAGTCTTCCGCTCTGTTTAACTTCGTTGCCATTTTTGTCTTTCATTTGGTTCCTCCTGATCTTTATGTTCCGGAAAAAGCATCATAAATTTCAATGAATAATAAGTTTGAAAAT
>JAKQQP010000602.1 GCA_029564115.1 Candidatus Rifleibacteriota bacterium | reverse complement strand
CATGTTCATATCAACTGGACACATGATTATGCCTGGCCACCGCGTGTGATTCTTTTCGACCGCGAAGATAAATGGGGGTTCGAAATCATGGTCGATCGAACCATTATGAAATCCAACAAAGCGAATAACATCGACATCATCATCACCCGCAACGGCGAACACAATCAGCCGCAGACAAAATACCTGCAACATCTGGCCGCATCATATGGGGTCGGGCTTGAAAAACTCAGCACCGCTGCAGACGAAGACGATTTTTTGCGCTGGCAGGAACGCCTTGAAGCAACAGCCACAGAGCTGACCCAAAATTTTGCTGACCTGACCCCCGAAACGCAAAACGAAATAATCGCTCAGTTATCCGATGAATGGCCTCTAACCAGAGCTCTCAAAAGCATCGCCACCTTCGCTCACCTGCACAACTAACCCGGCAACCCTTTCATTTTGATACTTTGTTGGCTGCCTTGGGCGCGGTTTTTCGCTTTGTTGTTTTATAGGCTGCGACTGGTTCTTTGACGCGGAAGATATCTGAATCGCGTAATTTTTCGAGAGCTTTAAGCGTCAGGCCGGTGGCTTTGCTCACGTCTTCTATTGGCTGGCCCATTTGCAGAAGGTTCAGCGCTACTTTCGCAATACCTTCTTCCCGGCCTTCTTCTCGCCCATCGAGTTTGCCGAGGCCGTAAGATGATTCAACCATACTGGCCTGATAATGCAGGTCGTCAGAATAGCGACTGTAGGCGATACGTTCTGCTTCGCTGAGTTTCATGATGTCGAGACGGCTTTTTGCCTGTTTTAGGCCTCTTGCCTTGAAATCTGCTTTGATTTTAGCAGTCCGAAGAGAAGAAGAATTTCCCAGGGATAAACACTAATGGACACGGATTAATGCCGGGGTAAGGTTCAATCTCCAAGCAGGTTGTCGACTGCCTGCAAAAGTCCGGGCAACATCACCGCCAAAGTCGGTGATGATTTCATTCAGCAGCATGATCCTGGACTTGATAATTCTAACGCGGTTAAGTGGCTCACGCATCGATCAGTTCCCCGCTTATCTTATTCGTAAAATCACGGTTTGCACTATTAACCGAAAAAAGATCAACTTTTCTGCCAAAAGCCATTTTCAATTCACGAGAAATCTCGGCCACCCTTGATACTGCGCCAAACCCCTCGTGCAATTTCAGAAAAAC
>JAKQQP010000581.1 GCA_029564115.1 Candidatus Rifleibacteriota bacterium | reverse complement strand
CCAGGCGTCTCGAAAACTTCGAAGAACGCGCAGGCCAGAAGCAACTCATGGAAAAAATTATCGCCGCCATGAACAAACCCTGCCATGCTATGCTCGAAGGCGAAACCGGTATCGGCAAAAGCATGGCTTACCTGATTCCGGCTGTGCATTATGCGGTCAAAAATCGCTGTCGGGTTGGCATTTCGACCAACACTATCAATCTGCAACACCAGCTGGTCAATAAGGATCTGCCTTTTCTGGCCTCCATTCTCAAGTTTCCGTTCAAATTCTGCCTTGTCAAAGGTCGCCGCAACTACGTATGTCTGCGCCGTATCCGCGAAGCCCTCGGTGCCAGCGATGGCGAATTTTTGCTCGAACACGATGAATTCGAGCAATTCAACAGGCTCGTTGCCTGGGCTGAAAATACCGGTGATGGCTCATTGAGCGACCTGAACTGGGTGCCGCTCGAATCACTCTGGGAAAAACTTTGCTGCGACAAAGACAGCTGCCCCGGCATAAAGTGCAGCGAATATAACGACTGCTTCTTTTACACCTCGCGCCGCTTCGCTTCTGAAGCCGATATTTTAGTTATCAACCACCATCTTCTTTTTGCTGACCTGGCCATGCGCGCCGACACTGCTGAATACACCCAGACAGCTGTCATTCCGGCATGTAAAGTAGTGATACTAGATGAAGCACATAATCTCGAAGAAACGGCGACCCGTCACTTCGGTTTTCGCACTACTGCCATAGGCATTCAGCGCGTTCTCAACAAAATCTACCAAAAACGCGGGCGCCGCGAACAGGGTACATTCTCGAATCTTTATTCGATGATTTCGTTCGGGCGTGGCGATTTTTCCGTAGAAGACCGGGCCGCCCTGCTACAGGACCTCTCCCAGGAACTTATTCCATCGCGTCTCGAGACCGGCGATCTCAGCCGCAGTCTGTTCGATGCTGTCACGGCTTTTATCGTCGACCCCGCCAAAGCGCAATACGGTGAATACCGTCTAAGAATCGGCGAAAAAGAAGAAAAGCGCGGCGAGTTCGCCACTCTGGTGCATTACGCCAGTAAAATGCGCGACGAATGCAAACGTCTGGCCGCCCGCATGCGCAAACTCGGGCGCAAAATTGCAACGCTGCTCGGTGACGAAGTCTCTGAAGAGAACGAATGTTTCGAGTTGCCTCTGACCGAGCTCAACTCTTATGCCACCCGCCTCGACGAGACTGCCGGCGGCATCAACGTTCTCTTCGATACCACGACCCCTGACCGCCATATTTTCGTGCATTTTTTCACGGCAGCATTTCGCAAAAATGCTGTTTACCCGGCTTTTCACTCGCTTCCCATCGAAGTTTCCCAGCCAATGCTCGAATATTGCTTTAAAAAAATTCCGTGCACGGTTCTGGTCTCTGGCACCATGACCACAGCACACAATTTCGACTTCATCAGAGCCCGCCTTGGCCTGGGCAGTGAAGAGCTGATACCGCCACCAATTGAAGGTCGCTTTCCATCGCCCTTCAATTATCAGCAACAGGCGCGCTTGTTCATCCCGACCGATATCCCAGACCCGGCCAGCCCGGTTTTTGCCGAGCGCGTCAGCGGCCCTTTATTCGACATTATCCAGGCCTCCCGGGGCGGTGCCCTGATTCTGTGCACGTCATACGGGCATCTAAATCAGTTTTACAACAATCTGTCGCCACGCCTTTTTGCCGAAGGCATCGAATGTTACAAACAGGGTGAACTCGAACGCCACCATCTGCTCGAACTGTTCAAAGAAGACGGCAACGCCGTTCTTTTCGCTACCGACAGCTTCTGGGAAGGGGTCGATATTCCCGGGTCGGCCCTGCGCAACCTGGTCATCACCAGACTGCCCTTCGCCACGCCCAACGACCCGGTTCTCGAAGCACGCAACGAGAGAATCAAGAGTGCCGGCGGCAACGCTTTTAAAGACTATCAGCTGCCCATGGCGGCAATCAAGCTCAAGCAGGGTTTCGGGCGCCTGATCAGAAAAAAAGACGACCGCGGCACCGTCTGGATACTGGATAACCGCATTGTCAATAAAAGCTACGGCAGCTATTTCCTCGAATCACTGCCACAGTTGCCGGTTTTTCGCGGCAAATTTCATGCTCTGGCCAGTATGGCCAGAAAATTCTTCGACACCGACCAGAGCGATGATTACTGACAAAAATAGACCTAAGCAGCGTTATCGCTCGAAGAGTTCCCTCCAGGCAACGAGATTACAAGAGGTTGTTTCGCTCAGCCCGCAATGAAAGGGAATTAGCCCTGGCCGTTGAGATGCTTGAAAAACTCGACCAGTTCAGGTTCATCTGAATCAGCGGCGATTTCCTGCAGGTTCATGCCGGCTTCGTTTTTGAGGTTTGTATCGGCACCGGCGGCGATAAGGCTTTTTACCGCTTCGATCGAGCCGTCTTCGACGGCGTGCATCAGCGCGGTGTTACCTGAATCATCGCGGCGGTCGAGCAATACGCCGTATTCAAGCAGCAGAGCAAGAACCTCATAATGTTCTTCGATAACGGCTCTGATCAGTGGGGTGGCGCCAAAAACACCTTTTATCTCTGGGTCTGCACCATTATCGAGCAGGAGCTTGACGATTTTTGGGTTACCCAGGTTAACGGCCATCAAAAGAGGCGAAGACCCCTGCACCGACTCGCAGCGATGCAGGTCAGAATCTTTTTCGACGAGCATCTCGACGGCAGCGTAGTTATCCTGCTGAATGGCTTTGAAAAGCAATGTCATGCCTGAATCATCATTTTCATTGACCAGCTGCGGGTGTTGTTTAATAAGCGCCGCTAGCTCGGTAAGACGGTTATCTTCGAGCAGCCCGACCGCTTTGCCAAAATGCCCCGAAACGTTGATGGTGCCTGGTATTTTATTGATGGCATCGACAAGCTCTACGAGGCGCAGACGATCGAGATTGTCGGGCAATTTTTCGAGATAACCGGCGAGTTCGGGCAGACTATTGAGAAGTATCGCAGCAATGGTCAGACTCGACGACTGGCGGTAGTTGGAGAGAAGGCATTCAAGCCCCTGAACATAAAGTACCGGGATATCGTTGCTTTTGCCGAAACCGGTCAGAAACCTGCCAAAGCCGAAGTTCAGGCGGTTGCGCTTCAGGCGTTCAAAATAAATGCAGGCGTTTTGTGCCTTCTGAACCCTGGCCACAACTTCTGAATCGTGAAAAGACATTGTCCAGGCGAGGCGTGACAACTTCAGAGTGAGGCAGGCGTTTTCTTCGGCACAAGCGATCTCGGCGGCAACCGAAGTCATATACGCGGTCTGAATGCGGTCCATGACGAAGGGGTGCTCTTCATGGCGCAGAAATAGTTCTAGAGCTTCGCGGGAACGCTCGAGGCGAATGAGACAGAGAAAATGATAGTATCGCTGCCAGCCGAAAATCGCCGGGTCTACCGGCGGTGTTGCCAGCAGACGGGTGCGCATTTCAACGCAGAGGTCAAGTGCTGTTGCAAAGCTGTTCTGGTTCAGCTGGGTGGCAATCTGTTTGAGATAGGTTTCGAAAATGTTTGTTTGTGTCATTGTTTATTCCAGGTAGCCATGATTGTCACCATTGTTGGTCTCAACGCAGCTGACGCGCAAATCATCTTTTTCGTTTTGAATCCAGTAGCGGCCGGCACAGGGGCAAACGGGTCTGCGGCGAAGATACCCGAGTTGCAGCAGTTTGTCGACCGTAAGATTACTGTTATCAAGAATGGCCATCTCAGTCTGTGCCTGAATGGCGGCATTCAAAATTACCTTCATATTCTCGCGACAGCTCGTTCGGCGAATGCGGCTGCGAATGCTGCTGAAGCTCCAGGCTGCGAGGCTCACAAGAATACTGATGATAGCTATAACTATCATCAGTTCTATGAGAGTGAACCCCTTTGAAGGGCGATGAAAATTGTCAGATTCTTTTGAGCGTGACATAAATACGCTAATGAATATATATGGTTTTGTTCTGAAATAAAAGCTGCAAAATTCTGGCGTTGCACAAATTTGTCTGTGGTTATATGATGCAGAGACAGCTTTTACACAGCGTCGAAAGATGGAACGAAGAGGTGAAATTATGGGTCTGACAGCAAAACTGGCATTGAAAGCGTGCGAAACCGGCATAGTCCCGGAGCGACTGATCAGGGCATGGGCACGACATCTTTGTTCTCAGGCTCTCGACCGCGCTTCTCTCGGTGATGTAGAAGCCCGCCACGCCGTTTTCAGACAGATTTACAAAGAATTCAAACTGGGGGTCTGTCTGCGTCGCGAACCCAATGCCGAGGCCGAAGGTCTCGAGCCAGGTCCTGATTTTTTCGAACTTTTTCTCGGAAAACGCCTCAATATGGGCTGCTGTTATTTTCCGACCGGAGCCGAAGATCTCGATGAAGCCGAAGACACCATGCTCTGGATGTCAGCAGACCGCGCCCAGATTCGCGATGGCATGTCGATTCTCGAAATCGGCTGTGGCTGGGGCGCCATGACTTTCTGGCTGGCCGGGCAGTTTCCGCAGGCTAAAATTACCGCAATTGCCGAATCGACAAGCATGGCAATTCATCTGCAGAAGCGCCTTAAAGAGCTTGAATTGCCAAACGTCAAAGTCATTGCCGCTGAATTTCAGGATCTGAATTTTACCGCCGAATTTGACCGCGTTATCTGCCTGGAGAGGTTCGATATGATCGCCGCCACCCCCGCCTGGGACAACAAAATCAAATACTGGCTGAAACCTGGCGGCAAATTTTTTCTACAGCATTTAGTGCATTCTGGTTATGCCTACTACCAGAACTCAGTCGGTCTTGAAGACTACCCGGGCAACTGCGTTGTGAACCCGAGATTATTACCCTCGGCAGAGCTTTTGACTATCTGCTCGAAAGCTTTTAGGGTCGAAGACTACTGGAAAATCAGCGGCGAGCATTATCAAAAAACCGCTACACGCTGGTTAAACCGCTTTCATTTCAATCGCCTGGCGATTATGCCTCTGCTCGAAAAAACTTACGGGAAAAAAATGGCCTGGACCTGGCTGCAACGCTGGCGTCTTTACCTGATAGGTCTCGCCGAACAGACAGGTTATAACCGTGGCCAGGAATGGATAGTCGCCCAGTATCTCTACGGTTTTTAAACAGAAACAATATCCTATAAACAGAACGCGCCCGGGCAAGCCGGGCGCGTTCTGTTTATAGATTGTGTGATTGAATAATCAGTCGCGGCGCTGGAACTTGGCGAGAAGTCTGAGCAGCTCGAGGTAGAGCCATACCAGAGTCACCAGCAGACCGAAAGCGCCATACCATTCCATGTATTCGGGTGCGCCACTGTCGGCACCTTTAACGATCATGTCGAAATCAAGAATCAGGTTGAGAGCGGCAATGCCGACAACGACAAGACTGATGCCGATTCCGACCAGGCCGGTAGCATGAAGCGGCGAAGCAAGGCCAAAAAAGCCTAGAATCATCGAGAAAAGATAGGCAAAACAGACACCCATGGTTGCCGAAACGACACCGGCTTTGAACTTTTCGGTCGGCTTGATGATTTCGGTTTTGTAGAGAAAGAGCATGCCGAAAAGGGTTGCCAGGGTAAGCATTACAGCATTGAGAACAATACCCTGGTAAGCCATATGAAAAAAAGCAGAAATGCCGCCGAGAGCGAGACCTTCAAAAACCGCATAGACAGGGGCGGTAAAACGGGCGTTGCGCGGCATGAAAGTAGTTATGAGAGCAGTGATCAGGCCACCGAAAATACCGAGATACATAAGACTTTGAACGCTACTGCTCGCTTCGAGAGCCATTTTCCAGGTGAAGCTGCCTGATGCGATCAGAAGCAGCATCAAGAAACCGATCTTGTTGATCGTACCCTGCACGGTCATTACGTTGCCGGCAGCGGCGGTTGATTGAAAATACTCCTCTTTGAAGGCTGGGTTGGAACTTCTGTCAAAACTCATAAGCTTATTCCTCCGATACGTTCACTATAAAAACCGCAAACCGGTTTTAAAAGACATTACAATATTGCGACAAATTTGTCGCAATCAGTAATCTGCCAATTTTGCCAGACCACTAAACTCTGCTCAGTTTTTCGGCTTCGATCAGGCCTTTTTCGAGGTTGCCGAGGCCGGATCTGATGCTTTCGACTTCTTTGACCATGGCGTCTGAAGAAGCCTGCAGGGTCATGACATCGACAAACTTGAGACCGTTCATGTTATCCATGAGGCTGTCGAACAGATCGCGCATTTGCACTTTTTGCATTTTCACACGGTTTAGACAGGTCTCGAGTTCATTAAGTTTCAAAAATCTTTTCTTTTTCTGTTCGATGGTTGCGAGGGCCTGAGCTTTAACAACTTCATCGCTGTGCTGTTCGAGTTGTTTTTCCATGGCGGTCAGATCGGCAGAAAGTTTGTCACGGTCGACGCTCTGCAGATAAGCCCCGAGACCGGCCGTTCTGGCAAGAACTTTTGCATGCTGCGCCTGCAGTTCTTCGACCTGATCGATGATTTTCTGAAGGGCATTTTTCATTGCAGGTCTGGCGTTTTTATGACTGCGACGCACCTTGATCAACTCGCCTTCAATATCAGAAAACTCTTTCAGGTCGTTTTCGACGAGCAGTTCAGGGTCGACATCTACCTGAGAAATCTTCAATATCCGGCGGCGCAGGTTGCTCTGACTGAGAGACTCTGCGAGGTCAGCGGCACCGGAAGTGAGGTTTTGCAAAGTGACGCCACGCTGAAAGCCAAGAACAACTATTCCAGAAGCCAGGGCTGCCAGAGAATACACACTCAAGCCGGCGGCCAGAACTATGTAAGGAATGAAAAACAGAGCGAAAGCGGTGAACAGGTAGCTGGCATCGCGCTCTCGGATGGTTACTACCAGCATGACCAGGGCCAGCAGGTGAAAAAACAGCTGAGACTCGCTAGAAACGCCTTCGGTGGCCTTGAATATCCACATGATGTAGGCGTTCACACTCAGGCCGCAGAATGAGGCAAGGGTTCGTCTGACTTTGCTGTCGTCATTCTGTTCGATGATTTGCACGTTTTCGACGCGGCGCACGGCCAGGGGGGCCGTGGCGGTCTTTTTATTCGTCTGCAGTTCTGGCATGGTTTCTCCTCATGATTTATCGCCCGGGAACAGAAAGGCAAAAATGGTAGTGAAAAAACGTATGGGTATCATGATTATAAAATAAACGAACCAGGCAGTAAAAGCCAGCCCGAGAAGAAACAGCGGCACATTTATCAGCCAGTTGAGGGCGTCGGCCAGATAGTTATTCCAGATGCGGGTTGTCCAGGGGGTAACGCTTTCCTGGATGATATCGACGGTCTCGACATATCTGTTGGTAGCAGGGTCGTAAAAGGTAGCCTGGGATTCGAAGCCGGCTTCAGCCGGGAGGTTTTTCTGGCGCTCAGAAGCGTCTTCGACGGTTCCGTGTATGGCACAAACGATAGTGCCGTTATTGGCAAGCCCGCCGACCGTGCCGTATGTACAGCCTTCTTCTGGGCGGTGGACCATGGATTTAAGATATCTTTTCTCGACCAGAAGCGGAATCTCATTTTCAGTGAGAACATCGAGCATTTGTGAGTTGTCCATATTATACATTTCGACAGCCCCGAGAAGAACTCTCATATTGGCATAACAGGCTTTCTCGCGAGACTGTTCGCGGGCTTTGCGAAAGTTGGGTACTGCAATGGCGGCGATTGGCAAAAAGCCGGTGGCGCCCCAGAGAGAAACGCTCTTGGCTTCGGTTTTTTTGACGATAGTGCGTCTGACTGGTGTGCCGCGTGCCGGGCGGGCAAGTGCTGCTGTTTGTTTTGCCAGACCACTTGCGGGTTCAGCCTGCTGAACCGGGGTTGTCGAGACGGCAATGAAAGAGGTAAACGGCGTTGCAAACTGAAATTCTTTGCTCAGGGCGATTACTTCGTCTTTCCAGGCAGAGCGCTGACCGTAGGTTTCCATTTTTTTCATGAGATCGTCAGCCTTGGCTTTAGCCCAGTAGCGGGCCGCAAAAAGGTTTTCAGCGGAGCTGTCCACGAAAGTGGCGTCGATGGGGTATTCGTATTTTTCGGTGTTGATCATGCCGTTCAGCTTGATGCTGGCACTGCCGGGGTTGCTGTAGCGGCCGGTGACGACCAGTTGAGTGCCCTGATAGATATTGGGCAACGGGCTGGGAAAAACGTCGCTGACGTTGATTCCGCCCATGTCGAGAGCGAGGTCAACCAGCAGCGGAGTGCTGATGCTCTGATAGAAGCTGATCAGGTCTTCATCGATATTCGACTTTTTTTCGTCGAGGTAGATCGATTCGCCACGGTTTTCGATGGCGATTTTATTCAAAAGTGTTTTGTTGACACTGTTGCCGACGCCAAGAGTGAACGCGCGCACCTGTCTGTGGTTAAGATTGTTGAAGTTTCTGGCAATGAGGTCGTTATTGGTGATGCCGTTGCTGGCTTCACCGTCTGTCAGAAAAACCAGTGTTCGAGTGCGATTTTCGGTGTCATCGAAAAGGTCGAGGGCGTGCCGCAGAGCATCATTGATGTTGGTGCCGCCGGAAGCCCGCAAATTATTGATATAGCTGTTGGCTGAATCGGTGTTCTCAGCGTTAACTGTCATCAATTCAAGTTTCCAGAGCGAAATTGTCGAAGCGAACGATA
>JAKQQP010000551.1 GCA_029564115.1 Candidatus Rifleibacteriota bacterium | reverse complement strand
GATGTTGACGATGTTTTTTACTGCCGAATCGGTCACCGATTATGATTCGGCGAAAAAATCAGATACGCAGCTGTTCGCCCGATGGTTTAGAGAGATGCTTGCCGAAGGTATTTATCTCGCCCCTTCACAATTCGAGGCCGCCTTCGTCTCGATTGCCCACACCGAAGCCGATATCGACCATACCCTTGCTGCCGCCGGCCGCGTCTTTAAAAAACTGCGCTGATATCGCGTCATCTGGTTGAAAACTTTGTCTCCGCGAAGCCTGCACTCGCGCTTGTGATGAACAATTGCTTAGATGCCTGCCTTCGCAGGCATGACATACGTATGCCTGTTCTTGAGCTTAAATGCGACAGGCTGCAATTCTGTAAAAGTTAATTGGTGTAATTTTCGGGTAAATAAAAAAGCCGGCTGACAAAAACGTCAGCCGGCTTTTAAACGCGGTTTAAGTCAGGTGTTACTTCGGAGTGATTTTTACAGGGGCTGTGCGGATTGCGTAACGCAGAGGGTCTTGGCCTCTTTTTTTTACCTCTGTAACTACTTTTGTTGGAGTTGATTGGTCCCGTTCAGCCTGAACTTCCATGTATTTTTGAAGGACCTCCAGCTTATCCTTTAAAGCTAATGCATGAACTCCAAGTTTTACATTTCCCCCAGTAACTTTCGCGATGATAATCGAGCTGCTGGCGTCAGCTTCTACTGCTGGGTTCTCATTTGAAAGGGTGAGAGAGATTGTTTCTGTTGCAAACCCGTCCTTATCAACCACTTGATTGTTTTCGTAAATGTTAAAATCATCGGCATCAAATGACTTGCAATACAGAGGCTTATTGAATGCAAAATAAAGAAGATCGCCATTACTCATTACGCGATCATTAGTTGTGTCTTCCCATTCGATTCTGACGAGTGCCAGATCTTTTACGTAGTAATCTGTTATGTTGTCCGAATCGTTTCTTGAATCAGGCCCTTCGCTGTAGACAAAGCAGGCATAGGGGTCAAGTTTGTAGTTTTTGCCCCAGGGGTCGACCGGAATATAGGTCAGGTAGCGACCCTGAAGGCCATTGAAATCATTTTCGCCAAGGATCGGTACAAGTTCTGTGGATTGTGTCGAAATAGTGCCCATATAGGGCAGGTCTTCCTGGGAGTTGTAGAGAACGACTGCCTGTTTGAGAACGTCGAGGTCCTGCAGAGCTTTGGCTCTCTTGCTCTCGCGGACATAGTCTGCGTAGTATGGCGTCGCGACACCGACCAGAATGGCGATGATGGCGACAACCACCAATAATTCAATCAACGAGAAACCGCGTTTCATCATATAACTCCTTTTAGACAGGCTGAGAGCTGATCGTCTA
>JAKQQP010000071.1 GCA_029564115.1 Candidatus Rifleibacteriota bacterium | reverse complement strand
GCAAATACTTTTCTGGGGGATGTAACTATGTCATTGCGAAAGCGCAGAAACCTGCTGCTCCTGGCCGTTTTCCATTTTATCATGCTCGCCGCCTTCCTGCCCGGCTGCAAAGAAGGTGAGTCGAATACCCCCGCATCTTCGCTCTTCTTTAAATTTGACCCGAGGCAGATCGACAATGCAAAAACGAATTATAATTTAAAAGGCTTCGTTTTTGATCTGTTAAACAACAATTCCCCTGTTGCTCAGGCAAGCGTGACAGTAGATTCATCTTTAATTGTGCCATTATACGCATCTTCATCCTACCTCACAACAGTAGATGCATCCTCAACCTACCTTACCGATACCTCTGGTTATTTTTATGTAAATGAAAAACAGATAGGTACTCACTCTGTCAAGGTTGCTAAAAATGGTTACTGTCATGCAAATTCCGACTTTAGGGTAGATTCAGAAGGCAAAGCAACTCCCAATGCCCTTCTTTTGCCCTTGGTTCAGGCCCGGGGAGATTATGGCTCAATTACCGGGCGGGTTTACTATAAAGCAGGCCAAAACCCGGCTTCAATCACAGTTTTCCTTTTCTCTTATCCGCAGTCTGGCGACCTTAAATTTATAGCTTCAACATCAATAACCGCCAATGGTTTTTTTAATTTTTATGTTCCCGCACGCAAACATGCCATTTATGTTGCTGAAAATGACTATCCACCAACAGTCACAGACTCACAGTTCTATCCTGGAAGTGGCTTTATCGACGATGATTACAATCTCGAAACTGCCTCAAATACAACCAAATATTTGTTGGAACTCGGAAAATGAAAAATAAACTCAAAAATGCCCTGCTATTGTCATTCTTCTTAGCCTGCTGTCCGGCATCCTACGCTCAGGTGCTTGAGGCGTTGCCGGATGGTCATGAAAAGACCACTGACAGAAGCCGTAAAGTCGTTAATGAAGAAGTGGTTGAACAGGCGCGGGTTGGCGGCACAACAATGTCAGGAAATACTGGCCTGGTAACTATTCCAATACCTGCTCACAAAAAGGAACATACGGCCGGGGCTTCATTCAAGTTCAACAATGTCACCAGTGACCTTGGGGTTAACGGTACCAGCGTCAGAGTTGAAAAAGATGAATACATCTACGGTGTGCGTTACAATGCGCGGCCGAACCTGGAAATTTCACTGAGCAATCTGCATTATGAACGCTCTTCGAACCCCGGACTGGTTGGCATCGATACCGAAAGGGATCATGTCGCTGCCGGCATGAAATACACCACGAATATTGATGAGAAGCAGTTCTGCATGGGTTTCAATTTTGCGCCGATGAGCGCCAAGGAAATGAACCAGGCCGACATCGAGCAGATCGAAAGTCTTAGAAACGTTTATTTCACCATGGCAGAAACCATCACCAGTAACTTTACCGGTTACATGAACCTGTCTTCGGTCTTCACCAACGTGCAGAAAATCGACTTTGGCAATGGCGTCATTCAGAAAGTCAACCGCAAAGACATTCTCCTCGGCGGCATCGGTCTCGAATACAAAATTGCCGATTCAGCCAGCGTCTTTGGCGAAGCCAAATTTGGGAATTATCGCGACTTCGACTACTTCAAGAAAGATTCTGTCAGACACCGTATTCACGCCGGTGCCCGTGTCGGCAGCGAAAACGCCGCCCTCGAACTGATGGGTCTCAACGTCACCGATGGCGACCCGACCTTCGTAATTGGCGGCAGCCTGGGGTTTTAAGCAATTTTTAAGCGTTTGCGCATAGACAACAGAAAATAGAACAAGGATCTGGAAAAAAAGCCGATGCTCGTTAAATAAGGCACCGGCTTTTTTCTTTCATGCCGAACCACAGATTGTAGTTGATCTGGCGAAAAGGCATACTGTTAAAACCTGGATTAATCCGCTGCATCTGTTTCTTCGGCAAATAAAAAAGCTGCCCGGCAGGGGTTAAGCAGTTCTGCCATGCAGGCCAATCGTATTAGACTTCTGGATTCCGGGTCTACGCCCGGGATGACGATAAAACCTACAGATTAAATTTTACCAGTTCACCTGATGCCAGATGCTACCCTCAATAAAGCAGAATAAAAAGCTGCCCGGCAGGCGCTGAATAGCCTTTAGGGCAGCTTTATCGGAAAAGCGTTAATGTCTCAGTTACTGTTTCTGGGTGTCGTAGGTGCTCAGATAGGTCGTGGTATTGGCCATGACCTTGACTCTGCTCCAGCTGTGAATTCTCAAGCCATGCATAACCTGTTCTTCCTCTGTCCAGTAGATTTCGCCTGGATACAGGTAGCTCACCTGGTTAAACACAGCCTTTGAATTGGTTTCGCCGATGTAAACAAGATAGTATCCGGGGTCGAGATGTGTGATTT
>JAKQQP010000546.1 GCA_029564115.1 Candidatus Rifleibacteriota bacterium | reverse complement strand
CCTGAGCGTCGACAGCACGTCGAGAAGTTTCGTCAGCGCCAGAAGCGCCATCGTCAGATAGATCAGGCTGTGCATTTTTTGCCTCTGTAATATTTTTGATCAGAGGCTGGCGAGAGCACTTCTGATCTGCGGAAGAACCTTGCCCGGGCGCAGGAAGTCGGGGCGGGGGCGCCTGCCTTCGCTGGTGTCGCAGTTGATGACGGCTTTGCACATGACGGCCGGAATATTGCCGGCACCGGTTGCCGCGCCGATCAGACCGCCGACAATGCAGGCGTTGGTATCGGTGTCGCCGCCAATCGAGAGCACTGACCTGATTGCTGTCTGGTAATCGTGGTTGGCAATCAGGCTCTGAAAGGCGTGAATAAAGGCGATTCTGACAAAACCGGCCTGCGGGTGCCCCGAAACCTGTTCGTTACTTTCAATCACCGCTGCCCAGTCGTTCAGTTCAGCATTGGCATTCGCCTGCAGCCAGTTTTTTGTTCGCGCCCAGGCGGAGGTGCGGTTGCCGGTTTTTACCAGTTCGGCAATGGCGATACTGTAGGCGACTACTGCCTGACAGCAACTTTCATGCGGGTGTGAAAGACCCGAATCGAGGCCCGCTACCCTGGCTATTTCTGTATCTGTTTTCTGGTAACCCCAGACGCCGATCGGGGCAGCGCGCATCAGGCTGCCGTTGGCTTTTGAACCCATACAGTCGCGCTTTGCCGCTTTCGTCATGGCAGCGGCAAAACCTTCGCTTTCAATGATACTCAATGAATCCGACCTGCCGATACAGCCGATTGAAGCAGCGGTGGTGTGGCCAATATCGAAAGGCGGCGATTTATACCAGCGGGCATACAGGCGCGCATGCTTTTCGATATCGAATTCTGAGCCATCAAACAGTGCCTGCGCCAGGCACAGCATCAGCTCGCCGTCGTCGGTGATCTGCCCGGGGGCAACGTTCCAGCAGCCACCACCTGGCATATGCATGGCCTTTTCGACCTCATCAGCCGATGGCTGACGACCGAGAAATTCAAGGTAGGCACCGGCCGCATCGCCAACCAGTGCGCCCAGAATACTGCCAAATCCTCTGTCGATAGTTCTTTCGTCCATTATTTACTCCTGTTGGTATTCTCACGAGAATAAACGGCTCTTCTGTTCGTTAATAAGTGTAAATCGTTACCGCAGGAAATCGGCAATAAAAAAATTATTTTTGACCATGTTAATCGGAACGGCTCTGGGCGGAACCTTCTCGCCCCTGTCGAGAGCTATGGCCTTGCTGACGATAGCTTCGAGTATTTCCGGCTCGATGCTTATCTCGGCATACCACGCAGGAGAACGTTTTTCAAAATCGAGGCAGAATTCTTTGTAAAACGAAAGATCATAAGGATTACTGATTACTATGCAGGGCAGAACGAATACCTCATGCCATTCGTAACGCCCAAATGCCGGTGCTTTTAAATCTGCCGGCAGATGTGCCAGAAACCAGCGCCAGAATTCAAAAAACTTTCTGTTGTGTCCAACAAAGTAGGGGTCGTCTGTGCCAACGCATCCGGAAGAGTAAGAGTCGGCATGGATAATTGAAATGGCCTCAAGAGCAAGATGAAAAAGACTTTCCTGGGTAATTTCCCCGTTGTCGAAGGCTTTTCTGACAAACCTGGCGATTTCAGGGTAAATTCCTGCGAGAGCCTTGAGTGTCGGAGCCGCGGCAATGGCTTCTGAAATCGGCCCGGAGCAATGAATCGCGTTGAGTTCGCCAGATTCAATTCTGTCGATCAGATTGAAAAAAAGACTCGTATTGGCCGATTCGATGCTGTTTCTCAACTCGTTTACAAGCGTTTCATCAAACATTTGAAAATCTCCTTTTTAGTCACGATTTTTTGCCGTCACCTTATCTATTCCGGAAATTTTCAGATTTTTTTCACTGCATTTGAGAATGAGAGAACTTATGGGTAAAATTCTGATTGATACAAATTTGATAGCTTATCCTGTTGATAAGGAATCCAGGGCAATCGTCTTCATTGACTGTAAGTTGTAATGGGGGAATACAGGTCAAAGCCCCCGGATTGATGGGTTTTTGAGAATTTGACGACTCAGGTTATTATACAAGATTACCTGGAAATTTTCCTGATCTGGTCAACAGGTTGCTGACCAATTGCTGTAAATTAGTGCTTGAATATATGGTGCCTTTTTCAAAATCATATTCTTGAGTATGGCTTTTGTATTTCTAGTCTTGGGATGACTGAAAGATGTTTCTCATTGAAAGAGCATATAAACGCGCCGTCGAAAATGTTTGAATTGCTCTTCTGTAATCACCTGCTGTCGGCCAGAAAAGAGGGAAGATATGTGACAGAGAGCTAGGCTGCTTTGGTCCATGGTTTGATTTTTTCAAGGGCCTCGGCAATCTGTTCTTTTTCAATTTCGAGATTGTATCTGGTCTGCAGATTTACCCAGAACCCTTCAGACAAACCGAAAAATCTTGATAAGCGCAGGCCCGTATCTGCAGTTATGCCGCGCAAACCGTGCACAATCTCATTGATGCGACGTGCCGGTACGCCAATCGCCATGGCCAGTCGGTATTGTGAAATACCCATAGGCTTTAAGAATTCTTCAAGCAGAATTTCGCCCGGCGGAACCGGTTTTACCTTTCTAATTGTCATTTAATCAATCTTTCAGTCTCTTTGCATTTAAATGACTTGATCACATCTTGATAATAACGGCATGCGTTATTAAAGTCAAGTTATCGAAAATAACCTGAAAAAAGAGACAGAATTTCCGGAATATGATAATCGAGAACGAAAAAACAGGAGGACTGATCGATCTGAATACAAAAGCAGGAACTGGAATATTAAAAACTATTCTTGAATTGTCGTCGAGTATCACTGTAACATTCTAACAATGTCACGGCGGGGCTCTGACTGTGGCAAACTTAAAGAAACTGATTTGTGAGGATAAATATGGAAAAAAATATCGGGCGGATTTTTATTGAGTGCACTTTGAGCGGTGTAGAGGATCTGCCATGCAATTCTTACCAGATGCAGCTGGAATGGTACCAGAACGCGGCTTTTAAAACTCCATGCCTGAGCCGGACCATGAGCTATTCTTATATCGGTGAGCTCCATGAACTTAATGCAACAGAAATGGCACTGGGAGAGGTCTGGGCACAGCTTATCAGGGTTGTCTGCGCGAATCTTCGCGAAGACAAAGAGATTCTTGAAAATTTTAACAGCCTGCTTGAGGCATTTTTGCAGAAGCTTTACCCCTCTGCCAGCTTAAAAACGACTTTTTCGCAGGCAACTGACGAACAGTATGAGAACAGGCCGGTTCTGGTTGACGAGAAAAAAATCTGGGCCTCAGACACCGATCTAAAAGCAGACACAGAATACCTTTTCCAGCTTTTTGATCGATGGGTGGAGTTATCAGAACAGCCTGATGCCGATGCTGAACTTCTTAAGAAGCAGTTCGACAGCTTTGGCTTTCATCTTGGCAATCTTCTGGCAACCAGGCTGCCACAGCAGAACCAGGTAAATTTCTTCGTTTCGCCCCTGAATGATCTTTGCAATGTTGGCGAACTTGTCGCCACAGCGCAGAAAAACGGCGGCACCATCTGGTCAACCAACCGTTATTGCAGCTACGGCGATGTTATTCTTTTCTATTTCACCAAAGAGGGCGGAAAAATTTTTAAGGATGTTGAATTTGCGGGAAACAATGAAGATTTTTTTGCCGGTCTGCCGGGGAGCATTTTTGCGGCCGGCCGACTGCTCACCGACAGCTTGAGACAGGCCAGAAAGGGACTCTTTTACTGGAATAGTCGTGCTTTTATCGGTGATATCAGGATTTTTGATCATCCCATCGCCATGGACGACATAAAAAATTCAGAGGGAATTTCTCTTACCCGTCATTTTCGTGACAGCCGTGGCGGAATACGGCAGCCCAAGTCTTTGTATGGCCACGATGATTATCTGAATGCTTTCAAAACCCTGCTTTTCAGCAAAAACCCTTCATTAAGGGATACATATCTGAATCTCTCTTCATTCTGGCCAGAAACGATTCCGGCTCCTGATTCGCAGAACTGGGCCGAAGAAATGGGAAAAGCCGACGCCAGAATTTTCAAAGACAAGGATATTAACCGCAACCTTAATCAGAAGCATGTGAACAACTTTTTCCAGGATGAGGAAGGGGTTCGAAAAATGTTTATCGACCCGCTTTTAAAACTGGTTTTGCCGGATGATGCAAAAACGATTCCCGAATTCAAAACCCATAGCCATAAAAACATCAGAATTGATTACTGTATCGAGAAAAACGGCAAGAGATTGCCAATTGAAGCGAAGTTCGACATAAAAACCGATCATTCAATCGACTGGAACAGGGTTAATGAATACCTGGAGATATCACACAACGGCACCGGCCTGTTGATAGATATCAACGGTGTTTTTATCCTGCGCCGCAATAGCGATTGCCGCGAATTATTGTTTGAAAGAATGGGTATGAATGATGACTCTGTGAAAAAACTGAAAAAATGGATCAGCGATTTTTTCAAAAAAGCCTGA
>JAKQQP010000518.1 GCA_029564115.1 Candidatus Rifleibacteriota bacterium | reverse complement strand
AACCTCAGGTGGTCTGCTGCTGCTTGCCGAACCAGAACTTGCTGACCAGATGCTCGCCGAGCTCCGCTCAGCCGGCTATACAGCCGCAGCAACCATTGGTCGCTCACTGCCCCGCCAGGAAAAACTGCTCTATCTTCGCTGAAAACCTGCGCAGCAAATTTTTCAGGTCTTAACGCAAATTATGGCCTTGGCATTTTCGCTCAATATAAGCCTCTAATCTGCTTTTAAGGTTAATAAAGTCGTCTTAAGATGATTCCGCTATCAGCTTGTCATAATCCGAATGGCTGCCAATCCAAAACCAGAGCAAACCATCTGCAACCTCTACAGCAAGAGCTCTGTAGCGAATACCAGCCCTGACAGACCATAGACGACCGATCTGCTTGAAATTCAATGACGTGTGCTTCGGGTCTTTCTTAAGAAGCTCATAGTTCTTATCAGCGTTTTTTCTGACTCTGGCCGGCAAAGCATCATAAGCAGACCAGAAAGAAGAACTTGCGAAATGCTTCATAGCTGCCTGGTTTTGCCTGCCTTATGCTCTGCAATCGCCTTGTTTATAAGTGAATCAAGCTTTCCTGATGCACAATCTTTCTCTAATTTTTCGTCCCACTTTTTAGCGTCAAAGCGGTCAAACCACTCTCTGAAGCTCTGCAATTGATCTTCAGACAACTGCTTAACCGCATTTTCCAAATCTTTCACCGGATTACTCATGATTCCGCCCCTGCTTTTAAATTCAATACAGACTATTCTATCAATTCTTTTCGGCCAATGCCCTCGGCGATCAAAGAGGCGGCCAGAAAGTTCGTGCTGACGTTTTCTTTTTTGGCGAGCTTGATGAGTTTTGCATGCAAGCTTTTGGTAAGCCTGAGAACAAACTTGCCGCTGTTTTAGCCGTATTTGCCCGTCAGGCGGGTTAGCGGCGGGAGATTTTTAAGAGCTGTTTTGGGCAGGCGTCGCGGCATTCGAGGCAGCGCAGGCATTCGGCCTGGTCGACCTGGCGCGGTACGTCGAGGCTGACCGGGCATTGGCGTGAGCAGGCGCCGCACTCGATACAGCCTTCTTTTTCGAATTCGATGCGGTAGAGGCTGACTTTGTTGAATGGCCCGTAGAATGCGCCGAGCGGGC
>JAKQQP010000503.1 GCA_029564115.1 Candidatus Rifleibacteriota bacterium | reverse complement strand
GGGTCGGCCTCGAATTGAGGTGACTGCAGTCGCTGTTGCCTCGGTTATTCCCGATATCGATGCCTTCGGAGCGTTGATCGATCTGGCACGCGGCGGCGAAGCCGAGTGGTTTACCGCTTATCATCACAAGTTTGGTCATTGTCTGCCATTCTGCCTGCTGCTCGTAGTTCTGGCCTGGCTGTGGCGGAAAAATGCCCGCCTGTGTCTGTGGCTTGCGGGTATTTTTCACCTGCATCTGCTTTGCGACCTTATCGGTGCCCGTGGCCCGGATGGTTACCAGTGGCCGGTTTATTATCTGTTTCCATTTTCTGATCATGGTCTGACCTGGTCATATCAGTGGGAAATCAACGCCTGGCCCAATATTCTGCTGACCGTTCTGCTGATCATGATTTTTCTCAGACAGACAGCCAGTTATGGTTATTCGCCGCTTTCACTTCTGAGCGAATCGGCAGACCGCCGCTTTGTAGAAACTCTGCAGAGGCGCTTTGGCACAACACCGGCCCCCGGAACCGACCATGTCTGAAACTCTATCCGCTGCAACTGGCCTGTATGTGCATGTGCCCTTCTGCTTCAGCCGCTGCGATTACTGCGGTTTCTATTCGACGATTCCGGTTGCCGGCTCACTTGAGCAATATCTGATCAGACTGCAGCACGAATCTGAGGCAGCCAGAGCGTGCCGGCATGGCCCGGTAAAAACGGTTTTCATCGGTGGTGGCAACCCGACGACTCTGGGCCTGACCGGCATCATAAAGCTTTTCACAATGCTCGAACCCTGGTTGTCGGGCAGCTGGCCCGAAGAAATAACGCTTGAAACCAACCCCGAAACTTTGACCGCAGAAATCGTTGATTATCTGGCTGGTATCGATGGAATCAGGCTTAGCATGGGGGTTCAGCGTTTGAAAGATGATGAATTTGCCCTGCTTGGCCGACGTGCCCGGCTCGACTCGGTTAGCCGGGCTCTCGATATGGCTTGCCGCCGGTTGAATAATGTCAGTGTTGACCTGATTCTCGGGGTTCCGGGCTGCCCGTCGCTTGCTGATGACCTGACAATTCTCCTGCAGCGCTTTGATGTTCAGCATGTTTCGGCGTATTTTCTGACAGCCGAAGATGATTCGCCTCTGCAGCGTCGCATATTGAACGGTGAATTGCCAGACCCTTCTGAAACCGGCCCGGAAGAACTCTTCGCCGTGCGCGAAACCCTTAAAAATAATGGTTTCGAACATTACGAAATTTCGAATTATGCCCGGCCAGGGCGGCGTTGTCGTCATAATCTGAACTACTGGCTGGCAGGTGATTATGT
This sequence comes from Candidatus Rifleibacteriota bacterium, assembly GCA_029564115.1. Next base: position 1,262 of record JAKQQP010000503.1, on the reverse strand, counting down.
TGGGCTCGGGCCATCCGCCGTTTCATGCCAGGCAGACCGCAGAACTACCAACCCTGAAGATCTTGCTCTCTGGCTTGCAGCTGCGTCGCCGCAGGTAGAGAGACTTAGCCCGGTCGACAGGCGCAATGAATCTGTCATGCTGAGCCTGCGTCTGGTTGCCGACGGGCTCGATCTGGCGGCTCTCGAAAACAGGTTTGGCCAGCAGCCTGCAGAGTTTTTCGCCGAGTTGACGCGTCAGGTTGCAGCCGGCAATCTGGAAAAGCATGGTGCCGGGCGGGTTCGCCTGACCGACCGGGGTCTGGCGGTCGCGGATAATGTCATTGCCGGTCTGTTCATTGACAAGCACGGTTAAATGCAAATAATGCAGATCAACACATGTGTGGTCTTTAAAATCTGTTTTGACTCCAGTATTATTGATGACTGTAAAATCAAAATCGATTTACCCGGTTTAACATCCGGCTTTGTTTATGCAGGAATCAATAATAAAAAGTGAAAAGAGAATTGTTCAGACAATGAAAATCAGAGCACTGCATAAGTCGAAAGAATCCTTATTTAAAGGCTGTTTGCATGTTTTCAACGGGCGTGGCGTTTGCCGCTCTCATTCGTTTGAGCGATTGGGCCTTTGTGGCGGGTTGATTTTTATGATTCTGGCAGTTCTGGCATGTGTGCCGGCTGTTTTTGCCGATTCTGGTTTTGACGCTGTTCTGCGCTCGGTAGTGCGGGTAAATGGCACCGACAGCAGTGGTGAAACGGTTTTTGGCACAGCCTTTCTCATGCAGGGCAGAAGCGGTGGTTCGAATCAGGCCTGGCTGGTTACGGCCGGGCATGTTTTTGACCGCATCAGAGGCGAATATGCGCAGATCACCATGCGGCGGCAGACCCGTGGTATTTTTTTTGCGGCGCCAGTGCAGGTAAAAATAAGAGACGGCAAAACTCCGCTTTATGTTCTTGATAACGAGCACGACCTTGCAGCCCTGAAGGTGGCGCTGCCGGGTGAAGTAGACTGCTGCATTCTGGCGAATGATTTTGCCGGCGACGATGCGCGTCTTGCCCGTGCCGGTTTTGGCAGCGGTGTCAGAGTTCTCGTTCCCGGCTATCCCTATGGCGAAGCCAGCAGCGAGGCAGGTTTTGCCTTTGTAAGAAGCGGTGTCGTGTCGAGTTTTCCGGTGCTGCCGAGTTCTACCAATCCGGTGTTCTATGTCGATTTCGAGGTATTCGAGGGTTACAGCGGCGCGCCGGTGGTCTTCTCTGATGGTGGCAGC
>JAKQQP010000499.1 GCA_029564115.1 Candidatus Rifleibacteriota bacterium | reverse complement strand
TGAATTACCGCCACAAAATTTATTTTATTATTTTTGCCTTCGTTTTTTCGGCCACTCTGGCTTTCGCTTTCGACCCGAATTTCAATTTTGCCTCATCACAGAACCCGGCCGACTCTGGCGTTGTAACTGTTTCTGCGACCGTATCGCCAGGGCACATGCTGTATCGCCACCAGATGTCGTTTTCAGCATCAGCCGGCGAAATCGCCGTGACCTGGCCAACAGTCGTTACCAAGGCCGACCCGTTCGGCGAAGGTAGTGTCGATGTCTACCCCGAAGGCACGCACGTATTCGAAGTTGCCTTTACGGCGGCCGATGCGCCACTGACACAAAGCACCCTGACGGTAAAATACCAGGGCTGCTCAGCACTGACCTGCTTCATGCCGACCCAGAAAAAATTTGAACTGACCTTTGCCCCGCCAGTTCAGCCAGTAGCTGCTGTTGTCGATCAGAGCCAGAGATCTGCCACGCCACCGACTGCAGTATCAGGAAATTTGCAGGCCGGTGTCAGCGACACGGGCAGCAAGGCTGAAAATGCAGGGTCTCCCGACCAGACTCAGGTGTCTGTCGTTCAGCCAGACACGATCCCGGAGAGTTCAAAAGCGAACACTGCCGCCATAGCTGGCCTGAAAAGCGTTTCAACACAGACAACAGCTGCGCCGGCAAAGGCCTCAGAAAGTTCCACCGCAGTCGGCCTCACAAATGTTTCAACACAAACAACAGCAGCACCAGTGCAAGTAGAAATGTCGCAGCAGGGCATCGTCGATTTCTCAGCCGCACTCGAAAAGCAGGGTATTCACTGGGTGCTTCTGCTCGCCTTCATTGGTGGCCTGCTCGTCAGTCTTACCCCATGCGTCTACCCGATGATTCCGATCACCCTGTCAATTATTGGCGGCCGGAACGAAAATGTCAGTTTCTACAAGGGTCTGGGCCTCTCGGCAACCTACGTTGCCGGGCTTTCGTTAACCTACGCACTTCTCGGCCTCGCGGCCGCCACCTTTGGCGCTCAGATTCGCGGCTTCATCCAGGGCCCAA
>JAKQQP010000497.1 GCA_029564115.1 Candidatus Rifleibacteriota bacterium | reverse complement strand
CAGATGCGCCAACTTTGCCTGAGCCATTTGATTCGCGATTTTCAAAAAGTGCACGACCGGGATCTCGGAGCCAAAAAGCTGGGCGCATGGGGCGTCAGAGAGTTGAAAAGAGCGATGAAGCTCTGGAAAGCTTACCGCCTCGGACAAATTTCGCAAAAACAGCTGAACTTATCGATCAAACCGATACGCAGCCGATTCAAAATTCTGGTGAAATGCGGGCTTCAATCGAAAGACCGATTTATGGTCGCCCTCTGCAAAAGTCTCAAAAAGAACTGGGCAGCGGTCTGGTCGTTCGCAAAACATCCGGAAAAGGTCGAACCGACAAACAATCGAGCGGAAAGAGCCTTGCGAAAGCATGTAATCTGGCGAAAAATTTCACAGGGCAGCAAATCGCTCAACGGCCTGACATTTGCTCAGAGATTAATGACAATTACGACTTCTCTTGCCCAACAGGGCCGGAATGCAATGGATTTTCTCGAAACCATGCTCAGAAATTTTCGAGCGGGCTTAGCACCGCCAAAACTGAGCTTAAATCACGCTGCCTGAGGCCGCAAAACCACTTCGCGCATTTAACTGTCGAAAAATCTATTTTCGAACAGTCGAGTGCTTACGCAAAAATCTGGTCATGTGGGAATGCTACCACGTGAACACTTACAAATTATTTAATAACTGAAGATATTTTTTTTGTCTGGCACTGACGTGCTTTGTCATACCCGCTCCTTATGCTCAGTAAAAAGCTATGACAGGGGAGAAAGAATGCAGAAACCACAAAAGTTCGTGCATCTGCACGTTCACAGCGAATACAGCGTCATGGAAAGCCCGGCAACCGTCAGACAGATTGTCGACGCGGCAATCAGGCATGGAATGCCGGCCATTGCACTGACCGACTACAACAGCCTCGCCGGGGCGGCAGAATTCGACCTGTATGCCCGGCAGCGCGGCATAAAGCCAATTTTCGGCTGCGAGGTGTTTCTCAAAGCCGATGCAGGCGACCGACAGAGCGATATCAGAAATCGCCTGCATCTGACACTGCTCGCCCGCACCCGGCAGGGCTGGCGCAATCTCTGTGAACTGACAAAATGCCGCCTGATCGACGGCCGACCCGCTGCTGAAATCTACTTCGCGCTGCTGGAAAAGCACAGCACCGGCCTGATCGCCATGAGCGGGTGCCTCGCCGGAGAAGTTGCCAGGTGCCTGCTCGCCGAAAACCGCGAAGCGGCCAAACAGGTCATCGTCAGATACAGCAATATTTTCGGAAAAGGCAATTTCTACATCGAGCTGCAGAACCACGGGCTGCCGGAACAGCAAAAGCTTCTGCCCGAACTGGCAAGCCTTGCCGATGAATGTGACTGCCCGATCGTTGCCACCAACGATATTCACTACATCAGCCGCAAAGACCACGTCCTGCATGACGCGATGCTGTGCCTGGCCACCGGGGCGCGAATAACCGACCGACCGCGCTTCAATCTTCCCACCAGAGAATTCTACTGCAAAAGCGGCAAAGAAATGCACAAAGCCTTTGAAAGGTGGCCGCAGGCGCTGGCAGAAACCATAAAAATTGCCAACCGCTGCAATGTCAGTATTCTGCCTGAAAAAGCCCACACGCTGGAACCGCTGGGAGTCTGTGCAATAAAACCGGCCGCGAAGCTCGCAGAAATGTGTCAGAAGGGGCTGATCAGGCGATTCGGCAGCAGCGCACCCGACCCGGCGACATTTGACCGCCTTCAGGCCGAGCTGGCAGTGATCAGGGATTGCGGCATCAGTGAAATGTTTGTGACCATCGCCGAAATGGTCGCCGCTGCCCGGGAAGCCGGCATCGTTACATGGCCGGGGCCCGGGAAACTCTGCGCCTCGCTGGTTAACTATCTGCTCGGAATAACTGAAATCAACCCGATGCAGCATGGCCTGATCTTCGAAACATTTTTCAACCGCGAAAGTCAGCAGACCCCGGAATTTTACATTCTTTGCTCAGAAAATCGTCAGTTCATGAGCGAATTTCTGCAGAAACGTTTCGGAAACAACAGAACTGCGAACATTTCCCGCTACAGACGCCGATCTATGGATTCTGCCATCAGAGAAATCGGCAAAATCATCGATATTCACCCGCTTGAGCCCCAAAGGGTTATAAACAGCGCAATTGAAGCGACCGGAAAAACGCTGCACGAAAAAATCAGAAAAAATGCGGTTATGCAGGCGCTTGCCAGAAATCCGAACCATGGGCTGCGGCAGCTTATACAGCTGGCAGCCGACCTCGAAAACCTTGTTACAGAAGTGTTGCCGGGAAATACAATTCTGATTTCGCCGGTTAAGATAGAAGAAAATCTGCCGGTGTTCAGAACCGAAAAAAATGCCATAACAACTCAGTTTGACAGCGATTCTATGAGGCAGGCCGGCTTTTTTGCCATAAATCTGGCCGAGCTCGACCAGCTTGCCATTAACCGTAAAACAACCGAACTGGCCGGTCAGGCACCGCCTGAAAGCTTGAACCTATCCCATAACCATGAATAATACTTGTACAATTTTATCAGCTGAGGTACTCTCGATTCAAGGAGAGAACCAAATGCCTGGAAAATTTGATGGCCTTACTGATGTGGAATGGAATTTTCTGAGTCGTCTTTTGCCT
>JAKQQP010000492.1 GCA_029564115.1 Candidatus Rifleibacteriota bacterium | reverse complement strand
AACATGCCGGCCAACTTTTACGCCACCGAGCAGTATGCCAAGAAGTCGAACTACTTCTATGCCGATGCCGAAACCTTTGCCAAGGATCTTCCCAATCGCATGGTTACAATTGATGGCAAAAAGGCACTGCAGCTCAACGGCATAACCTTCATTGCCGGCTCACTTGGCACTGACAGCAAACCTTTTACTGCCCCGGAGGGTGATACCTTCTATGTTACCGGCAAGGGCATGATCGTCGTTTCTGGTAACGTCAGCCTGGGCTGCAGCATAAAATACCTCGAAGAACCTGAAAAACCGACGGTTTTCAGCCTGATAGTGCGCAATGGCGGTCTGATTGTTACTAACAGTGGTGATTTTGTGATCGAAGGTTCAGTTTTCACCAACCGGGGGCTCTATGTGGGTTCGAATACCACTCTGAATATACAGGGGAACTGGGTCACCAACGAGTTTGCCAAACATCGTATGCGTGGCGAAGTCATGGTTGATTATGTTGCCTCGAAACTGCGCCCGTCATTGGGGTCTCTGCATCCGAAAACCGGCAAATATGACCCGAGGCGTTACAATCTGGCGCTGTCTTCGCGCTGGAGTGCCTGGAAAGTAGACTGAGGAAATCGCATGCGTGGTCTGACAATGGTCGAAGTTCTGGTGGCGGTTGCGATAATCGTGATTGCCTTTATTCCGCTTGTGAATCTGATCAGTTCAAATGCTGTGACAACGGTAAAAGTTGGTAACTACGCCAAAGCTTCAGGCATTCTCACCAAATTCATGGAAGAAGTGAAGCACATACCGATTAAAAAGTTTCAGGAAGACGCTCCCGATATAATGAATGGCAACCCGATCGATGTGCCGGTGGCATTTTATCCCGATACTATCGCCAGTATTGAAGAAATGAAGAAAGAAAAGGAATTCTGGCTGAAAGCTTCGATGAAGGCTGCAAAAAACGAGGTCGGGCAGCTGGTCGAGATCGCTATTTCCGCAGAGGTTCTCTGGCATGAACGTGGCGATAAGACCGCTGCCAATGAGCCGGTGCGCAATCTTAGAGACTTTGCGCTGATCTTCAACAACGAGACAAGGTTCTGACAGGCCAGGGAGGTTGCGATGTTGAATAAAAGAAAGACCGGCTTTACTCTGGTTGAGCTGATGGTCGCTGCTGCGCTCGCTTCGCTCGTTCTTGGCAGCGCATTCGGCATCTGGAGCTATACACGCCGCAATCTGGCCAGAACCAGCACCAGACAGGTTTTGCAGCAGGATGCCACCCGCATTTTGACGCAACTGCGGGCTGACCTCAAGGCGGCCAAGGCCGAAACTTTCAAGGCTGGTGAGAACCCGATGAGCCTTGAGTTTACCCGTTATATCGTTGATAAAAATGACAATACCAGGCTTTCTGCCGATCAGACCGAAACCATTAAATATGCTTTCACCAAACCGATTCTTCGCCGTTCTGCCGGTGACAAAGGCACAAAATCGCTTTCTCACAACGTTGAAAACATAAGAATTTCTCGAAAAAGCTTGTCGGCCGAGCAAAAAGAAAAGGATTCGTATCTCGAATCGAGAGTCGATATCACTCTTGAAATGATGAGTCTGGTGCCAGGCTCAAAGATTGAAGAGCGTTACACCACAGTTTCTTCTGTGGTGATCCGTGATGAGTTTTACGCTCTGGTAAACAAAGATCGCCAGGAAATTTTCGAAGTGGCAAAAGAAGTGGCAACCGAGATCAGTAAACCCGGTGACAGCCAGTTTTTTAACGACCAGCTGGATGCCAATGCTCTTAAAAGTCTTACAGATGAGCAACTCAATGATCTTGATAAGACTCAGGATGTTAACCTGGCCGATGCCAAAACGGGCGTTAAAGAAATTGACGACCGCATCAGTGATGTTGACACCGGCAAAAAGTGGTGGCAGGGTTTCTTTTTTGGCCTGGGCGCTAACAACGAGGGCGCCGCTGTCGAAGAGTTGCGCGACAAACTGGCCGATATTGAATGTGCCGATAGAAATATTCCTGCCAAGGGTTCCGGGCAGCGGGCCTCAGAAAAAGCTGATGCCATCGCCAGGGAGCTTGACAACAAAATCAAGGAACTCGACAAGGAATTCATGGCAGAAGCTTTTAAAGGCAAGACAATTTTTAACCCCGAAAGCACCGATGCCGAAGAAAAGAAAAAGGCTGAGAGCCAGCGTCGGGCCTACGACATGAGGGTTATGGACCGGCAGATCGAAAAGGCCGTATCTGAAATGTCGGAAGAAGACCGCAAAAAGGCAGAAGAGGCCAATGAATTACCGAAAAAGATGATCGATCAGTTTGTCAGAACCGAAGACGAGATTCGCCGCGAGGTGCAGTCTTCCGGTATCGCTGCGACTCCAGCCGAGCTTGATTCTATGGTTGCAAAAGAAGTTGCCGAAATGAATTTTCTGCGCTCGCAATATAACAGCTGCGATCTGGCCTGGATGGACAACAGCGATGACGAGAATAAGATCAAGGCCTATGATGCCGCTAAGCAGCTGAAAAGTCTTGCTGACAGCAAAAAAGAAACCCTGACTCTTCAGGAAATGGCAATCGATAACAAAGTTGAAATTGCCAGGGCCCGCGAACTGAAAAAAGAAAGCCTTGAGGGCGAGTCCTGAGCAGGGTACCATGCTCTGAGATAATTCATTACCTGGCAAAATCTTTCTTAAAGGCTGCTTAACGTTTTTTAACGGCAGGCAGCCTTTGTGCTTTTCATTCGGTTTGTGTAATTTTAATTGTTTGCCCCTCCCTCAGTGAAGAGAGAGCAATACATAGTCAGAGGGATCAACAGACTTGTGTTATTAAAATGTTTGGTATTACCGTGTTTGCGGGCCGGCGGTTATTGATAAGATTCATGCCCGCGGGCTTTTGTCAGCAAAAGTCGCATTGCCGTGAAAAAAAGATCAGATTTAATTCTGTCGAGAGAGTGGCATCTTTATTCCATAGTGGAGGGTGGAGCCGCTTTTTATCCACTGTCATGTTAAGTTCAAAAGCAGGCGAATTGTATGCTCTGCGAATTCATTTAGTTAAGCTATTGTCAATCTGGTTACAGTTTTCGCGGAATGAAGGATAATCACTGATTCAAATGTGACAAAGCACCAGTGTTGTGCCAGGACTCTAATAATTTCAGGTCATTAAATATCCTGAATTTTGCTTAAAACAATGTACCCCGGGCGAAAACTTTCACTAAAAAAATAAAGCAGTGCGCAAAAAGGGGTTTAGTTTGTGAAAAAATTAGATAAACTGCGCACCGCTCAATTTAAACCCGGCAATTGTGTACAATCGGCAAAATTCGAAATTCTTCACAGCGAAACCCGAGTATGTAGAAATGAAAAGCGGTTGTATAATCGCCCCCATGAAATCGTGGCTTATTTAAAGCCTGGTCAAACGGTTTCAAGTTCTAAGTTCTAATGGTTTCTAATATTTCAGGAGGAATTTAAAATGCGCAAACTTTTTGGTCTTCTCGTAGCTGTAACTTTCCTGTTCGCCGCTGGTGTTTCTTTTTCTCAGGACGCCGCTGCTCCCGCCCCGGCAACCACTGAAACTGCCGCTCCGGCCGCCGAACCCGCAGCTCCCGCTGCTGATGCCGCTGCTCCGACTCCCGCAGTTGCCGAATTCACCGGCGTTGTAGAAGTTACCCCCGCTGATGCAGCTAACAACGAAACTGCAGCTACCATTATCCTCGACCTGGGCGAAAAGGCTCTCAAACTGGTCGCCGGCGATGCAGCCAAACTGGCCGAAATCGAAAAAGCCAACGGCAAAAAAGTAACTGTTAAGGGCACTCTGGTTCCCGCCACCGAAGGCAGCCTGATGGATACCCTCCAGGTTACCGAATGGGCAGAAGTAGCCGCTGACGCCGCTGCTCCGACCACTGAAGCTCCGGCTGCTACCGAAGCTCCGGCAGCCACTGAAGCTCCGGCCGCTACCGAAGGCAACTAATTTGCTGGTTTAAAGCGAAAAAAGGCGCCCTGGTTTAACCAGGGCGTTTTTTTTTGTATTTTTTACGTTTTTCATTGTTTTGCCAGAATTTTTCTGAACTCAGATATAATGCCGACTTTAAGAAAAAAAGTTGTAGAAAATACTTGTCAATAATGGCAGATTATGTTAATATAATCATACGCAATTATGAACGATATTGACCGGGATACCACAGTGATTCTCCGGGATAGAGTGAGTAAGTGTGAAATTTCTTAGGAGAACCATTTGTGATGAAGATTTACGTCGGAAACCTGCCCTACAGCATTCGTGATGCCGAACTCGAAGAACTTTTTGCCCCCTACGGCGAAGTTACCAGCGCCAATGTTATCATTGAACGCGAAACCAATCGCTCAAAAGGCTTCGGCTTTGTAGAAATGCCCTCAAAGACTGATGCTGAAAAGGCAATTGCCGAACTGAACAATAAAGAAATCAACGGTCGCGGCCTCAAAGTTAATGAAGCCAAGCCCCGCGAAGATCGCCCGGCTCGCAGACCTTCACGCTACTAATCTGAATTAGTAACCGAAGCGCCGCCGTAATCCACAAGATTACGGCGGTTTTTCATTTTAGCTTTATCGGTTGATATGCTATACTCTGACATGACAATCTGGGCCGGATTCAGATAGATTATCCGACATGATTACCGCCGAAAAAGTTTAACCAGGCCAGGAGAGAGCAGATCATGCTTGAATTTTTACTTGCCGTTTTAGTAATTTACCTGGTGGCCGACCGATTCAACTCTTTAAAAAAACACTTGCTTGAGAGGATTGCAGACCTTGAAAATCAGGTGAAGTTTTTAAATGACAAGGTCAATGCGCTCAAAAGAAATGTTGACCGCCAGAATCGTTCAGAAGCTGCTGTGGCTCGAACTAAAAGCGAGGTTGTTGCAGAAAAAGCCATTCCTGAAAATGTTTCAGAGACTGGCAGCGGTTCGGAAACCACTCGAAAAAAATCTGCAGATACTGATGCTGAAAAGCTCAAACCAGCTGAATCATCTCCTGATAAAGTTTTGACTCCGGGGGCGCAGCCCATCTCTGCATTTTCTGATAAAAAGCCAGCTGCTGATTTTTCCGATCTCAGCTTCGACCAGCCAGGAAAAGAAGTTGGCAGTCAGAGTAAAGAAGGCTATGAATGGTTGAAAAAAGCCCGCGGCGAATCGACTGAGCATCATAGCGAAGCTGTTCACACCGAAAAACCTTCTGATCTGGCTGCAAAAACAGAAGACAAGCAGCCGGAAGCCATTGAAAAAGCAGAAGCATCTGAAAGCTCAGACAAAAAAGCCGGATCTTCAGCTGCTGCCGACGTAAAAACTTCTGAAGCTGGTAAAAGCAGCTCCGGTGGTTCGGGTGGCCCGGGCGGCCCGGGCGGTCCGAAAAAACCTGATATTCCCTCAGATGACTGGGGTGAAGGCTGGCGGCGTTTCAAATCAAGCGTCGACTGGGAACAGTTCACCGGTGCCATGCTTTTTGCCTGGCTGGGCGGTCTTGCTTTGTTCATTGGTGCCGGTTTCTTCGTTAAATACAGCATCGACAAAAATCTGATTTCACCGGTCATGCGGCTGGTGATCGGGGCCCTTGTGGGTCTGGGTATGATCGGTGGTTCGTTCAGATTCGAGCGTGGCCGCTACGATACGATGCGCCAGACCTTCGCCGCCGGTGGTGTTGGCGTTCTTTATTCGGTTTTCTTCGCTGCAACTCTCTATTACGAATATCTGCCGAAACCTGCCGGTTTCGTTGCGCTTTCAATTGTTTCAGCTGCAGCCTTCGTTCTGGCGCTGTTTCATCGCGGTGTTGCCATTTCGGTGCTCGGCGGCGTCGGTGCCTATCTGACGCCTCTGCTGGTTACCACAGGGCAGGGTGGGCTGCTCTCTCTGTTTACTTACCTGGCAGTCGTCAATGTCGGTCTTTTTGAGGTTGTCAGACGCCTTGAATCGAATGCCCTGCTGCTGTTCGCTTCTATTGGTACAATGTTTTCTCTTGGCTGCGGTACATTTCTCGCTGATCCTTTGCCGGAAGGCATGCCGATTTTTATCGCCTGGTCGGCAAATCTCGCGTTGTTTGCATTTTTTCTCGACCGTCTCAAGGGCGACCCGGTCGTCAGCACTTCGATCAGGTGTACCGGTATTGCAATTTTTTCGGTCAGTGCCGCGATTGCCTTGCTCGTTACTCTTGGCTACTCGTCGAGCGCCCCGATGGCAATTATGGCAGCTGCGATGGCCATCGCGGTTGCTCTGGCCTTCAGACAGTCTGCCTGGCATGAGATGGTCATACCCTATGCCGCCATAACTTTTATGGTGTCGGCATTCTGGGCTCTGACCAGATTCAACACCGACAGCTCGCATTGGGCTTTTCTGTCGTTCTTTGTTTATGGTCTTGCTGGCGGTATCGGGCCGGTTCTGCTTATTTACCGCAATGGCATCAGTCAGAGATTTCTCACCTGGTTCAGAGTTTTTCCGGTCGCTCTTGCATTACTGCTGCTTTTGACACTTGTAGTTACACCTCAGATGTCTTTCATGTTCTGGCCGCTCACTATAGCTTTGCAGCTGGTGGGTATTTTTGTCAGCATGATCTTTGGCGCAATCCCGCAATTGCTGGCGATGACGGTTATACTCGTTCTTGCCGCAATAATCTGGCTGACCGCCGGTTCGCCGGTTGTACTGCCTCTGGCATTCTATGGCTTTCTGCTCCTGGCCGGCGCTCTTGTCGTGCTGGCAACTTTCTACTGTCTGGCAAAAGTGGCAGAGTGGGGCGCCACGCTCAAACTCAGCCCTGAAATCACGGATAAGGCCCGCCTCAACCCGGCGATGACCGAATGGATGTCTTCGGCGCC
>JAKQQP010000485.1 GCA_029564115.1 Candidatus Rifleibacteriota bacterium | reverse complement strand
AACCTCGATGTCATGCTGACCAAAGCCGCCGACTTCTACGACCGCGAAGTAAAAGAAGCTCTCGACGGCCTTACATCGGCGATCACACCTCTGTTGACAGTCGCGATGGGTATCATTATCGGCGCCATCGCCCTTTCGGTTTTCATGCCCCTCTTCAAAATGACCCAGAGCATGAAGTAATCAAAAAAAATGAGCTTAAAAATGATTCCAGGCGATAGTGTCACTCAAATTTACTCTGGTTCAAATGACAAAATCTACCAAAAAAAGGGCAAATAAATGGGTATTGACTACAATGGAGCCCGCATGCTTTTCCACTTTAAAGGACTTGGGGTGGATTATTCGGAAACCGCAACTATCGGTCGACAGACATTGTTTCTGAGCACTGGTGATATTCAGAGAGTCATAAGCAGCCATGGTAATTCTGTTGATGTGCGTTGCCGTGCTTTTTATTCAGCTGATGGTTTTGCCGATCTTTTTTTGCATTTTGTTGGTGCAAAAAATGTGGCCTCTTTTGACTATTCAGACTATCAAGGAGCCTCAAATATACATGACATGAACCTCAAAATCTCTGCCGACCTGCATGAAAAATTCTCTGTAGTCTTTGACGGCGGCTCTTTAGAGCATGTATTTAATTTTCCGGTGGCCATAAAAAACTGCATGGACATGGTAAAAACCGGTGGCCATTTCATTTCCATCTGCCCGGCCAATAATTTTCTAGGACACGGTTTCTATCAATTCAGTCCTGAGTTATTCTTCAGCGTTTTTTCTCCGGCAAACGGTTTTGACATAGTTAAAATACTTGCCTACGAGGATCATCCTGATACAAAGATTTATGAGGTCCTTTCTCCTGAAAGCCTTGGCGAAAGGGTGACTCTGATTAACAACCGCCCAGTCTACCTTGCAGTACTCGCCAGAAAATGCCGTCATGAAATTGAACTGCGAGTTCCGCAGCAGAGCGACTACAAACTGGAGTGGAACAGGAACTCAGGTAAATCAAGCCTGAGAAACTTCATTATTAACCGCGCCAGCGCCTTAGGGTGGCTGAATGCGCTTCTTCCCGGGCGGTTGAAGAACAGACTCAAAAGAGCTTTCGGCGTGCAGACGCCTGGTTTTGACAGCGCCCAGTTCAGAGAAATTCAGATTTAAAGAGCCTTATACAGCTCAATCAGCTGACTGCCGATCTTTGCCCAGTTATAATCATTTACAACCGTCTTTCGGGCATTTTTTCCGAGTCGTGCGGCCAGCTGCCGGTCACAGAACAGCTTTTGCAGGGCATCTGCCAGAAGACCGGCATCGAGCCTTTCTATTACCAGACCATTCTCATTGTCGATGATCAGCTGTGAAGAGCCTCCTGACGCAAAAGTAACGCAGGGCGTGGCGAACTGCATCGCCTCAAGAAGCCTCGTGGGAAGGCCCTCCCAGGAACCCAAGGCAACAAAACATGCAGCCTGCCGGTAAAGATCCATCAACTGCTTCCTTTCGTCAGGAATGGTCTGATTGAATGGCCCGACAAAGCTGACTATTTTCTCGATTCCGAATGATTCAGACAATTTTACCAGTTGTTTCAGATAATCCTTGTTAACAGGGCCGGCAAAGCATATTTTGAGCTCCGGAATTTTCTGGTGCAGAATGGCTGCAGCCTGGATAAGCATTTCCGGGTTTTTATCGGCGTTGATTCTGCCGGTGAAAAGAACTGTCGTCTGCTTATCTTCGATGCAGGAATCTTCGAGGCAAATACCGTTTGATATTACCCTGACTTTTGCTGCGGGCACGTTGAAAAGTCTTAGAAGCTTCTCTTTTTCGGAGTCTGATAAAACCACGATCTGGTCTGAGCGCTTTAAAACAAAGCCCGCAAAAGGTCTATAAACATACAGGCCAAAACGCTGAGCCAAACTGGAGCTGTCTGGAAAAACCCCATGCACAGTCGTAACTATCTTGGCATTACCTTTAAATATTGCGGCAAAAAGACTTGGAAGAAACCACATGCTGTGCAGGTGCATAATGTCGTAAGAATGTCGCCGCATGGCCTTTGCATACTGCAACGATAAAGGATTGCGCATGCAGCTTACGAGAACCGGGAAATAAACGGCGTTTTTCTGGCGGTTTTCGCGGGGTGTTGCCTGATCGGTTGTCAGTATGACTGAGTGCCAGCCATACCCCTCAATTGTTTCACTCAGCCTGAAGACATATTGTTCAATCCCCCCGATGTGGGGCAGATAATTATGGGTAATCTGGGCGATCTTCATAGAATTGTTTTTGCCGTTCCCCCGAATTTCGAGTAAAGCTTGTGAAAAAATTGGCCTTAAATGTTACAATTAACCTCAAACGATAGAAACCTATCGTAAACGAAAGGCATCTGCAAGAAAAACAATTTATGCAGAGTACCCGCAAACCATGAAAGCAATTGGCATTATTCCATGTTTCAATGAAGAGGGTAATATAGCTGCAGTTGTAACAGAGCTTCAGCAGCAGTGCCCTGAATTAAGTATTCTGGTTGTCGATGATGCCTCGACCGACCGTACCAGTCAGGTTGCCGAAAGTCTGATTCCGGGTCAGACGCTTCGATTGCCTCTGAATCTCGGGGTCGGTGGTGCTATGCAGACGGGCCTCAAATTCGC
>JAKQQP010000062.1 GCA_029564115.1 Candidatus Rifleibacteriota bacterium | reverse complement strand
TGGGCCCTTGACTGGGCCTCTGACTGGGCCCTGTAAAATTGGACCGGGGCAGGCTTGAAAATATTATGGGCGACTTGTGGCTAGAGTCGTGGCTATAGTCACGGCTAGAGTCACGGCTAGAGTCGAAGGCTCTGTAAAGCTTTCAGTCTTCTACCGGCTCGAAAGACGGAATATCAATGCGGTTACAGGTTGGCGACAGCTTTTCGTGCGCCTCTCTGCTTGAATAGATGCATTTCTGGCAGATGACAAAAGTGCAGGGCGACCCCTCGGCGAGCATGCCGGTACAGTGCAGCAGTTTCGAATTGTCAGTACAGCCACAGATCGGGCATTTAAAAGCCGGCATGGCGGCCTTGCCTGAATCTGTGGCGTTGCTGCCGAAGCGTTTGTGCAGTTCTTTGTAGATGCCCCAGGCGGTGATTGCCCCGCCAACCGTTGCCCCAAGGCTTGCGAGCAAACCGTTGCCTACGAGTGCGTTGACTACCGGGCTGGATGGAGTAATGCCTGCAGAACCGGAAGACCAGAAAGGCCCCGAAGACCAGGAAGAGCCTGAAGAAGAACTCTGGTTCAGGATATTTCTCAGAAGTTCCGGACCATCTGATTTTCCTGCGGCTTCTTTAAGAACCGCGGCAGATTCAGGTGCTCTGAGCATTTCCAGAAGTTGTTTTACTCGCTTCTTTGCAGCGGCCTGCGGCTCAGAACTGCCGTTTTCCCAGCGGATCACTGTGCGCGCCGACACGTCGAAAATACGGGCGAAGGCTTCCTGGCTGAGGCCTAGTTCTTCCCGGGCATTTTTGATTTCTTCGTGACTTTGCATCTTCCTCACCTGCCATTGTGTGACATTTGTCATAGGTTCTAATTTAACAATATCCGAAAAGGCGCATCAGGTCAAATAAAGAATTTTTTTATTTTGACTTGACATTTGTCATGAAAAGTGGATAATAAAGATAGGGATGGGTGTGAAAAATGTCGTGACAAAAAATTGAACGGCCCGTGAATTATGCCCTTGTAAATATCAGAAAGTTAAAAGGAGGTCTTTATGAAAGAAGCGAAAACCCACATCACAATTATTCTCGACCGCACTGGCTCAATGGAAGCCATCCGCAGCGATACCATCGGTGGCTTCAATTCATTTCTGAAACAGCAGCAGCAGGAACCCGGCGATGTCACCATGACTCTGGTTCAGTTCGATGCCCAGAACCCTTACGAAATCATTCATGATTGCAGACCGATCCGCGAAGTGCCCGAACTGGACGAAAAGACATATGTGCCAAGAGCCGCAACGCCCCTGTTCGATGCCATGGGTCACGGTATCAATCATCTGCAGCAGACTCTCGACCGTATGCCGGAAGGCGATCTGCCGGAAAAGGTGGTTCTAGTGGTCATAACCGACGGCCAGGAAAACTCAAGTAGTGAATTTAACAAAAAACAGGTAACGGCCATGATCAACGAAAAGCAGGAAAAGGCGGGCTGGAAATTCGTTTTTCTCAGTGCCGATATCTCTGCAATGGAAGATGCCATGGCTAGCGGGTTTGCCGCCTCATCGTCACTTCTGTTCGACAAAAACGCCGCCGGAGTCGGTTCTGTGTGGAACTCGATCTCGAAAAGCATCTGCAGTTTCAGGTCTGGTACCACCAGTGATGTTCAGTTCACCGACGCAGACCGTGCAGAACAGGAACTGGAAAAGAAAAGACAGAATCACTAAGACGCGATCCGTCGCGCAAACAGCTCTTTGACAACTGAATCCTGGCCTCGGAACCGGGGGAGCCTGCGGCCCCGGCAGATGCGCCAGGGACGCTTCCCGTAAAGGGAGGCGGTAGAAAGTCACTGCATCCGCAAGCAGAAAGGAGAAATAAAAGTCGACGGGCCACCGGAAAACCGGGACCCGAAAGTTCAAAGAGGTAAGTTTCGGCCACGTAAGCCTCAATTGCGTGCGAGGCGTTAAATAAACAGGGGAGGGCATCTATGATCAGCAGAGTAACATTGCATGACCTTTTAAAAGGCGATCTGGAAAGGCGTTTGCGTAAACATGTCTGCCGCCTGTGCCATCAGCACTTCGAAGAAGAAGCGGGAAAGCCCTCTCTGTCAGACAGAATTGAGCGTTCTGCCACCCGGCTGCTCGCCGAAAATTTTCTCGATCCGCAGATTGAACCAATGTTTTTCCGTGCCAGAATCATCGATGTCGTTTGTGAGGATTGCCTGAAGAAGTTCGCGGCAGATTTTCCAACCGACCAGGAAGTTTCCGACGGTTTCAAAGAAGTCGCCTGTGTTCAGGCTGAGTTTGCCAGCCGCTACCCTCAGAGTTTGAAATACTACGAGGCTGAAGCGGCTCGAAAAGCCCAGGAAAACAACTTCCGGAAAATCGCTGCAATGCTTGAAGCCAGAATCGGTAGCCTTACTGATGAAGCCGCCAGACGCTCGTTTTTCGTCGATCTGGGTCTTGGGCCAGGGGTGAACGAGATTCCATTTGGCGGCAAACAGGTTAAAGAGATCAGAGAGGCGCTGAAGCAGATCGGCACTCTGTATCGCCAGCACCAGAAGGTGACCGGGGACTGCGAAATCGCAATCAGAAATTTCAGGCAGCTGGCCAATATCATGATCAACGAGCTGCATGCAAGCGAGTTTCACGCCGAGATCGACCCGATCAGAAGGGCGTTTCAGGAATTTGAACGCAGGCTGGTTACTGTTAATCTGC
>JAKQQP010000468.1 GCA_029564115.1 Candidatus Rifleibacteriota bacterium | reverse complement strand
CGGTCTAAAAAACCGCCTGCCTCTTTTGAAGGGCAAATGCGCAACCTGCAGATTCCTGAAAATGTGTGGCGGCGCTATGCGTGTCAGAGCATTTCGCGTCTACAATGACCCCTGGATGCCAGATCCGGCCTGTTACCTCAGAGACAGCGAGATATCCGGCAGATAAACACCGATAAGAGAAAAGAAGGCCACGGATTAACCTGTATGAACGCGGATAAGAAGGCAAAAGCGACTGGCAGTTGTGTTGATATCGGGAAAATTGTCGGGTTATAATAAACGGGAGCAATTACCCTTAGCGGCTTAAAAGGAGCAGACAATGGTTGCCAACTACAAAAAGAACGTTGAAAAAACCAATGAAGGTCGGTATTCATATGCCGATTATCAGAACTGGCCAAATGACGAGCGGTTTGAACTCATTAACGGAGTAATTCACAACATGAATGCGCCTCTGCGCATTCATCAGAAAACGGTGACAGAACTTACAAAACAGCTTGCAATATTCTTCACAGGCAAAAAATGTGAAGTATATGTATCGCCATTTGATGTTCGACTGCCTAAAAAATCAAAAAAAGAAGATGAAATTTTCGATGTGGTTCAGCCCGACCTTTCGGTGATCTGCGACCAGGAAAAACTTGACGACAAGGGCTGCCTCGGCGCACCCGATCTGATAATCGAAGTTCTATCACCATCCACCGCATCGAAAGACCACATAAAAAAGCGAGCCCTCTACGAAAGCGCGGGAGTAAAAGAATACTGGCTGGTTTCGGCTGAAGAACGCATTGTCTGGGTTTATCAACTGGTTAACGGCCAGTATCAAAAACCCGAAATCTATAACGACCAGAATAAAATAACTTCCATTCTCTTTCCCGAGCTCATTGTCGAGGTAAATACAATTCTGCCACCGCCGCCACCAGGCTTTCATTGCCAGGACGACGGCATAAGACAGGAAATCATCAAACGCAAACCCGCCCAAAAACCCAAAACCAGCCACCGCAAATCACCACCCAAAGCCTAATTCTCTCTTTCTCTCTTTCTCTCTTTCTCTCTTTCTCTCTTTCTCTCTTTCTCTCTTTCTCTCTTTCTCAGCTACTACCCGGGTTCATCCGAGTTCATCAGCAGCCAGTCCTTCTTTCTTTTTCTTTTTCTTTCTCTTTCTCTTTTTCTTTCATCCATTATCCGAGTTCATCCGTGTCATCCGCGGCTCTCTTTCTTCTCTTTCTTCTCTTTCTCTCGCTTGGTTCATCTGTGTCTATCCGCGTTCATCCGTGGCCAATTTTTCTTTCCGCGTTCATCCGTGGCCAACCTCTTTAAAGTTAATCTGCGTTCATCCTTGTGCCGATATATCTGGTAGATAATAAAGACATCAGGAGTCGAACATCATATGCAGATCGCAGGCATCATTCTGGCAATGCTGACCTTTTTCATCTGTTTTCTTCTGGCGCAGGCCATTTTTTATCATCATACCGGGCGCACTTTCTGGCGGGCCATGGTACCCACCTCCCTGCGTTACACAATTTTGCCCGAAGACAGCGTAGAACTTGATTCATTCAACGTCATGGAAGAATACGTCGCCCTTATGTGTATGGGCTCATTTTTTATCCTGCCCCTCATAGCCCTGAGCGTCATGGGGTTTATGAGTCTTTTTTAAAAAACTTTTTTTGCGTTTCGCAAAACTGTGTACAGAGCCAAAACTTGCATGAGCAGCGAAATAATTTTCGCCAAATCTTTTTTTTTTGTTGACTAACAAAAAGTTGTTGTGCTAATTATGGTTTGCACAATTACCTTAGGAGGATTTGGTTTTAATGAAAAAGCTTTTTGTTTTGTTTCTTCTCGCAGCTCTCGTTCCTTTCACAGTAGGTTGCGGCCTTTTTGGCGATAACGATGACACCACTCCGGTTAATCTCACCAGATTGAGCGCCTCTGCCACCCTTCCGGTCTCTGCAGCAACAGCCAACCTTCGCGGTTCTGTAGCAGCCAGACTTTTCGCCGGTTTCAAAATGACTATCAACGGTGTTGAACTTGTTGCCGAAACTGAAAACGACGAAGGTAACGGTAACTACACCGTAAATTTCGGCGCTATCGTTTCCAGTCAGCAGGCCCTGGATGCCAGAGCTGGTCTGGTTCCGGTTATCATCAAGACCATCAAAAACACCGAAATCAAAACCTATGTTGACACTGCCGACATGACCAACGCTGCTCCTCTCGCCATCACAGTCGTATCACCGACCGCTGGCACTTTCGCAGTCGACCTGACCACCAATCCCCCGACAGTCGGTGGCCAGACCACTACAACTGCTCCCGCCACATCAGTAGTAGCAACTGCTGGTTCTTTCAAATACACAGCTCCCCAGACTTTCGAAGTAACCCTCTCTCAGGACATCTTCGGCACTACCTTCACAACTCTTCCTTCAGTAACCGAATTTGAAGTTGAAGTTCGCAAAGCCGGCGGCACCTACCAGGAAGCCATGGCCTCCGATTTCAGCTATTCTTACAATCACACAACCAAAGTATTGTCTGTAACTCTTACCGGCAAAACTCTGACAGCTGGTCAGGCATACGAAATCGCTCTCCGCGGTGTAATGTATACTGCTAACAACGTTAGCAAATACATCTCTGCTGCAACTTTCAATTTCACCGCAGCTGCCTCTGTTCAGTAAGACTTTACAAGTCACCAAAACTCCCCTGCTTTTGCGGGGGAGTTTTTTTATGCCCTAATTACCAGTCTAAAACGAACTGCTATTTCTTTACGACAATAAACTCGTAGCGCTTTGTCTAACTTGAATCTGTAGTTTTGCCCCGCCATTCCCGCCTTTATGCCCCGGATGCGCAGGCGGGAATAACATGTAAATCGTTAATTTTAAGCGTTCAACGCTGACAAACAAGCAGTTCGCAGTTGGCGTTTCATTGGCAATCCGGTGACGACCCAACGCGGCGATATAAAGTAAACAAAGGGATTGCTTCGTCGCTACGCTCCTCGCAATGACAACTTTTTCTGTCACTGCGAGCGCAAGTAAAGCAGTCTCACAGACTTTTCCGCCACTGCAGAACGTGAGCAAAGCAGCCTCACTAATTATATATTTTGCCCGAGAATCACTGAAATCTGTCGGCTGAGCTTTAAATGCAGACTTATCTGTGATAGTATGAACGATAAACTATACAAATCAGAGGCTTCATTTTGAAAAACTCCCGCAAGTGTTCAATTAAACCAGTATTTAGAATTGCCGGCATGGTTGCCG
>JAKQQP010000451.1 GCA_029564115.1 Candidatus Rifleibacteriota bacterium | reverse complement strand
TTTCTATATTATGAAGGCCTGTAAACGGCCACTTTTACTGCCGGTGTTAATAGCTTTAACCAGCGAGATTGGTTTTTTGTCTCATTCGCTGTTTATTAGGGTTCATTCGTGGCTGGTGTTTTTTTTTCTATATTATGAAGGCCTGTAAACGGCCACTTTTACTGCCGTGTTAATAGTTTTAACCAGTGATTAGTTTTTTATCTCATTCGTGTTTATTCGGGTTCATCCGTGGCTGGTTTTTCTGTGTTCATCATTATCTTTATTGTAGGGTTCTAATATGTTATTCTCAAACCTTGTTTTGCTTTATTCTGCAGAAATGTATGATTTGAGAAACTTATGAGTTCACCTGTTGTTAGTGTCTTTGAAGACTTTGAGCACCTTGTCGATCAGTTTACCGATAAAACAGGCGTCTTTTTTCCAAAGCTGGCCTGCGGCGGCAAGGCTTTTTTCAGCGGTTTTTCCGACTGGATGAACCAGAGCCGTAAAGTTGCGAGCTTTGCAATGATCACTCCTGATCCGGTACAGGGACTCTCGCTTCCGAATGCGCGCCAAATTATTTCTTCGCAGATTTCTTCTATTGCTGATAATGTCGATGATGAAAAGATCTGTGAATTACTTTCCCGTTACGGGCTTCCTGCAGAAATTTTATCGCAGCCGGTTTCGACTCTTTCTGGTGGTGAATTGCTTCTTCTTACATATGCCAAGGCGGACACCCAGATTGAAATGGTGTCTGCATTTTTTGCCTGTAATCCACTTTTTTGGCTTAACTCATCAAGGCATCATTTCTGGCATCAGCTCTGCGAAAGATATTCTGCTGCAGGCAGGCCAATTGAAGCCCTTGTTCTTTCTGATGAAGACAGTTTCTCTGCAGACGCCAGGCAGGTTGAATGCTGTCTTCCTCCTTTATCTTTGAATTTTGATGTCAAAGAATTGCAGGTGACTTTTCCCGAAATCAAGTTCCCTGTTTTCCACCCAGAAAAACAGCTTTATTACCAAAATAATTTGCCTGAGCCGGTAATTGCTTCACCATTTCTGATTACAGGCGACAACGGAGTCGGCAAAAGTCTGCTTGCCAAAATTCTCGCGGATGTTATTCCTGTTTCCAGGGGCTGCGCCAGAGTTGTTTCACAAAATGGTTCATCTGTTGTGCGTCTGCTTTTTCAGGAGTCTATCAGCCAGCTTTTTGCGAGACTGCCACTTGAATACCTTGCCGACGCTTTTTCTGGCAGTCGAGAGTTGCACAATGTTGCTCTCGAAATTTTTGCCTCTATTTTTAAATATTGCACTGATACAGATGATTTTAATATTTTTGATAACTCATCGCATAATCTGCTGGCCGTGAAAACAGCTCTTATTGCTGCCAGACTTGCCGCAAAACCGGCTTTGCTCCTGCTGGATGAGCCTGCCTGGGGTCTTTCTCGACTACATTCCTGCCGCCTCGTTTATCAGTGTTGCAAAATTGCTCATGCCCAGGGTACTGCAATTGGCATAGTATCGCATCAACCGTCATGGCACAGATTTGTCGCCGCCAATATCCATCTGAAAAAAATTGACGGGCAAACCGTCAGCATAGATTTTGCATGAACGATAGTAAACAATTTAAGTATCTGAAGTTTCAGAATATTCAGCCATGGTGGTTGAAGCTGATTCTGCTCATGGCAGTAGGTATTCCAATTTTTTCGAGTCGGCCGGCTTTATTTATGGCAGAGCATATCGAAAAAATACTTTTCCCGGGAACAGGCCTCATCATAGCGGTGCCACTTTGTACCTTCATTATCTGGCTGGCCTGCCTGCCAAGTCTTGGCCCGGCAAAACTGCTTGATTACCTTGCGGCTGCTTTTGCCATTGCCTTGACTACCGTCATTACGGGTGCAGTGCTGCGACAGATGTTTCCGCTGTTTCTGGGCACCCGTGACTATGGTGACAGCATGCGTTTGCTTCGTTTGTATTTCAATATTCTGGCTGTTTTTCCGTATTCTTTAACTTTTATCAATTCATTCAATGTCAGCGACCTGATTAACAGGTTTTCACGTATTCATGGCCGTTTTCGTTTGCCTGGCCTTCACCTGGCATTGACTGTCAGGGTATTTCAACATGTTGGCGAAGTTATCAGCCGTCTTGTGACGATATGGTATGAAGAAAACCCTGATATTCTTCTGCCTCGTCATCGCGATGACTGGAACAGTGGACCAGTTTGGTTATATCACTGGTTTGCCTGGTTGGTTTCCTGTATTTATCGCTGGATTTTTGCCTGTATTATTCTGACTTTTGAGCCGATTCCTGTTATGGTGAATGAAATGGAACGAATATACGAAGACGGAGAAGTAAATGCCGAAGATTAACTCGCGATTTGCAGAAACGGCAGTTATTGCGTCTCTTACGGCGCTAACGGCAGTGACGACCCTGTTTGTCAGGGTTCCGATTCCTGCCACCAACGGGTATTTCAATATTGGTGACGTATTTATCATTCTTGCCGGGTTGTGGTTGGGGCCTGGAGCAGGTTTTATCGTTGGTGCCTTCGGCTCATCTCTTGCCGACGCTGTCGGTTACCCGGTTTATATTCCGGCAACTTTTATTGTTAAGGGGTTTGAGGGCTTTATAGTGGGAATTCTGGCACGAAGAAGTTCCACTCTGAGTCTGGGCAGACCGATTTTTGCTGCTTTGGTTGGTGGCTGCAGCATGGTTGTCGGTTATTATGTTTTCGAAGCATTGATTTATCCTGCGTTGGGGCAGCATATACCGATGTTTTTGGTCACTGACCCGGCAGCAGCTTTGATTGGCCTTTTCCCTAACGCTGTTCAGGGAATTGCCGGTGTCGTTGGCGGGCTGGCCTTATGGAAAGCCATGGCCGGTGCCAATTCTTCTGCTAAAAATATTGCTGAAGGTCGACAAAGTTGACCGGGCGCGAAGAAAGCTGATAAGGTTGGAAGATGACAAGTTCGATAGAAAAAATTTTTGACGACTACATTCAGGCGCTGGCGACCCAGAGCTGGGAGGCGGCCGAGACTTTTTTTCATGAAGAAGCCACGGTGATATTTGCCGAGGGAACCTATTGTGGCAAGCGCCAGATAGCCATGGCGATCGGTAAAACTTTTTCGATAATTCGTGATGAGCATTTTAAGGTACGCAATTTGCGCTGGAACCTTAAACGCGAGACTTTTGCCACTTGTACATTTGAATATGAGTGGTCGGGAACCATCAACAAGAAAAGGTTTACTAACCCTGGTCGTGGAACGCTGGCCTGGGTGCATGAGAATGGTTGCTGGCAGATAATTAACGAACATTTCGGGCCCATGCCTCGCTGAGAGCCCAGGCTTTTTTGTATTTTTGCGTTCAATCAAAAGGAGAAAATCAGGTGAGTGAAAAGTTAAAAAGAGCTTTGGCGGGTTTAAAAAAAGAGTGCCTCAGAGTTGTTCCAGATAAGCCGGGTTTTCTTGAAAAACATGCGGCAGATGTTCGTTTTGGCGGTTTTGCTTATGCCGAGAAAGGCGACACGGCACCGATTTGCCCCGATTGCAAAAAGCCATTGAGTTTTATCTGTCAGTTTAAAGTTGTTGACAAAAATTCTTTATCTGAAGCTCTTTTGTGTGTGTTCTATTGCTTTCAGTGCATGCCGATCGGCAGACCAGAAGAAGAAAAGGGGCAGTGGGCTGTCAGAGTTTACCATGACGCTGCTGCCGCGAAGTTTGTGCCTGGCATCGGCGAAGACAAATCGCTGACTCCATGCACATGCAGCGTCAGCAAAGTTTTTAATCTGCCTGACTACGAAACCCTCGAAAACAATTTTCCCGAAGTGGCTGCGCTTTGCGAAGAGATAGATGGCGAAGACCCGGTAAGTGCCTACGAAGAAGTCGGGCTTGAGATTGGCTGTGAAATGGAGCCTTTTACCAGTATCGGTGGTTATCCGATCTGGATTCAAGGCGAAGGAACGCAGGTTTGCCCGATCTGCAAAAAAGATGCTGAATTTGTCGCTCAGATCGATTCTGAATCGGGGGCGGGCCTGATGTGGGGCGACGCTGGCTGTCTCTATATTTTCCGCTGCCCTGAGCACAAAGATGGTTATGCTATCGAAATGCAGTGCTTTTAACGCCGGCTTACCAGTCTAGAGTCTTCTAAGAACTCTGATTTTCGCGCAATTCGCAAAGCTCGTAAATATTATATTCACGAGCTTTGCCTTTTAAAGAGCATCTTCGCAGAAAGTTAACACGGCCTCTGCCCTTTAACAGCCGCATGGTTGACCCTGAAATGATTATGCCGGTGCTGCTGTCGACGGCCTCTGTTTTTAACCTCGCGGCAAGGTTGACCGGGCTGCCGATGACGGTGAAATCAAGCTTTCCGGTGTAAGAACCAATTTTGCCAGAGATAACTGTGCCTGAAGATATTCCCGCCAGAATTCCGTCTGAGAGTGTCTGACTGGTTTCTTGAGATAGTTTGAGAGCTGTACGTGCGGCTCTGAGGGCGTGAGATTCTTTTTCTCCCTCGCTTTCTCTGAAGACGAGCATGAGAGTATTGCCCATAATTTTGTCAAAACTGCCGGAATTTTCTTTGACCAGACGGTCACAGATAGTCATGAACCTGCTGAGGCAAGCAACTGCCTGTGCTGGCGACTGGTTGACAGTTAAATTCTCGTAATTTTTTATTGCTGCGAAAACGATCGTGGCTTCACGGTATTCACCACCTGGCGCCAGTTTCGCTGTGGAGCTGGCTGCCAGATCTTCGTAGGCGTCAGCTGAAACGTAGTTTTTAAGCATGTTTCTTTCCTGCAGCCCCTTGACCATGGCCTGAAAGCTTTTGTTCAGCCTTTCCAGTTCGTCGCCGCTGCCAATATGCAGATCCCAGAGGTCTTTGCCGCGGGCGATCTGTTCGGCAGTCGCTGCTATAGAGCTGACGGGCTTGACGAAAAACATGTCGAGCAGACCGTTTACGACGACCAATACCAGCGTCAGATAAACCAGGCAACCGATGATGACTGCCACAGTGGTGTTGAGAGCTGGAATTTTTTTCTCGGAAACGGCACAGGCAACGGCTTTGTGCGGAACATTCGGATTTATTTTGCTGATCGATACTTTTTCGCCAGTTGCAGTTTTTTTGATGGAAGTAGTGGTTTGTGACTGGCTGTCAATCATTTGCAGATCAGGGTCATCAATATGCCCACTGCCGTTCCAGATCTTGCCTGAACCTGACTGTTCTACCGGGAAAAAGCCATATTTGATCCGATAAGCCCCGTAGACTTCTTCGTAATTATTCTTTGCCATCTGGCTCTGGTTGAAAAAGGCTTTGATAAAAGGCGGCGGTTCAATTCGGCAGCTGAGTATGGCCGTTACCTGGTTTCTGGCAGATTTGCCGTCCTGGATTTTTGAATAGGTAATCCAGATCGGAAACTCGTTCTGGTCAACCCTGATGAACGAACCATTCGAAACAAGAGAACTGCCAATAAAGGCAACTTTTATCTGTTGTCCGGGCACTTGCAGAATGTCTTTGGGCTTGCGATCCAGTGGCCCTGTTTCTCTGAGAAGCAAGAGGCTGTGCATAGGCAGAAATTTTTCAATGAGGCCGGTGGCGTCGTTTTGCAGAGTGCTTGAGCGTCGTGCCGGGTAATTCTTTTGAATATTGCCGTTGACTGTCTGAACACTGATTCTGGCAACAGGTATTTCTTCTCCGATCTCGGTAAAAATTTTGTCGACCATCGCCTGGTCATCGAGATTGATTTTTTCGAGCCGCTGCAGATAAATCGACATTTCCCCTTCCAGCTTTGCAAAATATTGATCTATTTCGTTGTTTATCAACGCTATTTTGGTGCTGATGTGCTGAATAAGGTTGATTCGCTGAAGAAACTCATCGTATTGCTGATGCAGATAAAGGCTGACCGTAAAAAAGATGAAGGGAAGAATAGCCGCCAGACCGGTTGTGGTGAGAATACGCTTTTTAAAGCTGCTTTTAAGATTCATGCCGCTCATAACAGCTCTAACGCATAAAAAACCTGACAGCAGTGTGACCAGGCCGGCGAGCCATCTGAAGGGCTTTTTCAGCGTTTCCAGCGAATGGTGCATTCTTGTCAGTGGCAGATGATATTGAATGAATGGCAGGTTGAATTCGGCCGCTTTGTTTTGCAGTTGTATACCACCACCGTGAAGCATGTGGCGCATAAATCTCTGATCTGCCGGAGCCGTTATCAACAGACGATCTTCATGTCTCTCTACTCCGCTCAGCAGGCCGGCGGGCAGAGACGATTGCGCAAAAACACTTTTGGGGCGAAAAACTGTTCTGCAGAGCGGAAATTCTTTTTTTAAACTTTGCAGAATGAAATCTCCAGAGATCTCTTTGCCTCTTATTACTGCAAGAAACCCAGCTGTTTGCGGTACAGGGGTATTGAACTCGCAGAAAAGAAAATACAAATCGCTGTCATAGCGAGCAGATATATTTTTGACTACTCGTTCTGACCGCAGAGAGACAGGAGTCAACGTCTTGAATATCTGTTGCAGCTGACGGGCATTGACGGCCTTCGTTTTCTCATCATATTGCATTTGTTCAAAAGTTTGTTCGATTCCTGCCGGCTTTTTGCTGAGCATCTCTATTTGTCTGCGAAAAATTGCCGCCGGCGGAAGGTTGCCAATATTCAGGTCTTTTGGGCGACTTACGATAGATTTGAGCTGACTTTGGTCCTGGTTGAAAAATATACAGAGAATGCTTTGCCCACCAAGAATGGAGTCGATTGCCCTTTTTAGTTTTTCATGCTTTTGCTGCCCGCTGTCTGGTTGCAGCTGTGCAAGCTCTGGTAATCGCATCGTCAGAAAATTTTCGACAACCTGGGCGTTTTTGTAGTTTTCGATTTCGTTTATGGCTTCAGAAATGCTTGAAGATTCAGAAAAGATGGAGTATTCCGACAAAAAGTGATCCAGCCCGATAAATGCTGCCATGAACGGCAATACCACAAGAAAAAACCAGGCAAGAAATACGCTGCTTCCGTTTAATTCAAGCTTTTTTCGTATGTATGAGAGCGAAGATTCATTCATATAAAAGCTCAACAGCATTTTCGTCAAAGTTCTGTGTTTTGTAACTCTGCTGCAAATCCTGCAGAGTAGCCGTGCTTATCAGTATTTTGCTCTGACAGCCGACTGTAAGCGATTCCAGCTGTGCTGCAAACTCTATGGTTTTGCCGATGACCGTAAAATCTTTTCGCCCATCTTCACTGCCGATACTGCACGAAATAACCATGCCGGTATCGATGCCTATCCCGTTTTCGATGGTAAACAGACCGGCCTGTCTGCGGTTCTGGTTGAAAGTATTCAGATAGTGACGCATGGTGACTGCCGCCCGGCAAGCACGCACAGCAGAGCATTCCTGGTGGTTGTCATTATAAAAAACGGCTTGTATTGCGTCTCCTATGTATTTGTCGATTATTCCGCCGTTTTCCCTGACAGCTTCTTCCATCAGAGTAAAATATGAATTCAGCATTTCGACAATTTCTGCCGGCGAATACTTTTCGCTGGTAGAAGTGAAGTTTCGGATATCCGAGGCAAGAACAGAGACTTTTTCTAACCGCTCTGAATCTGTGTTCTGCTTGTTGGTGCTTGTCTGAACTTCTTCGACGAGTCTGCCAGAGACATACCTTTTGATCATTTCTCTTTGTTTGAGAGCATTCGACATTTCATTGAAAGCATTGGTCATATGCTTGAATTCATCATCGGAAAAGGCCGCAATGAGCGTGCCATAGCGCTCGTTTTTCAGGCAATCGACGCCGCTTTTAATTATTTTTACCGGCTGCGAAATAAATTCAGAAATAATCGAGGTTATGAAAAAAAGCAGCAGAATTGCGTAGCCGGTCAGCATGGGCAGCAGCATCGACAATACAAAGCCTGCAATGCCGCTTCCACGACTATGACATAACGCGGCTATGATGGCGGCTTCGCCCTCTTTCCAGCGCCAGACCCTGGCGGTAACGCTTCCGGCTTCTCTATCTATCTGGTGCCCCATGTTTTTAGCACTGGTGGCTTTTTCAAAAAGCTTTCGCATCTCTTCTGACAGCAGAGCATCTGTCGGCCAGGCAAACATGAAGAGGTTGTCATAGCGTCTCAGATTGATACCAAGCAATACGTCTCCATATTTTCCCGGCTTTCTGAACCATGAAGGCTGATTTTCGTTGAACCATGACAGATAGTTATAACCGCGCTCGTGACTGTTGGATACCCTGTGATAGACGATCTGGTAATCATTGTTACTATTTCTCACGATAAAAATAGCCGCCCGGCTGGTATCGCTAGAGTGAGATATTTCCCGCTGAATTGTGCTTTCATGAATCATCCAGGCTTCTTCCATTTTGGGAGTAATGTAGTTTTCCATGATGCCGAGAGTCATCGTTCTCGCCAGATGCCCTCCAGGCTGGTTCAATTTAACTTTCGTCAGGCCGAGAGATTCAATGTATTTGCTCAGCAGGCTTTGTATCAGACGATTTGGGTTTACAATATCCAGAGACGTGTCATATTGCAGGTTTTCGCCCCTGTCATAGCAGATGTTGATTGAGCTGCTGTGGCTCTTGTACCACTGAAAGCCATCTTTCTGATCACTGAACAGTGATTTGAGATTGTGGCCGTTTTTATCTGCAGCCTCCAGACGGCGTTTGGCTTCAAGAACCGCGAGCATCTGCCCGAGAAGGTTTTCCTGGTTGATTATTGCCATTTTATTCACTTCGTTAACGGCTTTTTCGAGCAGGTGGTTTTCCAATACTCTGTTTGAGCCGCTCAGCGCCAGAAAAATCAGAATACCGCTGCCGATGACCGGCAAACAGATTATCAACCCCAAAATTCCGGCAAGCTTCAATTTGAGTGACATTTTCAGGTCGAAACCCTTGTAAGAGAACCTGAAGGCGAGGGCAGCATAAAAGAACATGCTCAGAATTGCCAGTGGCGCAAATAAACGGTAATACTTCCTCAGTCTGACAATATGTTCAGGCAGTTTGCCAGAAAGCTTTAAATACCTTTTCTGGCTGTTCTCTTCTGTTGTGTTTCCGGCGGTTTTCCAGAAAAACAGTTGGCTCCAGTATTCTGATGGCGGTAAAGTCATATAGCTCAGGCCGTCAGATGTTTCGGCAAAGCCTTCCTGACGCTCTGAAGCTTCTACCAGCTCGATATCGATATTTTCGGGTTTTTGACGCAGAGCCCGTTTAACAATCTGCCCCGGAGAAACGCCGCTTTGGGGTACAAAAACACTGTAAGCCCCGTGAATATTAACTTTGCTGATACAGTAATAAGAATACAGATAAATCGACTGCTGGCCGAAATAGTCGGTAAAATACTCTTTACCACGGTCATGTTCTGGTATTATCTGCGAAAATCTGCTCAAATAGGTGTATGCGTTATCATATCTGCTTCCTGACCCTGCCCAGAGCAGAAAGCCAGGATTTATTTCCGGCGTTTTCCAGATTTTTTGATATTGCTGCCGGTAGAGCTCCGCTGCGTGATAGCAATGATTGACTGTCAATGTCTGCGCTAAAGCGTCTTCGTCGCCAGCGCATTGTCTCTTGAGTTCATCGCAGTTCCAATAATATACGCCAGAAAATGCCGGCGGATTCACGATAATCTGAATTGCATCAAGCCCACGCTGCCGCATCGCCGTCAGAAACCTTGCTGGCAATTCTCGCGAAAACTGCTCTTTGCCAAAATCGGCGTCAGGCAACATTTTGATGATGTCAGGAGTGATTTCCGGCAGAATCTCGCGATGGATTTCTTTGATGATATCGGCAACGTAATTGACCGGCCGCATGCGGTTTCGCACGTCTTCAGCGGCCTGCAGTATTTCTTCGCGCAGTAGCCCATAGGCCGATTCTCTGGCTCTCTCTATGGCCGACGTGAAGAGATTGTTGAAGAACCACAGCGGCCCGGCCAGGACTATGAGACCGACCAAAAAAAATGTCAGCCGCTTTTTGCTGCTTCCGGGTTTCAAAGTTTAGCTGTCGATAAGCGGGTTACCAGCATTCTGTCATTGCCGTTGACGTAGATTCGATCAGAACTTACCCCGATAAAATCTTTGCCGAAAATGTCAAATATAGAACCCTTGATGGTAATTTCTGGTATTCTGCCCAGCAACCTGTGCCCATCGGTTAAGAAAGCCACCTGGACAGGTGAAGCAAAACCGCCATCAGGTGTGAAATCACCACCGCTGGCAATTTGCACCATAATGCCGGGCTGACCCGCCAGCAGCTCAGCCAGTGTTTTGCCTGAGTGCAAAATTTCGAGATTGGCCCCGCCAAGCGACGGAACACTGTCATAGTTACCGTCGGCACAACCGGTATTCTCGAAGCCGTAGCGGGCGGCGGTCTTTTTGTCTGTGTAAGGTCTGACGATGACGCCATCTTTGATCAGCCAGCAAAGTTCTTCAGATGGAATAGTGCCCTCCATGTCGAAGGCCGGCCCGAATGTCTCGACGGGGTCGCGGGCAATGCCGAGGCTGAAATTGTCTGAAAACACCTTTTGCCCGAGCTGGCCCTGAAACAAAGAAGCCCGATTGCCGACCATCTTGCCGTTAAGATCTCTCTGAAACAGCCTGGTAAGAGAGGGCTGACTGATAATGATTGGCAGAGGTTTTTCCGGCAATGGCAGAACGTTGTCGTAAGCGTCGATGACCTCGTTGATTGCCGCTAAAACTTTTTCTTCAGCAAGTTCTCGGTCGACCAGGCCGAAGAAGGTGTCCATGATTCCGGTTGAACCCTGCTTCTTCAGCAGAAAGCTCAAACTCAAATAGGTGTCTGCATGCGAAAGCTGCATTTGCTGGTCATTCTCGAGATGCAGCCTGACACTGCTGAGATTGACCTTGTTGCTGACGGCAAAATGCGGGTGGCGCCGCTTCAACTCGCCGAGCAGGCGGCCAATGCGTTCGCACAGCTCATTGTCAGAAATTTTGAACTGATCGAGAACGGTTTGGTGTTGAAGGTTTGCGCCTGGTTCAACGTTGTATTCAATGCCATAATCAAGCCCTTGTCTGGCCCTGGCAAACAGCTTTTCGCAGTCTACCGCTCCAAGGCCGCCAGCCACGCCAATTTTGCCGTTCTCGATGACGCGGCAGCCAGTTTTGCTTATGTTTTTGCGGCGAACAGCATTGATTTCGTTCTGAACTATGCTGAGTGAAGTCTGCTTTACAGTCTGAGTCAATTTTTCTCGCATTTTTGGCCCCTTATTGTACGTTTATTTCTTTGACCCTGACGTAAGGGCCGCCAAAACTGACCGGCAGAGGGTATTGCTCCATCTTGCCGCAGCCCCCGCCAACGAAACTCAAAATTTCAAGCTCGTTCGAAACGGCATCGATCTGATCGAGAGTCTTCATGACGTTGCCGGTAATGACCGAAAACTTCACCGGTTTCGTAATCCTGCCGTTCTCAATCAGATAAGCCATCGAAGGGGCCAGGGTGAATGTCGACATGCCAGAACCGTGTTTTACGGTATCGATGAGAATACCATGTTCGATATCGCCGATCAGCTCGTCTTTGCTGCGATTGCCGGGCGCAATGTAAGTCGCGGTCATGCGCACGATAGGCTCGAATTCAAAGCTTATGGAACGGGCATTGCCGGTTGCTGCTTCTTCAAGTTCTGCTGCCGTAGAGGCGCTGTGCAGTCGCCCGCGCAGAATGCCCCGATCGATCAGAACAGTTTTTTCGGCCCGGTTGCCTTCATCGTCGAAGGGGGTAAAACCGCTGCCCGGCACGTTTCCGTCATCAATAATGCTTAGCTGTTCAGAACCAACTCTTTTACCAAGCTGCCATTCTTTTTTCATGCCCTCATCGCCGGTCATGAAGTCTGCCTCGCTCTTGTGACCAAAGCTTTCATGGGCGAATATGCCGGCTGCCAGCGGCGAAAGAACGACCGTATAGTTGCCGCCGTCAATCTTTTCGGCTGATCTGAAAAACTGCCGCGCTTTTCCGATGTATTCGCAGGCCTCCTGGTGAAGGTTGGTGAGTTCGTCATATCTGGTTGCCGCTTTGCACCAGGTTTCGCTGAAAACGTTGGCGCCGCTGCCAAATCTGAAGCCAACTCTCAACCCGGCGGTCTGTGTGTCGAAAGTCAGCGCCGTGCCGTTGCTTGAATAAAGGTTCTTGATAACCCGTGCATCAGAATAAGAAACTGACCAGTGGCTGATTTCGTTGTCGTCTTTGACCAGCTCGGCAAAAGACTCTGAAAGCCTGATTTTTTCTTTGATTTCGACATTTTTGACGTTGCAGTCGGCAAAACGGCAGAAATCACCCTTATTTGCCTGTAATCTTTGAACTGTAGGGTGCTTGTCGATTGCCGGGTCAGGTTGACCGAGCTGCGCCAGGCCGCTGAGCTCGGCGTCGATGCTTCCCAGATCGGTTGTCGAAGAATAAAACCAGCGATTACCGTCGAAGAGCCTGATAAAAGCCCCTGAATCTTCTTTTTCTTTAACTTCTTCGAGTCGGCCGGTTTCGATTCTCACCAGCGAACGGTAGACTTTTTCGATGCGGACATCGGCGTAAAAACCTTGCGGGAATTTATACATTGCATGCTCCATTCAGCGAAACAGATTTGCGATTTTAATGAAGGCAAAGTAGCAGCCGGCTGTTAAGGCCGAGCTGGAAAGCAGAGAGGCTGTAAAGGAAAAATCACGCCGCAGCAGCAGCGGAAAAAAGATGAAAAAAGCCAGAGACGGGACAACCATAAAGAAAATGTCGATTGCCAGACTCGCGGTGGCGATTTTATCTCTGGTTTCGTGAAAAAACCAGGCCAGAGCAATTATCGAAGTGACTGGCAACGAGGCAAGTATCGCCCCGGCGGCCTGATTGCGTTTTGCAGCTTCGCTGATTGCGATTACCAGGATAGTTGTGATGATTATTTTTACAAGGTATTGCATTCTTGTGATTTTACCATTACCCTGAGCACCCTAACAAATAAAAAGAGCGCCATGAATCATGAATATTGCAAGATATGCCCGCATAACAGACTCGCCAAGACCACGCGAAATAGTGCTGTTGAAAGGTTTGCCGTGTAGCTGGGGCCGCTGCACTTTCTGTGACTACATTCACGACAATGTCGAAAACGAAAGCCTCGCCACGGACGAAAATGCCGTGGTTCTCCAACAGGTTACCGGCTGTTTTAAGGCTTTACAAGTAATCAATTCTGGCAGCTGCTTTGAAATACCTGCTGAATCATTGCGCCAGATCAAAAAAGTCGTGCAGCAGTGCCAGATTCAACAGCTTTATTTCGAAGCTCACTGGAGTTACAGGCACAGGCTCGACGAAATGCGCGAATTTTTCGGTATTCCCATTGTTTTTATAACCGGAGTCGAGACGTTCGACGAGCATTTTCGCAATAAGGTTCTGAAGAAGGGCATGACCTTCAAAGACGTTGCCGAAGTCAGAAAGTATTTTCAGTCGGTCTGTCTGATGGTGGGCATTCAGGGGCAGACCAGAGAAATGATCGCTAATGATGTCAG
Source organism: Candidatus Rifleibacteriota bacterium (assembly GCA_029564115.1). The sequence goes on along the minus strand of JAKQQP010000451.1, from coordinate 7,591 downwards.
AGTGGCGCTCGAACATTTTGATTACGTGACCATAAATCTTTACATTGATAATACCACCGAAATAAAGGCTGATAAAGAACTTCAAGCATGGTTCAGGCATGAATACGCCTGGTTGAAACAGAATCCAAAGGTTGACGTTCTTTTTGAGAATACTGATTTTGGTGTTGGTGGAGAATTGAAAGATGACGAATAACCATATCTGGGTAGTCTTGTTGCTTGTGAATTATTTGCTGATGGGGCTTTCGTTTAGACTGTTCAAGATTTACGGTCTTTTTGCCTGGGTTGCTCTTGCCTCGGTTCTTGCCAATATTCAAGTTGGCAAAACGATCGAACTTTTCGGCATGGTTACGACCCTCGGCAACATCGTTTATGGCACATCTTTTCTGGCAACCGATATTCTTAGCGAGTGTTACTCAGAAAAGGAAGCCAGACAGGCCGTCAAAATAGGCATGTTCAGCATGCTGGCAACAACGGCAATAATGCAGGTGTGTCTGCTCTTTGAACCGCACACCTCAGATACCATGCATGGCTCTTTGCACAGCATTTTTTCTGTAATGCCACGTATTGCCTTTGCCAGTATCACAGCCTATTTTATCAGTCAGAATTTCGATGTCTGGTTTTATAATTATTTGAAAGCAAGGTTTCCGAAGCATCTGTGGATTCGCAATAATTGTTCGACCATGACCAGTCAGTTTATCGACAATGTCGTCTTTACGCTTCTGGCGTTCTGGGGAGTATTTGAGGCCGAAATTCTTCTGCAGATCTTTGTCTCGACTTATTTTCTGAAGTGGATCGTGGCTGTCTGCGATACGCCGGTCATTTACTGGGCACGATACATGCACAAAAAAGATTCAGAAAATGGCCAGGGCAATGACGTTTTAAGTCAGCAGAATCAGAACAATTGCATGTCTGATAGTGCCTGCGAAAACTCGCTTGCCGATAGTGCCCTCGGGTAATTAAAAAATATCTGCCCCGGCCTTTCGTTGTAGTAGGGGCGATTGCAGTCGCCACAACCCGAAGTTCTGAAGGCGTCGCCATTCTGCAGCATCGAAGCAAGTTTTTGTCGGTCATTTATGCCGAAGCTGATCAGGCGGCCTTCAGAAAAGCGACAAGAAGAAAAATCCGTGGTTTTGTTCTCGCAAAGAAATCTGAAAGCCTGAACTCGTCGATAAGCGGCAATCGCCGGCGCCGAACCGCCGTTAACCGGTGTCAGCGCAAAAAGCGAAATCTTGCCGCCGGCGGCGACTATTTCATGAATGCGTTGGCAGAATGCTTCTTCGCTGTCGCCAAGGCCAAAAATCAGGTGAACTTCGATTTTATTGCCTGCTTTCTGCAGCAGATTCTGCAAAGCGGGCCAGTCTGTCTGCCAGTCTTTGCGTTTGTGTTCCTTATATGTTTCGCTGCTTGCGGCGTCGAGCCCTATGCCAACATGGTCGAGGCCGTTGTTGAGCATTTCCAGGGCCAATTCTGTCTGTGACGGGCTGAGAGTCATGCTGGTGGCAATGCCGCTGTCGATAAGAACTGCTGCCAGAGCTTTCAAGGAGTCGATACTTGCCGGGTTATAGCCGGTCTGCAGACATACCCGCTTGAATGGCCGTGGTTCACTCGTCAATTTTTCAACAACAGTTGCGAAAGAAAATTCCGGCCAGGTTATGCGTGAAAGCCTTTTTGATTGCTGGTTACCATTTGCTCTCGGGCAGAACGAGCAACTGCCGATGCAGCCCTGGTCGAAGAGCAGATAAGCAGTGGTTGGCGCTACGTCCTGTCTTGCCTTGACCAGCCCAAGCACTATGGCTGTGCCGTAAGAGACCCGGATCTGAATGCTGTTAAGTGTTTCGTTATTGATGATCTGACCTCTATTCGGCAAAAGCGCAGCAGTTATGTGTTGTGACAACTTTTACCTGATGTTCTTCTAAAATTTGCAGCAGCCTGTGATCTGGCATGACAAACTTTCGGCAGCCATGCATCCAGGCCAGAATGTCAAAGTCACGGCGATAAGTGCCTGCCGGGCGCATACAGCCGATTTGCACCGGGCAGTCCAGTATCGAAATGGCTTTACTCAACAGTGGTATTACTCTGGCAAGAGATGGTGGCATGACATCTGCCATTCTGGTGCCTGGAGTGGGCCTGAAAACAAGAAAAGCAACCTCAGCGGGCTGTATTCTACTCAGATACTCGACTGTTTCTTCTTCGCCCTGTTCATGGCCTGCCGGTGCCAGACCGAGAGTGACGTGGGCGACTGTTTTGAAGGCGGCGCAGTATCTCTCGTAGAGATTTCTGAAGTCTTCACATGAATAGTTCAGCCCGTAAACTTTTTTGACGACTTCATCACTGGTGGGCAGATCGAATGAAATGACCGGGTTTCTTGGCTTCAGTGACGCCAGGGCTTCGGGAGAGAGATAACCGGTGTGCAGGTTCAGCCGCAAATGATCAGGAAGCGCAAGTATATCAGCAATATGCCGGTCGATTGGCACTCTGCCGTCAGCAGAGCTGCCACCGCTTATGAGCACAGAATCAAACCTGTTCAAATCTCTCTGAGCCAACTGCGAAAAAGGCTGCATTCCTTTGAGATAGTGACCGTTACAGTGGGCACATCGTTGCTCGCATAGTGAATCTGTAAGAGAAATACTTAGTGTGTTGGCCGGCGCAACTCTTTGCATAAAATGCGGTATTGCGTCGAAAACAGATCGATCCGGGGTGAGCTCGCGAAATTCTGGCGAAATGGCCTCGCACAGGCTTGAATGAAGGTTCAGTATCGGTGCCATCAGATTTCGTCGTCGGCAGAAACCCTGATTACTTCAGCGAGAGTGGTTATGCCGCGCAGAACTTTGGCCAGGCCGTCCTGACGCAGAGTGCGCATGCCAAGCTTCATGGCTTCGTTTTTGATAACACTGGTTGCCGACTTTTCCACAATAAGTTCTTTGATGCGCTCATTTGGTACCAGCAGCTCTGTGATGGTGGTGCGACCGCGATAACCTGTCTGGTTGCACTTAGAACAGCCTTTGCCCTGAAAAACCTTGGTTTTGCCGGCTTGATAAAGGAGTTTAGATCTCTTTATAACTGCCGGAGGCGGCTGATACTCCTCTTTGCATTCTTCGCAGATGGTTCTGACGAGACGCTGTGCCATGACGCCAATGATAGAACTGGCTACCAGAAATGGTTCAACACTCATGTCGATCAGACGGGTCATTGCCCCGGCAGAATCGTTGGTGTGAAGGGTCGAAAAGACCAGATGCCCGGTGAGCGCAGCTCTGATCGCAATTTCGGCGGTGTCGTAATCGCGAATTTCGCCGACCATGATGACGTCGGGGTCCTGGCGAAGAATCGAGCGCAGACCGCCCGCAAAAGTAAAGCCGGCTTTAGGGTTTATTTGGCCTTGATTGATGTTGGCAAGCTGGTATTCAACCGGGTCTTCGATGGTGACAATGTTGATTGCCGGGTCTTTGATGCATTGCAGAGCTGCATAAAGAGTCGAAGTTTTACCGCTGCCTGTCGGCCCGGTGACCAGAATGATGCCATTGGGCTTGTTGATCAGCGTTGTAAAAGTGGTAAGCGTGTCGTCAGGAAAACCAAGATCTTCAAGCCCGAAAACGACCATACTTTTATCAAGAATACGCATGACGACTTTCTCACCCCTCAGGGTTGGGTAGGTCGATACGCGCAGGTCTATTTCGCGGTTTTGCAGTTGCAACTTTATGCGGCCATCCTGGGGAATGCGCTTCTCGGCAATATCAAGCTCAGCCATGACTTTGCATCTTGAAATGCAGGCCGCTTCGAAGTTTTTGGGCAGTGACATGACTTCCTGAAGCATGCCGTCAATTCTGAATCTTGTTCGCAGAACCGTTTCATCAGGCTCGATATGAATGTCTGAAGCCTTTTCTTTGATGGCACGCAGAATAATCAGGTTGACCAGCTGAATTATGCTTTGTTTGTCGGTGACATTGATTGCCGAAAGGTCGATAACGCTGTCACCAGCACGTTTTTCGCCAACCCCCTGAATTTTTTTTGCAAAATCCTCGATGCTGGCGCTGGCCGGGCCCTGCGAAGAAGTGCCGGTCGGCTGGGAGCCACTGACGCCCGGTATATGGGTCGTCGCGTCTTCTTTATAAAATTCGGCCATGGCCGTTTGAATCTCGGTCATAGTCGAAACAAGAGGCTTGATTTTGCAGGCGGTCGTATATTCGAGGTTATCGAGCAGAAAACTGTCTAATGGGTCGAGCATGGCCACAGTAAGAGCGCCTTTAACGCGCAGAATGGCTATGCAGTGATATTTTTGGGCGATATTCTCTGGTATCAGTTTGACGACCTTGGGGTCAATGACGTAATTACGCAGGTTGGCATAACTGAAGCCGAGCTTGGTGCCGAGAAAATCAAGCAGTTGCTGCTCTGTCAGGTATTTGAGTCTGATCAGCGTGTAACCAAGTGTATCACTGGTTTTTTTCTGTTCAAGCAGGGCTGTATTCAGTTGCTCTTCAGTTACCAGACCTTCTGATACAAGAGATTGCCCCAAAAGCTTTTTTTCAATTCTTGCCATTGTTTAATCCATGAGCCCAAGATTGATTTCAAACTGTCTTTGAGCGTTCATGACGAAGTCAACGATAATCTTTTCATGATCTGCCGAAACATTGTTGAAAGAAACGATGCACTCTCTGACCAGCTTTTTATCTGAAAGAAAATCTTCACTGCTGCTCGAAGCGGCTTTAAGTCTGACCAGACGGCCCTGAATACCCTGAATGAAGTTACTGCCAATCTGAAAAGCCAGCACAATATATTTGCCCTGCTCGACATCCTCGTTCGTCTCGACGACGCAGCCGCCTGCCGACAGGTTGACGATGACGCCACGCATTTCAAAATCGCTGCCGCTGAGAGTTGTGTCAATCAATTCGCCAGACAAAAGCACCTTGAATTTGCAGGGAACTCTCGTCTCGGTGCGGATCGCCGAGCGCTTGTTGGCGCCTTCGACCTGAAAGTCGAAGGGGACGAGGGCGTTCTGAAAAACATCGGAAAGAGTGCGAAGTTCTCGTGCCGAACTGCTGGTCTGGTCGATGATGACCGTTTTGCTGAGAGCGGTTGTTGCGATATTCTGAATCTGCATCGAGATCTCGTCAGTGATCTGTGAGATGGTGTTAACCTTTTGATACATGATATCAGAGGTTTCACTCTGGCGTTCTGCGGAGGTGCTGATATCTTTGATGATGTCATTTAACTGGTTGGTAGTCTGAACCATAGAGCCAAGGCTGGTTTCGACCGTATTTACAACCTGCATGCCCTGATTTACCTGAATAGTGTTGTTTTGCATCATTTCAGCGGCATTCTCAGTTTTTTGCAGAATGTCATTGATCAGGTTGTTGATTTTTTTTGATGATTCTGCCGAGCCACGCGCCAGTTTACGAACTTCTTCGGCAACTACAGCAAAACCGCGCCCCTGTTCGCCGGCTCTCGCTGCTTCAATCGCGGCATTGAGAGCAAGAAGGTTGGTTTTTTCGGCGATATTGGCGATTTCGGTAAGAATGGTTCCGATCTGTTTACTGCGGTCGTTGAGATCATTGACCAGGGATGCCGAGCCGTCGGTGAGTTCTTTAATCTTGAGCATTTTTAAAACTGCTTCTTTCACCGAATTCTGGGTAGTGGCAGCGATTTCTGAGACGCTCTGACTGTCTTCTTTGGCGATTATCAGTTTTGAACTGATATCTTTCGAAAGGCTGAAACTGTTTTCGAGAGAAGAGATGGTTTCGCGCAGGTTGGTAGCGTTGTCGCCGGCTTTTTGGTTTATGGAACCCACGCCTTCAACGATTTCTTTGGTTACCTGAGAACTGGTTTGTGCAGTTTTATCAAGATCTGAAGATGCCACTTCGAGCTTGAAAGAGATCATCAGAACCCTTTTTAGAACTGAAAGAACCAGTTTGAACATCTGGTCGAAAAGGTCCAGCTCGCGACTCAGGCCGCTTCGGGTTGAAACGAAGGTGTCGGATTTGAGGCCTACTTTGGTGGTAAGATCATTGGAAATGAAAAAAACGATGCCACGCAGAACTTCGCGGCCAAACCAGCCGATAATGCCACCAGCAAGCAGGCCGAGCCCAATCGAAGCCGCAATGTAGGTGATTTTAACTGTTTGCGGTATTTTGACCAGCATCAGGCCGATACCGGCTGAACCGCAACCAAGCGCCAGACCTATCAGTATGGCAAGTACCCACAGATTTCTCTGTGAGCTGGCGTTTTTATTGATGATCAATGAATGAAGAGCCATATTTGAAAATCAGATCAGGAAATTTCAGATTCCTGGTCAGCGATTTTTACATTCTTTCTTGGATTCTGCTGGGCTGAGCCTGCAGATTTGTTCAGTTTATTCTCTTTGCAGATTCTGTCAAGAATTCCGTTTACAAATTCATAACTGCGATCGGCAGAGTATTTTTTGGCCATTTCAATGGCTTCGTTTATTGTTGCATTTGCTGGTATTTCTGGAAAATGAAACAATTCGCACGCCGCTATTCTGAGAATGCAGCGGTCTATATTCGACATGCGGTCCAGCGACCAGTTCTGAGCGGTTTTTTCAAGCAGCTGATCGATATCTTTTTGATTTTCGGCAGCACAACCGGTGAGCTGTCTGGCAAATTCTTCTATTTGAGCGAGCTTGCTGGTTTTTTCCCTGATCTTTTTGCAGAAATTTTTGATTTCAGTTTCGGAGTCGGAGTTGTAGGTAACCCCTGGAAAATACTTCTCGAGAATCGCTTTGACCTTGAGAGGAAGATTTTCAGGGGTTTCGTGAGGGTAAGAAGAAAGGCTGTCGGAGAAGTCGGGGACAAACGCCTCGACTTCTCCTGACAGGATCTCTTTGGCTTTGGAAGATTTCAGAAAATCCCGGGCGACCGCTTCGATCACTGGGTAGAAAACAGATTCACTCAGAACCTGATTCAAGGCCTCTTCATTGTCAGACTTGATCATTTCAGCCTGATAAAGTGCTTTCAGTGCTACTTCGCGCGCGCGTCGCCTGGGAGAATTCATTATCTTTTTTCCTTATGCTTCAGATGCTTTGGCTTTAACTGGTTTGTGATTCTGAGATTTAAGGCTGGCTTCGCGATCTTCGGCGTGTTTGAGAGCGCCGTGGGCAGCGGCCAGGCGTGCTATCGGCACGCGGAATGGTGAGCAGCTCACATAGTCGAAGCCCAGCTTGTGGCAGAACATTACTGATTCTGGTTCGCCACCGTGTTCGCCGCAGATACCGATCTTGAGATCTTTCCTTGTTTTACGGCCTTTCTCGACGGCAAGTTGAATCAAAGATCCGACACCTTCTTCGTCGATCGACTGGAACACGTCTTTCTCGAAGATGCCCTGATCCAGATAAGCGCCCATGAAAGAACCGGAATCGTCACGCGAAAAACCGAGCGTCATCTGCGTGAGATCGTTCGTGCCGAAGGAGAAAAACTCGGCCACTTCCGCCACGCGATCCGCCGTCAGCGCCGCGCGCGGCACTTCGATCATGGTCCCGATCATGTACTCCACTTTGATGCCCTTCTCTGCGAAGACCTTATTGATCGTATCGATCGAGAGGTCTTTCAGAATCTGGAGTTCCTTCTTGGTCCCGATAAGCGGG
>JAKQQP010000450.1 GCA_029564115.1 Candidatus Rifleibacteriota bacterium | reverse complement strand
ATTGACCCGCAGGCATCGGCTGATGCGGCCTATTACCATATAATGGCCACACAGCTGCATGAAGGCAATGGTTTTGTCGAACCATTCGTCTGGAATCACCTGAAAAAAGACCAACAGCTTAACAAACCAACCGATTACTGGTTACCGCTCGGAATTGTCATATACTATCTTTTTCGCTTTGTGAGTGGGGCAGCGAATGAAATCTGGATAAACATCCTTATCTGGAGCTGGCTCTCAGCGATGGTTTTTTGTGAAGTAAAAAAAAATATCGGCTCCCCTGTCTTTTCGATAACAACTTTTCTTATGTTTGTCTTTCATGGCCTGAATCTTTTTGATCTGTTCACCACCGACAATAATGCATTTCTTGCAGTGATAGGTTTCTTCTTCATTGAAGGTTTGTGCAGCGACACGGTCAGAGTAAAGTCGACGGCCTGTGCTGCCGGTTTTTATTGCCTGTTAAGAATCGAAGGCGCAGTTTTCGCTCTATCTGGCGGCATTGCCAGTTACTTAAGGCTTCGCAGCACAAAATACCTGCTTTTCTACCTGGCGATTGCCGCGATAATAGTTTTGCCATGGGCCTTGAGAAACTATCAGGTGCATGGCACTTTCTGGCCATCCAACAGCAGTTCGCTATATCTCAGCTCTTATGGTGATTTCTTCAATGACAAACCAGTTCTGAAAAACAGCGTTTTAGAATTTGACGCAGAGACTGCCAAAGAGGGTTTTGCCGCGGCATTCATATCGCTTCTGATTCTACCTTCAAACTTTATTCTGCTGCCTTTTTTCATAGCCGGAATGCTGGTTTTACGCCGAACCGGAGGCGCCACCGCAGGTTTTATGCTCCTGGTAATCCTGATGTGTTCATTTATCTTTCCGTTGCAGGCAAAACATGGCACAGCGCAGCACATAAGTGCCTTCTTCTACCCGCACTTTTTCATTCTTACCGGAACGGGGCTTTACAAAATCGTCAATAAATTCGGCATTTCGCGAAAAGTCGCTCTGTCGATCGCTCTGGCACTTGTTTTATATAATATGCTCGCCTCATTCGGGTCGGTTTTTCAGATGAAAGCGGTTTACGACTCTTTCAATCAACCTTACAAAAAGCTCTTTTCTCAGATTAAGCCACACGAAAGCGAAGTCATTATTTCGCCGTCTCCGATTCTGGTCTACCTGCTGACACGGTGTGCAGGAGTCTACGCAGGGAATCTGACAAACAGCACTCCCTTTCAGATGGCAGAAAAATACAATGCCAGTCTGGTTCTGACCGATGCAAGAAAGCTTCATAAAAACAATCTGGTTCCTGAGAACTGGTATCTGCTTGAGAATTATGGAGTCCTGAAGCTGTATACAAATAAGCTGACCGGCAAAAACTCTGAAACGGAGATTTTTTTACGGAGAACACCTTGAACACCAAACAGAATGAAAACCGCGGCGACAATCTTTATCTTTTGCTGACAGCATTTTCGATCCTGACCACTGTTTTCTATATTTTCAGCAGCGGAATTTCGGGGAATGATTTCTGGTGGCACACCAAAGCCGGTGAGTGGATGGTTAACAACCGCTCTCTCCCTGGCATAGATCCATTTTCCTGGTATGCGCAGGAAAAAAATCTGGTATGGGCATCGCATGAATGGCTTGCACAAATCCTTATTCACCTGGTTCATCGCGCTGGAGGCAGTCCCGGCATATTTATTTTTTCTCTGTCGGCGGCCTGGCTGATGATTCTTCTGATAATCGCAAGAAACCGCATAAGTATCAACCGTAATCTGGTCTTCGGCACCATATTCCTGTCCGCATCGATCCCTCTTTTTGCCGGTTTTTTCTGCGGACGTCCACAGACATTCAGCTATTTTCTCCTCTTCGCAACACTTCATTGTCTCTACGACCTGAAAAACAATGAAAACTCAAAAATTGTTTTATTGACGCCTTTTTTTGCAATACTCTGGGCCAATCTGCACGCCGGTTCTTCAAGCCTTTCATATATTCTGTGCTTTACCTTTTTCTTTTCCGGCCTGGCTGATTTTTCATGGGGCAGACTCAAGGCCGAAAAGCATACCCCCCGGCAGACCAGAATCTACCTGATTACCGGCCTGCTTACGATTGCCGGTCTGACTGTTAACCCCTATGGTCTGGAGATGGTTTTACACCCTTATGTCAATATTAATGACCATTTCCTTCAGATGATGATCAATGAGTGGAATCCGCCAGACGCAAAAATCATCATCCAGGTTCTCTTCTTTTTCTTTCCCATGTTTCTTGCAGCTATTGCTCTTATGCTCTCAGAGAAGCCAATAAAACTGATCGACCTTCTGTTGTTCGTTCTTTTTTCATATATGTTTTTCCGCAGCCGCAGATTTTCTATTCTGTTGATGCTTGCTGCGAGCTTTTTCGTATTCGATTACCCACCCGAAAAGCAACCGGAACAATTTTCTCAAAACCGCAAACCATTACCCCTTTTTCCGGGAATTGTTTTTACCTGCATACTGCTGCTGACAATCAATCTGCTCAATATTACGAAGACACTGAAAACCTTTCAGAGAGGCGAACTTGTTTCGGTTGCCCTCGACAGCGAGTTCATAGATTTTATAAAAACCCGGGCGCCGAAGAGACTTTTCAATGATTTCAACTATGGCGAAACTTTAATCTACAGAGATATAAAAACCTTTGCCGACGCCAGAGCCGATCTGTTTTCTCCTCATAACCTCCGCGACATGCTGAGTCTGCTTAAATTAACTCAGACCGATGGCAGCCAAAGGGAAAAATCGCTGGACCCGCAAAAATTGATCGAAAAATATGACTTCGACGCGTTTCTCCTGCGAACAGGCTGGAGTCTTGCAAACTATTTAAGAAGCCGACCTGATGAATACAGGATTCTCAAAGAAACAGAAGAAACGGTTTATTTTGAACGAGTCACCGAAACTTCGTCAGATAAACCTGCCGGCGCGGTAAATTAAATTCTCTGTCGCAACAAACCAGCCTTTAAAAGCTGCTGGCTGTAACCTTATCAGCCGTCAGTTCGACGCCTCAAGCAGAACCCAATCCTCATTGTTGCCGATTTTCCAGCTCTTCACTTCCCGGTAAACAATGCCATGAAGGTTCAATCGACTGATGCCGGACCTGGAAAATTCAATATCATCACCCGGTCGGCTGCAATTCAGCATGATTTTGCTGCGGTCCTCAAGAAAGAACCTTGGCCGGCGTTTTTGCCAGAGTTCTGCCAGGCCGGGGTCAAGTGGATTGTCGAAGTATCTCCCGCCGGCCCTGATTCTGGCCTGAACCACTTCGGGGTCGGGCAGGCCAAACGCAAAATCGAAAATTCTACAACTGGCAGTAAAGCCGACCAGGCCGATTCGTCTGATGGCAAGTGTATCTTCAGCCCCGGTCATCTCTGCAATTTCGTCCGCCGCAGCCTTCAGATTCCTGGTTGTCAGAACATAGCCCGGGTATTCATTTGCCGAGTTGTCAGCAAGAGTTCTGATCTGTTCGAGATGCAAATCTGCGAGGATTATCAAAAAGAAGACCAGCAAAAACAGACTCGCAGATTTTTTCCACTTTTCCGGCGCTTCATTAATGATGGCCTGCAGCCCGGCGAACAGCAAAATAGCGGCAAATGGAACGTAAGGAGCGAAGTATCTTGGCATGCGTGTCCAGTCGTCAGGAGAATACATGGCAAAAAATGTTCCGACCGCTGCCCCGGCCGAAATGACAACCGCCAGTTGAGGTTTCTGGCGAAGCAATGAAACAGCGCCAAGGATCATGAGAAACAGTGAAGGAAAACCGGAAAATGGGAATCCGACGTTTATGGCTTTTCCGGCAAGAAGTTTGAAAAAACTGAATAACACCTGAAAAAAGGCAGCCGGCTTGGCGTAAAAAGTGTGTGGAAAAAGCATTCCAAAAACCCGGTATCTGACCAGGGTAATTCCGAAAATTATCAGGGCCCAGACAAACAGGCCGCTCAACCTTGACCTGAATGAAAATTCGCGAGAAAACATTGAAAATGCAATAACCGCGGGGAAGAATAATATACATTCGGGCCTGATCAGATAAGCAAAGGCAGCCAGAACGGCCAGCGGCTCAAAGCGCCCGGTTTTTTCGAACAGCAGAGCAGCGGCAAGCAGCACCGAGGCAAGAAAGGCTGTTTCCATGCCTGAAAGAGAAAAATAGACGAGAGAGGGCTCTGAGAAAACAACCAGCGGAACGAGCAGAACAAAAAAAGCAACACCACCGCCGGATTGTGGGCGGGTATCGAGCTTTTTCGCAAGATGCAGAAGAAGAACCAGACAGAACAGCAACGACAAAAGACCAGCCAGTCTTACCGCCTGAGAGACCTCAAAGAATCGCGCAAGTGGGCTTACAAACAGAAGCCAGCCGATGTTGGTAACCGCTTCAACTTTAAAACCAGTCTCAAAAACCATTCCATCGCCGGCAAGAAAATTACGGATGCATTTAAAACCAATGTATGCATCATCAACGACGAATTCCTGCCATTTCCAGGCAGATAAAGCAATCAGCACCAGGCATATCACCAGCGAAAGAAAAACGGTGCTTCTTTTCAGGTTGCTCAAACTCATTTGAAAACGTCAGTTGCAAATGGTTCGCGGCTGCCAAAATCTCTGGTAACAGCCTCCTGCGTATCTTTGACCAGAGAAACCGAAAGTCTGCCGCTTTTAAAACGAAGTTTATCAAGCGCAAGAAGCTCTTTAAACACCGGGTCTACAGCTCTCTCAAAAAAGAATTTGCCGTTAAAACTTCGCCGTCCCTGCCAGCTGCAGTTGATCTCACGCGAACGCCCCCTGCCGAGAACAGCCTCTTTCAAATGTAATCTGGCCCCGCATGCCTCAATTTCCGGAAAGAGTTTCATTTCATTTGAGTAAGCGCGCATATAGACCCAAAGGGCAGC
>JAKQQP010000424.1 GCA_029564115.1 Candidatus Rifleibacteriota bacterium | reverse complement strand
GATCGCGGCAACCGTAGTTTTTTATAAACATATGTTTATTTTTGAGAGCGGCACAAGAGCAAAAGGTTTCTTCTCAAGCCCCATGACTTTTGGCGAGTGCCAGGCAATGGCCCTGCTTGTCATTGTCAGTGCAATTGCCTTCGTCAAACAGACCCGGCATTATCTGCTGTTATCAGCAGCGGCTGTTTTCTCATGCTGCGCCATTGCCTTTTCAATGGTCAGAGGCGCGTGGCTCGCCCTGATAACTGGCCTGATCTATATCGTCGCCAAAAAACCGGTAAAAGCTGTTCCTGTCTGCGCAATCATGGGATTGGCAGTTTCTGGCCTTTTTATCGGAGATATAAACATCAGAGAGCGTCTTGATGGCCTGAACCCTGCGTCTACAATTTCGACCGGCAAAATAAGGATTGGTGAGGAGCAACCAGGAGTTTCTCTCAGCGCGAATTATCAGCGGCTGCTGAACTGGCATCGAGGCTTTGAAATGATCAAAGACAGATATGCATTCGGAATCGGCATGAATAATGTCTATGGCTGGTACGAAAACCTGTGCACAGATTATGAAAAAGAAAAGAAATGGGTGTTTGGCCACATGCACAACAATTTTCTTCAGTTTCTCATCACAGCCGGGCCACTCGGATTGATAGCTTTTCTCTGGTTTTTCTACGAATTGTTTCTTTTTGTCTTCTGTCCGACAAAACCACCGGACAATACCATTGCCGGGTTTTTCGAACTTGCTGGCAGAAGCCTTCTCATCTGTTATTTTGTCACCGGCTTCTTTGAATACAGTTTTGGTGATCAGGAAGTGACAATGATGGCATTTTTTCTGACTGGAACATGCGTTGCGGGTCGAACTACTTATAATCAGGCGCTGTATCAGGCTTAATACTCGAAAAACTGATACCGGCCGCCGAAATCGAAAAACTCATAACCAGAACCGCCATGTTCAAAAGTGTTGTGAAAGCAAGAGTTGTTGCAAACAGCGGGAAAAAAGTTCCTAAAAATGGCAAAAAAACAGCAATAAACATAACAAATGCAGTTACCGCATGCCATAAGCGGTTATTTTTAAGCCCAGTGATGAAATTCTCTGAATGAAAAACTGACCAGAACAGGCTCAGCAGGAAGGCCAGAACATAAGGCCATTTCCAGAGAGCAAACCATGAAGTTGCAGAACCTGCATTCGCAAGTGCCCAAAGCATTGGCAGAAAGACAATAAATTCATCCGGGATAAAAAACAATGATGCCAAACGTCTTCTTCGCCAGAAAATCAACAGTATTATCAGTAGAAGCTGCAGCAGACTTCCTGCAACAGCCTCCAAAGTTGAAACATGAAAAGACCAGAGCATGAAAGAAATAACAAAAGCTGCATTCAAGACCTGAACAGCGATTGAAATTTTAGCCCCTTTAAAGACCAGCATCGATTCCCCGCAGTTTCAAAGTCTTCATGTATATTTCATTAATTTTTGCGCCAAGACCGTCTACAGAAAACTTTGCGCTCCATTGCCTGCGAAATTGCAGATCGAGCTTTTTCTCTGACCAACGGCAGTTTTCGAGTGCTTTTTTAAGTGACAAGGTAAATGCTTCGGTCTCAGGTGGCAGAATAGCGCCATATTCTCCGCCTTCAAGCAGTTCTGCAACCCCACCCACGTTAGTTGCGGCCACCGGGCAGCCAGAAGCGAGTGCCTCGATAATTACGACCGGCGTACCTTCATTTTTTGAGCTGAGGACCAGAAGATCCAGGTCGGCATAAACCTCTTCAATTTCACTTATCAGACCACAAAAATGCACCCGATCAGAAATTCCTGAAGCAGTAGCCTGTTGTCGCAGGCTGCTTTCAAGTTCGCCGCCACCGATTATGGCAAGGTGAAGTTCCGGAATGGAGTCAGTCAGCTCTGCAACCGCCTGAAGAAGCAACTGATGATTTTTAACCGGTACCAGTCTGGCGACTATACCCACAAGGAGATGATTTTCTGACAGGTTGAGTGATTTTCGCCAACCGGTGGACCGCCTTGGAGTCATCAGGTTTTTATTCAGATTCAACCCCAGTGATACGGTTTCAATCTTTTTGCTGCCGTTTAAACCAAGCCGTTGCGATAATTCACCTGCCAGAGACGGAGTCAGGGTTATCAGTCGGTCGGTCATGCCGGCCAGAAACCTTTCAACTCCGACGATCAGCTGTGAAACCGGCTGAGAGAAATAACCGCTGAAGATAAAGCCGTGATAAGTGTGAAAAATTGCCGGAACACCGCACAGAACTGCCGCAAGTCTTCCGAGAATGCCAGCTTTGGTTGTATGAGTATGAACAATATGTGGCCGAAAAGACCTGATCTCGCGCATTATCTGCTGAAAAGCCGCAAAATCTGACAGTGGCATAACTGGCCGGTCAAGCCTGGCAACAATTGCCGGATCAACCCCACAAGCATGTGCAAGTTCAAGCATACTGCCTTCTGCAGACTCTGGAATCCCTACCAAAAGGCGGGTTTCGTAACCATATTTCTGCAGACAGGCTGTAAGATTGATAACATGCCGTGATGGCCCGCCATAATTCATGCGGCTGAGAACCCGCAGCACCCTGATTGAACTTGAATTTGAGTTTTTCATTGTTTTTGCGGCTTTATAGTGCCACAGCCACAGAGTATTTTTCAAGAAAATCAATTGTTATGCTATAATGTCGAAAAAATGATTGTGGAGGCTTGTGCATGCTTCATCAGGCTGTTTACAGACATCCCGGTTTCGCCGGAATTGCACAGCATTATTACGCAGAACTGGTCAGTCGCAACCCCGTGCTTGCCACCTGGCTTGGCGAACACAGTTTCGACGGTCTTCTACCAGAAACCGGTGCCGAGGCGACTGAGCGCAACATCGCTTTTCTTCGCGAGCTTAAAACCGCTTTTTGCACCCTGCCAGAAAATGAGCTCAGTATTGACGAGCAGATCGACCGCCAGGCAATCATTCACTTTGCCGAGCAACAGCTTTTTCTCGACGAAGACCTGCAGCGCTGGCGCACCGGCCGAGACCTGGCCATGAACATTGGCGACGCTCTCTTTCTTCTCTTTATCAGAGACTTTGCACCGCTTTCTGAGCGTGTCAAATCTATGATCAGCAGATTAAAGGCAGTTCCGGCTTTTCTCATGAGCGGGCGCACCCTTTTTCAGAAAGTTTCACAGGAAAAGGGCGAGCTCTGCCTCGAGTCTGCTGCCAAGCTGCCTGCATTTCTTGCAACGATCGAGTCCAGTCTGAACCGACATGTAACCCACGATCTGCTGCAGGAGTTTTCAAGAGCCGTCGCAAATGCGACCAAAGCGATCGATGATTACAGCCACTGGCTTAAACAGGCAATTATGCCAAAGGCTGAAAAAGAACAGACTCTTGGAATGGGCCCCTTTCAGGCACTGGTAAGCACCAGAAGAATCGGCATGACCCCGGCCGAAATCACCGATCTTGCCAGACAGCTTTTTCAGGAATCAACCCGGCAGCTTGAAGCTCTCAGCTGCGTCATTCTTGGCGAATCTACCGGAGAGGCCTCAAGTGCCCGCAAAGACGCACAGAAACGCATCAACCGGCATGCCCCAAGCAGCTTCGACCAGGTTATTTCCGTTTATCGCGAGAATTTGAGCCGCACCCGTGCTTTTCTTGAATACAGCAACTTTGCTACCCTGCCTGCCGACGAAGAGCTTGAAATAATAGAAACACCTGCATATATGCGGCACATCATAACCTCTTCGGCCTACTTTGCGCCCGAAAGAAAATCGGCGGTTCAGCGCGGCTTTTATCTGATAACCCGCGACGAAAGTTCGCTGTCTGCACGTCATAATTATGCCGAGATAGCTAATTCCGTTATTCACAAGGCTTACCCCGGGCACCATCTGCATCTTGCAACCCAGAACCAGCACCCCGGAATTCTGCGCTCATTCACAGATTCTGCTGAAATGATCGAAGGCTGGGCAAGCTACTGCCAGGAAGCGGTGCGCGAAAAAGGCTTCGAAACCTCTTCTGAAAGCCTTTTCGTTCAGGCGCTGGACAAAGCCAGAGCAGCGGCTCTGCTTAAAACCGAGGTCAAACTGCAGACTCGGAGCTGGACAACACTTGATGCGGTGGACTTTCTTGTTAACCGGGCCCGCTTCGAGAAAGAAGCTGCCGAAAACGAGATCAGGCAAATCATGCAAAGACCTTCAATTTATTCCGCCCGGCTTACTGGTCACCATCAGCTGCTGCTGCTGAAAAATGAAATGCGCACTTCATTTTCGCATGATTTTACTGACAGAAGCTTTCACGACCTGATATTATATCAGGGTGGAATTCCGGTGCATCTTGCCCGCCAATACTTTCCGCAGCTGATGAAACAACAGCTTAAATCACTTAACCGAGTCTGAGAATGCCTTTTAAACAGCAATTATTTGTACCAAACAAGCGCGAATACATTACCGGGCTCAGCCGCCCTTCTGTAGACTGCATCATCTGCTCGATCGTCGGTGACGAACCGGGTGTCAAAAACCTCACCATCTGGAAAAACGAGACAGTGGCGGCCTGCGTTAATCTATACCCCTATAATGCTGGTCACCTGTTGCTTTTTCCGTTGCGGCACATAGCCGACCCAAGACAACTCAACCCCGAAGAGCACAGGCAGATGCACCAGCTTCTGAGCGCATCAATGGATCGCCTTGAGTCTGTTTACCAGCCGCTCGGTTTCAATATCGGCTTCAACATTGGCGAAGCCTCGGGCGCAAGCATCGAGCACCTGCACCAGCACGTTGTTCCGCGTTACCATCGAGAACTCGGTTTCGTCGATATTACCGCCGGAGCTAAAATCATCATAGAAGATCCTCAGGTAACTCTGAACAAGCTTAAAGACGCTTTTGCCGATCTTAAATTTTGAGCCTGCCGGCTCTCTTATACTGTGCTATAATTCTCTGGCAATTTGAACAAGGAGACATCACTAAAAATGATCAAAAGAGGAATCACCGTTCTGATGGCCGCTTCTGCCATCACCGCTACCTGTGCTTACGCGTCGCCCGAAGGCGATCTTAAATATATGGGCTACTCTCAGGAAATGGTCAGCGAAGTTCTTTCTGCCACCGGCTGTGAGCCGGCAAAACCAGAGACTGCTGCTGACAATGAACAGGATGAAGCCGATTCAAACCTCGAACAACTGACTGAACTTGGTGTTACCAGGTCGCTTACCCCGACACTCGAAGACCGCTCAGGCGCCATTCGCGACGAAGTACTCACCTACTGGGATAAAATGTCGCCGGCAGCCAACAATGTTCAGCCCATCAGCGCAGAAACCAGGGCAATGATTGAAACCAATATTCGTACCGCCCTCGAAAGCGCCGGCTACTCGATTGTGCAGCTGAGCCTGGTCGATCTGCCCGAGGGCAGCCTCAAAAACATGCTTAGAGCAATTGTTCGGGCCACCAGACCCCTCAAAACCCGCAATTCATATAAAGAAATTCAGGGCAATCTTGCCGAAATCAAAAAACTCTGCATGGAAGCCGGCACAATTGACGGCATCGTCTATCTGTCAGAAATGACCACCTTTGTCGCCGAAAATCCGCGCAACAATTATTACTACGAAAAGACCATCCTCAACCCCTGAACGCATAAATCAGGCATCTGGCGTGCTGCCCGATGCCTGATTGCTTAACCGCACGCTGCCTGATATTACCGAATCGCAGGAGTCCCGATGAGCATACTGGCCTCGCCCAGACAGACAACCCGCATGATGGTATACGCGATGATCTGCACTCTGGTCGTCGCGTTTGGCGCTATTGGTGCGGTTTTAGCCGGCAACGTCGCCGAGCAGTATTCGCTGATGGGCCTTTTTTTAGGTTCAGCTCTCGGTGCCTTTATCTCTGTTTATGAATCAACCATTGTTGGGTCTATTGCCGGCATGCTGCTGGGCCTTCTGGTTGGCCCGCTGGTTTTTTACTTCATTGACTTTGAAACTGCTTATTTGACCGCATTTGTTCTCGCGCTTCTCGGGGCCATAATGGGCGAACCAATGGCCGCCTTCTGGCGCGAAGCCGATTTAGAAGATTCTGACTCTGAATCAGAAGCCTCTGACACGCCGGAGAACGACAAATGAGCGTTATCAGATTGATTATGGTCGAAAATAATCAGACCTTTTCGGGGCATATTCCATCGTCTTCTATCTCAGCGGTTTTATGGGCCATCGCTCAGGGCTCCAAAGATACCGAAACATTCTGGCATACAGTCACCAGCATGGACCCTGGTCTCAAAGAACATTTTTTTACAAACAAAGATGATTCGCCGCTGCTTGAAGGTTATGACGACGGCCTGCTGGTCATCAGCTGGGAATACCAGTGCATCGAATCTTTTCAGGTTTATCAGCCGCTGCGGCATAATGGCAGCGTCATCAGACATACCGGCAGTCATCTCGATGAAGAGGCCGAACCGGTTGATTTTTCGATCAGCAATGACTGGAGCATCATAGATCATCATTTTGAGGAGAGCAGGCACTGAGAATGGTTAATTGTCAGAGTTGTGGCGCCGTAAACAATGAAGAATCACTGAGCTGTATTGCCTGCAACCGTACTCTGCTGGTGGTCTGCCCCCAGTGCACATCGCGCAATCCAGTATCGGCAGCGGTATGCAATCAATGCGGGCGAATTCTTGAAGAGAAAAACGACCCGCGCATTCTCGAAAAGAAACTTGGCGACCCCGTTGCCGAGATGTATGAGCCCAGAGTAAAAAATGCCTTTACCACCTTCTATCCTAAAGAAGCTTTTTTAAAGGTAATTCTTGGCGGTTTTTTCTTCGCTCTGGTTTATATCAGCCAGATTTTCAGCGGGCACCCTTTTCTTCTGCTTGCTTCGGGGCTGATCAGCGGCATTGTGGCCCTCTGGGGCCTTGTGGAAATAACCTTCTGGGTTATCGAAGACAACGAAATCAATGAGCCCACAACTCAGACCGGCAATGAAGCGGCTTTTCCCAAAGCTTACGCTCGCGGTCTCAACAATGCTCTCGAATCTTTTGAAGACCTTGACCGCGAAATTTCAACCGCAGCAGCCGCAGAACGCCCTGAAGAATCCCTTTTAACCAGCGAAGAAGCAGCCATGCTTGCCGGCGATGCCCATGAATCAACAACAGAAAAAGCAAAGCCCGAACCGGTCAAAAAATTCGAAACCCTCGCTGAATTTCTCTCTGACGGTATCGAAAAAGAAATTGAAAGCACAAAAGAAAAAGTTTCGCGTTCACCCGACAATTATGCGCTACTGCTGCGACTGGCCCAGTTGCACGAAGAACGCGGCGAGATTTCCCTGGCGCTTGAAAATCTCGAAAAATGCCTGAAATTTGAGCCCGACATCGCCGAAGTTTATCTCTACCACGGGGTGCTGCTGCGGCGTAACAACAACCCGGAACAGGCAAGAAAGTCTTTTGAAAAGGCGCTTGAACTGAACAGATTTCTGTCAAAGGCCTTTTATCAGCTCGGCATACTTGAACGCAGCCTCAACAACCTCCCAGAAGCCCGCAACCAGCTGCAGAAATGTATTCAACTTTCACCTGACGACCCATATGCGCATTACCAGCTTGGCATGATCTACCGTGAGCTTGGCGAAACAAGTCTGGCACTGATGGAAATCCAGCGTGCCACGATTCTGCATCCGACAGATTCATACGGTCACAGCAAGCTTGGGCAGTTGTATCAGCAGACGCGGCAATATGAGCATGCGGTTTCTTCGTATTCACAGGCGCTCAGCCTCAAGCCCGGCGACCCGTTCGTGCTTGAGCGTCTGGCTGAAGTTCTTGCCGCCAAGGAACTGTATGAAAAATCTGCGGAGCTGTTTCAGGAAGCCCTGGCTCGCCAGTTTCACCCCTCTGTCGCGACGATGATCTCTTTTGGCAAAGTGCTGCGCAAACTTGAAAATTTTGAAGAACTCGAAAAAATCACCAATGAAGTTCTCAGGCTTGAACCGGCCAACCACGAGGCAGGTTTTCTCAAGGCGATGGCCATGCTCAAACGGGGCCGTACCATCGAAGCTCTCGGTCTGCTCGAAAAACTTGTAGAAAACCCTGCGGTCAGTTACGAAGCCTGGCTTGAACTCGGCAAGCTCTACCAGGCTGACAATCACCCCGAGAAAGCGGTTTCTGCCTTTATCAGAGCCTCAACCTGCGCCCCCGACCAGGCTGGCATCTGGAACAACATCGGTATACTGCTTTCAAATCAGAAAGCCTACGAGGAAGCATTAAAAGCCTTCAGAAAGGCTGCCAGCTTCGATTACACCGACCCGCAGATTTCAAGCAATCTCAGGGCGGTTCAGAAAAAGCTCGAAGCCAGCTGTAACCGCATCATTGACGCCCGCCGCGAAACTCTCGAAAAAAGCCCTGACGACCTTGAAGCCTATCTTGAAATGGGTCGAGCCTTTGAAGTTCTGCAGAGGCCTGATGAAGCGATGATGACCTACCAGCGGCTTCTGTCGATCAAGCCTGACTATATACCCGGGCTGATGTGCTATGCCGAACTGCTGCGCAACCGAGGTAAACTCAAAATGGCAATGCGCTGTTACCGCGAAATTATCAAAATAGACCCTGAAAATGCCGACACTCACATGTTCATGGTGCAGGCCAATCTGAATCTGGGCTTTCTCAACGAGGCACTGCGGCATGCGGTCATTGCCCAGAAAATTTCACCCGATGATCCACGTGTTCATTTCCTGCTTGGCAAAATCTACTTTGCCAAGGGCCTTGCACCAAGAGCTCTCAAGGAATTTTCTATCGTGGCTTCTGCCTCAACTGATCCAGACATGATCAGCTGGGCAGAACTGATGCGCCGCCGCCTGGCAAGGACAAACTGACTGTGAAAAAATTTATTCCACTGATTTTTCTTGCGTCTGTTTCTGCCTTTTCGCCCGCCAAAGTCTGCCTGGCCCAGGAATTTCAGACTCCCGGCTCTGAAGTATCTGTCAGAGATCTTCTCGAAGGGCACAAACGGGCGCCCAAATCTGACACCTATTACCTTATGGCTCTTTCAGAGGCGCGCAAAGGCAATATCGAAGCCGCCGAAAAAGCCATCAAAACAGGACTGCAGATCAACCCTCGTAATACCAGGCTGATGAACCTTAAAGGCGCTCTGCTTACCCGCCAGGGGAAGCTCACCGAAGCGAGAACGCTTTTTCTCACTGTTCTGCAGCTTGACCCCGAAGATGACTACGCCAATACCTCGCTGCGGTCGGTCGAACGAACCCTGCAGCCCGCACGCAAGATTCAGCCAATTATCAACAAAGCCCCGGCAGCACCAGCATCTGATGCTCCGACAGCACCGGTTCTCGTTAAGCCGGTTCAGACCGAAACCAAAATTCTCGAAGCCACCTACTTTATCGAAATGAAGGCAAAGCAACAGTGCTACCATGCCATGGCATTGATTAAACGAGCCCAGGAAGCATTTGCAGCCGCCAACCCGAAGCGCAAAGACGAATTCTCGACAACCAATCTTGCCAAAGACGGCTTTCTGACATCAGTGCCGGTGTGCCCCGCTGCCGGCATCTACGGCTGGAAAAACAATGACGTCGAGTGCGAAAAGCACGGTTCGCTTTCGGCTCTCGGGGCCGAAGTAAACAATGTTTTCGGCGAATTCAACAACGGCATGCGCGCCAAGCTGAGCCGCAACTATCTTGATGCTCTGCGGTCTTTCGAGCAGGTCGTCGTGCTCTACCCGCGCTGGGCCGAAGCACATTATCAGATGGCCGACACCCTGTTCCGCCTCGGCGAAACCGACCCGGCAATTGCATCACTGCGCAACTGCCTGAAGCATGAGAGCGGCAACATCGATGCACAGCTGCTGTTGGCAAACCTTTATTTCAAGAAGGGGCAAAAAGACGCAGCTCTCGGCATCCTCGACAAGGTAAGCAGTGCTCACAAAGGCACGGTTTATGGTCTGGCAGCACGCAGTATTGCCGGCTCGATCAGATCAGGTCGAAATTACTACGAGATTTTTCCGCCCAACTGAAACATGAAAAAACCGGTCAAAAGCCTCGCGTTCATCTGCCACCCGGCCCGCGAATCGATTCCACCACTGCTGAAGTCGCTGGTCGAATGGTGCGAAGAAAATTCGATTCAGGTGCGCATGACCACCCGCATGGCGCGGATCATCAACCGGCCCGAACTCGGCATGGCGACGCATGAAATGGCCGCACATATCGACATGGTTATCGTTCTCGGCGGCGATGGCAGTATCCTCGAGGCCACAAGGTCTTTCGCGGCAGATGGTCTGCCAATCGCCGGGATAAATATGGGTCATCTCGGCTTTTTGACACTCGAAGAACCGGGCAATGCGGTGGAGTTTCTCAAAAAGATCCGTGACGGCAAATTCCGCATCGAAAATCGCATGATGCTTAACGCCACGGTCAGGCGCAATGGCAAAAAGGTATTTTCGGGCATCGCTCTCAATGACGTCGTCATTCAGAAAGAGCCAATGCTGCGGGTTATCAACATAAATGTATCAATTTCAGGCTGCGTCATCAACACCTACCATGGCGACGGCCTGATTTTTTCGACACCAACCGGTTCTACCGCCTATTCGCTCTCTGCCGGCGGCCCAATCGTGCTGCCATGGGTCAGCGTCATCATTCTGTGCCCGCTCAACTGCCACACTTTGAGCGCCAGACCAGTAATCACCTCAGACCAGGAAGTTCTGACCGCGAAAGTCGGCTGTATTCACTCAAAAGTTGATCTCGTTCTCGACGGTCAGGAAAGTTTTCGCCTTCAGGATGGTGACGAAATAGACATCTCGCGGGCCCAGGAACTGGCCCGCATCGTAGTTTTTCAATCACGCAATTTTTTCGAGGTCCTGCGCAAAAAAATGAAGTGGGGCTGATACAGGAGTTACAACAATGAATTACCGCCACAACATTTTCTTTCTTATTCTTGCCTTCATTTTTTCGTCCACTCTGGCTTTCGCTTTCGACCCGAACTTCAATTTCACCTCATCGCAAAACCCGGCAAAGCCCGGTATTGTGACCGTCTCGGCGACCGTATCATCCGGGCATATGCTGTATCGCCACCAGATGTCGTTTTCTGCATCAGTCGGCAAAATCGCCGTGACCTGGCCAGCAGTAGTTACCAAGGCCGACCCGTTTGGCGAAGGGAATGTCGACGTCTACCCCGAAGGCACACATGTGTTCGAGATTGCCTTTTCGGCCGATGAACCACTGACACAAAGCACCCTGACGGTAAAATACCAGGGCTGCTCGGCTCTTACCTGCTTTATGCCAACACAGAAGAAGTTTGAGCTTACCTTTGCCCCACCAGTTCAGCCCGCTGCTGCTGCACCCGGTCAGATTCAGACCTCTGCCGCGCAACCTGCCGCAGCCACAGCAGACTCTCCAGCTGCAGCCTCAGATAGCCAAACCGCCAGCAGCGAAAGCATCAAGTCTGAAAATGCTGCATCCCTCAACCAGAACCAGGGATCTACCGTGACCTCAGAAAATACTGCAACCCAGACAAAAGCGGC
>JAKQQP010000405.1 GCA_029564115.1 Candidatus Rifleibacteriota bacterium | reverse complement strand
AACCTGCATGAATACGTGTCGGGCATGTGCGATGCGAATTTTCTGGTGCGGCCGCATCTGCAAAATGTCACGAAGCTGAAAAACCGGGAAACCTGGGAAAAGCTCGATTCCGAGTTGAAAGCTGCGGTGGCAAAAACCATCTCAGGCTTACCCAGCCAGCTGGAACAGGATGATGAATACGCCAGACGATGGGATCATCTGCTGCTGAAAACAGAACTGGCACTGCTCGAGAAGTCTGGCGAATACGTTTCCCTGATGAAGAAGATCAGAAAGATTGCTGACAAGCTAGAAGACAAGACGACGATACCGGATGTCAAAAAGCAGCTGGAATTCATTCAGGCGATCAAAACCGATGAATTCTGGGAAAGCATGAACCTTAAAGCTCTCGAAGAGATCAGAAAGCGCCTCAGACTGCTGATTAAATACATCGATCCGGGTGAGAAGCAGATCGTTTATTCGAACTTCAGCGACACCCTGACTGCGCCTGCAGTATTCGAACCAGGCACCGAGGCATTCAAGAACGACGAGCTGGCAGCCTACCGACAGAAAATGAACGCTGTAATCGATCAGAACCTCGACAAAGAGGTGATCTGGAAGGTCAGATGCAATCGACCTCTGACTGCTGCCGACCTGAAACAGCTCGAAGAAATTCTCGAACTCAGCACAGCAGAAGACAAAGAGTTGTTCAAGGAAGCTTATTTGAGCGGTTTCCGGGCAAAGACCGGCACAGACAACTCCAGTCTTGAGCTGCTGATCAGGTCTATCGTCGGCCTGGACCGAAAAGCGGTCGAAAAAGAATTTGCGGATTTTATCGAGAAATCAAACCTTACCTCATTACAACTGGCCTTTGTGAGCAAGATCATCGACTACTTCGCCGAAGACGGCTTTGTCAGAGATGACATTCTCTATGAACCGCCATTCAGCGACATGTATCACGACGGCCCCGAGGGCCTGTTCGGCGACCGTGTCGAAACACTCTTCGCCCGTATCCAGAAGATAAACGGCCTGAAAAACAGCACCGGCAAAAACGCCTAGCCCCCCGATCAGTTTTTTTCGGGCCGGGTGGCTGAATCGAAGATCGAGCCGACTTCGAAGATGGTGCGGCGGGCGGGTTGCCAGTTGGCTTTGAAGAACGGGGTGGTGAGTTCTTCGGGGGCGCTTTTCGCGGTTTTTGAAGTGTATTCGTCGCTGATGAGCAGCA
>JAKQQP010000393.1 GCA_029564115.1 Candidatus Rifleibacteriota bacterium | reverse complement strand
GGCCGTCTTCCCTATCAGAAAATTCAGCGCATCAGACATCTGCGCCCCGACATGATACTGCTCTCGGGGGGGGTCGATGGCGGTACCACTTCGCATGTCGTCTAGCTCGCCGAAATCATCGCGGCTGCCAACCCCAAAGCCCGTCTGGGCGTCGGTTACGAGCTGCCGGTTCTCTACGCCGGAAACAAAGATGCGCAGCCTTTGATCAAAGAGCGTCTGCAGGATCGCGTTGCCCTCGATATCGCCGATAACCTCAGACCGACCCTCGAAAAAGAAAATCTCATGCCGACCAGGCAGAAGATTCAGCACCTGTTTCTTGAACACGTCATGAGCCATGCGCCTGGTTACCCGCATCTCATGGAACTCACCGACGAAGATATCATGCCGACCCCCGGCGCAGTCGGTGATATCATGCAGCTTATTTCGAAACGCAAAGGTCTGACCGTAGTCGGTGCCGATATCGGCGGCGCGACTACCGACGTGTTCAGCGTTTTTCAGGGTATTTACAACAAGTCAGTTTCGGCTAACTACGGCATGAGTTACTCGATCAGTAACGTTTTTGCCGAAGCCGGCCTCGATAACATCATGCGCTGGGTGCCGTTCGAAATGGACGAGCGCGATCTGCGCAACCGCGTCAAGAATAAAATGATTCGCCCGACCACTATTCCGTCGCTCATTGAAGAGCTGATGGT
The DNA here is from genome assembly GCA_029564115.1 of Candidatus Rifleibacteriota bacterium. The sequence goes on along the minus strand of JAKQQP010000393.1, from coordinate 24,169 downwards.
CGAACAGGCCTGCGCCCGCGAAGCTCTGCGCCTGTCATTCGATCAGCACCGCTCCCTGGCGGTCGGTCTGAAGGGCATTCAGCAGGAACGCACTATCGGCGACGTTTTTGACCAGTCGATGACCGGTGAATCGCTCGTTAACCTGCGTGACCTCAATATGCTCATCGGTTCGGGCGGAGTTCTCTCGCATGCGCCGAGAAGACAGCAGACTGCCATGATGCTGATCGACGCTTTCCTGCCCGAGGGCATTACCCAGCTGACCGTCGACTCGATCTTCATGATGCCGCAGCTTGGCGTGCTTGCCAAAGTTCACGAAGAAGCCGCTTTGAGCGTCTTCGAACGCGACTGCCTGATCTATCTGGGCACCTGCGTCGCGCCCACCGGCAACGTCAAACGTGACGAAGCGGTTCTCGACTTCACTCTCACCAAAGCCAACGGCGAAAAGATCAGCAAAACCCTCAAGGGCGGCGAGCTGAATGTTATTCCGCTGGCTGTCGGTGAGACCGCCAAACTGTTCGTCAAGCCGAAATGGGGCTTCGACATGGGCAATGGCGATGGTCGTGAATTTGAAGCAGAAGTCCACGGCGGCGTGGTCGGCCTGATTTTCGATACCCGCGGACGCCCGTTCACCCTTCCCAAAGACAATGCTGAACGCGTTAAGCTGGTGAAGTCATGGTATAAAGCCATGGATCTTTACCCCGGTCTCTGAGCGAAAGGACATTGATTAATGGCTAGTGCATATACCCCAGGTCTTAAAATTGTAGCTAAAACTCTGGTCGAAAAAGATCGCAAACTGCCTCTCAAAGGCCAGGTTCTCGTGAAAAAGGGCGACATGGTCAAAGCCGAAACGGTTGTGGCTTCTACCGATCTGCCCGGTAACGTCTACCCGCTGAACATCGCCAACCTGCTCGGTTGCGAAGCCCGCGAAATCACCGACTTTCTCGTTAAAAAAGAAGGCGACGTCATCGAAAAAGATGACGTTATCGCCCAGACTCAGGGCATTTTCGGGTTTTTCAAGACTTTTGTGCGGTCGCCGATCAAAGGCACCATCGAAAGCATGTCGACGGTTACCGGCCAGGCTATTCTGCGCGAACCGCCCATTCCGGTAGAAGTGCATGCTTATGTCGACGGCATCGTCGATGATATCTATGCCGAAGAAGGCGTCAAAGTAAACACTGTGGCTTCCTTCATTCAGGGCATTTTCGGCATCGGCGGCGAAGTTATCGGTAACCTGGTCATGGCCGCCAAATCGCCATCTGACGTTCTCGATAAAGACAACATCAAGATCGAGCATAAAGGGAAGATCGTGGTCGGTGGTTCGCTGGTAACCGCAGCCGCCCTGGCCCGGGCCGTCGAAGTCGGCGTCAAGGGCGTTATCGTCGGTGGTTACGACGCTCATGACCTCAAAGAATTTCTCGGTTACGATCTCGGTGTTGCCATCACCGGCACCGAAGGCAAGGGCATCACCCTCGTGGTCACCGAAGGTTTCGGGCAGATCAACATGGCCAAAAAGACCTTCGATCTGCTGAAGGGCGCTGAAGGCAAAAAAGCCTCGATCAACGGTGCTACCCAGATCCGCGCCGGTGTTATCAGGCCTGAAGTGGTTATCCCCATGGAAGTCGCCAACATCAACGAACAGCGCCATGCCGCCAACACCGGCATGACTGTCGGCAGCCATGTGCGCATCATCAGGCAGCCGCACTTCGGCGAAGTCGCCAAGGTCGTCGCTCTGCCCGAGAAGCCGGTGATCATTCCTTCCGAAGCCAAGGTTCGCGTTGTCGAAATCGAAACGCTCAGCGGCGAAAAGATGGTTCTGCCACGCGCTAACGTCGAAATCATCGAAGAATAAACCATGTCAGAAAAATACAACGATATCAACCCTGAACAGCTGAAGAAAGAGGTTAAAGAAGAACTTCTCAAACGCGAGATTCTCATGGGTCTCGAAGAAGACGAAATCGATCTTTTCGAACTGTTCAGGGTGCTCGTTAAACACTGGAAACTCGTGATTCTCATGCCGTTTCTGGTGGCGGTGCTGGTTGCTGTTTACAGCCTTACTCTGCCTAATCATTACAAAGCCAGTTCGACTATCTTTGTGCATTCGAGCGGCAAGCTCAGCGCTCTGAGCAGCCTGCCATTTGCCGGTATGATACCCGGCCCCGGTGGTGGCGGTGGTTCAGAATACCTGATGGTATATCTGAAGAGTCGCACCATGAGCGACCGGATCATTTCGCGTTTCGGCATTGCTACCAACCCGGCGATTGTCGGCGATAAACAGGTAGATATCGATAAAATCAAGTATGACGAAGTGCTCAAGACTGTCAGTCGCATCGTTTCTGTCGACAAAGACAAGGAAGGCCTGATCACCATCTCAGCCGAAACTCTGTCGCCTGAAGTGTCAGCTGAAATTGCCACCGCTTATATAGAGTATTTGAGCGGCTTCGCCCGCGGCCCACAGAAAGAAAAGCGGCTGTTCATCGAGCGCCAGCTTGAAGTCGTCAGCAAAGAAATGGCCGTTGCCGAGAATGAATTCAAAGATTTCCAGGACAAAAATCGCATGTTTACCCTGGAAAAGCAGGCTTCTGCTGTTATCGAGCGCCTTGCCAGTCTTGAAGCCCAGAAGATCGCCGCCGGCGTTTCTCTGCAGATGCAGGAAAGCATGCTCAAGTCTTCAGGCAGCGTGCCCGAGCTGGTGAAGGTCGAAGCGCAGAAGGTCGCCGAAGAAGCTAAAATAGCTGCTCTGGCTAAAGAGATCGCCCTGGTCGAAAAAGACATCACCGCTCTGCCCGAACTGGCTCTTGAATTTGCCCGCTTACAGCGAAATTTGAGCGTCAAAACCAAAATTTTTGGCGTTCTTACCGAGCAGTTCGAGATGGCTAAAATCGCCGAAGCCGAAGAAGGCAGTCAGTTCGAAGTTATCGACCGAGCCCGCCCGCCCGAAGTCAAATCGAAGCCGCGCCGCTCGATCATGGTCATTCTGGCAGGCTTAAGCGCTGGTGTTCTCGGGGTCTTCGCTGCTTTCCTGATCGAATTCATCCGCCGCCGCAAAGACCAGGAAGCCAAACAGGCCACAGCCGCCAGTTGATTATTTTCAATATCTGTTGTCAGGGTCTCCAAGCTTTTAAAATTCTTGATAAATGCAAATCTAAGCTTTTTGGTTATGCGATTTGAAGGGCAAGTCAGGCGTTTGCATAAGCGTTGCTTGTCGAGCACCCCATAATCCCCTGCGAACGATTGCCGCAGGATGCGGCTTTTTCGACAGGAGTAGTTATGTCGCGTGAGCCAGGATGGCGGAAGCGACAGAGCCCGTGTTCCGGTCGTGCGTGCAGAGTGAGCAGGTGGGATTGTGAGGGTGCAAAGGACAGGATGTTCAAATATCGCAGCGCATGAGGATGCAAGCGCTGCGATTGAAGATCGCAAAGCGTTGACGACTGACATGCCGTAATACAGCCGGAGAGAAGATAAAGCTTTTGTTTACGTTATTTTGAATCTCTACGATTGTAATAATTCTGGTTTGTAGATAATGAAAAAAACACGAAGTTGCCCGGGCAGTCAGTCGCTGTTTGCGTGGTTTAATGAAAAAATCGCGGCGGCTTTTAACGTCGCGCCGACTCAGGTGCCTGCGGAAACCCTGCGTCAGCTGGGAGCGCCCGCAAGTCTGACGAATGTTTTTGCGGGTCTTGATGATTGTGAAATCGGTCTGAAGCAGACAGCCGACGGTTATGTGCCCGACCTGGAACTTCGCGCAAAAAAACGGCGCCGCAGCACCGGGCAGTTTTATACCCCTGAAAGTCTCGCCAATCGTCTCGTGGCTATGGCCAACCCCATAGACGAAAATGGCAATGTTCTCGACCCGGCCTGTGGCGACGGCAGCTTTTTGCTGGCAGCCGCCGCCGCTTTAAGCCACCCTCTCTGTCATTGGTCGGCTTGTTCGCGCTCCGGCGACTCGCCGACTTTGTCATTGCGAGCAAAGCGAAGCAATCTCTCAGACCCCGTTCTGTCATTGCGAGCGAAGCGAAGCAATCTCTTTCTAAACCGTATCCACGGTTACGACATCGACCAACAGGCCCTGTTTATTTGCCTGACCCGCCTGATCTGCGCTTACCCCGGCTGTGGCTGGCCGGCGCTCGAACGTCGCGACTTTCTTCTGCAGCCGCCGCAAGCCCGATTTGATCTGGTAATTGGTAACCCGCCGTATCGCGTTAATTTGAGCGAAGAATATAAAAACCGTCTGGCTGAGCTTTATGAGACGAGTGAGGGCGAAAAAGACCTTTATACCTTTTTTCTCGAGGGTGGCCTGCGAGCTCTTGTCGGCTCGGGGCAGCTGATCATGCTGACTTCCCATACCTGGCTGGTTAACCACCAATGCCGCAAAATCAGACAGTTTCTCTTCGAGAAAAACCGTGTCGAGCGTGTCAGCCTGTTGCCGGCGCGTTTTTTTGCGACGGCGCCGGGGGTCTTGCCGGTGGTCGCATTTGTTGCCGGGGGGCAGGCAGAGCAGCGCCCTTACCCGGTCGAGGTTGATTCAGGTTATTCAGAAACAACCGGCTGGAAACATCACTACAGCTCCCCATCAGAAGCTTTCATAGCCGGAAACGGTCTCAGACAATCGATCGTTACTGACAGATTGCAGTTGGCGTTCGGTCAGATGCAGACAGGTGGGGTGCAGCTTGGGCAGATTGCCAGAGTTGGCGTCGGCATTCAGGAATCACAAAAGCGCGGCGACCGGGTTTCACAGTTTGTCAGCGATAAAAAGTTTTCGCCAGCACATCGACCTGTTTTGAAGGGCCGTGAACTTGCGCCTTTTAAAATCAACTGGGAAAGCTGTTATATCGAGTTTGGCCGGCATCTGGCGCACGCCGGTGACGAAAAAATATGGTCTGGCGCCAAGCTTCTTTATCAGAATATCCGTAACGAGAAACTGAAGACGCGCCTGGTAGTGGCTTATGACACCGAAGGGTATTACCCGAAAAACTCGATATCATTCATTGTTTCAGAATCTACAGATTACCCGGAGCTGTTTCTTCTCGGGTTGCTGAACAGCGTCGCAGTTAATGCCTGGTTCAGCAGCAGGTTTCACAGCTTTCACGTTACCGTGACGCAGGTGCGCCAGATTCCGCTGCCGCCGGTCAATAAAGCTCTTTTTGCGGCGGTAGCCGAAGACGCTGCTGCTTTGCAGAGCCTCGAGGCCGGTTCGACGGCGTTCGTAAAAGTGTTTTTAAGGCTCAACAAAACTGTCTGTGACTGCTATGGTTTTGAAGGTGACTTCTCTGAGCTGCTCAGAGAATTTGATAATCTTCTTGAAGAAGCCGCCAGCTTATGATAAATTATTAGCACTCGACATAAAAGAGTGCTAATCGATGTAACATCACAGGAGGAAGGTCTGGATGCCAACCTATAATTATCGCTGCACAAAGTGTGAGAAGATTTTTGATGCCTTTCATTCAATGATGTGTACTGATGTTCAGCACTGCCCTGAATGTGGCGCTCCCGGCAACAAGCTGCTTTCAGCCAGTTCGGTGATCTTCAAGGGCTCAGGTTTCTACTCGACCGATTACCGCGACTCAGGCTATCTCGAAGCCAAAAAGAAAGACAATGGCAGCGGCACCGGCACATCGACACCGGCCAAAAGCGAAACCGCACCCTCAGACTCGACCACAAAAGCCGAAACCACTCCGGCACCAAAGACCGAACCGGCGGCAAAAGCCGAGCCAACCACCACCCCCGTAGCCCAGGCCGCCTGAATTTGTATTGAATATCAGAATTTGTTAAAATCAGGAATGAGCTGCGGAGGGGCAAATGAGTACATCAACCTATAATTTGATTGCAAAGCAACTTGAACACCTGCCTGAAGAAATGCAGAAAAAAGTTTTAAAATTTGTTAACAGTCTGCAAAAAACAGGGCTAAAAGGCGTGTCTGGCAGTTCGATCACGAAGTTTGCCGGCTGCATTCCGGCCGAAGACCTTGTAATAATAAAAAAAGAAATTGTTTCGGGATGTGAGAGAATCGACAGCGATGAATGGTAAATATTTGCTGGACACTAACATTGTAATTGCCTTATTCCAAGGCGAACAGTCGATTCTAGATAAACTGAATCAGATAAAAAATGTTTTTATTCCCAGCATTGTTGTTGGAGAGTTATATTTTGGAGTATTTAAGTCGGCTAAAATTAAAGAAAATGTTGCCAGGATCAACGAGTTTGCTTTAAAAAATGAGATTTTAAGCTGTGATCAGCATACAGCAAAAATTTATGGTGAGATAAAAGCAGGTTTAAAATCAATTGGTAAGCCCATCCCGGAAAATGATATCTGGATTGCATCTGTTGCTTTGCAATATAACTTAATATTGATAACTCGTGATTCACATTTCAACTATATCTCTGGGTTGTCACTCGAAACAATTGAAGAAATTGCCGGGAGGTGAGTGTCGGTGAATGAGAATTCTTTTGCTCCCCCGCTTCTGAAGATGATCGATCTCGATGCCTATGATGTATTTATGGGCATGGGGCTTGCTTTTGTTCTCTGTGCGATACTCAGCCGCGTTGTCAGAGCCTGCAGCCCAGCAGACCCGGCCAGTGACCGAACTCTGGCAAGAACGATGATTTTGCTGGGCGCGGTAGTCAGCCTGATCATGGCTGTCATCGGCAACAGTCTGGCGCGTGCTTTCGGCGCGATCGGCGCTCTCAGTCTCATTCGCTTTCGCACTGCCGTCAAAAGCACCAGTGATCTGGCATGGCTGTTTATGTCAATCGCGATTGGCATGACCAGCGGCAGCGGTTATTACGCCATTGCCACCGGCGCTGCCGGCCTGTTCGTGGTTTTTATCGCAATTCTCGGTAAATTGGCACCCGAAACGGCGCCTGCCCGCACAGCCCTTTTCAAAGTGGTTTACCCATTGAACTCAGAAACCGCTCGCCGTCTGCAGGAAACTGCCGCCGGCCTGGGTATGAATTTTCGTCTGCTCAGTGAAAGCAGCCTGAACAATGGCACCAGAGCCGAAGTCATGTTCGAAGTCACCGTGCCACGCCAGACTCTGACTGCCGACTGCCTCAAAAAACTCTGCGAAGTCGCCCCCGAAGTGCAGGCTTCGGTAGTTCTCGAATAACCTCGGAGCATGACAAAGCGTTTCCGGCGCCATGGGTTTTATCTGCCATGGCTGGCGATTGGGCTGGCCATGCTGGGCGCGGCATTCACTTTTCCCGTTGGTCATCAGGCTACGGCAACGAAGAATACCCATAGCGATTATTTTCCGTTTAAGGTGAATCACTTTACCATTGGCCTGACGCCCGAAAATTACGAATTTTTCTTCTCTGACAAGCCCGAAAGCCTTTTTGATTACCAGCCTGCCGAGTTCGTGGTGAACCGGACCGCCCAGCTTTTTAAAGCCGAAATGCGCATCAGGGGCACTCACGCCTGGAACTGGGATCATCGCAAACCATCGTTCAGATTGCGCCTGCGCGGCACTAAGCGCGTGGCTAACCGGCAGATTCTTGACTTTATTACCCCCGACGATGCCTCGATGCTGGCTAATCTTGTCTCTGACCATATTGCTGTTGAGCTGGGCATGCCTTCGCCGCGAACCACGATCGCGACCGTGATGCTCAACAATGATTACAAGGGCCTTTACCATCTTGCTGAACCGATCAACGTCGCAACTCTGGCAGAGCAGGGGTTTTTGGCCTGTTCGGTTGTCGAAGGCAACATCAGAAACTCTAAACTCTGGTCGCATCCCGAAGTCTGGGAAATCGAAACTCCCGCCGGCCAGGACCCGGAAATCGTGAAAAAAGCTCTCGTCAGCCTGCTTGAAGCGGTCAAGACCCCGGTCAGCCTGCAGCGGCTCGAAAAATTTTCTGAAGCGATCGACCCGCTGCGCTTCGCCGAATGGTCTGCTTTGATGACCGCGATCGGCAGCATTCACACCAACGATTATTTCGGGCATCTGTTTGTGTTCGATCATATCAGTTCCCGGCTGTTTCCGGTTGTTGCCGACCCTTCGGGTTTTGGCGTCATTACTTCTATCGGTGGCATGCACACCGACACCGATATCAAAGTGCCGCTGTATGAATTTCTGACGCCGCTGCTCAACGCTTTTTTCAGGGTTCCTGAGTTGCAGTTTCAGCGCAATCAGCTGCTTTTCAATCTTTTGCAGACGCAGCTTGCCGACGACAGTTTGCAGCGGCTTGCCGACAGATTCCTTACAGAGTTGCGGCCTCTCTATCAGAAAGAAACCTATGCCAGCGCTCTGATCAATATTCCTCTGGTACTCTTTTCGCGAAAGATCCCGGTTTCACCCCAGTTTCAGGAACAGGATGCGGCCCGCCTGGTCAGCTTCATGAAGGCGCGCCGGGAATTTCTGCTCGATGAGCTGGCCGGCAGCGAAGTCGAATTGATCGGGCTGCAGCGACAGACTTCAGTTGCCGGGAACCAGTTTGAGCATCTGCTGGTCAGGGTTAAGGGACACTGCCCTGTTACTGTCGATTTATCGGGTTTTGTCGGCAAAGTGCTTGCCGATAGCGATTTTGACGGTGTGCTCGACGGTTCGACCGTTGCTTCTGATGGCAGGCTGCTGCTTTACCCGGGTTTGGCCGAAAAAAGCTTTTCAGAGCCGATCTGGTTGATGCCAGGCCGCCGCCGTGCCGATTTTCTGCTTGTGCCTGATTTTCAGTCTTATGTGTTTGGCGTTCAATCTGAACATTTAGCAGCTCTGCTCGACCAGATCAGAAATTCGGCGACAAATGCCGTCACTGGCGAGAAAGTTTTGCCGCAAGCAGTTGATTTGCAGACCTCTGATGTGGCGCGGCCTTGTGGCAGTTGTCTGCACCCCTGGAGAAATCAGAAAAAATGACAAGAATCAGACCTTTTCATGAATTGAAGTTTCCGGTTTCTGGTGGGCAGCGGCTGGCTCTGCAGAATCTGGTTCAGAATCTGGCGGTGCCCGACAGGCATGGCAGCGACGGCTGTTACGAGATTTTTTCGCAATATTACGACAGTCATGATCTGAAGTTCTTTCATGACAAGATTAATGGTGAATACCTCAAAACAAAGGTCAGGCTGCGGCTTTATCGCGACGATAAACGCCACGAATGGCATTCACCCGGCCTTGAAGTGAAGCAGCGGCGCGGCCATCTGGTGAGTAAGTTCAGGCTGGCTCTCGACAGGCATGAGGCAGAACGCTGCTTCGGCGAATCGCCGCCCGATGTTGCCGGGCTGATTCTGGCAAACTGCCGCGACAGCGGCATTCGTGATGCCATTGCCGGTATGCGGCTGGTTCCTGTCGTTTCTCTGCATTATGCCCGGGCTGCCTGGCATTTTTGCGGTATCGACGGTTTGCGCCTGACTTTCGACAGCGGGGTGAAACATCTGTCTGCCGGCAGGCTGCCAGAGGAACCTCTCTCAGATTTGCCTCTTTGCGCCAGTTCGCCCGGCAGCATTTTCGAAATCAAATCTTACGTTCTGCCGCCGCAGGCTGTGCTTGAGAAACTGACAGAACTCGGCATCAGACAGCAAAGCTTCTCAAAATACGCCTGGGCCATACAGCGACGAACGTAAAATGGATGTTATAAAATATACCTTTTTCTATTCAGAAGCTTCAGCCTGTTGCCAGTTGTGATCAACTTCAACTTCGTCTAGATGCACTTAATCTGCGTTATTTTTTTCTTTTTTTCCAGTGTTTGGGGTCTTGGCGTAAGTGCATTATTGAAAGTATGAATATTTCGTCATTTTCTTCAGCACTGTAAACAATGCCAAACGGAAAGCGATTTACCAGGCATCTTCTCACATCGCCTTCAATGACCGGCCAACCGCGGGGGTAGTCAGCAATCGCCTGAATCCCTGTTAATACCTCGAGCGAGAAATCATTGCCGAGGCCAGGTTCACAATCTTCGTAATAGTTGATTGCCAAGTCAAATTCAGACTCAGCTGCTGGATGAAAAGACAGTTTCATCTTTCAAAGCGCTTCTTGATTTTGGCAATGACTTCTGCTCCGGGTATTGGTTTAACTTTACCGGAACGAAGTTCAGCCAATCTTGTTTTTGCTATCTTTATCCACTCTGCATCGATTTCAGGAGAAGGCATGTTAAGCGTGCGCAACAAAGAATCGATGACTAAAATTCTATCTTCAGCGGGGAGAGACTCCGCATCCCTTATAATGTCTTTTAGTCCATGCATAATCAGTTTTCCCCTTTACGAACCCATTTTATCATATTGCCATTCATATGCCAATTCTCGATCCAGTAACTTTGTTGTAGAAAAGACAATTCTGCCGGTGAAAACCGTGTGATTTATGGAGTGGATTCGCTCATGTTTTTGAGGTTTTGCAGGGCATTGAAGTATTCGCTGCCCGGTTGCAGTTTTGCGAGGGTTTTGGCAAAATCGGTGAAGTTGCGGTCGGTCAGTTGTGCCAGGCCGGTATAATAGATTATTCTTTGTTTCTGTTCGTCGTTGGTGCTGAATTCGAGCGCCCTGTTAAAGGCCTCGACCGCTGGTCGGTAATTGGCAAGATCAGAGTGAATGACGCCGAGTTCATACCAGATGTCGGGGTTGTCTTTGATCTGCAGCAGGCCTTTGAGCATGACGTCGCGAGCATTGGCGAGGTGTCCGATTTTTCGGAAAGTAGAAGCCAGCGTCAGCACTGCTTCCTGGTCTGATGGTGCCAGCAGAATTGTTTTTTCGAGGTATCTGATGGCGAGGTCGGGTTTTTTGAGCAAAAAATATACCTGGGCCATGTTATAGTGAAGGTCGGGGTCGTCAGGGTAGTAACGCAATTGTTCTTCGAAATGAAGAAGATCCTGTTGAAGCTGCAGGGGCGTTTGCGCAGAAAGGAAAGCGGTGAAAAGAATCATGCAGAAACTCAGCGGCAAAATAGTGCAGCGGGCTTTTATGGCCAGGTTGTTTTTTGTGTTTTTCGGCATGATGTTAATGATACCACCGAATCTTTCGGCCGCAAACTCTCAACCGTCGGCTGTTGACTATTCTGCAGAACTGGCTGTCGCCGAGATTGCCGCTGCTGTTCCTGCTGGCACTCCGGCCCGGGAAGAAAACGAATTCAAGCTCGAAGTCAGCGGCAACGACAGTCTGCTTCGGCATAATTCCTATCTGATATCACGGTCGAGACGGGTTCTCGAGCGGGCTTTCTCTGTCGATTCGGGCTGGAAAGCGACCAGGCACTCAGGCTCTGATTACTACGTTCTTGACGCTGGTCAGGGCACTTTCTGTTTTCTGGATATTTATCTCGATACTGATGACGGTTTGAATTATGTTAACGATGTTTCTTACCGGGTCAGATACCGCTGGCATTCGCGTGGGGCGATGTGGCGCTACATGCTCGGCAGTTCTGCCGCTGCCGATCTGCCGCACCGTTGTGAATACCAGCTGAAAATTTATGACAAAAAATGGGAAAACGGCTTTAACAACTGCCTTGAGACGCGGTTCGAGTTTCGCAACGAGTCGTATCCCTTCAAAGCTGACCGTTCGGCTCCGCCGCAGCCGTGGCCTTTCGAGCAGTTCGTCAGGCCGGCGATAGATGGCCGGTTCAGAGATTTTTTTGTCAACACCGCGCATGATTACGCCGCTTTTTTGCGGAATCGGCCGGGTGTGACCGGCATTGTTAAGCTCAAGCCTTCGCTGCTCGTCGTTACCACCCGCCGGCGCATACATGTCGGCCTGAAGAACGAGTTTGGTGTCAGGGCGGCGCAGCTTGGGCTGGGGGCGATCGAGAATGCCGATCAGACGATTTTAACGACGATTGACTGCTCTGAAGTCTACCCGCCTGAAGTTCTCGATGTTTATCATGTTTCCAGGTATGCCCAGGCCCATAATTCGCTGACGCCAAGGCTGCGGCGCCGTCTCAAAGCTTCGATCGTGCCGGTGAGCAGTTTTACCGAATATGAATTCGAATTCGAGCGCAACGTCGAGTCAGCGCTCAGGCAGGAAATTGCCAAAGCTGCAGATTCTTATGAGAAAGCCCGGCTCGAGCAGATCAAGGCTGATTATCTTGCCGATGTGGCTATGGTGGCAAAAATTCTTTCGACATCGTTGTCTGAAACCGGTCTGACGATAAGCCCGGGCCGAATGAGCAAGTATCGCAAGGCCTGGCAGGCTCTGCACGGCACCAGGCAACCGCCGCCGGCTTCCCCCTGATTGAAAATCGGCGGTTAAAGCTGTTATATTCTGGCTGATCAGGAGTTATTATGGCAAATTCTCACCCAAGGGTTTTGATAACCGGTGTTAACGGTTTTGTCGGTCAGTCGGTCGCGCCGTTTCTTGTCGAACGGGGTTATGCTGTGGTCGGTGCCGGGCGCAGTGCCTTTGTTGCTGCAGGTGTTGAATTTGTCAGCATTGCAAAAATCGATGGTTTTACCGATTGGAGCGAGGCTTTGAAGAATGTCGACGTGGTCGTTCATCTTGCCGGTCGCGCCCACAAAATGAACGAAACAGCTGAAGAGCGGCATCTATACCACGAAACCAACGTTGTCGGCACGCTGAATCTTGCAAAGCAGGCATTGAGAGCCGGAGTAAAGAAGTTCGTTTTTATCAGCAGCATCAAGGCCATGCTCAGTGACGCTCATGAAGAGGCTCTTACCGAGAGCTTCGTCTGCAAGCCTTTAGAACCCTATGGTTTATCGAAGCTCGAAGCTGAGGCGGAATTGCTGAAAATTTGTCAGGCGACAGGCATGAAGGTGGTAATTTTACGGCCCCCTTTGATTTATGGCCCGGGCGTCAAGGGGAATCTGGCCAGTCTTATTCAGCTGGTTCGGCGCCTGCCGGTTCTGCCTCTGGGCGGAATTCGCAACAGAAGAAGTCTGCTGGGGGTAAAAAATCTGGCATCGGCGATTGAGGCGGTTATTGTTGGTGACGGTGCCGATGGCGGCGTTTTTCTGGTTTCGGATGGCGAAGATATCTCGACTTCTGAGCTGGTGCAGCGGTTTGCCGAGGTTTATAACCCTTCGTGCCGAATTTTTGCGTTGCCGGCGTTTTTGTGGCGCATTATGGGAGCTTTGCCGTTCTTTGCGCCGAGGGTGGCCCGTCTGACCGGTTCATTGCCGGTTGATTCGAGTCTTTTCAGACAAAAAACCGGCTGGAAAGCTCCGTTCAAAATGGTTGAACAACTAGATTGAGGCATTTAACAGTTCAAATATTGAAAAGATTTCGAACGGTCGGGCGCTGACAAAAAAAACGCCGTCTGGAAATGCAACTACCTGAACATTTATTGTCGCGGGCAATGTTATTGGGTCTGAGTAGCTTTCTCCAGTTGTTCTGCAATCCAAGCGTTGATGCTCTTCTCAGTGGAACTTGCCATTGCCGCAATTTTTGCATGAAGCTTTGGCGGAAGTCTCAACATAAATCGGCCTGAGAAGCTTTTTTGAGGTTTAATGCCTTTTTCTTTGCAGGCTTCCAGGTAATCGTCGATGATCTGGTGAAACACTGGAATTATTTCATGCGCGTTATCAGCATGAAAGCAAATCAGGTCATCCATGCCGATGACAACGCCGGTAAGAACCTGGTCTTCATCATCGAACTCAATTTTTGCGATGTAGCCTTTATACTCGATTGTTTTCATGTTGCACCATGCCTTTTGAGAAATTTTAGCTCTCTGAGCTCTTGTTAAGGCTTTAAGTTGTTTTTTAATAAATAGTCCCGGATATGTTTAACTGCGTATTTTTTTATTTCATTTTCTGGATGAGGCTTGTGAATGGTCAGAGGGCGGTCGTTGATGTAGAACGTTCTGCTCGAACCGTCGCTTTTTCGCTGAGTTGCGCCAAGGGCCTCAAAAAGAGCTTCAATGTCCTGCCATTTGACAGGTTTAATCGGGCCAGAGATTATTTTTTCATAGATTTTAAGAATCTTATTGCGATTCATAGCCTTTTTGAAGCTCATTTCATTATTGTTTTTCGTGTTGAGAGCTTTTTAAGCTTGCTTTACCTGATAAAATTATATGCGACACTACTTATGGTGTCAAGTTTTGTTGTTCTTCCAGAATGCTTCTCGAGGGCATTAAACCAAAGACACCCATCGAGTCGTGGTTGAGAAAATGATCAGGCGCTGAGATTGCCGATGCCGGCCATCATGGCGGCGGCGATGAACAGCAGCATGTTGACGGTCACGAAGAACAGGGTTATTTCGTGGTGCGAGTAGCCTTTCTGGGCGGCCTGCTGGTAGAGGTGCTGGCGGTGGGGTTCCCAGAAACGTTCGCGGCGTATCATTCTTTTCAGCAGGGTAAAAGTAGCATCGACCCAGAAAAGTGCCAGCAACAGGGCAAAAGTGTAGAAGCCGCCCTGCCAGCCTGTTCCTGAGCCGATGGCGAGACAGCCAAGAGTATAGCCAAGAAAGCCGCTGCCGGCGTCACCCATGAAGATGCGTGCCGGCGGCCAGTTCCAGAATAAAAAGCCAAGTGCGGCGGCAGCGATGACCCAGGCCACGGTCAGCGAGGGCAGCAGCCCCAGTCGGCCGGCGATATAGCCGGCCCCCAGTGCGATTACTACGGCTTCAGAGCCTGCCAGGCCATCGAGGCCATCCATGAAGTTGAAGAAGTTTATCGACCAGGCAACCCAGAAAGCGCCCAGAAAATAGTAGAGAGGGGTGGTTTCGGCCGGGAGAAGCTGCCAGGCAGCCCAGGCCGCGGCGATAATATGAACTGCGAATCTGGTTTTGACCGGCAGCGAAGCTTTGTCATCGAGCCAGCCGATCCAGGCGATCAGACTGCCACCGATGCAGATGGTTAAAAACCAGTTCAGGGGTATGAGGTTCGGGCGAACCAGCCCTAAAAAACCAATCGCCAGAATCGAAAATAGAGCCATCGGTGCCCCGCCGGCTCGCGGCATCGGTTGCTCGTGCATACTGCGCTGATTCGGGATATCCATGCACGTAGAATTTTTGAACGACACATGCCGCATATAGCCACAGCCGATATTAGAAAAAATAGTGGTCAACATACATACCACCACAAGAAGAAACGGTATTTCCATCAGGATGTTAGTAGTAGCAGGCATGACTATTTTCCTGTATTTTATTTAAAGAATGACGTGCACAGAACGATCACAATTTTACCGGTCTGTTATTCAAGAAGCAAATATTATTTTGATTTTGCCCTGACAACACTAAAAACATTATGAATCTCTATTGTTAAAGTTGGGTAGTTTGATTTACTATGCGTTTACTTCTTGTTTTTTATGTAGGGCTTTTTTGAGTAGATTTTGTTCCCCTTTTATTTTTAGATGAAATGATCGAAAACGCAGATGATTAACGTTACCAGGGCCTATTTGCCGAATAAAAATAAATTGCTCAAGTATATTGATTGTATCTACGAGTCTGCGTGGTTGACCAATTATGGTCGGTATTGCCAGGAACTGGAAAAGCGTTTGCAGGAATATCTTGGTGTAAAGCATCTGATCCTGGTATCCAACGGCACACTTGCTTTGCAGATTGCTTACAAGGCTCTTGAAATATCTGGAAGCGCAGTTACAACACCTTTCAGCTTTGTTGCGACCGCCAGCTCTTTGAAGTGGGAGGGCGTCAGGCCGATTTTTTCCGACATTGATTCAAAAACCTGGAATCTGGACGCTGCAAAGGTCATATCATCTATCGAATCGATACATCGGCAATTGTTCCTGTGCATGTTTTTGGCAATCCATGTGAGGTTGAACTTATAGACGATATTGCCAGGCGCAGGGGGCTCAAGGTTATATACGATGGTGCTCATGCCTTTGGAGTAAAATATAAAGGAGAGTCGGTTTTGAACTGGGGTGATGTGACGACTCTCAGTTTTCACGCTACCAAGTTGTTTCATACGATCGAGGGTGGAGCACTGATTACGTCTGACGATGAGCTGGCAAAAAAAATAAGATTACTGATCAACTTTGGCATTACCGGCCCCGAAGCCATAGAGTGCGTGGGAATCAACTGTAAAATGAATGAATTTCAGGCCGTGATGGGGCTTTGTGTTCTTGATGAGATTGAAGAGATCGCCGCAGCAAGGGAAAGTGTGTGGGAAATTTATGCCAACAGTCTGGGCGATTGTGTGCAGATGCAGGCATGGAATACCTGTAGTACTTTGAATCATCATTATTTTCCCGTTTTATTGTCAGATGAAAAGACATTGAGAAAAGTTCAGGGAGAACTATGCGCTCAGGATATCTTTCCAAGAAGATATTTTTTTCCTTCACTTGATTCATTAACTTTTTTGACTGATGAGATTGCAAAATGTGCGGTGTCTCAGAGCGTTGCCAGTAGAATACTCTGTTTGCCGATTTTCGCTTCTCTGACTTGTGAAGACCAGCAGCAGATAATCAGCATTATTAGAGGCGTTCTGGCGAAATGAAAATAGCTATTATGCAGCCTTATTTTTTCCCGTATATAGGTTATTTTCAGCTGATCAGATCAGTCGATAAGTTTGTTTTTTATGATGATGTTAATTTTATAAACCGTGGCTGGGTAAACAGAAATCGAATTCTCGTGAATGGCGGTGCATCTTATTTTACGGTGCCCCTCAAAGGTGCGAGTCAGAACAAACTGATAAAAGACATCGATATGTTTGGTCAGGCCGATAAGCTCAGAAAATCCCTGGAATTTGCCTATCGAAAGGCGCCGTTTTTTTCTGAAATTTTTACCATCGTAGACAGCTGCCTCGGGGGCAATTTTGTAAAAATCAGTGAACTGGCAATATATTCTGTTACAAGCATTTGCAGGTATCTGGGGCTTGAGAAAGATTTTGAAGTTAGTTCAGAAAAATATTCTGAGTTTGCCGGCATGGGTAAGGCAGAACGATTGATTAAAATTTGTCAGGCGAACGGAGCTGAGACTTACCACAATGCAATTGGCGGTCAGGCTCTGTATTCAAAGGAAGTGTTCGCCGATGCGCGTATAGAGCTCAAATTCTTAAAGAGTCTTCCGGTCGAATATGTTCAATTGAATGTTCCTGCTTTCGTGCCCTGGTTGTCTATTATTGACGTTCTCATGTTCAATTCCAGGGGCGAGGCGCTGAAATTATTGGATAGATTTGAATTGCTGTGATTTTTACCTTTTAATCAATGGGCTAAAGTATTAGACTGCTAATCAAACTAAATTTGGTCGGGTAATTATGGATATTTTTGGCGCTCAAATTTTTAACCTCGGAACTCTTTTTGAACAAATCAGTCGAATTTATTCAGAGAGAGCATCTTTAAAGTTTGGGGATGCCGACGAGATTTCTTTTGCTGAGTTGAATCGTGTCAGCGGAATGATTGCTGACTGGTTGCTGACCAATAATGTCGCTCGGGGCGATGTAGTCGCAATATTACACAATAAAACTTTTATTCCGTATGCAATAATGATTGCTTGTCTGTGTCCTTTCGGCAAATTTGCTAAAAATTAGAAGGATTTGGCTGTACCCTGCATCTCAAGATTATTCAGGAGGCGGCAATTATGATTCGATCACCGAAAGGCATTTTCAACCCGGAAGGACAGCAAGCTTATGAAGAGCTGAAAGCAAGATTTTCGGCCTGGCGCTCATCAGAATCAAAGGGAAAAAGAAAAGTTCCAGAAGATCTTTGGGCCGATGCAGTTAAATTAACCACATTTTTCTCCATTTCCGCGGTCGCAACTTCGATGGGTATAGATTACTCTGCCCTTAAAAAAAGAGTTTTACGACAAAATCAAAATTTTCTAGAGCCGGTTTCCGGTGGAAAGTTTGTCGAGATTTCCTGCCCGGCTCATCCAGGTTCGTTTTCACCATTCATGCAGATAGCTGAAATTATCGATGCCGGTGGATCGGTTCTGAAACTTTATTCAGGCGGCATTTCCGAGATCATCAGAGCCTTTAAACAATCATGATTCAGCTTTCGCCGAATATGAGGGTTTTTCTGCATTTAGAGCCTATCGATTTCCGAAATGGAATTGATGGGCTTGCCGGAATATGCCGAAATCGGCTTAAACAAGACCCAATGAGTGGTGCCGTTTTTCTGTTTTCCAACCGCCGGCGAACCAGCCTGAAGATTCTTGTCTATGATGGACAGGGGTTCTGGCTCTGCCAAAAGCGTCTGTCAGAAGGTCGATTCAAATTCTGGCCTCGCAATACATCGTCATTTACAGCACCTCAGATTCAGATTTTACTTTATAATGGCGACCCGCTTGGTGGCAGAATGGCACCTTCCTGGAAGGCACTGCCGGAAACAATTTAAAAAACAAAGCTTGTACTTTATCAAATGATGATTTAATATTGCCCTCATGGGTCGTCACGCAAGCAATGATGTTCTTGAAGTAAGTATGGAAGAAATCGCCGGTATTCGCCAGGCGATTTCCGAAACCGACCTTCCAGATCGCTACAAAGCCATTCTTCTGACTTTAATCGAAGAAGTCGTAAACATTAAGCAGACCGCGAACGAGAGAAAAGCTGCGCTTGAGAGACTCAAAAGAATGTTTGGCAGCAACTCTGAAAAACGCTCACCAGCGAATGAAATTTCCGAGACCAGCAACCAGGCTGAAGAAAATGAAACAGATCACAGCAAAGTTGCGGAACCGGTAAAGAAAGCAAAAAACCACGGGCGCAACGGAGCCAAAGATTACTGCATATCTAAAACGGTTGCTTATCACCATCAGTTATTACATCCTGGCGACTGCTGTCCAAAATGTCAGCACGGAACCCTGCAATCGTGCGAACCACGCAAAATTATTCGCTTGATCGGAAACGCACCAATTTCTGCAGAACTTCATCAACCAGACCGCCTTCGCTGTGGAGGATGCGGTCTTACTTTTACAGCTGAAACTCCGGCAGAAATACTGGATTCAAAATTCGATCCCTCAGCAAATGCTATCGTTGCATGTCTTCGCTTTTCAATGGGCATGCCTCACTTCCGCCTGGCAAAGCTGCAAAACTCTTTAGGTGTTCCATTACCTGCCTCAACCCAGTATGAAATGGTTGAATTGCTCTGGACCGTGGTCGTTCCTGTTTTCAACGAACTTCTGCGACTGGCTGCCGGCTGGCCTCTTTTATTCGTCGATGATACTCCGGCAAAAATCCTTGAGTTGCTTAAAGACAAGGAAAAACGCAAAGATGCCGGGGAAAGAGTCGGTATATTTACTACAGCCATGGTCGCAAGACGGGAAGGAAAAGAAATACACCTTTTCTTTACCGGCGGGAAACACGCCGGCGAAAACCTTGGTCTTCTTCTCGACAAGCGAGATGAATCGCTGGAACCGGCAATGCAGATGTCAGACGCACTGTCGAGAAATTTTCCAAAAAACCATTTAACCGTAGTCACTTTATGCCTGGTTCATGCCCGTCGAAATTTCATCGATTGCGAAGAGGCTTATCCTGATGATGCAATGTATGTCATCAGCCGCATTGCATTGATCTATAAAAACGAAAAACTAATAAAACAACAGGAAATGAGCGATGTTCAGCGTCTGGAATATCACCAGAAGCACAGCAGAGCACCAATGGAAGAAATTAAAGAATTTGCTCTTGCAAGGCTTGAAAACAAAGATATCGAGAAAAACAGTCCTTTGAATCAGGCTTACAGATACATGATCGATCACTGGAAGGCGCTGACAATGTTTCTGGAAGTGCCAGGCGCGCCATTAGATAACAACCCTGCGGAAAGGTTGATTAAAACAGCTATTCCGCACAGAAAAAACAGTTTGTTTTACAAAACCGAGAGTGGTGCGGCTGTCGGTGACTGTCTGATGAGTCTTTGCCAAACATGTGTTGCAAATGGGGAAAATCCTTTCGAGTTCTTTATTGCTTTACAGAAAAATTCAAAGCATGTTGCCAGAAACCCACACCTTTGGCTCCCATGGAATTATAGAAACACTCTCAAAAGCGTCGGGTCATCGCCATAGATAACTGGAAACAAGTATTTAAAAAAACTTGTTTAAACCCGACCCAAAACCATTTCATTCAAACCGCCGCTGAAATTTTTAAAAAACAATTTCGCCTGCTCGAAAAACTAATCGGCAGGAAAGCCTACATTCCCCTGAAAATCACACATTTTCGGCGATTTCAACCGAACTTGCCGAAAGCACACATTTGAACGACCAATTAATGAAAGAAGCAAGAAGAAATGCCTAAAAAGCGTTCCATCGGAAATTGAGGGCCGCGCACGGGTCTTGCTTGCGCAAGCCCCGCGCCCGTCCCTCAATTTCGCTGAATGTTGGCATTGGGCATGAAAACAAAAAAAACTACAGCGACATAATTTGTCGTGATACGTCGGTAAAATAAAGAGAAAATATGCGAAAACATTTAATACAAGATCGAAAGAAAAATAATCGGAGGAAATAATGGAACAGCCGAATTTATTCTCTATTGCTACGAGCGAATTATCACAAGATGCTTTTTTAACGTGGCTTATCTCTTGTGCCGATTCAAAAAATGAAAATCTAACCTTGAAAAATGCTGGCAGAGGTTTTGTAAATTTTCTTATAAACCAGCAGATAAATTATTCTAAGGAAATAGTCCATGTTTCGGCTGGCCGACAGTGGAATAATATTGATGTGTGGGCAAAAATAAATGATGAAATTCTTTTGGTTATCGAAGACAAGAAATATACCGCTGAACATTCAGAACAACTGACAAGATACAAGGACTTTGCCGAAGAGTGGTGTCGTGATAATGGTTTTATGCCTGTTTTTTTGTTTATTAAAACAGTTACACAGTCCAAATCTGCTAACAGTCGCGTCGAAAATAAAGGTTTTTCAGTAATTGAAAGGATTGATCTGTTAAATTTTTTCAAGAAACTTGAAACCGACAATCATATAATCTCAGAGTTTTTTAATTTTCTGGCCTTGTCCCAGGCAAAAGAGGATTCGTTTGAGATTCTTCCATACACGCAATGGACATATGATAGCTGGATAGGATTTTATGGGTTTCTTGACAGCCAATTAGATATCACCGATTGGGAATATGTCCCAATCGGTGATTTTATAGGCGCATGGTGGCATTTTTCTTCATGGAAGGAATACAATGTTTATCTACAAATCGAGCAAGGCAGCCTTTGTTTTAAAATTGGTGATGTGTTGGAAAACCATTCTCAAATAAGAAATGAATGGTATGAAATTTTAATTGCCAAGGCAAAAGATGAAAAGCAGATTGAAATTAAAAAGCCTAGTCGATTTGGCACTGGCAATTGCATGACTGTTGCAGTTGTCGAAATAAATGATTGGCTGGGTGCTGAAGATCGACCAATTGATAAGACAACAGTTATTAAAAAGTTGCAAAATTACCAAGAGTTTCTTGCAAGGTGTATAAAATAAAGCTCAGCCCAATAAATCAATCTATCGTGCGTGGCCACGATATATCTAATTGTTGAACCAGCCCGGGCAATTAATTGCCGAGCCGGCTATTTTCAGGCGATGCATCAGGTATTCTGTCATTCTTTGCAGATCGAGGACTTCATTGCCGGCGGGCGTTTTTAATTTTACCGGTGCCGGGCTTTTTTAAACCGGTCATCCTGTTATAAAATTGGCATTCTCAACGAAATACACCTGACTAAAATTAAACGTCCCTGTCAGCAGCAGAGGCACGAAAATAATCGCCATTTCTCTATACGACGCGAAATGTCGTATTGCTCGACTATTCTTTAAACAGCGGCAAAAACAGCCCGCAGGAGAATAGAATCATGGGTTTTAATTTTGACTCAATAGTTTTCGATGATGCACAAATTAAGATTGTAGGCATCGGAAAAACCGGAATCAGCACGATAAATCATGCAATATTGACAACCAGACTTAAAGGCGCCAAGGGAGTTGAGTTCATTACAGTTTCAACTCCATTTGCAGATTTATCCGCAGACGAAGCGACAAAGCATATAGTTCTTGAAGAACAGTCACCGGACTGGCCTGATCAGCCGGAAGCGACGATCGCTGATCCCACCCGGTGCGAAGGCGACTACGAGAAGATTTTCAACGCCATCGGCAAGGCCGATATGGTTATTGTTGTTACCGGAGCAGGTTGTGCAATCACAACCGCCGGCGCGTTATTTGTCGCTGAAATTGCCAGAAAGCTGGAAATTCCGACGATCGGCCTGGTGGCATTTCCATTTGCTTTTGAGGGGCAGAGCCGGGCAAAAACCGCCAGCGCTGGAATTGAGGCGATGAAACAGAGAACAGATTCAACAGTTGTTGTTCAGAGCGACAAATTGGTCTGTAAAGAGTTGGCAGGTGATCAATCATTATCAGTCTCAGAAGCATCCCGGAAGGTCGATGAAGCTCTTGTGAAGGCTCTGGTGGCAATGACTGCCATTATTGTCTGGCCCGGTCTTGTATGTACTGATTTCAGGGATGTTAAAATAATTTTATGTAATGGCGGGTTGGCCGCCTTTTCCTGGGGCGAATCTGCTGGTGAAAACCGAGCGGAAAAAGCTGTTGAGATGGCAATTTCCAGCCCACTGCTGTGCGGTTATGATTTGAAGAAGTGTAAGGGCTTGCTGATTTTGATAACTTGCAATGACCATGCGGTATCTGAGGTCCAACATATTATCGACTTCTTACAGAAAGTTGCCGGCGAGGATGTGAATATAATTTTTGGCGATACTGTGGCCGATTTTTCTGAAAAAGAACCCCCCAATGGCCTTCTGAGGGTCAGTATTATTGCCACCGGATTTCAGCAGTCATGAGAAGTTCTCGGCAGTTTCACTGAATTGCTCTAAAGAAATTCCTGCAAACCTTGCCGCCCGGTAGAAAATTGTTCAGATATGACATGTTTTGTCGCAGTGGGCTGCTATTATTTAGCATCATGGGATTCCTCGATCCTGAGTGACCTTTACAAATTAAGGCGACTTGAGCCCGGTGCATGGGCAGATAATGCATTTCTCAGAAAATGGCTTTTCATGGAGTTTCAGATGAGCACGCAAAAAGCTGATATTGGTAGGATACTGATTAATTCAACCTGGGATGCAAATCTTGCCGACGCAAAAGAATTGCTGGTCTGGCTCGCTAAAACCAGCTCAAAGAAACACTCGCTTCTTGTGGTTTCCAGTAATTTTTTTGATTTCAGCTATTGTATTTCCGGCAGTAAAAATGAGCCAGATGCTGATTCGGCAGGCATTGACGTGAAGAAGAACCTGGAAATTAGTTAGGGTCAATCCACATTGTATAGTGCTGAGACAATTGCCACCAAATTTTTAAAAGGAAACCCAGATGTCTAGAATTCACCACTTTCAGAGATACTCAAGCCCGGAAAATGTCGTTACAAACAATACGCTGCAGCTTATTTCCCAGATTTACGCTTACTCGCCCATGAAAGCCAAGTTGCTGCTCGATGATCTTCTGGAAGAAGACCTGGAGATAGGCCTGGGAATTTATCAGCAATTGAGAGGAAAAGTATCTGTTCCTGATGGAATCATCAATCAAACCAGTTTTAAAATTCTTATCGAGGCAAAAACTGGAACAAGTATTGGCCTCGACCAATTGCTGAGGCACCTGGAAAGTTTTGGAAAAGAAGAAAAGAAAATATTGGTTGCTTTAACAATCGGGCAAATCCAGGAAAAAGAGTTTCTGGAATTCTCGAAGGCTATAAATGAAAAATGCCCGGGGGTTGTTTTTAAATCGATAACCTTTGAGGATATTTGTACCTCTGTTTCGCAGATTTTTGAAAAACATGAACATGAAATCTTCGAAGTAATCGAAGATTACAAGGCCTATTGCCATGAAAACGCTTTAATATCGCAGGATCAGCATTTGTTGAGAGTTGTGCCAACCGGCGCCAGTTTTGAGTTAAACAGAAAATACTCGGTGTATTACCATCCCAGTTATCGTGGATACACAAATCACGCCTATCTTGGCTTTTATAAGTGGAAAGAAGTTCGTTCAATAATGAAGATCGAAGCTATTTACGACGTTACTCTCAATGGTAACGATCTGGCAAAGAAGGTTGTGTCTGGCAATTCCTCTGACATTTTCGATTCGCAGATTTCAGGAATCATTCGCGAAACCAGACAAGAACTTGGCTGGGATATTACAGAAGACCACAGATTCTTTTGTGCTTCCAGTTGCTGTGATACGTCTTTTGTTAAAGCTTCTCCTGGTGGCATTCAAGGGGCGCGCTATTTTAATCTTAAAGAACTGGGTATCCTGGACAGGCAAACCGAAAAGATTGCTGAACAATTGAAAAACATCAAATGGCAATAATAGTGCCGGAGATTGCCGCAGGGTAATCTAATGTTTCAGATGACCGCGAAAATTTGCATCCCGGTGAATAGCTTCT
>JAKQQP010000390.1 GCA_029564115.1 Candidatus Rifleibacteriota bacterium | reverse complement strand
GACCTGCGTGACATCAAGTTTCAATGATTGTCTGACACAGACAGACTTGTCTGAAGTATTCGAAAAGCCCTCGGATTAAGCAAAAAAACCGCCCGGAATTCTTACCGGGCGGTTTTTTTGCCTATTGATTGCTGCATTATTCAAGACCGTCAGACAGGCGGTTCAGTATGCTGCGCAAAAACGGGTCGCTGATGACCTTTTTTTCGCTGATCTTGAGCCTGGAACTGAAATCTGCAAGAAGTTTCATGTAAAGCTCGCGGCTTCCCGGTGCAGCAATTTGTGCTTCTTTAAAAAGGGTGGCAAAAGCGTTTTGAATACTTCTGGCAAAGTATTTGTTGATCAATATTATCCAGGCACCACACAAGAGCATGCCGGCCGTTAAACTGGTCAGTAAAAAATATGACCAGCTTTCAGAAAACATCACACCACCCAGTGTCGCTGCCAGTAGAAGTGCCATAATGCAGCCGAAATTTGCTGCAAACTTTTTTGCCGCGCGTATTCGCAAAAATTCGGTCGCTGCTTGAGTTGTGTCGAGCAAATTCTGTAATTGCCCATGAACAAGACTGTTTCCGATGTTCTGCGCAGGATTTTGTGGCTCAAATACGTCGAAGTCCTTTAGACAAAACGGGCATTTCAGCAGTGAGCCCTGCAGATTGTCAGGGATAGTCACACTTTTTTGGCAAAATTTGCAGATGCCGTCTGCTGTCATTAAAAACTCCTCCAGAAAGGCAATGCCATACAAAAGCTCACTAAAAAGCCTGGCTGAAAGGTCACCTCGGCGGAGCGGCGACAAGTGCCCGATCTGCTTTTGCAATAACTGAATTATAACATAAGCCGTACATACTGATTGTTCGCGCGACTCTTGCTGTTGCTCAGGGCAATCGCATTAAACTTCCGGATTCCGGGTCTACGCCCGGAATGACGAATTTCATATCCGTTCCCGCGTTTATGTTCCAGAGATCACAGGTGGGAATCTTGTTCTGGTGAGCATACTAGCATTTTATTGTAATTTCCCTGAGAATTTACAGCTTTGCCTGAGTGAAGTGTTTTAATGCTCAGGCTGTTCAGGTACGGTTTTAAAGGTTTTGCAAAAGGCTGTCTGTCGTGTATAATGTCTCGTCTGATCTAAATTTCGATATTGTTGGAGTTAAAGCATGAACAAAATAATCAGCCTTTTCGCAGTCTTCTGCATCGC
>JAKQQP010000388.1 GCA_029564115.1 Candidatus Rifleibacteriota bacterium | reverse complement strand
GTCGGGTCGATCGCCGGCATGCTGCTGGGCCTTCTGGTTGGCCCGCTGGTCTTCTACTTCATCGACTTCGAAACTGCCTATCTGACCGCATTTGTTCTCGCGCTTCTTGGCGCCATCATGGGCGAACCGATGGCTGCCTTCTGGCGCGAGGCCGATCTGGATGATTCTGATTCCGAAACAGAGGCCTCTGACACTTCGGAGAGCGATAAATGAGCGTTATCAGATTGATCATGGTCGAGAACGACCAGACCTTTTCGGGCCATATTCCGTCTTCTTCTATCTCTGCCGTCCTGTGGGCTATCGCTCAAGGGTCGAAAGATACAGAGTCTTTCTGGCAAACCGTTGCCGGCATGGACCCTGGGCTCAATGAACATTTTTTCACGAACAAAGACGATTCACCGCTGCTTGAAGGTTACGATGACGGCCTGCTGGTCATCAGCTGGGAATATCAGTGCATCGAATCTTTTCAGGTTTATCAGCCGCTGCGTCATCATGGCAGCGTAATCAAACATACCGGAAGTCACCTCGACGAAGAAGCTGAGGCGGTTGACTTTGCGATCAGCAATGACTGGAGCATCATAGATCATCATTTTGAGGAGAGCAGGCACTGAGAATGGTTAATTGTCAGAGTTGTGGCGCCGTTAACAATGAAGAATCACTGAGCTGTATTGCCTGCAACCGCACCCTGCTGGTGGTCTGCCCCCAGTGCACCTCGCGCAACCCGGTTTCGGCAGCAGTATGCAATCAATGCGGGCGCATTCTCGAAGAAAAAAATGACCCGCGCATTCTCGAAAAAAAGCTTGGCGACCCGGTTGCCGAAATGTATGAGCCGAAGGTAAAGAATGCCTTCACCACTTTTTACCCCAAAGAAGCCTTTTTAAAAGTAATTCTTGGCGGTTTTTTCTTCGCACTGGTTTATATCAGCCAGATTTTCAGTGGGCACCCGTTTTTGCTGCTTGCTTCTGGCCTGATCAGCGGCATTGTGGCGCTCTGGGGACTGGTAGAAATAACCTTCTGGGTTATCGAAGACAACGAAATAAGTGAGCCCGCCGGTCAGACCGGCAGTGAGACAGCTTTTCCGAAAGCCTATGCCCGTGGTCTCAACAATGCCCTGGAGTCATTCGAAGAGCTTGACCGCGAGATTTCAACCGCTGCAAATGCAGCACGCCCCGAAGAGTCTCTCTTAACGAGCGAAGAAGCGGCCATGCTTGCTGGCGATACCAATGAGGCAGTGACAGAAAAGACAAAAATCGAGCCGGCTAAAAAATTCGAAACTCTTGCCGAATTTCTCTCTGACGGCATCGAAAAAGAAATTGAAAGCACAAAAGAGAAGGTTTCGCGGTCGCCAGACAACTATGCGCTGTTGCTGCGTCTGGCACAGCTGCACGAAGAACGCGGCGAGGTTTCTCTGGCGCTCGAAAACCTCGAAAAATGCCTGAAATTTGAGCCCGACATCGCCGAAGTATATCTTTATCACGGCGTTCTGCTGCGGCGTAACAACAACCCGGATCAGGCAAGAAAGTCTTTTGAAAAGGCGCTTGAGC
>JAKQQP010000375.1 GCA_029564115.1 Candidatus Rifleibacteriota bacterium | reverse complement strand
AAGCGGGGCATAAGATCCGTTCTGCAGATTGTCTTTGAGCTCCTTCCAGAGATCGCAGAGCGTTGCTTCGCTCATGCGCTCGAGGTCGAAGGCATGCAGCGCGATGCCCTTTTCCGGAAAGTGCACTTTTAGAGATTCGTTGTAAATGTTGCTGATATCGACGAACCGCCCGGTGACAGGCTTCAGAATCGACATGCCTTTGCGGATCGCCTTGCCGGGCAGCGTATTCAGAACGATATCGACGCCTGCGCCGTTCGTCAGATGGCTGATCTCATCGGCAAATCTCAGTGAACGTGAGTCGCCGACATAAGCAATGCCGAGAGCCTTGAGAAAGTCTCTCTTTTCGGCACTGCCGGCAGTGGCAAAAATCTCTGCCCCGGCTTTTCGGGCAATGCTTATCGCTGCCAGTCCAACCCCGCCGGTTGCGGTGTGAATCAGAACCCGTTCGCCCTTTTTGATTTTTGCCAGCATTATCAGGGCATAGTGGGCGGTCAGGTAAGAAACAGGCATGGCCGCGGCTTCTTCGAAGGTCAGGTGCCCGGGTTTATGAATCAGGAGTTCTTTTCTGACTGTTGTATGGCTGGCGAAGCTGTTATAAGCCAGACCCATGACCTCGTCGCCGATCTCGAATTCATCGACGCCAGTGCCTTTGGCAACGACAACTCCCGCGCATTCGATGCCGAGCTTCGCAATGAGATTGCTGTCGTAAGCTGCGAGCTGTTCAAAAACTCCCGTCGTTTTCAGAACATCTTTTACATTAACTCCGGTGGCATGGATCTTTATCTCAATCTCGCCCGCACCTGGGCTTTTTCGTGCTTTCTCGACAAAGGTCAGGCTGTCGTTAGCCCCCTGGCGGCTTTTTTCAAGGCAGAATGAAACCTTTTCGCCCGGTTCTTCTTCTTCATGCGCCCTGCTGCCTCTGAGTGCCAGCCGATGAACGAAGCGGCAGGCATCTCTTAGAACGAATTCGTCTTCATTATCGGGGTTTACGATAAACCTGGCCAGATTTTTCAATTCGAGACATGAGGGTTTCGGGCTGATATCGACGGTTCTGAATTTTATCTCAGGGTGCTCTGTGCCCATTACCCTGACCAGTCCCCAGATTGGCGCCTGCTGCAGAGCCAGCTCCCGAACCCCTTCGAGTGGATGTACGCCACTCGTAATCATCCACAGGGAAGCGGCTTTAAAAGCTTCCTGCTTCGCCAGGCTTTGCAGGAGATAGATGCCATGCAGGCAGTTCGAGTCAGACTCCAGCCCGGTTCTGTTAATGTTCCACAGGTTGATGATTCTTATCGCCTTTGCCTGACCATGCCCGACAAACTTCAGCATTTCGTCGTAGTGGCCGGGTTGTTGCGGGTTAATTGCGAGTTTTGCCGGGTTCGACGTGTCGAAATTCTCTGCCTGATAAACCAGCCGCAGATCTTCAATTCCGCTTTTTCTGAGCAGATCCGCAAGCTTTTCGGCTATACCGGTCGAATCGGCCAGAATTACGCAGCAGTCAGAGTTTTTGATCATTTTGCCGGCCTCGGCGCCATGTATTCTAACCGGTAGTTCGATCAGATCGGGGTTTTCTGCCGGCGCGGCGGGCGTTTTCCGGGCAATCACCATTTGCAGCCCGCATGAATTACCACCCTCCGGTGGAAAAACAGTTTCGGCTTCAGCGAAGCCGTTGCTTTTAAGAACATCGACCCAGTCGATCTTTTCGGTTTTTTCGCTTATGAAGTTGTACCAGCTGAACTCGCCGGCCGGTTCGAGAAGAAGGCACATTCCGCCCGCTGCAGTCATCCGGAAAATACTGTCAATTGCCATGTGCACATCTGAAACATTGTCGAACACCATGCTCGAAACGACGAGATCAAAAGCGTTAAGAGGCAATTCCTGCTCTTCGGGTTTCTTTTGCAGATCGAAAATTCGGCATTCGATAAAATCTTTTGCGGCAAATCTGCTTCTCGCCTGGCTGAGAATCTCTTCAGAAACATCGGTGTAACAGTAACGGGTTCTGTTCGCGGGCAGCAGGGGAAGTATGGCCGAAGTCAAAGCCCCTGTTCCTGCGCCTGCTTCGAGAACTCTGACCATGTGTCCTTGTGGCAGGTTCTTCAGAATTGTCTTTATCGCGAGCTGCACCGCTTTATTACCCAGTCTGAAAGTTGGCGAGTCTTTAAAAAAATGGTCGTATGTCTGAGAATTGTTTGCGAAATAAAGCGCTGCCGGCCCGATCTGTCCGTTCAGGCGTTGAGCCAGATGTGAACCGTATCTTTCCAGCATCGACAATTCACAGCGCCAGCCAGGGTGCTGTTCGAAAAGTTTTTGCCAACGCCTGCTGACGCACTCGCCGGCAAGCTCGTTGGCTGCGGTTTCTGCCAAAGCATATTCGTTCTCTTTTGCAGTTTTTATCAAAACCTGCTGCTCGACGAGCAGACGCAGAAAGTGCTCAAGCAGTTTCTGTCGTTGCGGTTCTGCCGCAAATCTTTCGATCAGCACGGGCGCAGAAAAAGACTGAGCCCCGCTGTGACCCGGTTCTGGGGTCTTCAGCGCATCGAGGATGTAAAGCAGACAAAGTCGGTTCAAGCTTTGAAATGCCGAGCCGAAGCGTGTTTCATGGTTGCTGGTTGCAATTAGTTTAAGCAGATCCGCAAGCAGTTCATGCTTCAATCGCCTGACATCTGGCTGATAATGATTGACTGGTGCCCCTTCGATGAGGCATTCTTCATCAATTTTCCATTCGAATCGATAGAGAAGTTCATCGAGATTCTTATGCGTAATGTCATGCTGATCGAGCATTTTCTGACATGTAAAGCCATCGATTTTGAGCAGCAGGTC
>JAKQQP010000374.1 GCA_029564115.1 Candidatus Rifleibacteriota bacterium | reverse complement strand
TGGCAATTTATCAGGGTTAAACAGCTCTGCTGCCTGAGGGTGAGTTTTATTGAGTTCGCAAACTTCTTTCCAGGAGCGCACAATTTCTGCCCTGGCCCGCTGCAGAATATCTTCGTTCGTTGTGTTTTCCCATAAAACCAGCTCTTCAATCAGGTTGAAGAGCTCTTTGCGCCTTTTGGTAAAGGCAGATCGCTGCTGAGAACTGGGAGTCTGCCCCGGGTTCTTTGCTTCCCAGAGACCGGCTGGATCATTAACCAGCTGAGCAAAAATAACGGCTCTGGCAGCAGCTAGCGGGCGACGCGCCCACCAATGATGAATACCTCTTGGGTGAGCCCCAATACCAGGCATCTTTTCATAAGCACATGCTCTATTAATAGCGTCAAGAGGCAGAGCCACCTCAATCAGCTTGCGGGGTGAAATAATTCTTTTCTCTGACTGATTTTCTGCGGTCATATCGCCTCTCCTTGCAATGTCAACACGTGTTTTATGGCGGTAGAGAATTCTTTGCTTTTGGCACCTTCAAGAAGCTGGTGCATGTACTCAATGATCCGAGCCCTTGTCTCAGGACAATCATATTCCATCAAGGCCTCCAAAGTTACAAGATCGCCCTTAACAGCGTCGCACCTTCTGGTTATAAGCCCAGAATCGGCTCCATTAAGATTAAATACCCGAAGAGTCTCTTCGGCTCGATGCCGCATAGCAGGAGAAATACCCTCTTTAATTTTGATGAACCCGGTCTTGAGAAAAAGAAAATACTCTTCCGGGTCTTCTTCGTCGGGTTTAATCAAATCTTCAGGAGAGTAGGCACCAGTAGCCCTGGCGTCTTTATGCTGCCCGCACGAACAGCTATTGGAACACGACCAGAAAAGGTTCGCCCACTCAAATGTTTTTTGAGGAAAGCGCTGCCGCTTGCGAAAATGCTCGATGTGCCGATTGTCATGATTTTTGATACTGGCTTCGCAATAGGCACAGAAATAACCCTGCATCTCCTGCAAAGCCTCATGAACAGATGCTTTATCATTCAACTCGTCTTCCCAGGTGATCCCAGAATCCCGATACTGCCTGAGACATGTGGGTTCGGGGCCGCGCACCAGTTTGTGCATAGGTCAGCCGCCTTTTTCCGGCTTCTTCAAGGTCTGCTTGAACCGCTCGATGCTGATCATTCTGTCAGCTTCGCGAATCACCGGGTGGTCACTACCATAATGTTTGACTAGACCGGCACGAAGCTCTCTGGCCGCATCAGAATCAAACCGGTGGGTCTGGATAAGCGCGTAATATTCATTGAGCCTGTCTATAATGGGAAGAGCCGGGGTTTGATCAGTGCGCATGACTTCGGCCATGACCAGACTGCTTTCGACTCCCTGTGTCTGCAGTCCAGGCTGAACAATTGACCAGCTGCCATCAGCTGCCTGATCTATCATAAAAATACTTTCGGCCTGGACTGTTGATAAAACCTGAGGGCTATGGGTCGTCACAATAAACTGCATCATCGGGAATGCGGTCTGAAGCGACTGCAGAACCAACTGCTGCCACTGTGGGTGCAGATGCATATCAACCTCGTCGATGAGCACGATACCCGGGGTTTTCAGGTGTGCCTCAGCACCCAATTCAGGGTTGAGTCTGACGGCCCGATGGGCAATGTCGGCCACAAGCCCGATCATGTTTCTGATGCCGTCGCTGAGAGTCTCGACAGGCAACGTACCTTTTTCGGGGTGATACGCAACCGCGCAGTTCTCTTTGAAATCCCATCTGAGTTTCTGCCAGCCAGAGGGGCTCAGAGCAATATCAACGGCACTCTTGATTGAATTCAGAGGCCCCGCTGGTGTCTGCCCAGGAGGGTTCAATACGTAGGCCAGAAGCGACATTTCCTGCCGAGAATGACGTTCAAACCACTCCAGAAAGAATTTATAATGAGAAGCAGGGTTAAGACAATCTGCATACCCTCGAAAACGGGCGTTAGGAGCTTGCTTCTCAGGTTTCTCTTTTTTTATCTTTGTAGTCGCCCACAGACGGCCAGTACCATAGTAGGCAATGATGGGAAAAACCGGGGCAACAGGTTCTTTTTTCTGAGCCCACAGCAGATTGCCCTTTACCAGTTCATTG
>JAKQQP010000351.1 GCA_029564115.1 Candidatus Rifleibacteriota bacterium | reverse complement strand
AGGCACATGAATATAGTCGTTGGCAGAACGGCAAAGGTCGATATCGATGAAGACGATATTCTCAAATGGGAAATGATCTAAAGCTGCGCCGTTGGCGTGACGAAGACTGTCTGTTGCTGCACGCCTGGCGGCAGCACCCTGTCAACCGACGCTGGTTCGGCAATCAGAGCGAAGTGCCTCTGGGCGAGCATCAGGCCTGGTTTGCGGGTTTTATGGCCGATTACCGCCGTTTTGGCTTTATTCTCGAAGTTGACGCTGCGCCTGTCGCTCAGATCAGGTTCGACCCGGCTGAATTGCCTGGCAGTTATCGCATTTCGCTGGCAGTAGCCCCTGACAAAAAGGGACTTGGTTATGGTGCCGGTATTTTGAATCTTGCCTGCAGCGACCCTGATTTGTGCGAGATGGCCGGATTATTCATTGCCGAAACGATGACAGAAAATCTGCCTTCACAGAGAACTTTTTTGCGGCATGGCTTCGTTACGGCAGGTTCGACTTCGCGTGCCGGCTCGGCGATGCTGTGCTGGCTGCTTCCCTCCGCTTCTGCCAAAAAACTGCCGCCTTTGCCGCTGCGCCTGACCGGAAAAGCCGGGCTGTGTGATCGACTGGTCGAAGTTTTAGCAGCAACCGGTCTTGCAGATGTTTCCGATCAGGGGGCGGTCAACGTTATTCTGGGCGGTATTTGTGAACTGGACGGGTTTTTGAGCCCGTTTCTGCATTTGAATATAGAAAATGGCGCGGTTTTGCTCGATCTGGCCCGCGGAATGCCGATAGATAATTTAGCGCTGCCTCTTGAATTTGAAAATATCGAAGTAGCGGTTGCTCAGATCGTGACGTTTGTGCGGCAGCAACTGGAGTTGCGCGATGATTCCCGCTGAAGGCTCGTGCCTGTTGAATTTTTTACGACTCAAAGAAAAGGAATCCTGCTGATGAAAGCCAACATATATGCAAAAAACATGAAAGTTCTGCGCCGGCGTATGCCGGTGCTGGCCAGGGCTCTCGACGAAGTGCCGGGAACTGGCTGTGAATATATTGTTGAAGAGGCTAAAGATGGCTCGATGACTCTTGCCATAAAGCAGGACGACAAAATTTATCAGGTTCACAGCAAATACAACCCGCAGCGTGAAGCGGTGCAGCAGGTCGAAAATTCTAAGTTCGTCAACCCGAAACTGTTGGTAATTCTTGGTCTTGGTCTTGGTTATCACGTCAGGGCTTGTCTGGAGCAGCTTAAAAGCAAGAATTTGTTCATAGTTCTCATAGAAAGAGATATTGCTGCGTTTCGCACCGCTCTTGAATGGGTCGACATGACCGATTTACTCGAATCAGACAAAATTCGCTGGGTGGTCGGCGTTCCTGAAGAAGAGGGGTATGCGGTTCTCAATGAGATGATCAAGGCGTCAGGCATTGCTTTGCAGCTTTTTCTGAAGACGCTGCAGGTATTCGACCACCCGGTAATCGACAAGGTTCATGGCAATTATCACAAGCACATGCTGAAGTGCTTCAGAGAAGCCGCGCACGCCATAATTTTCAATTACGGTAACTGCCCTGAAGATTCGATGATCGGTGTCGAAAACATCATGAAGAATCTTGCTACCATCATCAAAAACCCGGGGGTAAAGGATTTATATAAAGTTTTCAAGGGAGTGCCCGGCATAATCGTATCGACCGGCCCTTCTCTCGACAAAAACATAGAAGAGTTGAAGCGCGCCGAAGGCAAATGCGTGATGATCGCTGCCGACTCGGCTCTGAAAATTCTATTGAAGCATGGCATTACACCGCACGCGGCTTCGAGTCTTGAACGTATCATGCACGTCGCGACGATGTTCAAAGAGCTTCCTGATGACTACAAGAAAAAGATCTGGCTTGCCGCAACACCGGTAATTCGCAAAGAATCTTACGAAGCCTGGCCTGGCCCGACTTTTATGGTTTATCGCGCTTTCGCTCATTTCGACTGGATCAACATTCCGAAGGGAACGCTGCAGGTTGGGCCTTCGTGTTCGAATATGGCCTTCAAAATACTCGAGGCGCTCGGCTGCGACCCGATCATTCTGGTTGGCCAGGACTGTGCTTTCAAGAGTGCTGAAAAGACGCATGCAGACGATGCGCCGAGTGTCACCAATCTTAATCTTAAAGAAAAAGATCTGATCAAGGTTAAGGGGAACTATGAAGAATTCGTCTATACCAATCAGATTTACGATTTATTCAGGCGCGGGTTTGTGACCGACCTGGCTCATTATCGGGGCACCTGTGTCAATGCCACAGAGGGTGGTGCTTTTATCGAAGGCACGACACTGATGACTTTGAGAGAAGCCATCGATAAATATTGTGCCAAGCCGGTTGCAACGCTGGAATTGTTTCAGAAACACCTGCATTACCCGACAGAAAACGAGATTCGCCGCGAATGGCGCAATTTCAGAAAAATAATTGTCGAAACCCGCAAAGAAGTTGAAGGTGTAATCGATTATTGTGACAAGGGCGAGAAGCTGGTAAAAGATTTTGAAGAACGTCTCGACAGAGAGGCGTTCAGCAAGATAGAAGATTTTCTCGAACGGTTTCCGGACGAAGACCTCGACAGAGTTCATTCTGAAATGACCATGGCCCGTACGAAGATCATTACTTTTGGCAAGTATTTCGGGCTATATCTCATGCACATTGTGCAAATGATCATCGTGAAGTTCGAAATGGACTTCAACGAACTGCCAAGCCTCTGCGAAGATGAAAAACGCTGCAAATTGCAAAGCATCAAATTGATGAAAAAATGGTTTCCGACAATCGGCGACGTTTGCCGTCTGTCGCTGAAGCTTCTGGTAGATGCGTTCGATGAACTCGAAAAAGAGTTCGGGCATCTGCTGTAAAACTGCTCCCGGTTTATTTCGACGGGTTGAGTTTGAGCGCTACCCTGATTTCGGTGCCCACTCCGGGCGTACTTTCGATCGAAGCGTCATCGGTGATCATGCCGACGAGTGCCAGGCCTCTACCCATCGAACTGTCGCCGGCCAGAGAACCGTAATACTCTTCCAGCTCGACGCGGCGGGGCTGGTAGAGCTGTTCTTCAAGTTCAGCCAGCTGCTCTGGCTGAATGCCTGTTCCGTCATCTTTGACGGCTATGGTTATGTAATCGCCGGCAACTTCGATTTTGACATCGATTTTGGTTGCTTTGGCTTTGATTGAATTCGAAACGAATTCATCGACGATACCGCGAATGTGATTTCTGTATGAATACATGCCCTTGCCTCCGCCATCAGACGGCTACTATATTTTGTTGTGAGGTCGTTTGTGAGAAACAGAACCAGATGATTCTGACAACCGTTACCGATTTTACTCGCTGCGTCTGTGCAGATGCAGCCATCTTATGGTGCAGATGAACAGGGTTGCGGTAAGACCACCGGCAAAGCCATTGTTGTAAAGGTTCATGCCGGCATGGAATGTGCCAACGTGTGTTACCACACTGAGATGGACAAAACCTGCCAGCAAACCTGTAACAATGCCAAAACCACCTGCAAGCGGTGCCAATGTGGTGCCAAACAGGGCTGCGGTCAGGACTACCGGGTCTGAGGGCGATTGCGAGGTAAGCCAGGCCGTAAGCAGAATGCCGGCCATGACGGGCCAGATATTTCTGGGGTGCTTGCCGAAAGCCGCAAAACCGGTCATCGTTAAAACGCCGCCGAGTGTCGGTCCGTTAAAGTGACCGCCTACCAGCCCAATATAAGCCATTCCGACCAAACCTACAAGCCCCATGTTAAAAAGAGCTGCATCGGGTCCGTCACGATAAACGTAGTCGGTAACGAGTGTCCCGGGCTGTTTCATGATTTTGAGCTGCGCCGGCAGACCTCTTATGCCGAGAAGAAGCATCGACAGCAGGTAGCAAACAAAAAATACCACCAGCTCTTTTTGTGAACCGGTGTGCCAGTTAAGCGCAAGTTCTGAAGAGTAACCGTGCATTTTCAGTATTGAAGTGGCGAACATGCCGATGATGCCACAGGTGAAACCTGTATTGTAAAGACAGAAACCCTGATGGTTGTGAAGCAGGTGTGAAGCCAGACCAGGCAGAAGAATGCCGCAGATGATGCCGGCAGCGATACCTGCCGGGTAACCAAAATTCAGACCAAAGGCTACCTGACTGACAACCGGGCCTAATGCTGTGCCAAACATCGCCGCCAGAATGAATGAGCGAAAGACTTCGCGGCGTAGCCAGGCGCTTATGGCGACTCCGAGAAGAACCGGCCAGACGTTGAGTGGAGTTTTTCCAAAGAGTGAGAAACCGGCAATGGTGAAAACAGCGGCAATCGTGGGGCCTGACATGAGAGTGCCAGTGCCGTAAACCAGAAAAACTGCGAATAAGCCCATCAGGCCTGCGTTTATCAGGCCGGCCGAAACTCCTCCGATTGCAAAGAAATCGCTTATAAGAATACCCGGCGCGGTCAGGATAAGCCGATATTGTTCAAAAAGAGATATTTCGCGTGGCCACAGCAGGCCGGCAATAACCAGAGTCAGCATGTATAAAGCCACGATCAGGGTGCGGTGAGTTCTCAAAACTCTCAGTCCTGGTTTTATTGGAGGTGCTGGTTTCATATTCCTCAGGCAGTTGATATTAATTTTTTGTGCAGATGCAAAATATAAAAGAAAAAAGCGCGAAAAATCAAGAAAAACCTCAAAAAATAGAAAGAATACGAAAAAATACTGATTAATCACTCGACATCCGATCGGCGATTCTGCCTGTCATCTTTTACATATTTTCGCATCAAGCCGGCGCGCGGTCACAACATTCACTGAGAATCTGACGAGAATTTGCAGGCTTGCCGGAAGTATTGTGGTATAATGCGACCCATGAGCCGATCAGCACAAGTTAACTATACTCTCGGAGGCTTTGAATGGGTGCCGCGTTTTATCAGCAGCCTCGACCAAAAACTCTGTATTCAGTGCTGCCTGTGCGTTAAAATATGCCCAGGGCAGGTGTTCAGACGAACCGTCAAAGGAACCGTCGAAAAAGCCAATGCGCGTAACTGTATTGGCTGCACCGTTTGCGAGAAAAACTGCCCGCGCAATGCCATAATCTGTCGGCCACTGGAAGAACATGAAGAACATCCAGAAGGCCAAAAGGCCTGATACACTTCACCGAGTCGGAAGGAAAACAGAAATGATTGAATTGAACGGTAGCGATTTATCTTTGGAAAAAGTCTGGAAAATTGCCAGCGGCGAAAAGGTCTGTGTCTCTGCAGACGCGATGCAGCGGGTAAAAGCGTCGCGTGATATCGTCGACCGTCTGATCGAGGATAACAGAGTT
Organism: Candidatus Rifleibacteriota bacterium; assembly: GCA_029564115.1. Next base: position 88,590 of record JAKQQP010000351.1, on the reverse strand, counting down.
GTATACGGCATCACTACTGGATTCGGGCATCTCTGTAATACCCGCATCGAGCGTTCTGATCTCGAACGTCTGCAGACCAACCTGATTCGCAGCCACGCAACCGGTGTCGGTGATCCTTTTCCCAAAGATGCTGTCAGAGCGATGATAGCTATTCGCATTAACTCACTTTTGCATGGTGTGAGCGGTGTCCGACCTGAGCTCATCGAAGCGCTTGCAGCTCTCGTGAACGAAGACGTCATTCCCTGGGTCCCTCAGCAGGGCTCTGTAGGGTGTTCCGGTGATCTGGCCCCTCTCTCTCACATCATGCTGGTGCTGATGGGCGAAGGTGAAGTGCTGGGAGGCGACTGCTGTCAGAGGTATCCCGCTTTGCCTGCTCTCGAAAAAGCTGGTTTGAAGCCAATTCAGCTGCATGCCAAAGAGGGCCTGGCTCTGATCAACGGAACCTCAGTGATGACCGGGGTGCTGGCTCTTGCTTTGTATCGCTCTCTGCACATTTCGAAGTCGGCAGACGTCATTGCCAGTATGACCCTTGAAATGGTAAAGGGTTCTACTAAACCCTTTGACCCTGATTTTATCGCTTTGCGGCCATACCCCGGCCTTAAACAGGTCGCAGCCAATGTTCTGGCCTGCATCGAAAATTCTGAGGTCAGAGACAGTCACATTGGCTGCACTCGGGTTCAGGATGCCTACAGCCTCAGATGTATTCCGCAGGTTCATGGCGCTACCCGCGAAAACTTGAATCATCTGGTCGACCAGGTGACTATAGAATTGAACGCAGTAACCGACAACCCGATCATTCTCAGCGAAGACAAAATTATTTCGGGTGGGCATTTTCACGGTCAGCCGATGGCTTTTGCCGGCGATTTTCTTGGCATTGTCATGTCTGAATTGGCTAATATCAGCGAACGGCGTATCGACCGCCTCCTGAACCCTTTGATCAACGAGACCAAGCCTTTTCTTTCGGTTGACCCCGGCGTGAATTCAGGCTTGATGATCATTCAATATACCGCCGCCTCGCTCGTCAGTGAAAACAAAATACTGGCTCACCCGGCATCGGTTGATTCAATACCGACCTCTGCTTACCAGGAAGACCATGTCAGCATGGGCACCATCGCTGCCCGAAAAGCTGCGAAAATTCTCGAACATACGGCTCAGGTTCTGGCTATCGAGTGGGTGAGCGCCGCCCAGGCATATGAATTTGTCAAACCCCTGCGCCTGGGAAAAGGCAGCGCGGTTGCTTATGAGCTTCTGCGCGAGCATGTCGACGCCCTCGGTGAAGATAGAATTCTCGCCCCGGATCTCAGGGCTGCCAAAGACCTGCTCTGGGAAGGCCGGCTTATCGACAGAGTGACTCAGGCCGTAAAAATCGTCTGAACTGGAGCGAACAATGATTAAAAATGATTCAGGAACTATTCCGGTCGCCGACTTTATAGTGCACAATCTCGACAGCGCTGTGCTGTTTCCGCAGCCTTACCGTGGTCGGGGAACCCCAGTCAGCTGGCTTGTCGAAGAGCATAAAAACGTTTCTATTGCGAGCTGTGAAGGTCGAATCGTCTGGGTCGGCCCGGCTGCCGATCTAACCCAAAACGTTGAAATCGCCGAAGATACAAAGTTTTTTAACGGTTCTGGGCTGCTGGCTGTGCCGGGTTTTGTCGATTCTCACACCCATCTCGTTTATGCCGGAGATCGCAGTGACGAATTTGAAATGCGCGTTCAGGGCCGGAGCTATCTCGATATTCTCGCTGCCGGTGGCGGCATATTGCGTACTACCAGCGCTATTCGCAATCTCAGCGAAGATGATATCTTCGTGAGATCTGCTGAACGCCTTGAACTGGTAATGAAAACAGGTGTTTCGACTATCGAGATAAAAACCGGTTACGGGCTCGATCTCGACAACGAAATGAAGATGCTGCGAGTCATCGACAGACTTCGTAATGCCTACCCGGCAAGAATAGTTGCCACCTTTATGGGGGCGCATGCTGTTCCGGCAGATCGTCGTGAGAACCCCGAAGACTTTGTGAAAGAAATCTGCGATGTCTGGATTCCTGCCGTTGCAAAATCTGGTCTGGCTGATTTTAACGATGTTTTTACCGAAAACAAGGCATTTTCAGTAGCGCAGTCGCGCCGCATTCTCGAGGCCGGCTTGAAGCACGGTTTAAAAGCTAAAATTCATGCCGATGAAGTGAACGTTCTCGGCGGTGTCGATCTTGCTGTCGAGCTTGGTGCCACCAGTGCCGATCATCTGCTCATGACCGGTGAAGCCGGCATCAGCAGACTTGTTGACAGCGGCGTTATCCCGACGGTTCTGCCTGGTACATCTACTTATCTGATGGAAGCGCATCATGCCAATGCCAGAAAGATGATTGAAGCTGGGTTGCCGCTGGCTGTGGCCTCAGATCATAACCCCGGCAGTTGCCAGTTTCTTGGCGCCGGAATCATCCAGTCGCTGGCCATGCTGCAGCTTAAAATGAGTGCTTCCGAGGCGCTGATCGCCGGCACGCTTCACGCTGCCCATGCGCTCGACCTTGGCAATGAAATCGGTGCTATCGAAGCTGGCCGTCGCATGGATCTGGCGCTGTTTGCCCTTGATTCATACCGCCAGATCGGTTATCAGGTCGGGCAGAACGGTCTTTACGAACTTATTATTGACGGCGTGCCGGTTTTCGGCGAACCATAAAAATTTTCGGGTTTTGGCGAAGGAGCCACAGCATGATTCTGGTATTGGACAATTCACTGACAGGTCAGCAGCAGCAGGATCTGTGCCTGAAGCTTCAACGCAAAGGTTTTTTCACCAGGCTTGTCAATCAATATGGGCGAATTCTCGTGTCTATCGATGGTCCTGAAGCCGAAGACGCCGGTCGTGAAATAGGCAGTTGGAGTGGAGTCGCAGAAGTAATTCCCGGCAGGTATTCTTATTTTCTCGCCTCGAGGCGGTGCCAGCGCCGCAATTCTCTGGTGAAAGTTTCGAATCAAAACGGCACTCAGGTGACTTTTGGCGGAACGGCCGCTGTGATGATTGCCGGCCCATGTGCCATCGAAACAGAAGAGAGCGCCCTAAGGCTCGCAGAAAAAATCAGGATTGCCGGTGCGCAGGTATTTCGTGGCATGATTTTTAAACCGAGATCTTCGCCCTACAGCTTTCAAGGGCTTGGCAAGGCTGGCATCCCTATCCTGGCAAATATTCGCCGACAGACGGGCATGTTGGTTCTGACAGAGGTAAGAGATCCGTTTGAGGCTGAGCTCGTGGCTGATTATGCTGATATTATCCAGGTTGGCACACGCAATATGAGCAATTTTCAGTTGCTCAAACATCTCGGGCAGATAAAAAAGCCGGTAATTCTGAAACGCGGTATGGGAGCGAGCATCGAAGAGCTGCTTTGCGCCGCTGAATACCTGATTTCGTATGGCAACACCGAAGTTATTCTTTGCGAGCGTGGCATCAGAACTTTTGAACATTTTACCAGGTTCAGTCTCGATATTGGGGCTGTTCCGGCTCTCAAAGAGCTTTCTCATCTTCCGGTGATTGTCGACCCCAGTCATGCCAGTGGCCGCCGTAGCCTGGTTTCACCACTGACCATGGGCAGTCTGGCTGCTGGAGCTGACGGCGTGATGCTTGAGGTTCATGATCAGCCTGAAGACGCTTTTTCTGATGGAACGCAGTCGATAAGCCCGGATGAATACAAGGCAGTCTGCGCACAGGCCGCCAGAGTCGCAGAGGCGGTTGGGCGCAGACTTGGCTGAAGCCGATCAGTTATTCTGGCGGCGGTGTCGAATCTGCAGGTCGCCCGAGAATGGCCGCTTTTCTGGCTGTGAGTGTCGCTTCAGTGTTGGTGATACATTCTTTGGCCAGGTCAAAATCGGGGTCTATCTGTAGAGCTTTTTGCCAGGTATCGATTGCCTCGCGAAGCTTGTTCTGACGCAGAAAATTCTCGCCCTGTTCCATAAGTATGGCTATGTTGGGCGGGTTTTTGCTGGCTGCTTCTTCGTAGAATGCTTCGGCCTGGGCATGCAGCCCTTTGCGGAAATGAATATCTGCGACGAAGAAAGCTGCGCTGGCCGGCAAAATGGCATAGGCTCGCCGATAGAATTCTTCGGCCTCGTCAAGGCGGCTCTGTTGCAGGCGAACTTCTCCCATGGCGATATAGCTGTCGTGATGGTCGGGTTGCCTGGCGATAAGATCGGTAAATATTTTTTCCGCTTCGTTAAGAGAGCCTTTTTCGAGAAGGAGCGTCCCTGTCATGAAGCTGAACTGGTCGCTTTCAGGGTATTGCATGGTTAAATAGCGGGAGAAATCTTCAGCGACCGTTTCGTTGCCAAAATCTTTGAGTATTTCAAACATGTTTATGGCGACTGGAACCGAGAAATTGATCTGCAGACTCTTTTTAAAGCTTTCTGCTGCCTTTTCGGGCTGATTTATCTGCAGCTGGGCCCGGGCAAGGTCAGAATAGGCTCCGGCAGGGTCTGAATGGCCACTTGCGCAGCTTTCCATGATGGTGGCGTATGTGGTGTGGTCATTGTTTTTGCGGGCAGCGTTTGCTTTGTGGATTAAAATGCTGGTTTTTGCTTCGCTGAAACCGGCTACAGAAGCAATAAACAATACAATGACGATCAGAACCTTCGAGACAGCGAGTCTGGGCGCTGAATTGTTTATAAAAGCGAAACCACGGCTGAAATCTACAGATCTGGCGGCTAAGACGAAGACAGTCAGAGCGGCAAGCCCTTTTAATAAAGATGTTGCATCATTCATGTCGTCTTTGAAGTAGAGCCCGGTGACGACAAGAATGGTAGTGATGATTTCGAAAAGGCTTATACTGCGGGTATGCCATATTCTTGTTAAAAGAAGTCCGCTTAAAAAGCCCAGCGACAAAGAGATGTTGCCGCCGACATCAAAACCGAAGGCGACCAGCACGATAATGGCCATGGCCCCCTGAACAAGAGAGACAGAGGAACTCAACGCCGGTTTTTGCGGTGCCGGCGAGCCATCTTTATGAAAACCGTTTTTGCTGAGTGAAGCAGCAAGAACCTGATTGGGGCAGGCTCCGATGCATATATGGCATTTGATGCATTCAGTGTTTTTGACATGCCCCAGATCACGAATCTCGGCGGCAACGTCAAGTCCCATGGGGCAGACATCGGTGCATTCGCGCTGGCATGAAACGCATTCTCCCGTTTGTCTTATTTTGTGTGGTGCAATGCGTTCAAACCAGCTGAACCAGAGCCTGAAAGTGCAGATGCTTCTGCAGAAGGCTCTTTCACCAAAAAGAAAGATAAGAATAAAACCGCTGACCATAGTAGTCAGGCAGATGAGCAGAATAGACCTGGGTACACCTGACCATACGGGTGTCGCTGACGGATTGAAAGAAAAACTCGTCGGGAATCCGTTGTAAGCCCAGTAAATCACGACCTGACCAATCAAAATCAGAAACCATATCCACGGTATCAGGCGGGAATTCAGATGTTGCATTCTGGGCTTGATTCCGGCTTTTTTCATTATCCAGGCGGCCAGGTCCTGGGTTATGCCCCAGTGGCACAACCAGCCGCAGAAAAGGCCCCCGAACAGAAGAGCGTGCATAAACACCAGAATTGAAAATATGGTTCCTGCGGTTATTATGCCAGAGCGCAAGGTGGCGAAAAATTCACCGAACCCAAGGTGCCCGACGCCTTCGTAGCCCCAGTAATGCCACAGGGCCGTATGAAAAAAGAAGAGAAAATATACGAAAAAAAGCAGTGTTCGTCGATATCTAGCCCAAAACATGGCATTCCTCACAAAATTTAATTGGGTGATCCCTGATTCAGAAAATATAAAGTATTTGCTGCAAAATTAAAAGCTTCGATATGTTAGAATTTGCGGGTCTGCAAATTCTATAACGGATGGGCGTATTTTTATGGAGCGGGTTTTTATCGTGGCGTCGTGTAAGCCATGGGCTGAGAGAACCTTTGAGAAAATTGCGGCAAAGCTGCCGGGCCAGTGGCACTATCTTTCTGACCCGGCTGACTTGAATGCGGCTCTGGTCGCAAAATTGCAGCCTGAATATATCTTTTTCCCTCACTGGAGCGCTCTGGTTCCACAAGAAATTCTCCAGATGACGGAATGTGTGTGCTTTCACATGACTGATCTGCCCTATGGCCGCGGTGGGAGCCCCCTGCAGAATTTGATCGCTGCTGGGCACGTCGATACCATGATTACAGCCCTGAAAATGACAGCCGAACTCGATGCCGGCCCGGTTTATCTCAAATTGCCTCTCTGCCTGCATGGTCTCGCAGAAGAAATATACATGCGTGCAGCTGCCAGAATAGCTGAAATGATAGAGTTTATAGTTCTGCAGCGCCCTGAACCGGTTCCGCAAAGCGGCGAAGTCGCTGTTTTTAAGCGCCGCAGACCAGAGCAGAGTCGTATCTCGGCAGATTGCGATACCCTTGCCAAGCTTTTTGATCATCTGCGCATGCTCGATGCCGAGGGTTATCCGGCAGCTTTCGCCGAGCTGGGTAATTTCAGGTTGGAGTTCTCGCGGCCGGCTCTTAGAACAGACTCTATCGAGGCGGATGTAAAAATAACCCTTCTGAAGAAAGGGAATGCTAATAATGCTTGATTTAAGGCGATTTCGAACAGTGCTTGTTTTTTTTGCACACCCTGACGACGAGGCTTTGGCAGCTGGCGGGTTCATGGCCAAATTGAGCCGTATGGGGGCCACAATTCATGTCGCCATACCCGCAACCGGGATTCACAGCCGCAGAAATGTGCAGAAAGATCCTCAAGACCGTGAAGCGGCTCTTGATGAGTTGCAGAATGACTGCCAGCAAGCTCTGGCACTGCTGGGCGTCGCCGGGCAGAATATTCACACCGGGCATTTTCCCGATAACGAAATGGATTCTCATTCGCTGCTCGAGGCAATTCACTGGCTTGAAGCGCTTACCGATAAGATCAAGCCCGATCTGATTCTGACTCACCATCGATATTGCACAAATATTGACCATCAGTATTGCCACAATGCGGCGGTGGTAGCGACCCGACCCTGGCTCGACCGCCATGTTACCGTTTTGTGTGGTGAAGTGCCGAGCAGCACCGGGTATTTGCGGCCCGCGCAATGGGAGCCAAACTGCTACATAGAAATCTCGGCAGAAGACCTTGAGGCTAAAATAAACGCCATGCTTGCCTACAGGTCAGAGGCCCGGCCAGACCCACACCCTCGCTCGCCTGAAGTGTTACGGGCTCTGGCAAAGGTTCGTGGTTCTGAATCGGGGTTCTATTTTGCCGAAGCATTCATGATTCAGAAAATTTTTGGCTGACAGTGAACTGGCCCTGGTTAAACGGCCATCGACAGTAAAAGAGCAGAGACACCGTAATAGATCAGCAGGGCGAAGATATCGTTCGACGAGGTTACGAATGGGCCCGAAGCAACTGCCGGGTCAATTTTGAAACGGTCGAAAATGATAGGTACCACCGCTCCGAAGAGGGCCGCGAAGGTCATGGCTCCCATCATCGCCAGCCCGACCGTCACCGCAAGATAGATAGCCGAGAAGTTGGCTGCCATCGTTGCACCGCTGGTAATGAGGTATTCGGCCCAGAGGCCTACAATGACGCCGCAGACGATACCCATCAACGCACCCGCCATGATTTCGCGCAGCAGGCGTTTGAAAAGATCGCCACTCGCGAAAGTGTTGAGGGCAAGCCCGCGAATCACCAGAGTTGAAGACTGAATGCCGGTGTTGCCGCCCATTGCCATGACAACGGGCACAAAAAATACCAGAGCGATCACTTCTTTGAATTCGTCCATGAAGTATTTGAGAATCGTGCTGCTGACAAAACCGGTGGCCAGAGTGATCAGCAGCCACGGCAGCCTTGCTCGGCAGGCCTGCAGCGGCGAACTGTAGGTCAGTTCTTCGTCAGAGGTGCCGGCAAGTTTAAAAATGTCTTCCGAGGCTTCTTCTTCCATAACGTCCATGACATCGTCGACGGTAACGACCCCGAGAATCTGCTGCTGGTCGTTGACTACCGGAATCGCCATGTAGTCGTATTTATTGAGGATCGAGGCGACTTCTTCCTGTGGCGTTTCGGGTCTTACCGACACCAGGTCGTCATCCATGATTTCCGAGACCTGAACCGAAGGGTTTGCAGACAGTAGATCACGTATCGAAACTACGCCCTTGAGACGATCCATGGAGTCGAGAACATACATGTAATAGATGATTTCGATGTCAGCCGCCACGAGTCGCATGTGGGAAAAGGCGTTTGCAACCGTGAAGTCTTCGTAAATCGCTGCGTATTCGGTGGTCATGATACCGCCGGCGGTATATTCGTCGTGTTGCAGCAGCTTTCTAACGTCACTTGCTTCGTCGAGATCCATGTGGTCAAGAATCTCTTTAGCCCGGTCCTGATCCATTTCCTGAAGAAGGTCGGCAGCTTCGTCAGGATCCATTTCTTCGATAATTTCAGAGGCCGTCTCGGTGTCTAGTTGCTCGATGATCTGCAGCTGGGTTTCTGCATCCGCTTCCGCGATCGTTTCAGCGGCAAAGTCTTCGTCAAGGGTTTCGATGATCGAAATTCTTTCTGAATCTTCAAGTTCTTCGAGAATTTCTGCGAGATCCGCCGGGTGCAGGTTCTGGAAATTGTCGGATGTCAGTTCTGTTGTCAGAGCTGAAAACTGGTCGTTAAAACCGATTATTTTGTCCCAGGTGATGGTTTCGTGGTGGGCGCCAATTTTAAACCGGTCGAGTATCGGGGCAATGTAGGCATCCAGGCCAAGGCGGCGCATCGCGCCTCTGAAGCTGATGTCTATGCCGCTGATCCAGATTTCGCCGGTATCGTCGGTGACCACTTCAAGGTCATTGATGTGTACGGTTCTCACATTGACCGTGTCGATTACGGATTTATCCCAGAGTTCTGTCGCTACAGGCTGTTCTGTGGTTTTTGCGTATTCTTCAAGGTCGTGAACCGGCGTTGACAGCGTGAACTTTTCGGGCGAAAAGATGCTGAAGGCGCTGCGTGGGGCAATTTTAACCGTTGCCGTGCTGTATGCAAAAATGAGTGCCTGATCGAAGCATGGCCAATTATTGCGCAGTGAAAGGGTAAAGTCTACTATTTTGCCGGATTGACGCCCGGATTCACTAAATACCGGGGCGCCAATGAGCCCGGTCAGAAAATAGCGCGATTTTTGCATCGCTTTTTCTGCGGCTTTCCCGTTCATGATCGTCTGTATCCTTATTCATGACTGGCGCCTCCTTTTATTTTTTTTTGCTGTTGCATGATACTCTCTAACGGTTTTTTCCGCCACTTTTTTCGGCAAAAAGTTCTTTGTTGTCAGTATTTAAAACTGCATTTGCTGCAGAAGAATCTTGTGTTTCCCCGGCAATGGTATATTATGGAGTTGACCTGAGCACTTTAGAGCGGCTAGCTTGATTCAAGCCGTCAGAAAAATATAACGGAGGTCAGGAATGACAATGCACTCATGGTTTCCAGGATGGGTAGAACGCAAGGAAAAATACGCCCGCACCACTGAAAAATTCATGTCGGCCGATCGCTTTGGTTCGATCGGTGTCGGTATCGGTCTGCCAAACATCGTGCAGAAATCAACCTTCAGCTTTCGCAACGTCAAAGATGGCGCCGACCGTTTTCTTGGTGTTTCAAAGAGTGGCGAAAAGCCATTTGCCCGCATTTATACACGGCTTGGCAACCCTACCACCGAATATCTTGAAAAATCTTTATTCATGCTTGACTGCCAGCATATTATCGACGCGGCTCTGGCAGCCGATGAGCGCAAGCCGACCATTGCCTCGCTGGTCTGCTCTTCAGGCATGGCAGCCATATCCTGTACGACCATGGCCCTGGTTAAGAGTGGCGACGAGATAGTTTGCGGCAGCGTTTATGGTTGCACCGACAGCTTTTTCCGAACGCTGGCCAAATTCAATATTAAAACCCATTTTGTTGATACAAGCGATACCGAAGCGGTGCGCAAGGTCATAGCAGAGAACCCGAAAGTGGCTATGGTGTTCTTTGAAACGCCCGATAATCCGACGCTGCGTCTTTCCGATATCGAGGCAATATCTGCGATTACTCAGGCGAAAGGCATTCCGCTGGTTATTGACAACACTTTTGCCACACCCTATCTGCAGCAGCCATTCAGACTCGGTGCCGACATCGTCATTCAAAGCCTGACCAAGTATGTTAACGGGCATTCAACAAGCGTTGCCGGCGTAGTGATCGGGCCTTATGAGTTTATGAGCGATCACCTTTTCCATATATACAAAGATTTTGGCCCGACTCCGAGCCCGTTTGATTCCTGGCTTAATTCTCAGGGGCTGCAGACTTTGCATCTTCGCATGGAAAGGGCTTGCGCCAGTGCGATAGAGCTGGCAAAGCGCCTGGAGAAGCACCCCAATGTTATGAAGGTTTTTTACCCCGGTTTGCCGTCACATGAACATTACGAATTGGCAAAAAAACAGATGCGTCTGGGCGGTGGCATGATCGCAGTTGAATTGAAAGATGGTTATGAGCCAGGTTGCCGGCTGATGGATTATTTCGCATCTTACACCACGCCTGGTGAACTGGCTGTGAGTCTTGGCAGCGCCATCACCTATTTTCAGCACCCGGCTTCGATGACACATTCGGGTGTTCCTGAGGCTGACCGACTGAAGCGAGGTATTACCGCCGGTCTGGTGAGAATATCGGTCGGTCTGGAAGGCGTCGAAACACTTTGGTCTGCAATTGAAGAGGGGCTTAGGCAAGCTTATCTCTGATCTGTCGCAAAAAAGATCAGCCCCGTCACGCATGCCTTGGCATGCGCGGCGGGGCTGAGTGCTTTTGCAGGGTTTATTCGGTCATGTAGGGGTAGGGGTAATCGGTGGGGGCCAGGTAGGTTTCTTTGATGGTGCGGGGCGAAGTCCAGCGCAGCAGGTTGAGCATGGCGCCAGCTTTGTCGTTGGTTCCTGAACCTCTGCCGCCACCGAACGGCTGCATGCCAACTACGGCGCCGGTGCATTTATCGTTGATGTAGAAGTTGCCGGCGGCATAACGCAGCATATCGCCGGCTTTCAGAATTGCCATGCGATCGCGGGCAAATATCGAACCGGTCAATGCATATGGTGAAGTGCTGTCGCACAATTTAAGGGCTTCTTCAAATTTTGCGTCTTCGTAGACATAGACGGTTACTACTGGCCCGAATATTTCTTCGCGCATACAGACAAAGTTGGGGTCAGTTGTTTCGATTATGGTAGGCTCGATGAAATAGCCCTTTTCTTTGCTGCCTTTGCCGCCGGCGATGATTTTTGCGGTTTTGTCGTTTTTGGCGCGTTCGATGTAGGTCATTATCGAATCGAACGATTTTTCGTCAATGACGGCGTTGATAAAATTGTTATAATCGCGCACGTCGCCCATTTTGATTGTGGCGAGCATGTTGAGGATCTTGTTTTTGATGGCCGGCCATCTGGATGCCGGGGCATAAACTCGTGAACAGGCCGAGCATTTTTGCCCCTGATATTCGAATGCCCCTCTGAGAATACCGGTTGCGGTCATGTCGATGTCTGCCGATTCATGAACGACGATAAAGTCTTTGCCGCCCGTTTCGCCGACAATCTTGGGGTATGAGCGATAGCTGCCGAGGTTTTTGGCCACTTCTGACCACAATGAGTTGAAGGTCGAACTCGAGCCGGTGAAGTGGATTCCGGCCAGGCGCGGGTCTTTGAAAATGATGTTGCCGATAAGAGACCCCTGGCCGGGCAGAAAATTTATGACGCCGTCAGGCAGCCCGGCTTCTTTATAGATCTGCATAAGATAATAATTCGAAAGAATGGCGGTGGTTGCGGGCTTCCAGACGACCGCATTGCCCATGATTGCCGGGGCCATGCTGAGGTTAGAGGCAATAGCGGTGAAGTTGAATGGTGAAAGGGCAAAGACGAAACCTTCAAGAGCCCGGTATTCGATCCGGTTCATTTGTGTGGCATCAGAGAGAGGCTGATCAGCGTAAATCTGCGTCATGAAGCTGGCATTGAAACGCAAAAAGTCAATTGCTTCACAGGCCGAGTCTATTTCGGCCTGAAATATGTTTTTCCCCTGGCCAAGCATGGTGGCGGCATTGATGGTGGCGCGGTATTTGTCGGCAAGCAATCTGGCGATTTTCATTGCTATGGCAGCCCGATCCTGCCAGGGAACGTTGCTCCAGGCTTTCTGGGCATTGCAGGCAGCGTCTATGGCCATCTGCACTTCTTTTTCGCCAGCAATGTGGTAGCGTGCAAGAACATGTTTGTGGTCGCAGGGCATTCTGAATTCGCCGATTTTGCCGGTTTTGACTTCCTGCCCGTTGATGATCAGCGGAATTTCAATAACTGTTTCAGACTGTCGCTGAAGTTCCGCGGTCAGAGCCTTTTCTTCTTTTGATCCTTTGAGATAGCCCAGTATAGGCTCGTTAGCAGGCATGTCAATTTTGAATACTGCGTTGTTCATTCAACCTCTCCATGTAAAAAATTAGCAGACCAGATCAAGCTACCGCATTGCATGCAGTTGCGTCAAATTACTTGATTTTGCCAGTCATGACAGCGTTCTGAACCATGTCCAGGGTGTTTTTTTCACTGGGAAAATAGATGCGTCGCGCCCTTTTCTGCCCAAGTTCATGATAAGGAGTGCCATCAGGGCACACCAGCATCGAAATGTCGGCGTCTCGACCGGTAAATATACGGTTAAAATTATCGGCGAAGGCACTGAAATTGTTCGGGCGTGGGTCGGGAGGAAAAATTCTGAAAATTTCGGTGAGGCCGTTGAGTGGCGTCGTTCTGGAAAAGCCGATCTGGCACAGCACCGGTGCTTTAAGCTCCTGCCATTTGCCTGAGATGAGTTTTACCTCGAGAGCGATGGTGCCGCTGGCAAATTCAGGGCGGTTGGCAAAAGCCGGGCAGGAATGTCCGTGCTTTTTCAGCCATTCTTCCCAGCTGAGCTTGAGATCATTGAAGTAAATATCGCGAAGCAGATACCTGTTGCCTTCAACCACCTCCAGGCCGTTGCGGTCACGCTGCAGAACAAATTCGCATGACAGACCGCTCAGTTCTTTGATCATATCGGTATTCAGCCAGTTTTTGGTTGTTGGTATGCGTATCTGCAATTCAGGTTTCTGCCCTTCAACGTTGGCACCGCTGATCAGGCCATCTTCGCGCAGCAGACCCATTCGACCCGCCGCCCAACGCAGAGGGTCTATCTGAACAATTTCGGTTTCGTAGGGGCGCCCTTTCAGGGCATTGACCCGTCTGGCGATTTCTTCCTGCTGGGCGCGTATTCTTGGCGGAATGACGCCTGCCGGCAGAACATCGTAGATTGTGGTGACGCGCATGCTGGAGACCGGATTTTTTTTCTCTGAATTACCGCTGCCACTTCGCCCTTTTTCAGCCTGGGCTTTTTGCTGTTCCTGCATCGCGGTGACGATATGACGGCTGTAAAGAACGTTGCTCATGAATTCTTTATCTTCGAATGCCGGCGTTTTGTTGATGCTGAAACGGTAGCCAAGCTTGCTGAGATAGCCTGTGTAAGTTACCTTCATGTCTTTAAGAAATATGTCAGAGGCATAATACATGCCCCCCTGTTTTTTGGGCTTGCCCAGGCCGTCGTGGTAGAGATGAAACACGGCATCCTGGCTGGGGATACCTTTTTTCAGCTGTTCTTTTAATAGATCTCTATCTATTTCGTCTTTGAAGATAAGGTTTGGCAGGCACACCTGTTCGTTTTTGCCATCGATTTGTGCCTGAACGACATTGTATGAGCCAAGCGCCACCCATCGGCCACTTTGGATTATCGTGGGACCGAATGCGGTCAGAACGGCAGAAATTATGGTCAGAGCGATGACCAGAATCGCAGTTCGGCAGCGAAATTGCAAAAACATGAGCGAGCCTCCGAAGCCAGATATTTTTCACATTATAACAAAGCTTGCAAGCCAGTGCATGTTTTGCACCTTACAATTTGTACCCTGCGGCCAGAATTCGCGTTGACAAAAAAACAGCGGTTGAGTAAGATAAATCGGTAATCATATTCGCCTCTCACAGGAGGGTTTAATTTTGAGTCAGCGTAAGAATTATTTCATATCCAAAGATATGCAGAGCAGATTTGCTGGTACAATTCTGCTTTTGGCTTTTCTGGTAGCTGTAATTACAGCCTGCAACATTTATGTGCTCGGTTCATACTTTGTGTCAACGAGCACTACTCTTGTTGAAGCGCGCAGTTTGACAGCCACCCTGCAGCATTTTGTCACCGAATTCTGGCCACGTCTCATGGTGCTGGTGTTTGTTAACGTTATCATCGTTTTTATCGTCAGCGTGATGTATTCTCACCAGACAGCCGGCCCGGCTTTTAAACTCGAAAAAAGCATAAAACGCATAACTGAAGGCGATCTTACCTTTGAAGTCAGTTTGCGTCGCAGCGACAATCTTAAAGAACTCGCAACCGCTCTCAACGATCTGCTCAAGAAGTTCAGAACGACTCTGGCAAAAGCCAAATCTCTTTCTGACGACATTTCCTGCAAACTTGGCAGCTTGAAAGACGATGAAAAGTTCAGGCAACTGGCCGCCAATTCCGAAGAACTGCGCGAATTGATCAAACAGTTCAAAATAGAAGGTGGCGCCGAACATTCTGATGGCAATGTAGTAATTGAACTCGATGAAGAAGAAACAGAAAAGGCCTGAAAAATAAGGGCCGAGGCAAACAAAAATGGCTGCCGGTTGAACCGGCAGCCATTTTCCTTTTAGCTTAGTTTTTAACCTTGAACCAGAGCTTCTTTTATGCGGCTCAACCGGCCACGCAGCCTGAGAATTGCTTTGGTATGCAACTGAGAAACGCGGGAGTCCGAGACGCCCAGGATCTTCCCTATTTCTTTTGAGGTGAGTTCTTCATAGTAATAGAGTGTGATTACCATGCGTTCACGATCTGAAAGTTTCGAGATTGCATCGGCAAGAATTTTTTTGGCCTCAGCTTCTTCAATCTTGCTTTGCGGGTTATCACTCTTTTCGTCTTCGATGAAGTCGAATCTCGATGAACCTTCGTCATCATCATAAAACATTTCGTCCAGCGAGAGAAGCAGAGACTTTTTCGTTTCGTCAAAGAGTTTGTGCAATTCAGAAATGTCTATGTTCAGGTATTCGGCAATTTCTTCGTCTTTAGCATCACGCCCGAGTTTGCCTTCAAGTTTGGCATAGGCTTTTTCGAGCTTGCGGGCTTTCTGTCTGATCGACCTTGGAGTCCAGTCGAGCATGCGCAGTTCATCAAAGATCGCGCCGCGAATTCTCGTTTTGGCGTAGGTCTTGAATTTTACGTTGCGTTCTGAGTCATATTTGTCGATCGCGTCGATAAGACCAAGAATCCCGTAGCTGACGAGGTCGTCGAATTCAACATTGCTGGGAAGGTTCACGGCGATGCGCCCGGCAACGTATTTGACGAACGAGGCGTATTTCATGATCAGAGCATCTTTGATGCGCTGGTCATGGGTATGGCGGTATTGCTCCCAGAGTTTCTGATCTTCTTCGTCCTGAAGACGGCTCTTCAGCCTGGGATCAGTAATTTCCTGAGTTTCGTTTCCTACCAGAAGTTCTTTGTTCACATCATCCCTCCGTGTCTGGCTGCCTTATGAGACTGCAGCCGAACTGTTGTTGCCATCACTGGCATTGCCCGGCCATGACTCATCGGTAGGGGTGCCAAAAGTTTCAGTTATATTCAACATCAATTTATCTTCATCGAGAAGATCGCCCAACTCTGCCTGCAGTTGTGCATCTTCGTGCAAAAGTCCTATTTTATGTTTTTCTGCTTCACGCTCAGTGATGACCGGCATAAGGACAACTTCAAGGAAACTTCCCATGGTTGAGCCAAGAACGCCAAAAATAAAAAACACCAAAACGCCCCTGTATATGATGGTTCCGGCGGCAACATTCCCTATGATGGCGAGCAGAACGACGATGCCGGATACGGCGACCGCCATGAAAAGCCCCATCAATAAAGAAAGTCGTGACATTCAGATTTCCCTCTGCTCTTCGCCCAGAATCGAGAGCTTGATTATTCCAGATTCCAGGTTGAATTCTATCGATCTTCCGCGTCGGCCACCGGTGTCTTCTGCTATGAGGGGAAGACTCAGCTTTTTCAACGCTTTTTTGACCGCTTCGGTATTGTCGCGCCCGATATTGTTGGTATAGTCTTCTGTTGGCGGGAACATTTCTGCGCCGCCGACAATTTTGGCTACCAGCATGCTTTTAAATGCCCCTGAGGCGGCCAGGGTGTCATAAAGTACAGGGATGGCCGTATCGGCAAATTTTACCGGGTTGGCGATATTGCCGTCAAGAGGGTTTGATTCTGGCAACATCACGTGAGCGAGTCCTCCGGTTTTCGATTTCGGGTCGTATAAAGACACAATGACACATGATCCTATCCCGTAAACTACCAGCTGTTCCGGGCTTCGGGCAATTTTTAGTTCGCCCATTCCAACGGGTATGATTGCCGGCATTTTTCAGCTGACTCCAATTTTCTTGAGAAGAAGCTCAAGTGATGCCGGGTTGGGGAGAAGGAAAATATGGATTTTAAGATCTTCTTCACTTTCGATGAATGAAGTTTCGATCATCAGAACCTTGTCGCTGATAGCGGTCATATCGGCTACTATCGAATCGATGAGCGCACCGGCCATGTCGAAAGTCATCGACGGCAGAGAATTCAACATCGGAGTGCGCGTAATGACTGAAAGGGCATTCAAAAATGCTCCGGCAAGTATGTTGCCGACTTCACGCATGCACGAACTCTCGAGTTCACCCATTTTCAGAGGATCGTCGATCTGGCAGCCCGGGATCAGGGTGTGCAGAAGCCGCAGCGCAGTTCGACCCGGGATCAGCAGAAGAAAGCGACCGGATATTTCCCCCATGACTTTGAGAAAAATGCCCATGACAACCTTCTCGGGGCCGCCAACGATCTTTGGAATATCTTTGAATTCCATTATCGAAGCGCTTGGCACCGCCATGTCGATTTTTCGGTTCAAAAACTGCGCCAGCGCGCTGGCAGCATTTCCTGAACCTATGTTCCCGATTTCTCTGAGTGCGTCGAGTTGCGCTCTGGTTAAATTGGTGACGTCTTGCATCAGCAACCTCATTGATTACAAATCAGAGCCATTATAAAGCAGGCGAAAATATAATGCAATAGCGCAAAAAAGAATTAGGGCTCAACTTCCTCAGAAAAAATGATGCCATTGTATTTGGTCATCGCCTTGTTACCCATTCCTAACAGCCACATGGCAGCTATGTCTGGTATTTCAGTCAGCACTTTTTTATAGATTTCCGATTCTGTCTGCGATATTGCCCCCAGGACATGAGAAACCAGATTTGCATGCGGGTCGGCGCCTTCCGGAAGCGGCTGCCCGACGCCGATACGCAATCGCCAGAAATTTCGACCGATATGGTTGATTATCGATTTGAGGCCGTTGTGCCCGCCGTCGTTACCTGAAGCTCTTATTCTGATGCGACCGGTGGGCAGGTTGATGTCATCGACGATCACCAGTAGTTCTGATGGGTTGATGTCATGTGCAAGCATCAGTCCGGAAACGGCTTCTCCGGATAAGTTCATATACGTGAGTGGCTTGACGAGAAGATGCGTCTGCCCGTGCAGGGTCATTTCGCCAACCAGAGCCTGATGCTCGCCTGGCAGCAAGCGGGCGTGAAACTTGTCGGCAATGGCGTCTATTGCCCAGAAGCCGGCGTTATGTCTGGTGTTGGCGTATTGAATTCCCGGGTTTCCAAGTCCTGCGATAATCATGGCAGATAGATTATTATCAGAGAGAGCTGGCAAAGTCAACAAATCGCCGGTTATCAGCGGCCCGGCACTAAAATTTGACATAATCGCCTTTCCACGGTTATAATCCGCCAAACCTGTGGGTATGCCCCTAACTTGTTTGCAAGGTTTATATCATGGAATCAAAATCAAAAGTATTGCTGATCATTCTCGACGGCTTCGGCCTTTCTGAAAAAACAGAAGGAAACGCTGTTCATACAGCTAATCCTGAATTTATCAACAAGCTTTTTTCTGAGCGGCCTTTCACCCGACTTGGAGCTTCAGGGCTCGATGTCGGTTTACCGGTGGGTCAGATGGGCAATTCTGAAGTCGGGCACCTTAACATCGGTGCCGGTCGCATTGTTTACCAGGATATCACCCGCATCAACAAGTCTATTGAAGACGGCGACTTTTTTGAAAATCCTAACATGACGGCCCTGTGTGACAGGGTAGCGGCTTCGGGCAAGGCTTTGCACCTGTTCGGGCTCGTTTCCGATGGCGGTGTTCACAGCCACATCGATCATGTGGCCGCTATTCTCAAACTGGCTAAGGACAGAGGCCTCGAAAAGGTTTTTATTCACGCATTTACCGATGGGCGCGATACCTCACCCACAAGCGGCGTTCACTATCTCCGCGACCTGGTTAATCACACCTCCAGAATTGGTGTCGGCCGCATAGCTTCAGTGTCAGGGCGATATTACGCCATGGACCGCGATAACCGCTGGGAAAGGGTCGAAAAGGCTTATCTGGCAATGGTACACGGTGTTGGCAATCGGGCCTCTGACCCGATAGTCGCTATGGAAGCTTCATACAAAGTCAATGTTACCGATGAGTTTGTCGTGCCGGTCGTTATCGAAGAAAACGGTGATCCGGTTGCGACTATCAATGACGGCGATGCGATTCTGGCCTTCAATTTCAGGGCCGACCGCATGCGGCAAATTACCAGAGTTTTTGCTGATGCCGAATTCAAAGAATTCAAGCGCAAAGAAATGAAGGTCGACTACGTCAGCTTTACGCATTATTCTGATGAGTTCACATTCCCCGAAGCATTCCCGCCACAGAGGCTCGATGAAGTTCTGGGCGAAGTTATTTCGCGGCAGGGTCTG
Organism: Candidatus Rifleibacteriota bacterium; assembly: GCA_029564115.1. The sequence goes on along the minus strand of JAKQQP010000351.1, from coordinate 69,717 downwards.
GCACAGCTGCGCCTGGCTGAAACCGAAAAGTATGCGCATGTGACATACTTCACCAACGGTGGTTATGAGCCGCCCTTTAAGCTTGAAGATCGGCATATGATACCTTCTCCGAAGGTTAAAACCTATGACCTCAAACCAGAAATGTCGGCTTTTGAAGTGAATGACTTTTTGATCGAAAAACTCAAGTCCGAAAAATATTCATTCATAATGGTTAATTTTGCCAACTGTGATATGGTTGGTCATACCGGTATTATGGAAGCCGCTGTCAAAGCAGTTAATACTGTTGACTGCGTTCTTGCCAAGGCAATTCCCATAGCTTATGAACTGGGTTATGACTGCCTGATCACTGCTGATCATGGCAATGCTGAGCAGATGGTCGATGACGAAACCGGTGAAGCTTTTACCGAACATACTGTCAATCCTGTGCCGCTTTGTCTGCTTTCCAGGGCATCCGTAGAACTCCGTCCTTCCGGTAAACTGTGCGATATTGCGCCTACCGTGCTCGAACTGATGGGCATCGAAAAACCGGCCGCAATGACCGGACGGTCTCTTATCGCCAGAAAAAAGTGATCTAGATGAATTCTCAGCATAATCCTGAAAAGGGCTATCTTTTCATTGTTTCCGGGCCTTCGGGCGTGGGCAAGACAGTGCTGTGCAACGCCATCGTCGAGAAGTTCGCTCCCCATGTCGTTTATTCGATTTCCACCACTTCGCGGGCGCCGCGTGGCGGCGAAACGGACGGGCAGGAATACAATTTTTGTTCGGCAAAAGACTTTGAGGGCGCCATATCCAGGGATGAATTTGCCGAATGGGCTTTTGTACACGGAAACTATTACGGAACGCCCCGACTTTTTCTGACTGAAAATCTTTGTGCTGGCCGTCATGTGATATTGAACATCGATGTGCAGGGTGCCATGAAAATTCGCGCTGAGTACCCCGAGGCGGTGATGATTTTTATTTTGCCGCCGACCTTTGAAGAACTTGAGAGCCGTATTCGTAAACGCAATATGGACAGCGAAAATTCTTTGCAGCACCGTCTCGAAAATGCCCGCCAGGAACTCAGCTATCGAGAGCATTATAAACATGCGATAGTTAACGATGACCTCGAAGATGCCAAAAAAGAGCTGATCCGGATTTTTGCCGGCTATATCGACCCGGAAGCGAATACTTCGCAGCTCTGAAAACCTGCCGTTGCGGGTTTAAATTTTATTCTGACCTTGCGTGCCAGGGCATTGACACCTTGCTTTTAGATTCTTATAATCTAGGAAACTCAGTTAATTAACAGCCCTGTCGGGCTCAGGAGGCTTTATAAAATGAATCGTACAGTGTTGTGCTTCCTTTTCGTTTTTTGTCTTTTGTCTTTTTCTGCCGTCCAGGCTGAGCCTGCACGGCTTGTACCTCTCGATGCGAAACTCGAGATAGTCAGTGGTCAGATCAAGCTTACCAGAGTCGGCAGCACCAAAACCGACTTGATTACGCAAAGCTGCGAACTCTATTCCGGAGATCTGCTTGAAACCTTGCAGCAGTCTAAAGCTGCTCTGGTTTATGGTGATGGCACCAAAATGCGCATAAAAGAACGAACTTTGGTCGAAGTTCAGCCTATGAGTATCAAAGTCTTCAAGGGTAAGACCTGGTATAAATTCACCAAACGTGGAACCGAATTTAGAATTGAAACCCCGACTCTTATAGCCGGCATCAGAGGCACTGAATTTGAAGTGGCCGTTTCTTCACGAAAAAAAGCTTCAGTATCCGTGGTAGAGGGTGCGGTCGCCGTTAACAGTGTTGCCCGAGGCCGCGGCATGGTTCTGCGCCCCGGTATGGCCACACATTGCGAACCCGGAAGCACCCTGGTGGCTCCCTATAAATTCAACGTCGACAAGAAAAAGGCTGAATGGTCAGACGCAGAATGGCAGAAGTCGGCATCTTCGCCCGAAGATATCAACCGTTTATTCATCAAATACCTCAACTTCAAAAATGAATATGGCGTAGAAGACTCAAGAACTCAAGAAGCCCTGCAGGCACTTGAAAGTGCCAAAAAGAAGCTTCAAAAAAAATAATGAAAAGTAAATGATCATAAAAAAGCCCCCGGTCAGCCGGGGGCTTTTTTGTGTGCAAAATTCAGGGTCGTTGATCAGTCGCTCCAGTCAGGTTTGCGGCGCATTGATTTTTTGTTGCCGGTAAGTTTCTTTTTATTGATGCGGTTTTCTACAGAAGCTTTAGTGGGTTTGGTCGCTTTTCGCGGTTTTGGTGGCTTCAAGGCTTTAAGAATCATTTCTTTAAGCTTGTTTCGAGCATCTTCGAGGTTGCGCGACTGCTCGCGAAAGCGTTGACTGGTAACGATTATCGTCTGTTGAGAATCAACACGCTTGCCCGCGATCTTCAACAGCCGCTGCACGACCGGAATACTCAACTGCGGACACAGTTCGGGGTTGAACCGCAACTCTATACAGGTTGCCACCTTGTTGACGTTTTGCCCACCGGGGCCAGAAGAGCGCACTGCGCTTATCTCGAGCTGGTCAGAACTTATGGTTATCTGGTCGTTTATTATCAGGGGAGTATTCATATTCTGTGTTCTCCTGTCAGCCACGCAACTGCCGGGGCAGTGCTCAAACGGCTCATACAGCCGTTTTCTTCGCAGCGCTCGCATTTTCCGTTGCATTCGGGCAGCTCGGGTCTGATGATCATAGAATTGCAACCGACCGGCCCCCAGCGTGCCGGAGTCATGGCGACAACCGGGGGGAAAAAGGCGGCGCAAGGCAGTTGCAGAGCCGCAGCCAGATGCAGTGGCCCTGTTGAGCCCCCGCAAAAAGCAGAACAGTTCGCGAAGACGGCGGCCAGCTCAGCGAGATCTGGAATGGAAGCGATGAAGCCGAATAATCCGGGAACTGGTGGCGGAAAATAGCCAAACAGACCTTCTTCGCCTGGGCCAAGACTGACTGCCGTCGGAATATTTTTGTTGAGAAGCGATTCGACGATGCGGACATACTGCTCGACGCCAATATTGTGTGCAGAACCGCCATGCCCGGGGTGAACGACGATAGGGCGGCAGTTCTGCAGGCCGGCACCCGCAAGATATGCAGCTCCTTTTGCCTGGTCAAGGCATTCTCGAGAAAAGTTCCAGGGCGAACGGTCGATATTGGACACAATGCCGGTCAGCAGGTCTAGATTATACTGATACTCGTGTTTTTCATTGCGCGAGCGTTTTTGTATGCGCCGGTCATTGAGAAAAAACTGAAAGATGTTCGAAGCACGACCAACCCTGTGGGCGATGCCGGCCCGCCAGGCGGCAATCATGGCTCGGCCGGCGGGATGTACCATTATCGCCAGGTCAAACCTCTCTTTAACGAAAGCTCGATGCAGAGAAGGCGAGATCAGCCCCGGCGTGTGGTCGTCGTCGAGCAGTATATTGTCGACCTGTTTTACCATTTTCAGGATGGGGGCGGTATAGCGTCTTACATGCGCTGTCAGTCTGGCATCAGGAAAAGCCTTTTTCAGCTCGCGAAACAGGGGCAGGGTAAGCAGCAGGTCGCCGGCCTTATCTGTGCGTGAAATAAGAATATTTTCAGGGTTCATTGTCGTTTTGTTTCTGGAAGAAGCAGGTGTACGGCAGTCACGATATCTGCCGGTGAGATGCTGTTCATGCAGATGTGGTCAGGGCGCGGGCATGATTTTTGCCGGCACGGAGCGATTGGGCAGACGTCACTGGCCATCACTGCTCTGAAATTGCTGTTGAGCGGGCCAGTGCGAGTCATGTCGGTCGGGCCGACCGGCACGACCGTCGGAGTGGCGTAAAGGGCCGCCAGGTGCATGGTTCCTGAATCGTTGGCAACCAGTAACTGGGCCCGGCTTAGAAGGCAGGCCAGTTCGCTGATATTGGTGCGCCCGGCAGCGTTGATTATAGCGACAGAACTTTCTGTCTGAAGATCGTCGACAAGTTCGGTTTCTGATGAACTGCCGGTGGCGACGATGGTTAATTCATTCTGGGTGGCGAGCAGACCGGCCAGGGCCGCAAATTTTGCTGGAGGCCAGCGCTTGGCAGCTCCAAAAGCGGCTCCGGGTGCCAGGACGGCGTATGGTTTATCGGTCGGTAGTTTAAGTTTGTTTGCCAGGGCTGTGAACTTATCTGGAGAAAAATACCGCCGTGGGATTTCGGGGCAGTATTCAGCGTCAGTCAGGCCTGCCGCTTTGATCAGCATGAAGTGCAGTTCAGACTCGTGCATTTTCTTGAAGTTGTCGGGTTTTTTTACTGCTCTATTCAGCAGCAGACTCCGCCATTGAGTATTGAAGCCGACAGATTGCCTGCTGTGGCAAAGTCTGGCAATTATCGCAGCTCTCAATGAATCCGGGAAGATGATGGTGTTGGCTGCCTTGAGCCTTCGTAAAGGCGCAAGAGCTTTGATGAGCTGAAAAGAGGTCGCGTCTGTAGCCACCGGGTGAATGTGAAGTGGCAACCCGAAAAGCTCGTAGACCTGCGCAAGGTGAGGCCTGGTAACCAGGTGTACTTCACTGTTTTCTGTTGCAGCCATGATTGCCGGAAGCGACATGATTATGTCGCCAAGCCAGTTCAGGCCGATGATGATTGTTTTCATAAAAATCCGGCGAAAAATTGAAAGATCTGTCTGGCGCTCTCGTCAGTGTCGAGATTGCGGCAGGCAAAATGCCCCTCGGGGCATGATAAATTCTGGCCGTGCAGACTGCAGGGCTTACAAGGCATATTTCTTGAAATAACCAGAACATTGTCGCCAGGAACTGGCGAAAAACCGAGAGACGGGCAGGTCTGCAGAAAAATTGCTGCAAGCGGTGTGTTTACTGCGCGGGTGAGGTGCATTGGCCCTGAATCTGAAGAAATCACCGCCGCTGCGAGTCTGAGTATGCCAGGCAGGTGGTAAAGATCGAATTTGTCGCGCAGATCCAGGTGTTTTGAGGTAGACACCAGGTCAGACTTCTTGCTGCCGATCAGGGCAGTTGGCAGTGGTGAACGTTTTTGCAGGCCTGTTAGAAGTGTTTGAGGCAATACTTTGCCCGGCATTGATGCTTCCGGATGAATCAGAATATAGCCGTTTGGCTTCAACCCCGCTTTTTGCACGTGTTCCCGACATTCTTCGAGGTAACTGTCAGTAAGGATGAGACTGGCATCCGGTACATCGATTTCGACTCCGCATGTGTCGGCATATCTCTGCCAGACTGGTCTTTGGTCCTGGAAGCGCAGAGGATACTGCCGGCGGAATGCCTGCAGCTGTTCACTCAGTAATCGTTTTTGATAAATTCTGGTAATCGGGGCATCAACGAGATTACGCAGGGCGATGGTTGCAAGTTTCCCCTGCAGGTCGAAAAGAGAGCGCGGCGCCAGGCTCTTGAGTTCTCTGGCGAGTTTGATCAGGCTGCCAGTGCCGGAAAACAGATGAACCCTGGCGGGAAGAAACCCGGCGAGCGCCTGCCATCTGGCGTTTATGACCATGTGAACCTCTACATCGCGCTTTGCCATCTCGCGAAGAGTGGGCACAGTCAGCAGGATATCGCCCATGGCGTTGAGGCGAAGAACTATTTCGCGATCAGACATGTGGCAGCAGCCCCATTTGCTGGAGGGCCTCGATCGTTCGATGGCTGGCGCCGGCCATGGAACTGAGAACATTGTGTGCTCTGCGACCCATTGCTTCAAATTCAGAGGGGTTGACGAGCCACTGTCCGATGCTCTGCTGCAGTTCATAAGCATCTTTGACAACTTTTACCGCATTGTTGCGGTTCAGGGCCATCATTTCGTAACGAAAATTTGTAGTGTTCGGCCCGGTAAATACCGGTCTGGCAAAAGCCGCCGGTTCCATCAGATTGTGACCCCCGCGCTTGATCAAGCTGCCGCCGACAAATGCCAGCGAGGAAATGGCGTAGAGGTTTCTCAATTCACCCATTGTGTCGACGAGAATGACGCGCCGCGCTGCTGCGGTCGCCTCTGAAATTTTTTCATAATCGAGGTTTCTTGACTTCAGCAGTTTTTCTACTTCTTCAGCTCTTTTTATGTGTCTGGGGGCGATGATGACCGTGGCATCCAGTTTTGGCCACAATGGCTCGAGAGCATCGAGAATGATCTCTTCTTCGCCGGGGTGGGTGCTGCCAAAGCAGATTACCTGCCGCTGTGCGGGAATGCCGAAGCGTTGCCTGATCGAGTCGAGATCGAGGCGTTGCTCGGTAATGTCGTATTTGAAGCAGCCAAGCTGCTTTTGCCGGTCAATCGAAACCCCCAGAATTCTGAAGCGTCTTTGATACTGTTTTTCCTGGGGGAAGACGAAGGCCATGTTTTTGATGGCAGACTCGAAAATCGGCCAGGCTATACGCATGAGTCGAACGCTTTTTTCGTTCAGGCGACCGTTGATGATGCCGTATGGAACTTTTTTTCGGGCGAGGGTGTCGAGCAGCAGCGGCCAGATTTCTGTTTCTGAGATGAGAAGCACGTGCGGCTTGATTCTGTCTATGAATGGTAGGGTGAATGCAGGCAATTCTATGGGCAGCAGTGTTGCAAAGCCGCATATTTCGTCTTTTTGCAGCTGGCGCAGGCCGTCGACGGTGGTAGCAGTGCAGACCAGGCGGTTTCGACCATAAAGGTCGGCCAGTTCCCGTAAGAATGGCCGCAAAGTGATAACTTCGCCCAGCGAAGCGCCATGCACCCAGATTGTACCGTTGTCAGGGGCTCGAAAATCATCGGGTAATACCCCTTTGCGCAACGCAAATTCATCTTTATCGATGCGTCTGGGTGGAACAAGATCGAGCAGTTCGACGACTGCTCTGAGAACCCACTGATATGTTTTCAGGTATAGTTTTCCCATATTTTCTTCAGTTATTATCGCCTGCATCATGGGTAGATGTCAAAACAAGTTTTGCCCACGGGTTATCCGGGGCATCCTGTGGGCCGGTTTTCCAGCGGCGATGCAGCCAGAACCAGTTTTCTGGCTGTATGGTTATGATGGATTCGATGATGGTGGTGAACTCCGCTGTTAGCGCCTGTTGTCCGGAAATATCATCAGAATAACGGTCTGGGAAAATGGCTGGCCATATTTTTAACAGATGTTTGCCTCTGTAATTCGGGAAAAGAGCGAGCGGAACGATTGGAGAACCGGTTTTGAGAGAGATTTGTGCCGGCCCGGTTGGGGCCGAAGCCCAGCGGCGGAAGAATTTTACGAAAATGCCCTGTTTGCCGTTATCCTGGTCGACCATCAGGGCGAGGATGTGACCGCGCCGCAAAGATTTGAGTATTTCGCGTATGCCGTAGCCTGAATCTGTGGTTCTGGCACCGTGTTGCTGCCGCATTTCTTCGAACCAGGTGTCGACTAGAGGGTTGTTTTGCCGCCTCACAACGGTGGTGATGGCAAAACCCTGTGTAGCAAGCCATAGAGGGATGAATTCCCATAGACCGAAATGGCCTGAGACAATTATGACGCCTTTACCCGGCGCCAGAGCGTTTTGCAGGTTTTCAAGCCCCTCGCACCTGATTTTTTGAATTATTTCGTCACGACTGTAAAATTTGAGGCCGGCCATTTCGAATGAGTTGATGAGAAAATGGTGAAATACCTTCTCTGCCATTGCTGCAGCCGCCTCAGGAACAAGGTCGAGATGCTCTGCCAGACTGGCAGATACCTGTTTGAAGCGAAGCCAGGGAAGTGGGCGGGCCAGGGTAGCTATCAGTCCGGCGAGGCGGCGTTTTTTGTTGAAGCTCATTCTGGCACATGCACGCGCCAGTTTGTCGAGCATAAACACCTGCAGCCTGTTGCTGAAAGATTTTAGAGCATTCATTTGCGTTGCTTTCTCAGACTTCTTTTCAGCCCGCGAAGTCGCATGCCGATAGAGAGCAGTGGGCTCGATTTCATTTCGATTGCTTCGACCGGGCAGACTTCCATACAGCAGAAGCACGAAATACAGAGCTTTCGATCGAATTCAGCGCCTTCTGCACCTATATTTATCGCCAAAACCGGGCATATTTCGCGACATCGACCGCATTTGATGCATTTTTTCGGCAGCAGCGCCGGTCCGGTCCAGAGAAATTTTTTTATGCCCTTAAGAATAAAGTCTGGAATCAGCGACAAGGGCGGAGTTTTCGGAACCGAAAAATTGCTTATCGCCACTTCATCGGGCTGCTGACCTATAAAGGTAATTTCTGCAAAGCTCTTTGGTCCCCAGTTCAGCTGTCGGCATCTTCGCAAAGTTGGAACAGTCGTCGGGTCGAGATTTATCAGTCTACAAAAGCCCATGTCAACAGTTACAGGGCAGGTCGATGCAAGCAATACACCGCTTTTTACTACGCGCCCGCCCGCCGGTCCCTGACCGTCCATGCTTTCTATGCCATCCATGATGTTGAGAGTGACCGGAATCTGGTGGGCGAAATCGCTGATAAAATCGGCGAATTCTTCAGGGCGGGGAAAGGCTTTGTGCCATTGCGCTTTAGCAAACCCCGGAATCAAACCGAACAGATTTTTGACTGCACCAGTGATGCGTGTCAGATTGTGGGTTTTCATTTTGGCCAGATTGATAACTACATCCGCTCTAAACAATGTTTTAACGACGTGGGTGGTTATTTCTCTGCCGTTCGAAAAGAATTTCAGCGTGACCTTTTCGTCTGTCTCAAAACAGCGAAGCTCTGCGCCACTGTTGCGGGCTGCAGCAGCAAAGCCGGTTGTTTCCCAGAAAGATTCAGTTCGGCCAAAAATTGCCGGTGGGCTGTCGCCGATGACAACGCTGGCACCGCGTCTGACGCACAGCCGGGCTATTTCTTCGATGAGAAGCGGGTGGGTTGTCGCCGCTTTTGAAGGATCTTTGCAGGTAAGCATGTTGGGCTTTATCAATACTCTCTGCCCGGGGCTGACGAAGCGTTCTATGCCGCCAAGGCCTTTTAACAGCTGACCGACTGCCTTTTCAACCTGTTCTGGCGTATATGAATCGCATTTTTGCAAGGCAAGTTTGAAATCTGGCATGTCAGAACTCCTGATTCTGTTGAACAAATGGGTGATCGAGCAGGTGTTCTGTGATCAGGGGCGGTGGCATTGGCCCCGAACCCTTTTGTGGCTCGATTGGCAGCGATTTTAAGTGCGGAAAGTCTGCGTATGGACGTCTTTGAAGGATCTGTCTTGGCCATGGGGTTACTTCGAGGCCTTCTTCGCGTTCGATCAGTATGCACTGGTTGAGGTAGAGTATCTTGGCCAGCATCTGTGAGAAGGGAATATTGCGGAAAGTGGCGTAAACTGGAAAATGCAGGTCGCGAGGAAACTGAATGGGAACCTTGCCGCCGAGAGAAATTTTTCGCAATACGAATTGAATGTCATCGCCGCGTGATAAAATTACCCCCTGCTTGTTTAAACCGGGATAACGCATTGCAAGACGATCAGGGACGCAAAGTCGCATTCTTTGGAGCACTTCGGTCCATTCTTCGCCCGAGGGCTTCACAGGTAAAACCATCAGAACAGGGCCGTCGAAATCGAAACGATGGTGCGGTGGCAGTATTTTTTTTAGCAGTTTGCCGATTGTGTTGCCGTGGTGGGCCGGCAGTACTGCTCCGCCTGCCTGAAAGTGCATCACGGCCTGATAGCCGAAACCCTGTGCTAGAAGTTCTATGGCTTCCCAGAGTGCAACAGGGTGCCCATAAAAAGAGCTGTCTTTGTGAAATCTTGCCTTTTGCGGTGCATTCAAGAAAATTTCGGCGAAGCTTCGCGTTGAGGTTCTCTTGAAAAGAACGCTTTCTCTCCTGATTTCTTCAATATACCACTCTGCGTCGATGCGGGTGTGCGCAACGGCATGAAAACGCTGCGAATTGTAATAAACAAGTGCTCTGGGGTTGTTGGGGTGGTAAAGAATCGCCCGCAGTCTGGGTTCTTCACTCTGCAAAACTGAATATTGCCCGTGTGAAGGTGTATTTGTCAGCAGCATAACCAACAGAAAAGTAAATAACAGCAGCAGTTTAATTCTAAAAAAGATCATGCCTCACCATCTCGGTATAAATTTTTACGGCATTGGTTGCGGCTCCACGCCTGAGATTGTCGGCGACAATCCACATATTGAAACCATTCGCAATAGTCGGGTCCTGGCGAAGTCTGCCTACGAAAACTTCGTCTTTATCCTGGCATGAAAGGGGGGTTGGGTAGACAGAGTTGCCGGGGTCGTCTACCAGCACGACATCTTCGGCATTCGCCAGTATGTTGCGAAGTGCTGCAAGTTGCATTTGATCGGTCAGTTCAATGTTGACCACTTCGCTGTGACAATACATTACCGGCACCCTGATTGTGGTCGGGCAGACTTTGATATCTGCTTCAAGAATTTTGCAGGTTTCTTTTACCATCTTCTCTTCTTCGCGATACAGCCCGCCATCAACTAGAACGTCTATCTGAGGGATGAGGTTGAAGCCGATCGGGTGCGGGTAAACGCCTTCAGGAGGATTTTTCCCGGTCAGCATGGCTTCGCTCTGTTTTTTGAGAATGTCGATAGCTTCAAGCCCGGTGCCCGATACCGACTGATAGGTCGAGACCACGATTCTTCTGATTGGGGTCACTTTATGAATCGGCGCCAGCGCGACGATCATCTGAATGGTAGAGCAGTTCGGGTTGGCTATGAGGCCGTGATGGCCTTTGACAGCATGCAAATTTGCCTCGGGAACTATCAGCGGCACATCCGGGTGCATGCGGTGGGCGTTGGTGTTGTCGATGACCAGGGCGCCGGCTTCTACGGCGGCCGGGCAATATTTGAGGCTCACTTCGGTGCCGGCCGAAAAGAAAACGACATCGAGACCGGAAAAGTTGGCGGTGGCCAGGTTCTCGACTGTCAGCATCGAACCGCGAAACTCTATCTGCTGCCCGGCACTGCGCTCAGAGGCGAACAGACGAATCGACGCCGGGTTCTTCACGCGTTCGTCGAGAACCTGCAGAATTTTGAGCCCAACAGCTCCAGTTGCCCCTACTATGCCTATATTGTGACTTTTCATTCGCTGATGTTCTCCTGGTTTTCCCGGTTGGCTTTTTTTAATTCATGATAAAAAGATTTGATCTGGCCGGGCCGGTATTCTCGGGCTTTTGCCAGTTCTTCGTCGGTGGGTTCGCGGTCAAAATCAATTTCTGTCTGAGGCTTCGGCTCGCCCGTATTCTCTGGTTTCGGCTTCGAGGCAGGTTGATTGCTGGCGTTTTTCTTTTTGTATCCGGGAAAGAGCAGCTGCTGCAGCTCGATAACCCGATTGAACTGCGCTGGTGTGAGGCTTTCGCTTTGCGTTTTCTCTTCAGAGACTCCGGGGTTGCGGTTATTGAGAAGGTTTACGAACTCTTCACTGAGAGCCAGTTTTTGTGATAACTCGGCGATAGCGCTAAGAAGCTGATGCCGTTCATTTTCGCCGGGGTTTGCCGACAGAAGAGTTTCGAGCCTGCTTTTCTTTTCTTTGAGGGTTTCAAGGTTTTTGATTGAAGCTGAATAAGAATCTTCCAGTTCTCCCTCGGCGGCGGCACGCTTTTCAAACTCGGCTTTCAGGGCCTTTTCGCGCATTTTGCTGAAGTCGGGCAGTTTGGGTTTAAAACCGCGCCCGCCACCGGAATTGCCCTCGGATAATTGCCCGGTTGCCGGATCTAGCGGGGCAGTTGGCTCGCTGAAGCCACTTCCAGGAGTTTTTCGCTCAAATTGTACTTCGTCCATCCAGGTGGGAAACTTCTGTTGCGATAGCCCGGGGGTGCCTGGCAACAGTAAAACAGCCATGAATAAAATTCGTTTAATCATGTCTGATTTGTACCATAAGCTTACATTGTTTGCAAAGCCCCGAATGACAGCTTATAATCATCTGGCTGCTCGTGATTCAGGGCCAGGCGGCAGAGGTTCTGCCCATGCTTGCGAAATAACCGGAAAAGATTATGCTTATATTGGGGCAAAAAAAGATGGGACAAAGAAAATTTCCAGAACAGGTGCTTTTTAAATTTGAAAAGCCTTGTTATTTGAGAGTGATCAGAGACAATACCGAAGTAATCGCAAGGCGGATGGGTTTTGACGAAGACCAGGTTTTCGAACTGGCCATGATCGTCGATGAGGCTTATGCCAACGCAATAGAGCACGGTGCCAGGACCAGCTGCGAATCACAACTCGAGGTAGAGTTTCTGATTTTCAAAGACAGGCTCGAGGTCTGTGTCAAAGACACAGGCTGTGGCTTTGACCTGTCCGGAGTTCAGATCCCAAAAAACCTGCGCAGTCTTAACTCGACTCGTGGCCGCGGTCTGGGCCTGATAAGCCTTCTATCAGACAGATACGAACTGATTTCTTCGCCCGGTGCAGGCACGACGCTCCGTTTCACCAAATTCCTCTGCCTTGAACAAGAATTCGTAGCCTGAGCTGCCCGCTGCTCAATCGCTGATTTCGAGCTTCAGGTCGTCCATGCGCCTTTTGGCGTCTTCCATATCGAGTTTTGCAAATTTTTCGGGCAGAAATCTTTGGTCTGTGCACTCCACGACCGCTGCGAGATCCATGAATTCAAGTCGCGATGAGTGGGCCATTGGTCGGTAGTTTTTTACCGCTTCGGCAATGAAGTGCCCTACCGGTTTGCGCTCCGGGTCGTTTTCTTCCTGCAGTTCGAACATGCGCGAGGCCATGATCAGAATGCCTTCCATTTCATTGCCGCCGATATCAAGACTGTCAGGGAACACAGGCAGATCGGAATCTTCGAGTTTGACCTTGTTTTTGCGGGCAAGAGCCTTGAACAGGTCTTTTTTGTCTTCTTCTGTCTGAGGGGCAAATAGCGGAATATGCACATCGAGGCGCCCTACGCGTTTCAGATCTACTTCGAGCAAGTCTGGTCGAGAGGTTGCAAAGATCCAGAATATGCGCCCGCGATTGCGTGTGTCAGCCATCTCCCTGGCCAACATCGCGTATATGCGCCCCGATACTCCGGAATCGCCAGAGTTGCTGTCACGTTTTCCCGCTACCTGATCGGCTTCGTCGATAAAAACGATAACCTGACCCATAGCATGCAGAATTTTAAAAATGGCTTCAAGATTGCCTTCGGTGGCACCTACCCACTTGTCGCGAAAATTCTTGAGTTCAACACAGGGAACGCCTGCTTCGCCGGCGAAGCACTCGACCAGATAGGTTTTGCCGGTTCCAATACGGCCGGTAATAAGATAACCCATTGGTAAAGCTTTTATCTTGCCGCGTTTCATCAACGAGGCATCCTGACGCAGCCAGGCTTTGGCTTCTGAGTGGCCGGCGACATCATCGAGGTTGCGTGTGGATTCAACAAAAACAATTCGGCCACCTGCCGATTTTTCGATCATTTCCTTTTTGACTTCGCGCAGATATTCCATTGAAATGCGCCGCTGGTTTTTTATTGCCCGCTCGATAAGATTCTGCACGTCAATGCACGACAAACCTTCAAGTTTTTGCGCCAGAGAAGCCCTGTCGACATCGCAGATCGAAGAAAAATCCGGGATTGCAGAGGTGACGGTCTGTACGAAGTTCAATACGGTTTCAGCATCCGGAAGACTTATCTGAATTTTGGCCGAGCGTGGGTTCTCGACCAGCTGACGGTTGACGTCGTTGAGGTTTTCGGCAATCAGACAGGTACTGACATAGGCGTTGTTGATATTGGGGTCGGAGGCCCAATCTAAAACTCTGATCAGAGTTTCTACCGACTCGGAACTGGTGTAGGCGATCTCGGCCCGTGGCAGAAGATACTGAGCATATTCGACTATGATCGCGGTTCGCATCGGGTTGGCGACCGGTTTGCCGCTTTTGTCGGCAGTGGTGCGAACCAGTCCGTGTCTGATAAATCTGTCTATCAGCGCTAGAGCGCGTTTTGGGTCTTTGGGAAGCGAGTTGGCGCTGTCGGCAGTGATGTCGCCGTCTGGCGAAGTGGCGAAAGAGGTTCGATGAAAACTGTCGTAGGCCTTGAGAAAATTAAAAAACAGTTCGCCGCCCTTGGCAGCTCTTATGCCGTGACCACGGTCATAAGTCAATACCACCTCGAAAGGGGCGAACATCACGCGGGTCAGAAAATCTTTCAGAGAAAGGCATTGCAGCTGTTGTGAGTCTTCGGAGGCATAGGTAACCCAGTCATCGATGTTGCCGTAAAGAACGAACTGGCTGATTGAACCGCTTTTAAAAATTTCGGCCATTTCTCTGGCCCATTCAGGGTAATTTGCCATAGTGCAGCTTCCTTTTTATTCGATTTCGCGGTTTGGTGGTAATACCGGCTCCACGTCCATTTCAAATTCAGGGGTATCGATGGGTGGGCCACTGAGCTTACGAAGAAAGTCAGAATGGCTGTTGATCCAGTCCTGGGTTTCTCCGAGTGTGTTGTTTATTTTGTCGATATTGTTGCTGAGCCCTTCAGGGCTGCTGTCGAGGGCAATTTCTTCTCTGACCAGGTGCAGCTGGCTTTCGATGCGCTGCAGTTCCATTTCGACCAGCATTTCATTTTCTTTGGCAACACCGAGATTATCAAGGCGTTTTTTATGAATCTCTATGTTGCCCTGCAGTGATTTGGCCAGCGCAGGGCTCATGCCGCTACTCATCTGCTGTTCAAGTTTTTTGATTTCATTGCTGATTTCTGAAGGCTTGGTGCGATGCAGGCTTTCTTCGATCAGCTGTTTTGTTTTGAGCAGTTTGAGAAATATCGACGGCAGCTGATTGAGGGTCTGCTGTCGGCTCTGGTTCATGAAACCGGCGCCTTCATCTATGTTCCAGTTCATGAGCTTGTTTATTTCGGCCAGATTCGCATTCAGACGCTTGAGGCGAGAATGATTTTCAGGGGTCAGACTGGCTATCAGCTCGTTCATCTTTTCTGATCTTGACTGCTGAATTTGAGACAGCTGTTTGCCCTGGACATACTTCTGAAACCGTTCATTAGACGTGAGAAACCAGAGATAAATCACTTCAAATGCCAGTCCAAGCATCCAGAAGCCTGGGTTGCTGAAGCCCAAGATAAAAGAGCCGAGAATGAAAAGTTTGTTTACAGGGATTTCGCCCATGCCCTTGATGACAAGGCCGGCGTTGAATGCCTCGGTCAGATAATCTGAGTAACCAGGCTTGCGGCGTAGTTTCATTTATTCTGAGCCACCTATTCTCAAGAATTCGTCGGTGATATTTTTAAGAAAATTGTTGAATTTGGGGCTTTCCTGAACTTCAAGAGGCGTCATGCCCTCATATTTGCCGATATCGTCATGGGTGATGCTGATCTGCTTCATCAACTGACCGGGGTTGGCCTTGAACATGAAAATGCGGTCACTCAGATATACGGCCTCGGCAAGTGAATGCGTCACTATGAAAACGGTCGCTTCGACCTCATGCCACAGGGCTGTAATCAATTCCTGCATTTCGATTCTGGTCGGTTCATCGAGTGCCGAAAAGGGCTCGTCCATCAGAATTATTCTGGGTTTGAGAACGAGAGTGCGGGCAATGGCAACGCGTTGCTGCTGACCACCGGAAAGCTGATAAGGATACTTGTCTTCGTGTCCTTTCATGCCAACCTTGGCGATCATTTCCCGGGCAAGCTTTTCCATGACGTGTTCAGGGTAGCCGAGTGATTCGCGATTCAGATGCAGGCCGAACATGACGTTCTGTAATACGGTCAGGTGCGGGAACGAGCTGTATTTTTGAAAGATCATGCCGCGGTCGCGACCTGGCCCGGTGACTGGTTTGTTGCGCACCAGAACTTCGCCGTAGCTCGGCGGCCCGACTTCCTGAAAACCCTGGATCAGGTTCAATACAGTTGACTTGCCACAGCCTGAAGGCCCGACAAGGGCAATGAATTCGCCAATATCTGGCAGATCTTCGATTTCGAAAGAAACGTTTTTGAGGGCCATAAACTCATTCGGAGTGCCCGGGTTAAAAATTTTGCTGACATTTCTGAAGGTGACGATCGGTGGGTATTTTGGTTTGGTGACAGCCGGCTCCATAGCATCGAGTTCGT
This sequence comes from Candidatus Rifleibacteriota bacterium, assembly GCA_029564115.1. Next base: position 53,810 of record JAKQQP010000351.1, on the reverse strand, counting down.
TTGCACCTGATGAAACGATAGCCGGTGCTTTGTCTGCGGCAGCTTTGGGGCTTGTGCCAGCGACATGGGTTTGTTTGTGCGTCTCTGAAACAGCATTCTTTGGCTCTTCAGGAAACGGAAAACCTTCCTGAGCATGGCTTTTTTCGGTATTTACACAATTCTTTTCAACCGGAGAGCGGTCGACAACAGTGTCTTTGTCTGCTGCCACCGACCTGGCGGGAGGATTGTTGCCGGTGCTCGCATCAGTGTGCCTGGAAGATTTTTCGGCGACTTTTGCCGGCACCATTTTTTGTGATTTTGTCCGGTCTTTGATCTGGAGAGCGGGGTTATGGTCGTCAAACCTGTAAAAATAACCGGCGATTTTGCGAAATATTGAAACTTTTTGGGGTGACTGCTCGCTCATCGTTTCTGGCTCCTGTAGGGGAATAACTGCTGCCCGACTTTATCCCAGATTTTGTCAGTGATGAAGGCCATAATGACGATTGCAATGAGCACCAGGTAGATATCTTCGCGCGGTCCGCGACGCTGACTCGTCAAAATGAGTGTACCTACTCCGAAACTGCCCATGTCGACCATTTCAGCAAGAATGATGTAGCCCCAGCCAATGCCGAAGCCGAGCCGCATGGCATCAAACATATTCGGCAGCGCTATTGGCAGAAGGATGTTGTTGAGTATCTGAAATTTATTGGCACCGAGGGTATAACCAGTCTGCAGATAGACGTTATCTACTTCATCGAGATATTTTACGAAGAGGGGAAGCAGATAAATTGCGAAGCCGAAGGCCAGAAACATGACTTTCTGCAGCTCGTTTGTGCCAAAAAGAATCATGAACAGCGGTACCAGCGCCGGGATTGGCAAGTAGCCGCCGAAAAGCATCAATGGTGCTATCAGAGCCTTGAATTTGCTGAAGGTGCCCATTAAAAGAGCCATGGGAAAAACTATGAGGAAGGCGACGATAAAACCAGCCCCAACTCGAAGAAAACTGTAAAGAATATTTTTGGGTAGAGATCTGTCAGACCACAAAGAAGGCAAAGATCGGTAGACTTCTCCGGGGCTTGGCAGCATCGATGGGCTTATCAGGCGTGTTTCAACGATTTCATAGCGATATTTGAATTTCAGCAGCGGAAAAATCGGTGACGCAGCTGGCGCCGTAGACGCGGCAGCGGCTTCTGTTGACGGAGAAGCAGCTTCAGCCCGATGGTCGTCGTCAGGCGGAGTGGTTTCTAGGTCTGGAGTGCTCTCTGAAACATTTTCGCTTACAGGAGTGGTCTTTAAAAGTTCAGAATCAGGCTTTGCCGGTGCTTTATCAGGTTTTGCCGGTGGCAGTTTTTCTCTGCCGATATACCTGCCAGGGGGCATGGTTAACCTGACGCTTTTACCAAAAGGGCGAGCCGGAATATGGCCAAGTTCGAATTTTTCGCCGTCTTTGAGCAGGTAAGACAGCAGACTATCATTAGCTGAATCTTTCAGTTCGTGAGTGCTGTTGTCGATGGTGAGGCGCACTTTTTCTCTGAACAGGGTGCCTTCGGGGGGCGGGTTCTTTTCGAAACCTTCAAAAGTGCCTTCTGGCAATATTATGGTAACTGTCTTGCCGGAGGTGACGAATACCCAGAGAAGAAAAATCAGAAAGATCGGGATTACGCCAAGAATGATTTGGTCGACCAGCTTAACACCGGTTCTTATGCCAAAAAAGTTCTCGTGCAAAGTGAGTTTCATGTTTCATCTCCAGGGCGACCGGGTGGGCTTTTTGCCCACCCGGCAGATTTGTGTCAGTTGCTTTCTGGCGGAAATACGGAGATTTCTACCCGGCGGTTCAGGGCCTGATTCATGGGGTTATCGAGGTCAGCGGGCTTATTCCAGCCTTCGCCTTCAACCACGAATTTTTTGGCGTCGAATTTGTATTTGTCGACCAGAGCTTTTTTGACGGCTTCGGCACGGTTCATACTGAGGTCTTTGACGATCTTTTCAGGTATTTTGCCCTTCATAGAACTGTCAGTGTGCCCGGTAATGGCGACAACGGCGCGGTCATAAGCACCGACGAGACGGGCGACCTTTTCGAGGGTGGCTTCGATATTCGGGTCATAGAGCGTGTTGGCAATGGCATTGCCGGTGAGATCATGCGCCGGTTCGTAGATGTTGGCAGAATTCGGGTAGAAGTTGATTCTGACAGTCTGAGTGATGATCGGGGCTTCGGCGTTGACTTTTGAATAGGTAGTGGGTACGAATTTGCTTACATAGTTGTCTTTGTGGTGTTTGAACTGACCATCTTTTTCAAGTTCCTCCATGATCGTGAAGTCCATGATCTGGTTGAAAGGAACGGCTTCTTTGACCAGCCCGGCCTGGTTGTAAACGTAGGCGATACTTTTCCAGGTGCGTTCAAAGTTGGTTGGATTGTTGGCATTCATGAAGAATTCGCGGTTTTCGGCAAAGTTGGTTGAGTGAGAGTCTGCTTCCATTGCCTTCACATCTTCAACCTTCATGCCGTAGCCATCAGCCATCCATTGGAAAGCTTGTGCCTTGGTGGTCGGGTTTTCGAGCATATCCATGCCTTCGAAGATACCTGCAACAAGGCCTTTGATGATTTCGGGTTTGTCGCGGGCGAAGTCGGCACGAGCCGCCCACACGTCGGCGATCAGCTTGTTGGCTTCGGCGGTGGTGGTAAGTATGCGGGTGCCGGCGATTTTTTCAGGAATAGTATAAATGTCGGGAGCCCAGCTGACGCACGCATCTATGCTTGCATCAGAGACAAAGGCTGCGGCAGCTTCAAAAGCCGTCGAAGTATATTTGTGAGTTACTTCATCAAGGCCGATGCCTGCATTGATCAGGAGGTTGCTGATAAAATACTGTGATGGGCTGTTTTGTGCGTAGACAATGGTCTTGCCCTTGAGGTCGGCAACTGAACGAATTTTGCTGCGGGCAACAATGCCGTCGCCGCCGCTTGACCAGTCTACCTGTTGGAAGATTCTCGGTGCAGTACGGCTGTCTTTCATCAGTTCAGAGGCAAACAGAACCATCATGTCGAGAGTGCCCCACAGAACATGACTTTCGCCGCTGGCAAAAGAGTCTCTGGCGACCACCGGGTCGTCGATGAGTTTCAGATTGACTTTGAAACCATATTTTTTGAAGAAAATGCTGTCTTCATTCGGAGCAAAGCCATTGTTGGCTGCGATAATCGGCAACCACCCGGCCCAGACGTTGATGGGGAAAACTACGATTTTTTCCTTTTCATCCCATTTGTAGGCAGAAGTGCCCTGCACTGGAGGCAGGGTTTCACGAGGTACAAATTTATATTCCTTGACCGTGGTTACGGATTCAGTGTCGGGGGCTTCGACCACAGCTGCTTCCTGTGCCTGAAGAGCGCCGCAACAGAATGCCAGTAAAGCCATGATAACCAGAAACAGTTTTCCTCTTAAATACATCTCTTGCTCCTTAAAAAATATGTTTTCGTTCAATTTTTCTGCATCGGGCCCATGCCGCGCTGCGGAACATCATCAGATTCACCTTCGGCAAGGGGTTGACCGGCTCCTGGCATTGCAATGCCGTTCATGGCGGCAAATTCAGCGAGGGCTGCGTCACCGAGAGCTTCCATTTCGGCTTCTTTCATGGTGACCTGAGAACTGTCATAAGAGCCGGCGGCAACTCTAGAACGGCCAGCGGCTTTGTCGCGGCGTTCTTCGAGAAGTTCGGTGACTCTGTTGATGGTGTCGCCGCTCGAGCCGATGCTGGTGATCATGCCTTTTGCCATTTCCTGGAGCTCGGCCTGGGCTTCGTGCATTTGAGCTTCGCTGAGAAGATTCTGCAGTTTTTCGATCTTCATCTGAGCTTCGCGAACGGCTACGTCGCGAGACTTCTCGAGATCTTTGTAGGTTTTGTCGGCAATTTCAAGCTGAGACTGATTTTCGTCGAGCTGCTGCTTGACAGTCTGCAGCTGCAGAGCCAGCTGGCCGGCAACTCTGTTGTTGCCCGCCTTGAGGTTGGCGGTAATCTTTGCGGTCAATTCTTTTTCTTTGGCGGCCAATGTTTTTACCTGACGCATCAGGCGTTCGATAAATGCGGCCTGATTGGCCAGATTTTCGTTATAGCGGCTGATCTGGTGCTTCAGATTTTCTCTTTCAGCTTCGATCAGGGCTTCAGGATTGCTTGATTCGAGCCCCCTGATAAACAGACTGAAGAAACCACGTATTAGATTCATCAAGCGTTTGAACATTTTCCAGCTCCTTTGGAAATATTATTTTTCTGGGGTAAAAACCTGGATTTCGACGCGGCGATTGAGGGCCTGATTCATTGGGTCGGCAGAGTCTGCCGGCTCCGACCAGCCTTTGCCTTCAACTATGAACTTTTCTCTGGCGAACTTGTATTTGCGCACCAGGGCGCTGCGAACCGAGTTGGCGCGATCGCTGGAAAGGTCTTTGACAGCCTTTTCCGGGACTTTGCCCTTCATGGAACTGTCTGTGTGACCGACTATGGCAACCTGAGCACGGTCATACTGCCCAACCATGCGGGCGATTTTCTCGAGAGTCGCATCGACGGTGGGGTCATAAAGGGTGTTGGGTATTGCCTGACCGAATTCATCGTGTTCAGGTTCGTAGATGTTGTCAGAGTTGGGGTAAAAGTTGATTCTGACAGTCTGCGTCAGAACCGGTGCTTCTGCTGAAACCTTTTTGTAGCTGGTAGAGACGAAACGGCTGACCTGAACATCTTTTTGGTCGGCAAACATGTTTTTATCGGCGAATTTTTTGACGACAGAAAAGTCTACGACTTCGTCAAAACGAACCGGAGTACCAATCTGGCCAAGCTCTCGATAGACGAAAATGATGTTTTTCCAGGTTCTTTCGAAGTTTGTCGGGCTGTTTTTGTTCAGAAAGAAATTCTGGTTCTCGGCAAAATTAGTAATGTAGGCGTCCTGTTCCATCGACTTGATATCTTCGATTTTCATGCCATAGCCTTCTGCCATATGGGCAAAAGCTTTGGTTTTAATCGTATCGTTTTTGAGCATTCCCATGCCTTCGAAGATGCCGGCGACCAGGCCTTCGATAATATCAGGGTGATCTTTGGCAAAGTCGGCGCGGGCAGCCCAAACGTCAGTGATGAGGCGATTGGCATCGGCAGTTGTGGTAAGAATATGGGTTCCGGCAATTTTTTCGGGGATCGTGTAAATATCGGGCGCCCAGCTTACGCAGGCATGGATACTTTTATCGGCGACAAAGGCAGCTGCTGCTTCGAAAGCTGTAGTCGTGAACTTGTGGTTAACATTTTTCAGCGGTATTCCGGCGTTGAGCAGCAGATTGGTGATGAAATACTGTGAAGGACTGTTCTGGGCATAAACGATGGTTTTGCCTTCGAGATCTTTTACTGATCGAATGTTGCCGCGAACGACAATGCCGTCGCCACCGCTCGACCAGTCTACCTGCTGGAAAACGCGTGGCGCGGTGCGGCTGTCTTTCATCAAGCCGGGTGCGAACAGGGCGATCATGTCGAGCGTACCCCAGAGAATGTGAGATTCGCCCGAAGCAAAAGCGTCACGGGCTACGATCGGGTCGTCGATGAGTTTCAGGTTGACTTTGAAACCATATTTTTTGAAAAAAACGCTTTCTTCATTAGGGGCAAAGCCATTGTTGGCGGCGATAATCGGCAACCAGCCGAACCAGACATTGATCGGGAAAACGACAGTCTTGTCGTTTTCATCCCATTTGTAGGCAGATACTCCGCTGACCGGCGGCAAAGATTCATTGGGCACGTAGGTGTATTCCTGGACTGTAGTTACCCCGGCGGTATCGGGGGCTTCAACCTTTACCGCTTTAGTTACCGCTGTCGCCTGCCCGGAAGAAGTAGAATCGCCACTATGCTGATCATTAGAGGGAAACAGTTTTGCTTTGAGATCAGGGGAAAAGGAAACCGCCGCTGCAAAAATGCAGCCGATGACGAACATGAACATCACAAATTTGCCCAGTGGAGTTGGGCCTACATCGTTACTCACTCTATCCTCCTGTGGCTGATTAACTGATTGATGAAGTGCAGCTATGCCTTATATTCAATAAGACAATATAACGACTTTTGCAGAATCAAAGCAACCTTTTTAAACTGTTACAGAAGTTATACGACATCTGGCCAATGCGTTGAATTTGCTGAAAAAAAAGCCATTGTCTGTCGATATGAACGCTATGAAAATCAAGCGATTTCTACTGATTATAACCCTTTTTATTCTGTATGCGACTGCCGGCTTCTCTCTGACAGGCCCAACGCTGCTGATGGATTCGCAGCCAAAAAGCAGCGAATACGTATACGGTGTCGGGCCGATAATGAAATATAAACGGGTGGCCGCTCCGCAGAACTTTGGTGGAGACATGACCGTATGGGGCATAAGAGCCTTTGCCGGCCGGCTTTATGACCCTGAGATCGGCTTTGTTTTTTATTCTGGTACTTTGAATGGTGAAAGTCAGAAATTTAACCTCGACATGGCTGGTCTGACCCTCGAAGACTCATTCAGGGAAGATTCCCGCGTTAAATGGCGGGTATCGTTTGGCGTCGGCGATTATCGTTTGCGCAGTCGGGCTTCCGGGTATGAATTCAACAAGGGGTCGTTCAGCTTTTTCGAGCCGATGATTATTGGTGTTCTTCCTATGAGCAGGCACATCGTACTTGAATTCGGCGCCGGTTACACTTTTGCCGGCGCTACCGGCGTCAGGGTAGAGGGGCTGGCGCTCAACGCCGAACTGCTGATGGGCAAATTCTGAACTCTGAAGCGATACAGGTTTTCTTGTCAAAGCACCAGTCGATTGATATTCTCAGCCTGATTTTTTTCGGGTGTAGATCTTGTCGGAACGGTCAAAAGCGTCTTTGAAGTTAATATCTACACTGCAGATCAGGTCATACATCCGCAGCGCTTCATCGAGTTTTTTTTCACTTTCGAGCGCGAGCCCTGTGCGGTAGAGCACTTCTTTTATGGGTTCATTCAACAATTCCGGGTCGAAGTCGAGAGTTTCGATTATTTCAAGAGCCATCTGCGGTTTATTTTTACCAAGCCAGGCATTTGCAAGCAGAATCCCTGCCTCTTTGTTGCGTTCTGAAGCAAAATCAGGGCTTAACAGAGCGATTATGTCGTCCCATTTGCTTGCTCTGACTTTCTCGTGAGCTTCAGCTATTTTCATGGTCAGCCCCTGACCAGTCGCTGATTTTATGCTGTCTGAACCGCGTTTGCCCGGCAAAGCGTCTGACGACGGCTCTTCGACCGGTAACTGTTTGTAAGGGTTGAACGAATCGGGGGGCAGCGGGAGAGGTGGTTCAGCCGGCCCGCCCAGCTCTTCGGGCAGCTCTGAGGCAAATTCATTGAACAGCGCGGAATTATCTTCGAACGGGTCGAGAGTCGGCAGTTCGATCTGTGGCAATTCGGTTTGTCTGCCTCCGGGGGTAATTGGTTGTGGCGTTAGTCTTCCGGGCCCTGAGTCACCGAAACCAAGCGGGTCTGGCAGCGGTTCGTCAGAATATTCGCCGCCTTGCAGAAACTCTGGTAGTGGTGTCTCCTGACTGTCTTCCATAACAAAACCTTCTGGGGGAGGTTCTACATAATTTTCAAGATCGATGTCTTCATGATGATCGGAAAAGCCCGGTTCAGGCAGATCGGGCATCGGAAGATCCTCCGGAAATTGCATAAGATCGCTTTCTGATGGGCTGAAAATTGAAAGATCTTTTTTGAGGCCGTTCAATATTTCGTTTAACTGAGGATTGCCGGGGTATCTTTGCAGGAAAGTTTTATACTGGTCTATTGCGGTATCGAGCTTTTTTAACTTTTTCATCGAAGAGGTATAGACGACATGTATGCCCATGTTGTTTATATTCTCGTTGAGTACCTTCAGACATTCACGCGCTGCATCATCATAACGGCCGCATTTTGAAAAATTTCGCGCCAGCAGCTCGCGGTAATCTAATTTATCGTCGGTCTTGAGAGCTTCTTCAAGAATATCTATTACTTCTGGACCCATCGAACGGTTCTGCACATAACCGTTCGCCAGGGCTTTTACTATTGGCGGTTCTTTGCCGCCCGACTGGTAGTAAGTGACAAGTATATTCATGGCCTCGACCGTGTTGTTACCGGTCTGAGCATGGTGTCTGGCAAGAATCGGCAGATACTCTTTTCTGGTGGGGTTCTCTCTGTAGAGGGTTTCATACATGCTAATGGCTTCGTTCGAAGTGTCGTGGCTGGCCATCGAGGCTTTGGCCAGATAACTCCAGGCGATGTTGTTTCCAGGGAATTTTTCGAGAATAAGCCGGGCGTTTTCCTGGCATCTCACAAAATTTTTGAGCTCAAAATGGCATTTAACGAGAATCTCGAGAAACTCTCTCTCGACCTGAATAGGCTGTTTGCTGCGCAGGGCCTTTTCCGCGATGCCAATAGCCTTCTGAAACTTATTGCTTTCGAACATGCGTTTCGCACTTTTGAGGGGATCAGACAACATGGTAATAGCCGGCAGAAGTCTGAGCACGAAAACCAGCAGAAACATGGCTATGAAAACGCCAAACCCGATGTGAACCAGGGTCTTGTTGAGGTTGTACCACAGCCCTATCCGCAGGTGATTGAAGTTTGTCTGATTGCGGGCAAAAGCCTCTTCGTTCGCCATGAAACGTTGAAATATGGCGTTCGCCTCGTCGAATCTGTGCATCCCATAAAAAATTTCCATTTTTGTCCATTCGATATCACGTTTGAACAAGGGATCGAGGTTGTCCTGGCTCAGCACCAGATCGAGATAATGCAGGGCTTTGTCGTAATCTGGCTCAGCCTGCAGCAGATAAATTTTCCCGATCATGAAGGGGGCTTCTTTGAACCTGTCAGGTTCTTCATTGTATGCTTCTTCAAGCGTTGGCAGAGCTTTGTCGTATTTTTCAAGCTCAAACAGGTCTTTGGCTTCTCTATAGCGCTTGAAAAGGTCAAATTTGGCATCCAGTCGGGTTTTAAGTTCGTCTTTGCCGGGGAGGTCAGCGTGAAGTTCCACGGCAGACTTCCAGTTGTTCTGAGCGTCGTCGTAATTACGGTTTTCGAATTGTCTGACAGCCTGTTGCAGCCAGTATTCAGCTTTTTTGATGTTTTCCTTTTCAGGGTCGGTTTCGGGTTGTGGCGGTTCGGGCGTCATGGCCACCGGAGTAGGACGAGGTGGTAGCAGCTGTGGATCCTTTGCCGGAGAAGTCTGAGCTGGTTCGTCTTCGACAAAATCTTCATCTTCCGGTTCATCGCTTTCATCCGGCAGACCCGTTGATTCGTCGGGCAAAATGTCGGCTTCGTCAGTGTCACCAGAATCATCTGGAAACGGTAGGTCGTCATCTTCTTCTGTAACTGAGGCAGCGTTGATTGGCGCAGGTGTCGTTTCTACCGGCTCGGGTGTGGCAGCAGGCAGTGCAGCTACCTGAGTCGGGTCATTTTCAAAAGGACTCTCTGGTATTTCTGGCACGTTGTCGCCAGCGGCAACAGGTGTCGCGCGTTTGATGAAGTTGGTATTGCGAGAAATCTTGCGGGCGGTCGCGATTCCGTAGCTTTTGCACGCATACAGAAACTGAAAGTCTTCGAAAACCACAGGTGAGTCGGGCATGGCTTCCAGCACGCTCCCCATCTGGTCAAAAGCCTGCACCAGACTGCCCTTGCGGAAAAGTATCTTGGCGAAAACATAGTTGGCCACAGGCCCGGATTTGTTTGTCAGCGCCTTCGAGATATTTTTGGAGGCTTCTTCAAGATTGCCCTGATGGAAGTCGATATCGGCCAGGATCGTGAAAATAGCCGGGTCATCGGGGCTGACACGCGCCTGTCGCAGGAGCCTTTCTTTGGTGCGCTCGAGAAGATCGATTCGCAGTTTCTCGAGTTTCGGGTCTATTTCGTCGCGGCTGAGTTCGAGCCGCAGCAATTCATTGTAGGCCTCGCCATACATTCTGGCAGTAAGAAATTTGCGCAGTGTCACATACTGCTCGTCTTGAGCATACAGATTTATTGCACACAGCGTGCAGATCAGCAGCAGAATCAACTGGCGCAGATACTGCGAGGGGCCAGTAGTTACAAATTTATGTGTGGTATTGGACAGTGTGTTACCTCTTATAACAAATTCTGGCCACAATGCTGGCAGCAGTACTCTTTGCTTGAATTTATCTGCTGACAATGGGGGCAGGCGACTTGGTCGGAAGCCAGTTGAGGCGCCGGTTCTTCGCTGCGACCGCTGGCATTCGCGGCAAGCTTCTGAGCTTCTTTGAGACCGTTTTGAAAAGCGACATTATATGGGTTGTTCTTGAGGAAATTGCCGTATATGTCGAGCAGGTCGGCGATTCGGTTCTGCTTGTGATAAGCTTCGCGCAAGACAGAGTGGACTAGTTCGTTATTGATGTCACTGTTGATAACCTGCTCACAAAGCTGCAGGCAGCTGTCGAACTGGCGAAGTTTGAGGTGGATTCTGGCGACGCCAAGAAGGAACTCGGCTTCTGGGGAACCCATTTCCATCATTTTCTGGAAGACCTTCATGGCTCTGTCGTCGCTGCGATTCTTTTTGAGGTAATAACGCCCGAGAGGTTTCAAAACATCGGGGTTGTTCGGGTCGAGGTTCAGCCACTGCTCAAGAATTTTCACGCCTTCTTCCGAGAGGTTTTTCTGCTGGGTGTAATGTGAACCGAGCAATGATACCAGAGCGATGTTGCGCTGGTCTTTCTGGTAGAGGTTCAGTAATTCCGGCAGGCTTTCCGGAGACATAATGCGCCGGCCAAGATAGGCATAGCCCAGCCATGTATGGGCATCTTCATCTTTTGCATTGATCGAGATCAGATGTTTGCATTCACCGATAGCCCGGTCATAGACGCCACGTTTAAGGTATGCCTGAGCAAGAATTCTTGAAATAAGAGCGCCGTCAAATTCAGTGAGATTGGGAAGTCGGCGGATGCGCGTCAGTTCTTCGATACATTCATCGTGCATTTCTTTGCGCAGAAATGCTTGAGCCTTTCTGATAGCCGAGTTTTTGTTGTATTCCGGCAGATATTTGTAGAGAGACCATGCTATCCAGAGCAGGAGAACGATGACAATGACCGGGAAGAAAGTTTTCCATTTGGAAGTGCTGGAAGCCAGCAGTCTGTCATTTATTTCAGGGTAATCGGGGTCGATATCGTAAATTTCTTTGAAATATTTATAGGCCATATCCTTATCGCCGCGTTCCAGAAAAATCGAGCCGAGGACAAATTTGGCGCGGTTGTTGTCTGGCTGGTTAGCGAGCTGATAGCGGGCTTCGGTCATGGCCTGTTCTTCGTTGCCGGTTTTCCAGTAGGCTTCGGCAAGATAGCTTGGCAGCTGAATGTCATAGTTTTTTGGCAGCTGGCTAAGCAGTTTCAGACTTTCTTCATATTCGTAGACATTTCTGGCTTCGAGTGCCTTCTGCCATGTTTCTTTGCGGTTGTCAGCCGTCTGAATTTTTTCAAGTTCTTCGGTAAAAGCAGCTTTGAATCTTTGCAGGCTGGCGTCGAGCTCGATTATGGCAAGGCCGCGGTTCAGAGATACAGCGCCGTCTTTTTTGTTACCGGCTTCGATGAACTGAACGCCGCGGCGCAAAAAGCCTTCGGTCAGGGCTGCGCGGTCACTTGAGCTGCGCGGCAGGCGATCCGGCCGTCCGAGAAGTTTCATGAGTGATTCTTCTTTGTTGGCAGCCTGTTGCAGCAGTTTGCGAGCCTCAGAATTGGAAGAATCGACAGAAACCACGTATTCGAGAAGATCTCTGGCTTCAAGCCAGCTGCCTTTTTGAATTGCTTCTCTGGCACTGGCATAAGCAGATTTGGCATCACGCGACTGATTTATCGCATCTATGGCGGCTTTGACAGATTCATTGTTCGGTAGAATCTCTTCGGCTGTTTTTAGAAGCTGCATTGCCTCTTCAGGTTTTTGAGCTTCTTTTGACGCTTCGGCCTGTTTGAGCAATTTTTCAACGGCCTGAGTCTGTTTGTCTCTTATTTCAGAGGCAAGAGTTTTAAAACCATCTGGGTCAGCAAGGGTGAATTTTGAGGCGTTGTCAGAATGATTTCTGGCGGTTGCCAGGTTGCCGCGTTTTAATTCAAGCGCTGCCAGAACCATGTAGAGCTTGCCCATCGGCTCTGAATCATACCGCGTGCGCAGGGAAGGGTTGTTTTCCAGCAGGTTCTCGGCAAGTGTCAGGGCTTTGTCGTTTTGCCCGGCATCGATATGTTGCTGCACTATCTGCAGGCCGATGTCTATCTCGCCCGGATTGATCTGAACGATTTCCTGACGTAGTCGAACGATGTCAGACGTTTTTTGCGTTTTTTCGGCATTGACAAGATCTTCTTTGAGAACCTTTGCGTAAGCCTCTGCATAGGCTTTGTTCTGGGGGTCGCGGCTCAGGGCTTCTTTGAGCATCTTGACCATTTCTTCGCGTCTGTTGCGTAGTCGCAGAAGTTTCGCCGCATTGAAATATGGCTCGCCCCAGCGTGGCTCGAGCTTCATCGCCTCTTTAAGAAAGCGGATCGCGTCCTGGTGGTGGCCGCTGTCGATAGCAAGCTGGCCTTTTCGATTCAATTCTCTCGCTGCCTCTGACTGGGCATATACGCCGGCTTGAAAAGCGAGCGAAAAGGCCGCAATAAGGCATATTACAGGTAAAAATTTAAAGCGGTTCATGACTTCCTCGTTATTCTCTGAGTATGACCGCTTGACAGTTTAAGTTATTTTAGAAAGTTTTGCCAGTGCTTTTAACGCACATCTTCTCACATCAGGGTCAGTGTCGCCTGTTAAATCCTGAAGGATGTCGCCGAACTGCAGTGCGCCTATTTCTCCGAGGGCCCAGGCTGCCGAAGAGCGCATCTGTTTGTGAGAAGAACGTATCATCTGTTTCAGGGTGACTATTGCACCTGTTCCACCAAGTTTCCAGAGGGCGGTGGCGGCATTGCTTCTGACACGGTTGTTGCCATCGTTCAGCAGGGGTATGAGCAGATCTGAAAGAGCCGGGTCTTTTAGTTGCCCTACGGCTTCGACTGCATTGGCTCTGACTCTGGCATCACCGTCTTTAAGCGCTTTTGCCAAAAGCGGCAGAGTGCTTTGATTGTTTGCTTTGCCAAGGCATTTGACAAGAATCGATCTGGATCTGGAATTTTCTTCGCTGTCGTATTTTTCGAGGAGCTGATTCATTGCCAGTTCCTGGTTAATTTTGAGAATGGTAAGAACTATCGTTTCGCGGATATTCAACTCGTCTTCGTTGAAAAAAGCGTTGACCAGATGAGAAATCATTCGCGAAGAACCAATTTTGCCGAGACTCAACACGGCCCTGTTTCTCACTGTTGGCGAGATATCACTCAGCAGGCCAACCAGCAGTTCTAAAGATTTGTCTTCCTGGATTTCTCCGAGGATGTAAGCTACAGACGCGCGTTTTCTGGTGTTGGGTGAGCGCAGCTCTTCTGACAGGGTGTTGAGCCCGAATCTTATGCCTTTTTCCCAGAGGGCTTTGATGGCGTTGGCCCGCACCCGATTGTTGCGGTCTGCAACCAGTACTTTCAAAATTTCGATAACCTCGGGTGAATTGATTTCTCCCAGTGATTCGGTAGCGTTGGCCCGTACCCGCTCATCGGCATAATTCAAAAAAGCCTTGAAGAGGGGTATGAATTCGTGCGATTTGAAGCCACCGATAACCTTTACGCCGGTCGCGACAAGGGCGGCATCCTCTTCATGTTTGAGAAAGTCGCAGACAGCAGTGCGTATATCTGGGTGGTTCTTGCCGAGAAGAGCGTGCAGTGCTTCATTCCTTAGGATACTGTTGGGAGACTCCAGATAGGTTAGAATCATCCCCGAAATTTCGGTGCTGCTGGTTTTTCGAGAAGCTTTCATTGCCGCAATAACCACCTCGGGTCTGCCGTCACGCAGCCCCTCGAGGATGAATTCATCGACATTGTCCAGGTTATGGTGAAGAAGACTTTTCAGGCAAAACAATCTTACACTTTTATCGCGATCCTGAAAGAGTCTTTTGATTGTCGGGTAATCCATGGTTATTTGTCCTTGGGTTGTTCTGAAAGCGTTACCTCAAAGTCTCTCAACGCTTCTGATGTGTCTGAAATGATTATTTTGTCGGGCATTACTGCAGCAAGGCTGAACGATGTTCTTTTTAAAGTCGAGCCAAGACGGGTCAGCAGCAGTTCATTGGCGAGGCGCAGAATAGCCACTCTGTCATTGCCGAGGGTAAAGAAGCCATGATAGGTAATGTCGGGTCTTTCGACAACGTTGTCCTGGTTTTCGAGTTCTGCGTAGCGGCTGACGTTGTCAGGCCAGAGAAAAATATTTCTGCTGCTTTCGTAAGGGTAAACGCGATTTGCTGCAAAACGGCTCTCAATTTTTTCTGAGAGCTGTGGGTAAGTCGGTTTAACCAGAGGTGCGGGCGGAGCAATCTTGCCTCTTTCTGCTGGCGCTTTTGCTGCTGCCGTAGCCGGGGTCGCCGCAGGGGCAACTGGCCTGCCGGAATGCTGTTGTTGCTGCTGGGCAATTTGACCGGCTGCTTCTTTCTGTTTGGCTTCTCGACCAGGTCTTAATACCAGAAGGTCGAGCATCAGAATGAGAGCGATAAACGGAACCCCGAATGCTACGGTTCTGTTATTCTGCAGATAAAGTTTTATGGCCTGTTGATTCATTTAACTTCTCTTTCGCTTCAAGGCAGGAAAAACGTTGAGAGGGTGAGCTTCATCGACATGTTTCCCTGCTGGTCGCTTAGCGGTGGTATGATTTCGAGTTGCGAAATCTTTACCAGTCGGCCAAGAGCGTTTTCTGACTCCCAGAGGAATTGTTTGAGTTTATTGTATGAACCACGAATGCGCATATCGAATTTGAACTCGACATAGTTGCCGGCACCACCTTTGACCGGTGCGGGGGTTTTGTAATTCGAATCCTGGATATGAATTCCGAGGGCTTTGGCTTTTCTTTGAACCTGTTCGATAAAAACAGTGTAGTTTGCTGCGCTTTCAAGAAGTTTTTCAAATTTTTCTTTTATTTCCTGGCGTTTATCACGCAGTTGCGTAGTTATCTCGTTGATCTGCTGCTGTCGTTGCGTAAGATCTTTTTTTGACTCTTCTATCCGCTTCGACAGATCGGCAATTTCAGTCTTTTTGCTGGCGATAAGCTGTCGCTGAGACCTGTTGACCGAGCCTAGAAAGTAGACAAGAAAAACTATAGCGCCTGCCATCAGGCCATAGGTTAAAACACGTTCGATATTAGATCTTAATCTTGTCTTCACGGCTTTTTCCTGTTTTATTTATTTGGGGCAGGTCTATAAGTGAGCCCCAGAGAGAAGCTCTGTGATTGCCCGAGATCCTGGGCTACGCTTGTATTGCTTTTTAGCTGCGCCTGAAATTTGCCACTCTGATTGAGGCGGTTCACAAATTCGAGAACATCCTGAATGGTAGCCCCTTCACCAGTTATCGAGAATGGAACACTCAAATTGCTGAAGTTTTTAGGACTCAGATCGTGTATCAGCACTCTTTCTGGAACTGCGGCCTCGAGGGCGGCAAAAAAGTCTACCATGTTGCTGGCCGGGGTATCGAGATTGGCATTGATAAACTCGATACTGCTCCGCAAGGCGTTTATTTCGTTTACGGGGGGCTGAAGTTTGCTGGTTTTATCAATTATTTCACGAAGCTCAGCATCTTTTTGCGTAAGAACGGCTTCGGCGCTGGCAATTTCATTCCTGCTTTTGTAGGTCATGCTGCTGACCGCCGAAATAGTCATTACAACTATCAGCAGTGCCAGAACCATACCGATATTGTCGCGCGGTCTACTTTTATACTCGACAGGCAACAGGTCAAACTGAAACTTCATGGCTATTCCCTCAGGTATGAGCCGCATGCAGCGGCCAGAGAGTTCTTCTCAGAATCATCGACAGCTTTGCCATCGACAAAGAGATCATAAAATTCACAAACGCGTCTTACCCTTGTTGTTAAGCTGAGTTGAGTGGTAAGAGCGACGTTGATGTTCTCGAAATTGGCGCCACCGCCAGATATTATGACTTCATGTATCGAAAATTCTCTGAATTTAGTCAGGTAACTTTCGATTGAGCCGAATATTTCGCGGCAGAGGAGCGCAAAGACGTTTTTGATGACAGTGAAATTATACTGAATATCTTGTTCGGGCGAGGGTTCAGGTAAAAAGCATATCTCGTTGCGTTTAAACTGGTCTGCATCAGCTTCAGAGACATGAAAGTGCCTGCTGATCTGTTTGGTGAAATCGTAGGCGCCTATGGGGCGATTTTGCAGAACCCGCAGTTGCCCGTCTTTAAATACCCCTACAGAGGTTGATTCATGACCGAGATGAATCAGGCAGATATTTTTGCCTTTGCTTTCAGCGCTGGTGAGGTGGTGCTCGATCAGGTTGGCCACGTTGAGAAAGTTAATGTCGGTGATGGTGGGGTTCAAACCTGATTGCTGCACTATGCCACCGGCTTCCAGCAGGTTGTTTTTTATAATTGCAATTGCCAGAACTATTTCGTCTTCTTCCCAGGTGCCAATACTGTGTTGAACGACATGCCAGTTTTCATAGGGCAGGGGCATTATCGGAACGAAGTCCTCTTTTATGGCTTCATCCATTTCTTTTGTTGAATATCTTGGCGGCGTGACCATCAGATTGATGAGCGTTGAATGGTCGGGCAGAAGCATCAAAGTGTTTTCATATGGCAGTTTTGATTCTTTGACAAGCGAAGTTACGGCTTGACGCAGCGGCAACGGGTCGATGATAGGGTATTCAATGAAAGTGGAAGCAACGAAATCCTTGGGGGTATTGGTCGATAAACACCTTTGCAGGCGAACTTCACCCGCCGCCGCCGACTCGAGGGTAAGCAGTCTTACTTCGTAAGTTCCCATGTCGAGAACCGTTTTCATTTTTAATCCTTGCCTTGCCATTGCTTAACTTCCCATGTTGATCATTATAAACTCTTCGATAGGCACTTCGCCAGCAAGAACTTTTGCCAGACAGCAATCAGCCAGAGTTTTCACTTTATGCTTACGCAGATACTGCATGAGATCGCTCGTCGTTCTTCGCTGGCTGATAAGATCTTTGAGTTCGGGTGTAATTTCAACGACTTCGTAAAGGCCTGTTCTGTCTTTGAAACCACTGTTGTTACATTCTTTACAGCCTACGCCACGGTAGAGAGTCAGCCCCTCCATTTCAGCTGCGTTGAGCCCGAGTGAAGCGGTGATATATGGCGTGGTTTCAATCTGAGTTTTGCACGCCGGGCAGATTTTTCTGACGAGACGCTGGCCAACGAGCAGACATAGTGCCGAAGCATACAGATAGGGGTCGATACCAAGGTTTTCAAGACGGCTGATGGTTTCTATGGCCGTGTTGGCGTGAATGGTCGAGAAAACCATATGACCCGTCAGGGCCGCCTTGATTGTAATTTCTGCAGTTTCGTAATCGCGAATTTCGCCGACGAGAATGATGTCAGGGTCGAGACGCAGAATCGAGCGCAGACCTCGAGCGAAAGTGAGAGACCTGGCCGGGTTATTTTTATTTTCCTGAACCTGCATCTGATGCACACCAGGAATTTTGAATTCGACGGGGTCTTCGACGGTGATGATTTTTTTCTGTCGGCTGTTGATCAGCGAAAGCGCTGAGTAGAGGGTAGTGGTTTTACCTGAACCCGTCGGACCGGCGAGCAGACACAAACCCCATGGGCGGCCGATGTTGTATTCGAACAGCTGCAGGTCATCTGCGTGAAAGCCCAGCCCGGCGAGATCGAGGTTGACGCGCCCGGCGTCGAGAACGCGGATGGTACAGTTCTGACCATAGATAGAGGGCAGGATCGCCACGCGGAACTCGATGTGTTGCCCCTTGACCTTGAGCTTGAAGTTGCCGTCCTGGGGCATGAAGCGTTCGGTAATGTCGAGATTCGACATGATTTTGATGCGCGAAATAATTGCCTGCTGCGCCGCGCGTTCGATCGGCATGATATCGTAAAGAATGCCGTCAATGCGGTATCTGACCTGAATAATCTTTTCGAACGATTCGATGTGAATATCTGATGCACGCATTTTAACTGCATCAAGAATGATTTTGTGAACCAGGGTGACTATAGATGTCTGGTCAGATTCACGTTTCAGTTCTTCAAGGTTGAGTTCGGTAGCAGTTTGCCCCGAATACACTTCGGTGAACTGGTTTTCTTCTTTACTGAATTCAAGTTTTACGTCTTTGAGAAGTTCATCGATGGGAACATTGTCGAGAACATTCTGGGGGCGATAAAGAACATCGTTGATGATATGCAGAATCTGAGTTTTCATGGCCAGAACCCACTTGATGAACATGTAGCCAGTGGCCATTTTGATACTGTCGAACATCTTGATGTTGCTCGGGTCGAAAACGGCTATGGTCAGAGACTTGGGTTCTTTGCGAATCGGAATGAACTTATAAGTTTTAATCAGGCTTTCCGGAATCTGGCGAATCAGTTCGGTATTGAGGTCTATCTCGCCAAGATTGACGAACTCGATGCCGTGCTGCGTCGAAAGCCCGGTGAACAAAGTTTCTTCAGTAATGGCTTTATCTTCGATAAGAATCTCACCAAGCATCTTTCGAGAAGATGGCTGGCGCTTCAGAGCGGTTTCGAGCTGCTGAGCAGTGATAGCGCCCATTTCCATGAGAATCTCGCCGATTCTTTTTCGTTTAAGAAAATCGTTGGTCATATAGATTAAAACAGTCCTTCCTCAAAGCTATCGGCAGTCGTCGTAAAATTTTTAGTGTAAATACCTGAAATGAAAATTAATAAGTCAAACCAGCAGAATCTCTGACGCTGAAACTGGTGAAATCAAGAGCTTTACTCGTTGCTGCATCCGGCGGAAACGGGGTGTAGATACTTTGAGTATCGAAAAACAGGATGGTGTCAAATTCGCTTTCGTAGGTTTCATTGTTGTTACCGTCTATGAAGGCGAACTCAGAGTCGCTGTAATCGTCGTTCCCGTCTGGGTCGAAGTCAAAGGCGTCGTTGGCATCGTTATCATAAAAATAGGCGCTGGGGCTGGCCACTGTAATGTTTGCCGTCGGCACACTGATGCCACTTTGTGGGTCGATGAACACCGGCGCAGTCTGAAGATAGACGATATTTGCGCGGCGCGTCGGCACACTCGGGTTGCCTATCATCTGAATCGGACCCGAAACAAGTTCTGAACCATCGGCGGCATTGCTTAAAGGGTCAGAATGAATAACGCTGCCGCCTTTGCGCACTTCAACGGCAAAAGGCCCTCTGACATTGTCGCCGCGAAACTGGTTGACCGAGTTGCGAAAAGTAGCGACATTCTGCTTCAAGACGTTAAGACGGGCATCGTAGATGTAATCATTGTAATAAGGTACAGCTACGCCGAGAAGAATGCTTATGATGGCTATTACGATCAAAAGCTCGATAATCGAAAAACCTTGTTTGCGCATAAGTTGAGTCCTCACCAGTCTACGTAATTTGTGCCATCGATTGCCTGAATGAAACCCCGGCGTCGATCGTCGGTATTGTCGACACAGGAAATATCAAAAATGCCGACATGATTTTCGGGAGCGGTGACGGTGCCGCCCGTAAAGGTTACGGTGTTGGTGCCAGAAGCATAGTGCAATACCCATGCCGCCGCACCCACAAAGGGATCTACGGGGATTTCGTGCAGATATGCCCGCGGATAAAAGTCAGCGATTTTTATATTGTCTGCATCGTAGACCGGAAATTTGCCGTCGGTCAGAACCGATTCAGGCTTTACCAGGGCAAAAAGTGAAGGTGGGTAAAGATTGGCATCGGGAATCTTGTGCATATCGATGTAACCGTGTTGCTTGATGACAGCATTATAGCAGTCCCGTTTCCAGAGTGAGATCGACTGTCTGACACGATTAAGGTTTTCTTCGAGTTCTGTTTCTTTGCCTTTGATGAACATGACCTCGGCAACAGGCATGGTGGCTCCGACCACTATGCCAATAAGGGCGACGGTAAAAAGCATTTCGAAGAGAGAAAAGCCTTGTCGTGATTTACCAGTCATCGGTATTGCTCCCGTCAAGTGCCAGCCCGGCTCCAACTGATTTTATATCGAGGACTCCCGTGATGATGAGCTCTGCCGGGTCAGTTTCAGACCAGGCGGCGGCATCGGCTTTAAAGGTCGTTACACCCTCGGGCAAAGCCTGATTCGCTCTGGCTGGTTTGAATTCCCAGTGGGCGTTTGGATACCAGCCAGCGAAGGGGTGGGGCGGGAGTCGTCGCAAAAAACGCCTGGCGAACTTGATCTGAACACTTTGTGCGGCAAGGGTAGGTATTGTCAGATCGAAACTGCTCTCGGTGAGTGCTGCCGGAGTTTTCGGATAGCCCAGACCCGTGTCTGCAAGATGAAAAGAAAAAGATGCTATTTCAGGCGCTGCGAGAAGAGCGTCGTTTCCGTATTTTGCCATAATCTGTTCAACGCCGATGGCCCGGACATAATTGCGGTAGCCGTCTACGAACAGATGGTCTGCCTGTTGTGACTTGCCGCCGGCAATAGCTGTGCGAACCTCGGTCAGAATTTTTTTGAGGCGTTTTTCTTTTTCGCGTTGTTGAATGACTTTGAAAGCGGGGAACGCAAGAGTGGCCATGATACCGATCACAACACTGACGATGAGAACTTCGATCAGGGTTACTCCTGACCTTCCGGTTCTACAACAACTCAGTATGGATCGGTATTCCATTGAGACTTCTTACTGTTCCCGGCTTTCCATGAGGGGCATGAATACGCCGGTCGATTTCAGGATATCCATGGCTCTCTGCAGCTGGGTATCAAAAGGATTAATGACAAACTGCTCGAGCCGGCCGTTGGTAAAACTGTCGGGTGGTTCGACGAAACCACTCAATTTATAGGTTTCTGAACCGGTTGCGGAGGTCAGAGTTATGGTGCCAGAACTCAGCTCGACCGATACCGTTTGAGAACCGGTCTCATCGGCGATTTTGCCATCGTTATTATGAGCATTGCTCAACTTCTGCAGGTATTTCTGGTCAAGTTCGATGGCTTTGCGTATTTCTTCCTGTTTGCTGTCATCCATTTTGGGCAGATCTACCTCTATGTCGGGAGTGATGCCTGACTTGTGGATATTCACTCCGGAGGGGGTGTAGTAAAGGGCGGTTGTCAGAGCCATGGCCGAGCCGTCATTAAGCGAGATGACAGTCTGGACAGAGCCCTTGCCAAACGATTTTTTGCCGAGCAGCAGCCCGCGTTTGTTGTCTTTGATAGCGCCGGCAACGATTTCTGAGGCTGAGGCCGAGCCTTCGTTGATCAGAACGATCAGGGGCAGCAGCGGATGGTATTTGAAGAAAGAGCTGTACGTGTTTTCTTCACCATCGCGACCCTTTATCGAGACGATATCACCCTTGGGAATGAACTTGCGGCCGACTTCGACAGCAGAGGTGAGAAGCCCGCCCGGGTTGTTGCGCAGATCGAGAATGATAGATTTGACACCATTTTTTTCGAGGTCGATCATTGCCTTTTCAAGGTCTTCTGAAGAAGTCTGGATAAACTGGGTCAGCCTTATGTAGCCGATATCAGGCGAAAGAACCCAGTATTTTACGCTGGGAAGCTTGATAATCTGACGCTCAAGTTCGTAATCACGAGATTCCTTTTCGCCTTCGCGCAGCACTGAAATGATGACCTTGCTGCCCACCGGGCCGCGCAACAGCTTGACCGCGTCGTGCAAAGCGATGTCGATAACGTCTTTGCCGTCGATTTTGATGATCATGTCGCCGGCCATGATCCCGGCTCTTGCAGCTGGAGTGTCGTCTATGGGAGAAATAACTGTAAGCATACGATCTTTGATAGAAATTACGATGCCAAGCCCCCCGAATTCGCCCTGAGTTTCAACCTGCATTTCTTTGAAGCTCTTTGGCTCCATGAAGCGAGTGTAGGGGTCGTCGAGTTTTTTGAGCATGCCTTCGATGGCGCCGTATATCAGCTTCTGTTCGTCGATGTTTTCTTCGACATAGTCAGATTTGATCAGCTCAAGCACCTTGCGAATCAGATCGAGCGATTTGAAGTAGGTCAGGTTGGTAGATGAGGCTATGGCACTTCTACTCGAAATCACTGACAGGAGCCCAACAAAGACGCCTAACAATATTATGCTGCGGAAAATTTTTTTGACCATTTAAAAAGCTCCTTCAGACGACGACGAAAGTTTTTGGTAATTATACTAGCATAAGCAAAAATATAATACAAAAAACAACAGTTCGTTCAATTTGCTTTCTGTTCTATGGGCAGGTAAGAAAGAGGTGGTTGTTTTTTCCCACCGAATCGGATTTCGAAGTGAAGCGCCTGATTGCGACCACCTGATATGCGACCGATTGTATCGCCTCTGTCTATCACTTCATTCAGGCCGACCCAGATGTCGTCGAGTCTGGCATAGACAGTTGAGAAACCTCTTTGATGACCTACAATTATGACATCGCCAAGTCCGCTGATGGTGCCTTTATATAAAATTTTCCCCCTGGCGACGGCCTGAATTTCGGTGTCGGCGTTGACTTTTATTTGCAGTGCCGGTGAAGATTCTTCGCCAATGGGTTGCACTTCAAGGCGGTTTTTGCCGTTCACCGGCCAACCGAATTGCATTATTCTGGCAGCTTCCGGGGCATTGTCGGCGAGTTTGCCGGGCACCGTCGTTTTGCTGGCGCTGATTGCTGCCGGTCGTTGCAGTTCGTTTTCGAGTTCTGGTGACTTGAGAGCAGCTTCGGCTCTGCTGAATTCTTTTTCGAGCTGTTTTCGGGCAGCTGCCAGTGATTTTTCGCGGTCGAGAAAGAGCTTTTTCTCGAGCAAAACTGTAGAGAGCATGGCATTCAGGGCAGAGTTTTCGCGGTCGAGTTTTTTCTGTTTCTGGTCAAGCTCGAGTTTGACGTCTTCAAGATGCTGGTGCTTTTTTTGTAGTTCGGCAGTCAGTTCTCTTTGTTGCCTGTCTCTCTGTTTCAATTCTTCTATGAAGTTTTTATCGCTTTCGAGAAGATATTTGACCATGTGGTAGCGATTCAAAAAAGAGTTCAGGCTTTTGGCTGAAAAAACAGATCCTAACAAAGTTCCCTGTCTGATTTTATGCAGCTGAACCAGCCTTGATTTGAAGCGGGTAAGCAATATCTGCATCTGGGCTTTGCCAAGTTCTGATTCTTCTTCAAGTCTTTTTATCTGGGCGGTTGTTTCGTTCTGACTGAGAGCCAGTTGTTCTATCTGCGATTGCAGCTGAGCCACTTCTGTTTTTTTTTCTTTGATTCGGGCTTCGAGATTACGGGTCTTTTTCTGGCTGTCGCTGACTTTCAGTTTCAGATAGTCGAGCTGCAGATTGATAGCATCTATATCATTCTGTAGAGAAGCATGGTTTTTGTTGAGGTCGCGTGTGGCTGCAGGCAGAGATGCGGCGCAACAGAAAATTGCAAGCAGAATGATGGTCTTATTCTGAATCCGGGGCATTTCAGACCCCTTCTGGCGTAGACTTGCTGAATCTGCTGATGTCGCGCAATGAAAGCAGGCTCCCGGAAATACCAAGGATGAGACCCATCATGAAAAGTTTGGCTGACAGTTTGAACAGCTGTTCGAAGCCCAGATCGGCAACGAAGAATGGTATAAGCTGGGCAAGTTTGCCGAGTGCGAATCGGTAGGTGGTAAAGAGAATGATTATCGCCAGAAATGACCCGGTCATACCCTGAATGAAGCCTTCAACTATAAAGGGCCCTCTGACGAACCAGTTGGTTGCTCCGACGAGCTTCATGATTATTATTTCTTCTCGGCGCATGAACAGAGTGAGTCTGACCGTGTTGTATACGATGAAAAGTGAGGCCATGCCAAGAAGAATGACTATGGCGAGGCTGACGGTCCAGAGGAGCTGCGACAAACCCTGAAACTGCTGAAACAGCTCTTCGCCGTAGCTGAAAGTGTCGATCATGGGTTCCATTTTGATTTTATCAAGAAGCCGGGGTAACTGAGTGCTTGATTTGATTTTAATGCGCAGGGTCGTCGGTAATGGATTTTCTTCTCTGCTGATGCCCAGTTGAAGAAGTTGCTGGTCGTCAGGGCTGCTGAAAAGTTCTTTGGCGGCCTGTTCGGGGCTGATGACCTGAATGTTTTCAATTTCGTCGAGGCTGGTGAGCTTCAGGCTCAAGGTTTTGGCGTCGGTAATCGATATTCCGGGTTTGAGGTAGGCGGTGACCAGAGCTTCAGACTGCATCTGCTGGAGAAATGATTCCATGTTCATGGTAGCGAGCAGAAAAGCTCCCATCATTACCAGGGCGATGCCGATCGTTGAAATGGTTATAAATGACATCATGCCCGAGCGTCGCAGGTTTGTTGCGGCTTCACTCAGAAAAAAATTCAGATTGGCGAGGGACATCGATGTTTGCTCCAGAGTGAATTACTCGTAGGCGTAGGTGCCGCCGACTTCATCTTTTACGATCCGGCCTTCGACGAGTGCCAGAACTCTTTTTCTCATGCGGTTGACGAGGTTGTGGTTGTGGGTGGCCATCACTACTGTGGTGCCACGTGAGTTTATTTCGAGAAACAGCTGCATGATTTCTTGAGAAATCATGGGGTCGAGATTGCCGGTAGGTTCGTCGGTAATCAGGATTAGAGGGTTGTTGACGATTGCCCGGGCGATACAGACCCTTTGCTGTTCCCCTCCGGAAAGTTCTGTCGGGAACATGCGCCTTTTGTGTGAGAGGCCGACCTGCTCCAGGGCTTCCTGGACACGGTTGTTTATTACAGACGCCGAAGCGCCGATGACCCTCAGGCCAAATGCGACGTTTTCTGCCACGGTTCGGCGTTTGAGTAACTGAAAATCCTGAAGGACGATGCCCAGATTGCGACGAAGGTATGGCACCCTGCTTTCGGGCATGGTAGTTATGTCTTTGCCATCTACCATGATCTTGCCTTCAGTCGGGGTGTCTTCGCGAAACAGCATTCGCAGAAAAGTACTTTTACCTGCTCCGGACGGACCGACCAGGAAAACGAAATCGCCTGGATGAATCGTCAGGTTGATGTTATTCAGCGCCCTGACGCTGTTCGGAAAAATTTTGGAAACGCTCTGGAGCTCGATCATGTGTTATCCGGAAATTGTGAAAGATTTCTCTGCATGAAGAAATTTATAAAACCGAATTATATCAGGTGAGTATCATAATGGCAAAAATGAATTTTATGAGAAAAAATATTTTTTTTCTGCTAGTATTTCAAAATTCACATTAGCTGCCGTAGTATGAAGCGAAGTAACGAATGACCAGAGGCTGGAGGAATCATGATTTTTGAGCTGATGAAACTCTGTGTTGAAAAAGGCGCGTCTGATCTGCATTTTAAAGTTGGTTACCCGCCTATTTTGCGAATTGATGGCGCTATGCGCCTGATTAAAGATATGCCGGTCATTAGCGCCGTCGATTACGAGGCGATGCTCGAGGCTATCCTCGATGATCTGCAGCTGGTCAACTTTCTTAAACATCACAAGCTTGATTTGGGCTACAGTTTTATGAATGCCCGCTTCAGAGTCAATCTTTTCCATGACCTGCAGGGTGGAAACGCCGTTTTCAGGGTAATTCCATTCAAACATCTGACATTCAACGACATCGAGCTGCCGGCGTCGGGCAGAAAACTCGCAGAGCGGCAGCGGGGCATAATTCTGGTTACCGGTGCCACAGGGGCGGGTAAATCTACGACTCTCTCAGCATTCATAACTCACATCAACTCAAATTACAATAAAACCATCGTGACGATCGAAGACCCGATCGAATACCTGTTTGAAGACGAAATGAGCCTGATCAGCCAGCGTCAGGTCGGGGTCGACTGTCTCAGTTTTGAGGACGGCATTCGTGGAGCCCTGAAAATGGACTGCGACGTTCTTATGGTCGGAGAACTGCGTAACGCCGATGCTGTTGAGATGTCTCTGCTGGCCGCAGAGTCCGGAAAGCTGGTTTTCGCAACTCTGCACAGCAATACGGCTATTCAGGCCATCGACAGGTTCGTCAACCTTTTCCCGCAGAATCTCCATTCTCAGGTTCTGGGTCGGATGGCTTCACATTTGCAGGGTATAGTCACTCAGACGCTTGTTCCGAGGAGGCTCAGCCGTGGTCGTCTTGCTGCTTTCGAGGTTCTCGTGAATATTCCGGCGGTTAAGGGCTTGATCAACGAGAATCGCGTGCACCTGATTCACTCTTATCTCGAATCAGGATCGAGTACCGGTATGGTTTCGCTCGATAATTCTCTGGTAGACCTTGTTGCCAATGGCAAGGTCGAAAAGAATGAAGCATTGCTACGCGCCAACAACAAGGCTTATGTTAAACGCAAAATTGAAGAACCAGAAGGGCCGGGAGGTGTCGCATGAGACCTGAAGTCTTTGAGTATTTTGACAGAGCGCTGGAAATGGGTGCCAGCGATTTGATTCTGAAACCCGGCTCACCTCCTTCGTTCAGGGTTAATCGTCATCTGATCATTTCTGAAGATGAAGATCTGGCGGCTCAGCAGATGTATGATCTGTTCCTTCCGATAATCAACGCCGAACAACAGGAAGAGCTGCGCACCAGATATTACGCGAATTCAATTTTTCAATATAAGTATAATCGTGCCCGCATTCGTTTTTATATCTATCAGCAGCGCGATGGCCTTGCCGGCTCATTTCGCTTCATTCCTTCAAAAGTTCCTACCATCGAAGAGTTGTGTCTTCCTGAAAGCCTTATCGGCATAGCTGCAAGACCTCGGGGACTTTTTCTGGTTACCGGGCCCTCCTGCTCAGGCAAAAGCATGACGGTTGCAGCGATGGCAGATGCGATCAATAAAAGGTTCGCCCGCCACATCATCACGATGGAAAATCCGGTTGAAGTTATATACTCGCCCAACCAGGCTGTATTTACCCAGGTCGAGGTCGGCAAAGTCATTCCGAGTTATTCTGAGGCGCTGATCAATGCCCTGCGCGAAGACCCGGATGTAATGATAATCGGCGAACTCAAAGACCGCAGTATTGTAGAGCAGGCTCTTATGGCCGCAGAGACCGGGCATCTGGTTATTTCTTCTCTGCCGACAATGGGTGCGGCGCAGACGCTCGAGCATATTGTCAGCATGTACCCGCCCGGTAAACAGGAAGAAGCCAGGTCACAGCTGAGTCTGAGTCTTATCGGTATCTTTTCGCAGATGCTTATTCCCTGTGTCGATCCGATGCAGCCACCGCGGGTGGCGTATGAGTTGATGCTTGTTACATCGGGTATAAAAAATCTTATCCGTGATAAAAAATACAACCAGCTGAATACTGCAATGATTATGGGGCGCCGCGAAGGCTGCGTGGTGTTCAAGGATTGCCTGGAACGGCTGTTGCGTGACGACAGTATCGATCAGGCAATAGTCAGAAGTCTGCTGCAGGAGATGGAAGAATGAAAGAACTAGCCCAAAAACGCATTCGCGATATTCAGGAAAAAATTACGGCAGCGGTTGAAAGCCATCTCAGCGCTAAATTCAGTGAAGCCACCAGATCGAAGCTGGTTCTGCTGCTTTCTGAAATTGGTCAGCCACAGCTCATGGATACCATCTATTCATATCTTCAGTCTCACCCCGAGCAAGAAGAAGCAATTCTGGCGGCGAGCAGATATGACGACGAAAAAATTCAGAGCTTTCTTCTGGAACAGCTCAAAAATCCGTTGTCGCCCCATCGTGAGCTGATTGTTGAAACTCTCGGCAATCGCAAAAAGCCCCTGTTGGTTGGTGAGCTGAAGCAGTATCTGGCTGACGCTGACCGTCAGGTTCGTTTTCAGACGGCGAACAGTCTTTTTAATATTGGCGGCAAAGATGCTGCACTGGCAATGTGTGAATTCATCTCAGACCCTGACGAATGGATCTCGATGACAATTCTGCGGCTGCTCTGCATCATGCGTGAGCTTGATTCGATCCCGATTCTCATTGAAAAATATCATCAGGATGACGATTTGCGCCGCAAAGCTCTAATGATCTCGTTTCTTGCCAGATTTCGCAGCGTAACCCTGCTTGGTATTTTTGATCAGGGGCTTCAGGCACGCGATGCACGATTGCGTGCTAATTCCATCGAAGCGGTTGGTAATCTGAATTTGCCCGAAAATGAAATCAAGGGCAGAATCGAGCCTTCTCTGCACGACCCCAATAATCGCATCAGAGCCAACTCTATTCTCGCTCTTGCCCGCCTTGAACCAGAAAAAATCAAGCCGGAAATCGTCGAAATGGTTAAATCTGATGATGTTCAGCTGAGAAGAAGCGCAGCCTTTATTCTTGGCATGATTCCCCCGAACGACTACCAGGATCTCGCGGCAATTCTCGTCACAGACAGCAATGAAGCGGTTCGCAAGCGCATGATTCAGTCTTTGCGTAATTTCCCGTCTGATTTTGTGTGCAATCAGCTGGAAAGAGCACTCTCGGATCATAATAAATGGATCAGGAAGCACGCTATAGATATGGCTGCCAGAATTTCTGATTTTCCGCACAAAAAGATTCTTGGTTTGCTGAAAACTGAACGGGCTGCACCAAACCTCGAGGCCTGTATGAACTTTTTTGCTTCTCATCCCCTGGTAGAAGCCATGCCGGCTATCAAACTGCATGTTAAAGATAGAAGATTGCCTGTGGTTAAGGCCTTGTTGAACGCAATCGCCGCTATCGGTGGCATCGAAGGGATTAAATCGGTGGCTCCGCGCCTTGAACAGAAAGATCCCGGTGTAATTCAGGCTTTGAGTGAAGTTCTCTTCAGAGCCGGCGACAGCAGGATTCTTGACGATCTGGTCGAAAAATTTGCACAGGTTCGGCATGAACACCAGGTATCAGTTCTTATTCCCTCCCTGATAAGCAGCGTTAAAGTGCTGGAACAGGGGGATGACATGCCTGAACAGCTTTTGAAAAGCCTTGAGAATCTCGAGGTTGAAGAAAAAGTTCATGCGCCGGCTGAAAAGAAATCTGAAGCAGGGCAGCAGTCTTCTGATACTGCCGTTGCAGATGATCAGACTTCTGCTTCTGATACTTCCGAGAGCGGTATAGATATTGCTTCCGGCTTGCTCGATCTGCCGATTCCGGGCAGCGAAGATACGCTGGACGATGAGGCTGAAGCCGAGGGAGAAGACGGCGGAACGCAGAAGGTTTCGAAACATTATCGACTTGGTTTGAAAGCCTACAACATCGGCAAATATAAAAAGGCCGTCAGTGAGTTCAATAAGGTGCTTGAAACTGAAGAGCAGCCGCCTGACAACGTCTTTCTCTATATGGGCATCATGTTTGCCGACCAGGAAAAATACGAGCAGGCCCGTGGTTATCTGCAGACATTCATTGAAAAAGCTCCAGACAATCCCAAGGCGATTTACCTGCTTGGCCGGGTTTATAAACAACTTAAAAACTGGGCTGGTCTCATAAGACTTTATTCAAGGTTTGCCGAGGGCGAGGTTAAGGCCACGGCAAAAATGCAGAGACGCGTACTCAACGATCTTGGTGTGGCAGAAATACTGGTCGGTCAGTATGAAAACGGGGTTAAACGACTTGAAAAGCTTTTGAGCTTTGATCCGGGTAATGCAGAAGCTCTGTATTATCTCGCTCTGGCCAAATACCACCTGAAAAAAACCGCTGAAGCCTCAGCAATTCTTGAGCGTGCAACGAAAGCGGGGCCGACCGGCAAACGTATTGGCAGGCTGATCGAAGCTCTGGCTCAAAAGATCATTAACGACCAGGAGTGATATTCTTCTGATTCTTGACAGCGCCTTCGCGGGTCCATATAATGTGTGCCCGCGAAGCTTTTTTTTGCATTTAAACACGAAAGGCACAACTGATGAACAAACCAGATGCACAGAACAATACCGGCAAAAAGGTCATGGATGCCATAACCCCCAAGTCTGAAGACATTTCAAGATGGTATACGGATGTCGTTTTGAAGGCCAGAATGGCTGACTATTCCCCGGTTAAGGGCTGTATGATCATCAGGCCATACGGTTATGCAATCTGGGAAAATATTCAGCGACTCCTCGATGCTGAATTCAAAAAAACCGGTCATCAGAACGCTTACTTTCCCGTTTTTATCCCTGAGAGTTTTCTGACCAAAGAAGCTGAGCATGTCGAAGGCTTCGCTCCCGAAGTTGCCTGGGTAACTCACGGCGGCTCAGAAGAACTTGAAGAAAAACTGGCGATCAGACCCACTTCTGAGGCCATTATCGGCCACATGTATGCGAAGTGGATCGAGAGCTATCGTGATCTGCCTGTTTTGATCAACCAGTGGGCCAACGTGGTCAGATGGGAAAAAGTGACCAGACCTTTTTTGCGCACCACCGAATTTCTCTGGCAGGAAGGGCACACAGCCCATCGAACTCATGAAGAAGCCAGGGAAGAGGTTATGAAAATGCTGCAAGTTTATCGTGATTTCGTCGAAAACGACCTGGCTATTCCTCTTGTAACTGGCGAAAAAAGCCAGAAAGAAAAGTTTGCCGGCGCTCTGAATACATATACCATTGAAGCGCTCATGCCAGACGGCCAGGCTTTGCAGTCGGGCACCTCACATGACCTGGGGCAGAATTTTTCCAAAGCCTTCAATATCAATTTTCTTGATTCTGACGGCCAGAGAAAGTTTGCCTGGACAACCTCCTGGGGTATGTCGACCCGTATAATCGGTGCAGCGATCATGGTTCATGGCGATGATCGCGGTTTGAGGCTTCCCCCGAGAGTTGCGCCGATTCAGGCAGTTGTGATACCTATCGTCTACAAAGACTCACAGGATGTCATCGTCAAGGCCCGCGAAATCAACAAACGCCTCGCAGCAAAGGGTCTGAGAATTCATCTCGACGATCGCGAAGGCTTCAAGCCCGGCTGGAAATACTCTGAATATGAAATGATGGGTGTGCCGCTGCGCGTTGAAATCGGCCAGAAAGATCTCGAAAAGAACCAGGTTTGCCTTGTCAGACGTGATACTCTCGAGAAGATGTTTATTCCTGATGCTGAGCTGGAAACCACCGTTGAACGTCTGTTGCAGGAAATTCAGCAAAATCTGTTCGCTCAGGCAACTGAAATCCTTAAAAACAAGACTTTCAAGGCAAATTCATTCGCAGAATTTGTTGAAGTGATCAAAGAAAAGCATGGCATGGCAGACCTGGTCTGGTGTGGCGGCGCCGAATGCGAAGCCCGCTTCAAGGCTGAAGCTGGTGCTACCATCAGATGTTTTAATGCTCACGAAGTCGACGGCCCCTGCGTCGTATGTGGTAAGGGCGGTCAGAGCAGAGTCTATGTAGCTCGAGCCTATTGAGCGTAAAAAAGCACCGAAACCTTATGTGGTTTCGGTGCTTTTTTTTTTGACCGTTATTGTGTTAGACTCTGGCAAACAATCACAACCGGACGATGAGACATGGATATTAAAATAAAGAAACTTCTGAAAGATCTTACCAACACTGATGATGACCTGCGTGCCCTTTCGGCGATGACTTTGCTGAAACTTGATTTTCCTGACAGGGTGGTTCGCGAAGAAGTCTTATCGAATCTGATTCAGGCAACCCAGGACGATAATGTCGCAGTCAGATTCTTTGCCCGCAAGGCCATAGACAAGATCCGGAAGGCGGAAAAGCTGTTGAAAGCTTCTGCTGGCGATGTGGCACCCGCAGAACTCGATGAGGTTCTTGTTTCTGGTGATTATCAGGAGCGCCTGACTGCAGTGATGACCATAAAAACTGAGGGGCGCACCGAGTATAAAGATCGACTGCTGAACATGCTGCAGAGTGAAGAGCACGCTTTTGTGCGGGCCTCGCTGATCAGCTGTCTGGCAGGGTTTCTCCAGAAAGACGAAGCCGAAGTTCTCAGCAGATTTCTTGCTGATCCAGACAATCGTGTCAGATCCAACACCATCGAAGCCCTCGAAATATTGAAGGCTGAGGGTTCTATTCCCGCGCTTTTTACGGCGTTATCAGACCCTGATAACCGGATAAGAGCTGTGGCGGCAAAGGCTTTGCAGGCTTTTGGCGAAGAAAAGGTTTTTGCTGAGCTCAAAAAAATGCTCGAATCTCCCGAAGAATGGATGAAAGGGAGCGCCATTTATGCCTTTTTTCACATTCAGGCAGCAGAAGCCATCGAGCTGCTTCTCGAAACTGCCAGGCTTGCAACTCATTCTGAAACCAGAATTAAAGCCATTATAGCCCTTGCCAATTATTATGATGCCAGCGTATACGGGTTTCTACGGGCTCTTGCCACTTCGGGCGACGGTCTTTTCAAAGAGACGGCTCAGAGAGCCATCAAACTCATAGAAGAAAAGTTTGGTATGGAGCCTCCGGTTACGACAGTTCTTGCGCAACCCGGTGACTCTGCTGCATCCGATGATAAAAAACCTGAATCTCAAGCAGGAGAAGGTGGCGGTGAAGACCTCGCCGCGACTGTTACCAGGTTTTTCAGAAAAGGCAGGGAAGAAGCGGTCGGACTTTCGAACCGCGCTGCTCTTAATTATGCTGTTAACGATATCAAGAAAGAACTCGACGATCTTTACAAAGATATTGGCCGTATTGTTTTCGATATCTATCAGGGCGGTGAACTTGAACTGGCCGATATGCTCAGTATCGGTCACGAAATTTTGCGTATGAATTTTTTTATCCAGAAATATAACGAACAGGAAGAAAAGCAGGCAGAAAACAAGCCCGAAGGGTTCTTTGGCCAGCTGAAAAACCTTTTCTCAAAACCGCCCGAACAAAAAAAATCCGCTTCCCAGGCTGAAAAATTCACGAAACGACGTGATGAGCTTCTGGTGAAGCTTGGGCAGCTGACCGTGAAGAAATACGCCAAAGAGGAATATCAGCATAAATTACTTGAAGTTCATATGAACACCTACGGCAAACTGGCCAAAAAACTGGCCGGTGAGCAAAAAAAGCTCGACGAACAGTGAGGCACAAATGGACCTGAACAGTTTTATCAGAGATGTTCCTGATTTTCCGAAGCCGGGGATCATTTTTAAGGATATTACTCCTTTGTTGAACGATGCCAAAGCTTTTTCGGCATTGATAGACGTGTTTGTCGACCGTTATAAAAACGCAGGCGTGAGCCATGTCTGCGGCATAGAGTCCAGGGGCTTTATCATCGGTGCGGCGCTGGCGCTTCGCCTTGGTGTGGGTTTCGTCCCCATCAGAAAAGCTGGCAAGCTCCCCTGTAAAAAGGTGAGACGTGAATATTCTCTTGAATACGGCACAGATGCCATAGAGATTCATGCTGATGCGGTCAGGCCCGGCGAAAAAGTTTTGCTGATCGATGATTTGATTGCCACCGGCGGTACTGCCCTGGCCGCGTTGGAACTACTCGCCGACATCGGTGCCGAAGTAATCGGGATTGCCTTTGCCATCGAGCTCGAGTTTCTGAAAGGCCGCGAAAAGTTTGACAACAGTAAAATCTTCTCGGTGCTCAAATACTGAGTCTTCGCCACCGCTTATCTGGGCGATAATCCCAGCCAGAGGCGGATCAAAACGCCTGCCGCAAAAAAATCTGCTGCCGTTCTGCGGCGCAGATTCGCTGACATTCAGAACTGTCGATACAGCCATCAACTCGGGCTGTTTTGCCAGGGTTCTGGTTTCTACCGACGAGCCACGCATTGCTGATGAGGCAAGGCGTGCCGGCGGCATGGTTCCGTTCATGCGCCCGGCTTCTCTGGCCGATGACAAGGCTGCATCGGTCGATGTTCTCTGGCACTCCTTTTCTTATCTGCTCGAAACCGAGGGCCGGCTTCCCGACGCGCTGTGTCTTCTGCAGGTGACATCGCCGATGCTGTGTGCTCATCATATTAAAACGGCTGTGGCGAAATTTTTTGCCGGCAATTTTAACAGCCTTTCTTCCATGACTATCGTTCACCAATACCCTGAATGGATGTACCGGGTCGATGAGGTCGGCGGTCGTGCAGTTCCCGAAAACCGTACCGGTATAGAACTGCCCGGTTGCGATATTCCCCGCAGGTTTATCGAAAACGGAGCTTTGTATCTGGTGAAGGGTGAGTGGTTTTTTGAGCAGCGAACCTTGTATGACTACGCGAATCATGGCTGTCTGCAAATGTCGGCTGAAGATTCGGTAGATATCGACACCAGATCCGACTGGGAATACGCCGAGTATCTCTGCGGGCGACGCTGAACTCAGGCTTTCTGGCGGTCCATTATCGGGTTGAACAGTGTGGCACGGTTGCGTCCGTTCTGTTTTGAATAATAAAGGGCGAAGTCTGCTTTCTGAATCAGGTCAGCCTTTGATTTGGCCGCATCAGGGTAGCAGCTGACTCCGAGTGAAACGGTTATGGGCACTTTTTCGCCGCTGATACGGAAATCGTAATTTTCTATGGCAGTTCTAATGCGTTCGGCGGGGGTAAGAGCCCCTTCGCCATTTTTTTCGGGGCATATTACAACAAATTCTTCGCCGCCATATCTGGCGGGAATATCGATTTCGCGAACATTTTTTTCTATGAGCGCTGCGACTGTTTTTAAAACCCTGTCTCCTTCAGGATGGCCGAAGGTGTCGTTGAAGCTCTTGAAGTGATCGACGTCGAGAATGATCAGGGAAACGTGATTTTCATAGCGGTCGGCACGCTGGATTTCTTCGTCGAGGCGCTGCTGAAAGTATCTGTGGTTATACAGACGGGTCATTTCATCGGTTACGGCATAGCGGTAGAGTCGGGCGTTGTCTATGGCGATCGCCGCCTGGTTGGCGAGATTACAGAACAGCTCGAAATCTTTTTCAGAAAAGCTCTCAGGTTCAGATCTTGAAACGTTGAGGGTGCCGAGAATCTTGTCTTTGGCGACGAGCGGCACACACATCAGAGTTCCGGTTTTGATATTTTTCTTTTTGATTGTCTGAAATTCTGGGTCGAGCTCGACATCAGTGACAAAAAGCGGGCGCTTGTTTTTAACGACCCAGCCGGCAACCGATTCGCCTATTTCCAGTTTTGTGTCGCGGGCGATTTCTTCGCAGAGGCCTATGGCTACGCCTATAGTCAGCGCTTTTTCGGCGTCGTCGATCAGCATCAGAGATCCTTTTTCGGCTTTGATCACCTTGACCACAATCTCAAGTATCATATTCTGCAGTTTGCGGAAATCCAGCTCGGAACTGATGACCTTGCCGACTTCATAGAGGGTTGACAACTGCATGATGCGGTAATCCAGATCCGCCTTGGTTGTGCGCAGATTTACCCTCATTTCGTCGAACGTTGTTGTAAGGTTGCCGATCTCGTCTGAAGACATTGGCAGTATGCGGTGTTCAAAATCACCGGCGCTGATGTGTCTGGCGCCTTCGATAAGGTTGGAGAGGGGAGCGGTGAAGCCTCTGGCAAGAAGGAAGGCTAGAAGTATCGAGACGATGGCGGTAAACGAAAGAGCGCTGATTATTTTTTCTCTGAATTTATAGACGGCATCGAAAGCTATGCGTTCAGGAATCTGGAGGACTATTGTCCAGTTGGGGGCCTGATAAAAGTCGAATTTTTTGAGTGAGACGGCAGTGATCAGGTAGGGCTCACCGTCTATGTCGCGAAGTCTGGTAACATCACTGTCTATTGTTTCAGAGAAGGGTATGCTCAGGGTTCTTGTCTCGTTTGACGAACGCGCTATTACCGACCCTGCTTCATCCAGGACCAGACCCTGTGATTTTGAATTTTTCAGGGCATTACGCACCAGGTCGCGAATACTCGAAAGATTTACCTCAGAAATGAGCACGCCGGTTATGCCGAGCCTTTCGGGCGATTTGATAACCGATTCGAGGGTCATGAATGGAACCCCTTCAGGCGAGTTCACGACTTCAGAAAGGGAACCCTGATAACTTCGCTTGATCGCTTTTGAATAAAGCCAATCTGCTGGAAGCTTTGTCGAAACGTCTGTTGTCGCCACTATATTTTTTTCGCTGTCGATGAGATACATCAGCTTGAAAAATGCGAAATGCCGCATGAGGGCATTGAAAAAGTCTTCGCTTATGGCTGGGTTGAGTGATCTGACCGCATCGAGTTCGCCAATGGCGTTGAGGAGTCGTCTGGTAAATTCGAGGTTTTCATAGATTCCATGCGCCAGGGTATTGGAAAGTTCGAGGTGGCTTGCGGTAACTTCCTCTGTGATAAATTTTTTCTGATTATAGTATGCCTGGTGCCCCAGAAAAGTGAGCGGAATCAGAGCGATCAGAAGAATGCTGAAGGTAAGCCTGGCTCTGATTCCTGGTTTTAGGACGCTGTTATACTTCATCTGCGCTGGAGGGAAGTTTGGCAAGAATGCTTCTGATGTTTTCTTCGACAAGCGGGTAGTTCGCATCGAACTTTTTCAGTCTGCGGAAATAATCGAGAGCCTTTTCGAGTTCTCCAAGGTTCAGGAAGATATTGCCCAGATGAAACATGGCATCGACCGAATCTGGCGAGTCTGCGATGACTCTCATAAAAACAGCTATTGCATCGGAAGTTCTCGAAAGGCCGTTTAATGCCTGACCTTGAATCAGCAATGCCTGAGTGTCTTCAGGGTGTTCTTTCAGGGCTGTTTCTGCCAGTTCCAGGGCCAGTTCGAAGTTTTCATCTATAACTGCCAGCAGGGCGCGGGTAAGCCCGTTCGAGGTTTCATCAGCAACCGTATCTGAGAGTTTCTGGGTTTCGGTAGAAAGATTTTTCAAAAATTCCTGTTCATCACATTTCATTATCTCGGTTTCAACGATTTCAGAGAATGTGCTGTCGAGCTCTTTCAGACGGACGAAAAACTTTTTTGCTTTGGCGAATTCGCCTTCATCGCGGTAAATGACCCCCAGGTTCTGGTGAGCCTGCACATGACCGGGGTCTATTTCTATTACTTTCAGATAAAAGGGGATGGATTCTTTGCTTTTGCCGAGATGGGCCAGGGCGACAGCAATATTGAAAATGGCATCGGTATCACGTGGCTTGGCCCTGATTACAGCTTCCCATTCCTGGATAGCCTGCAGTGCCTTGTTTTGCTTCATGTAAATCAGACCAAGATTATAATGGGAAAAAGAATGGTCAGGGGCGACTCTCAGGGCTGCCTGATAGGCCTCTACGGCATGCACCACGTTGTTCATGCGGTGCAGAAAAATGCCCCTGGTTGCGTAAAGATCCGGGTTTTCAGGGGATTGTTGAATGGCCTTGTCGATTTGTTGCAGAGCCTTGTCGAACTGCCCTTGTTCGAAATAATCAAGTGCTGATTCGTAGTGTCGCTGGGCATAAACGTTGTTCAGATTGGTCATGTTGTTAGCCTGGGGTATATAGTTTCACGAATTATAGCGCAAGCCCTTTTATATTTCAAATGCCGGCGATATTTTTACTGTTGAATTGCCACAAAGGTTGCGCTACAATGGCCCATCATGACTGAAAACAATTCTATGCAAACCTGTGAAAAGATAGTTGCAGCGGCGACTGTTGCGCCTGCCGGTGAATGGGGCCGATGGTTGTCTGGCTGGGTAATTATGCTTTGTGATGTTTTATTGTTCTCTTCGGCCGTCAACTGCCTTTTTCTGTGGCTGGCTTACGGTCGGGGCTTTGACGGAGCCGCTTTTTTATTCAGCCTGTTGCTGGCTCTGGCTGTATACTATTTTGCCATCTGCTCGTCGCGCTCGCCCAGCGTCCAGAAGCGTCTGCTGATTGCCGTGGGCAGTGCTGTGTTCTGGGCTGTATTCATGCCGGTAATCATGCGTCTGGCAGGCTACAGGTAACAACCATTCGAGAGTTTCAGACTATTTTTTGATAGTGAACCTTGAAACCAGAAGGTGCAATTCATCGGCAAGCGTAGCCAGATCTTCTGTCGAGCTTGAAACCTGAGAAACAGTGGTTGTCTGCTGTTCAACCGATGTGGCCACGATACCCAGCCGCTCGGAAGTGATCTTGGTCAGGCTGGTGATATCTTCGATGGTGCGGGTCATGGTCAGCGAGTTGGCTGATTGCTCGCTCGAAATAGAGCTGATTTCGGTGATTTTTCTGTTGACGTCGTTGACGTTGTCGATGATGTTGTCGAGACTGGTCGAAACCTCACGAATAATTCGTATGCCATCATCGACGCGCCCGCGGCCGAGTGTCATCGAGTCGACGGCGTTCTGGGTCTTGGTAAGAATGTTTTCGATACGGGTTCCGATAGCTTCAGCTGCTTCGGCAGATTCTTCGGCCAGTTTTCTGACTTCGCCGGCGACCACCGTGAAGCCCTTTCCCTGTTCGCCGGCTCTGGCTGCTTCAATGGCGGCATTCAAGGCCAACAGATTTGTCTGACTGGCGATTGCGGTGATGGTGTTGACGATTTCACTGATCTGCAGAGAGGCAGAGTTGAGGTCGAGAATGACCTGAGTGGCTATGTCAACGGATTCTTTGATTTTGCCTATCATTTCGACCGATTTTTTTACCGTTTTGCCACCTTTGTCTGCCGCCTGAGTAGTTACGCTGACGGCTTGAACAGCCGTCGCCGCCAGGTCGGCCACCTTCTGCGCAGACTCTGAGAAGCTCTCGACCGAAGAGGTCGTTTTTTCGAGGTTGTTGGAGACTTCAAGAGACGATTGATTGATGCCGTTGACGTTTTTGGAGATATCGAGCAGGGTGGCAGCCGATTCAACCGAAGCTGAGCTGAGCTGCTGAGAGCTGGTTGCCAGATCGTCGCTGGTTTCCAGAACTTTGGAGATCATCTGGCAGATGCCCTCGAGCATGCGGTTGAAGCTTTCTGCGACTCTCTGAAATTCGTCGTGTGATTCGAAGGTCAGACGGGTATTGAGATGGCCTTTTTCGGCTTCCGACATCGAGCTGACGATTCTTTCGAGAGGGCGTGAGATGCCGTTTGAAATGAACATGGTGAAGCCAATGCCGAACACGAGGAGAATAATCGGCAGAAACTTAACTATATAACCCATTATTTCAAACATTGAATCGACGCCGCGTTGTGTCATCAGTCTTGAATAGCTTGATAAAGCTTCACACAGGCTGCGACATTTTGAGGTAAGCTCGATTTCTTTGTCGCGTACTGCGGTGAGAAGCTCGGTTACGCTGGCGTTACTCAATTCTGTATCTGTGGGCAGGTTCAGATAGTTGTCGCCCAGATCGAAGAGTTCAATCAGATTTGATTCGGTTGTCTGCTTGAAGGCAATGACATTTGGAGCATTTTTTAGAAATGGGTCTCTCAGATTGACGTCAATGGCGTCAAGTCTTGTAAAAGCACTGTCTTTGGCAGAGTTATAAAGGGCGATTGACTCGTCGCGGTTGCGAAGTGACCTGACCAGTTCTGTTATTGAAGTGGCGCTGAGGTGAACGTTTGCCATGAGCTCCTGGGCGTTGAGCATGGCAGTCGTGTAATTGCCCTTCATATAGTCGATGATATCTCGCAGTTTGAGCAGATTGTAGCCTGCCAGAGCCGAAACTCCGATGCAGACAATCAATACGAAGCCAAAACCTGAAAAAATCTTTTTGCTGATCGAAAGCATTACTGGTTCTTCGTCTCCGTTTTCCTCGGTTTACTATCGGGAAATGCGTAGTGAGGAACAAAAATTTCCTGAAATCGTCGCAGGGCAAAGTCATCGGTCATGCTTGCCAGATAATCGACCAGGGTTCGGTTGAGGCTCTGGCCTTCTGGTATCGGGTATTTTATATGCTTCATGAGTTCGTCGGGGTGACCGGTATACCATTCAGCAATCTGCCGCAGCAGATTTTTGGATCTTTGCACCGCAACGTCTATCTCGGGTCTGGTATAAACGTCATTATAAAGGAAGCGCTTCATTGCAGCGGTAGCTTCTTCTATTTCAGGGCTCATTTTTATCAGATCACTGCCCATGCTGTTGTCGATGATGTCTCTGACCATTGTGTGTATTCTGACCGAGTGCCGCTCCCCAAGCAGTTTATGGGCCTTTTGTGGCAGATCGCCTGTGGTGATGATCCCGGCTCTTACCGCGTCATCTATGTCGTGGTTGATATAGGCAACAAGATCGGCAATTCTGACTACCTGAGCTTCTACCGTGAGGGGCAGGCTCGATTGCTCTGAAATAGTGGCCGAACCGTGTTTGCCTTTGCTGTGTTTCAAAATGCCGTCAATGACCTCTTTGGTCAGGTTCAGGCCTTCGCCGCCCTTTTCGAGCCTGGTTACGACTCTGACGCTGTGAGAAGCGTGATGAAAGCCCGTCTCGCTGATTTCGTTGAGTATTTCTTCCCCGCTGTGCCCGAATGGAGTATGCCCTAGGTCGTGCCCGAGAGCGATTGCTTCTGTGAGATCTTCATTCAGACCCAGACATCTCGATATGCAGCGTGCAGTGCAGACCACTTCGAGAGTATGGGTGAGCCTGGTGCGAAAATGGTCGTTGGTCGGCGACAGAAATACCTGGGTTTTATGCTTCAGT
The DNA here is from genome assembly GCA_029564115.1 of Candidatus Rifleibacteriota bacterium. Next base: position 13,571 of record JAKQQP010000351.1, on the reverse strand, counting down.
CGGCGAAAAGATTCACTGTGAATTATGCGGTCAACATCACGCTGAAAACAGGTGCGAATAAAGCAGTCCTGTTCGGGAAACTCTCTGCCACGGCTTTCTTTTGCCAGGCAGGCGTGCTTTGATAGCGTTGCGGCCTCGCTTTCTTCGAAAGCGAGCCGCAACGCGGCGTTACTGGTGTAACCTTGCATCGATGATACTCACGAAATTATGTCGAGAATAAGTTTCTGGGGAGTTATCTTGTCTGGTGCAATGCTTATTGCGGCACGCAGACGTTCTATGGCTTTGTTGTTGTCGCGGCCAGGGTTTACATAGAGTTCGGCAATAACGTCTCCGACTTTGATTGCGTCACCTACGTGTCTGACGAGCTTCAGGCCCACACCCATGTCGATAACTGAATCTTTGGTTTCACGCCCGGCGCCGAGCATCATGGCCGCCAGCCCGATTTCTTCACAATGAATCTGGCTGATGAAGCCTGCTTTGTCGGCCTTCAGTTCGACGGTTTTTTCTGCGGCCGGGAGCTTGCTGTAGTCTTCGATCATCGAGACGTCGCCGCCCTGAATTTTTACCATTTCAAGGAATTTTTTGTAGGCGCTGCCATTTTGCAAAACTTCGACTACTTTTGCTTCGGCTGCTTCATGACTGAGGTTGGAGGCCAGAGCAAGAGCTTGCGCTGCCAGAGCCTTGATGAGAGTTGTGAAGCTTTCAGGGCCTTTGTTGCGCAATGTGTCGATGGCCTCGATGACTTCGACTGAATTGCCGATCATTTCTCCGAGAGGTTCGTCCATGTTGGAAAGCACAGCCGTAACTTTGCGCCCAGCCTGTTTGCCTATTTTTACCATAAGTCTGGCCAGCTCACGGGCATCGTCGAGATTTTTCATGAAGGCGCCGCTGCCGACTTTGACGTCAAGTACCAGCCCCTTGTTGGCTACTGCAAGCTTTTTAGACATGATCGAAGCTGCGATGAGAGGTATAGAGTCAACTGTGGCGGTAACATCACGCAGGGCATAGATTTTTTTGTCAGCCGGGACGAGATTGCCGGTCTGGCCAACAATTACCACGCCGGTGGTGTTTACGGCCTTGATAAAATCAGGAGTCGATAATTCGCAGGAAAAGCCCTTGATTGCTTCGAGCTTGTCGATGGTGCCGCCTGTATGACCAAGCCCTCTGCCTGACATCTTGGCAACTTTGAGGCCGAGAGCGGCAAGAACCGGGCCCAGGACGAGGCTGGTCTTGTCGCCTACGCCGCCGGTTGAATGTTTATCTACGGTAAAGCCTTCGATACCTTCGAGGTCTATAACGTCGCCGCTGGTTCGCATACAATCTGTGAGCCAGTAGGTTTCTTCTTCGTCCATTCCTTTGAAGTAAACGGCCATGAGAAATGCCGCCATCTGATAATCAGGAACGGTGTTGTCGACAAAACCGCTGATGATCGAGCTTATTTCTGACTGAGTCAGTTTGTTTCCGTCTCTTTTTTTCTTGATGATATCGTAAGCTCTCATTGTTTATTCCTTCCTTGGCCTTCAGTGATTATTTTTTGATGCGCAACAACCGGATATGATTGACCCGGTAACATTGTTCGAAAAGGTAGCAGTTTGCGCATTTCTGCTGGTAGTCCAGGTGATCGATCTTCATCGAGTCAAACGTCATGCCTGAAGCGTTCCATTTGCCGAAATAGTCTGTGCCAAAGCATTTGGGGGGAGTAACTTCCTGACGGGCGGAACCTGGAGATGTCGGAGTTGTGGGTTTGATACCCGATGGGGCGAGACCGGGATTGGGGGACAACATATTCATTTTGCGTTCTCCAGATAGAAATATTGTAATAGGGTAATTTTTGTTATGATATCACAACCACAGCTCGTGGTATAGTATTCTGTAATCTTAACCACCGGCTCACGGAGGCGATAAGGTGCTGTTCATTTTTTCTGCTGCAGACTTTAAAATGCAGTATGCAGACAAAGAAGCCATGGCCTGCTTTGCTCTTGAAGCCGGTTCTTCTTTTTGCCTTTTCGATATTCATGAAGATCTGCAGATTGCAGGGTTTGCCAAGGAACTGGATGAACTCAGACGCAGCAATATTACCAGAATAGATCGCATTCTGCAGCTGTCACATGCTGCCCGGGGCAAGGTTCTGGGCAGGTTTACTTTTTCCTGTGTCAGTCTCGGTGGTCAGAGTTTTGTAGAGGTGGTCTGCGAAAATTTCTGCAGCGCGGCCGACGACAAAGAACCATGCGTTGCCGATCTGTTGCGGAGCACTCAGAAAAGCCTTTTGATCAGCGAAACAACGCTGGCGACCGTGGTCGACCTTGCCGTCGACGGCATTGTAATAATAAACGGCCGTGGCATAATTCAAGGGTTTAACCGAGCTGCCGAAAACCTGTTCGGGTTCTCCCGTTCAGAGGCTCTGGGCCAGAATGTTTCCATGCTGATGCCAGAACCTCACCGTTCGCGGCACAATGGCTATATTCAGCGTTATCTCTCCACCGGAATCCCGCACATTCTCGGCACCCGCTACGAAATCGAGGCACAGCGAAAAGATGGCCGCAATTTTCCGATCGAGCTCGCTGTGGGTGAAGTGAAGCTTGAGACCGGCCACTTGTTCACCGCCTTCATCAGGGATATGTCAGAAAGTCGCAAACTGATCAGCGAACGCAACAGCTTTTTTCAAATGTCGCTCGATCTCTTTTGCATTCTGGGCTTTGACGGAGTATTTAAAAGGGTGAACCCCCAATGGCAGGATGTCATGGGTTATGCTCCCGATGAATTGCATGGTAAGCCTTTTGCCGAAATAATACACCCCGATGATCTTGCGGCAAACCACAGCATTCTCCCCGAGATAGTCGGTGGTAGAAATGTTTTTGGCAGAGTGATGCGTCTGCGCCAGAAAGACGGAGCCTGGCGCTGGATGCTCTGGAACAGCTCTGTAGATCGTGAAAATCAGGCTATCTACGCCGTCAGCCGTGACATAACCGAACAAAAGCAGATTCTTGAAGAATTGCAGCAGGCCAAGGCCGAAGCTGAACGCTCCAGTCGCGCTAAAAGCTTTTTTATTGCCAAGATGAGCCATGAACTCAGAACTCCGCTCAATTCAATTATCGGTTTTTCAAGGCATTTGCAGAAAAATCTCGAAAACAGATTTTCTGAACGCGAAATGCTTTATCTCGACCGCATCACCAGAAACGGCGAAACACTGTTGAAGCTCATCAACGATATTCTTGATTTCTCCAGAAGTGAAAACCATCAGATCGGTATAGAGTCTACAGAGATAAACCTGGCCGAGCTTCTTGCTGAAATCATAGATTTAATGCAGGTGCTCATCGAAGAAAAGCGGGCGAATGTCGAGCTGAGTATTGCGCCTGGCTGTCTGCCCATAAAATCCGACCCGGTAAAACTGCGGCAGATCATACAAAATCTCCTCGATAACGCCGTTAAATTCTCAGAAGGCAAACCCGTTGTCGTCGAATTGCTTGCCGGGGCTGATTTGCGCCCCAGTCGTATCAACATCAAAGACTTCGGTCCCGGCATCGAACCGGCTGACCTCGACCTTATCTTTGAAGCATTTCAACAGGCCGACAACCGCTTCGCCAGAAAATACGGCGGCGCAGGTCTTGGGCTGGCGATCGCCAGGTCTTTTGCCGATCTTCTTTCTCTGAAAATTGAGGTAATCAGTACGCCTGGCACGGGTTCCTGCTTCAGCATAATTTTTCCGCCCACGACGGGAGGCACTCCTTGACACACCATCTCGAAAAAAAAATGAGTATTCTGGTTGTCGATGATGCTCCCGATAACCTGATGCTTCTCGAGGCCATTCTCGAAACAGAGGGCTTCAGTCGGATATATCTGGCATCTTCGGCGGCAGAAGCCTATGAATACATAGGTATAACCCCTTCAAACAAGCGCTCGGAAATTGATCTTATTCTCATGGACATCATGATGCCCGAAGTTACCGGCATCGAGGCAATTCGTGAGATTCGCAGTCACTCCGAATACCAGGATATCCCCATTCTGGTCGTCAGCGCCCGCTCTGAAACAGAAGATCTTGTCGAAGCCTTTGAAGCTGGCGCCGTCGACTATCTGACCAAGCCGATCAATGAACTCGAACTGCTGGCACGTATCAGATCGATGTTGCGCCTTAAATCAGAAACGGATCACCGCAAATTTCACGAAGTTGAACTTGAACGCCTGGCAAGTCAGCTCGAAGATAAAAACCGCGAGTTGAGCCACATTCTTGAACGACTTCACGAAGATCTTGAAGCGGCAGGGAACATGCAGCGCAGCCTGTTGCCCGACAAGCGGGTGCATGTGCCGGGTGTGAACTTTTCATGGTTTTATGAACCCTGCGAAAATATCGGTGGCGACCTTCTCAATATTGTTTCTTTGGGCGAAGAACTGGCGGCAATGTTCATTCTAGATGTTTCCGGTCACGGCATTCAGTCGGCGATGCTCGCAGTTTCGGTTCACCGCATGCTGTCAGCCTGGGAGAGGTCCAACAGTATTCTTCGTCTGCCAGACGGTTCGCCCCGCGCTCCTTCGGCGGTGGCCGATGAATTGAATGCGGAGTTTATGCTGCATAAAAATAACTTTCAATATTTCACCATGATTTATGCGCTTTTCGATGTGAAAAAGCGTATTCTGACCTTCTGCCGTGCCGGGCACACTCCTTTGTTGCTGCAAAAGAGCGACGGTTCGCTCGTGATACATTCGGAGGGCAATTTCCCGGTGGGGCTTTCTGAGCAGTTCAATTACGAACAATTTTCATTGCATCTTCAGCCTGGCGACCGTCTCATATTCTATTCAGACGGCATAACCGAGGCCCGGCGAAATGGCAGTAAAGAATTTTTTGGCGAAGGCCGCCTGTACGAGCTTCTGCGGCAAACAAGAGAAAAACCGGTCGAACAGGCGGTGCATGATGTGGTGGAGGGCTTCAGGCAATGGCTTGGAGACACTCGCCCTCCCGATGACATCACTCTGATGATTGTCGAGTCTCAGTAAGGTTTTTTTGTAGCCACCGCTCGGCTTCAAAAAGCAGTTCTGGCGTGTTCAGATTTCTGGTTATCCAGGTGTCATCAGTGATTACGTGATTTATACGTTCTGGGTGCAGCTGCAGAATCTTTCTGGCACCCTGCTGCAGGTCTATTTCAAAAAAAAGAGGCTGGCACCAGCCCGGAAAAATCGCCGGGTGCCCCCGCTTTTGCCCGTCTGAAGGAATTGTGATGAGCTCAGGCTGCATCTGCCAGTTTTGTATCAACGAGATGAGAGTGCTTCTCATGACCATCGGGTGGTCTATGGGCCACAGAAGCACTGCCGAGCTAGCTGGAATCTTCTTTAGCGCCAATCGTATTGAGCTAAGAGGCCCGTCTTCCGGTTGCGGGTTGTTTACCCATAGGCCGCCGCATTGCCTGGCGGCCTCCTGACCGCTAAGATCACTAGCCTGCCCGACAAATACCATCTGTTCTAAAAACTTCGCCTGACTCTGCAATTTGCCAATAATATGCTGCAGAAACGTTTGCCCGGCAAGCATGCTGTGCTGTTTTGGCCGCCCCATTCGTCTTGAGTTGCCGGCAAGAAGGACGATAGAGCTCAGAGTAAAGTTTTTCATCGGTTGTATTATAATCAGAATCAGAAACTTTACAACCCCGCACGCGGGGTTGAATGTGATGGCTAAAACTGTTATACCATTCCGAGGGAGCGAATTTTATTTTTTTATGCCGGTCGCCATTCGCTCTTTCAGACAAAGATAAAACGGAGGAAAATCATGGCTCTGGATCTTCGAACAATTATTCCGGCTCAGGCCAAGACGCTTTTTGATCTCAAGGTCGACCCTGAGATCATTACCAGTCAGATAATCAAAGAATTGTATGTTCATGGCAAAGAAGTGCCACGCAAGCTTGCTAAAATACTCAAAATCGACACAGAGATCGTTCAGCAGATCATCAACGATCTGAAAAAGAACGAAATTGTCGGCATGGTTGGCGGCACTGGTATGGGCTCCGATTATCAATATGGTCTCTACCCCAAAGGCACTGAACGGGCTAAAAATATTCTTGACCGCGATAAATACCTCGGGCCGGTGCCGGTGAGCTTCGACGAATACATTCGCGTCACCCGCAAAGTTCTCGAAGAAGGCAAAAAAAGCTTCTCGATCAACAGAAAGCTCATGGAAGAGAAGTTCTCACACCACCTTGGCTACAAGGATGTGCTGTTTCAGATCGGGCAGGCCGTCTGCGCAAGAAAACCCGCCTTCGTATACGGGTTCCCCGGAAACGGTAAGACTTTTCTGTGCAGCTCAGTCGTTAAACTTCTGCCTCCGATGCTGGTGCCATATGCTGTAGAAGTCAGCAATCAGCTGGTTCGAGTTTTTGACCCGAGTTGCCATCAGCCCATAGAAAACTTCGACATGGAAGGCCTCGACGAGCGCTGGGTAGTGGTCGCCCCGCCTCTTATCACCGCCGGCGGCGAACTGACGCTCGAAGATCTTGAGGTTAAATACAACAATAAATTTGGCTGTTTCGACGCTCCACCGCAGGTAAAAGCTACTGGCGGGGTATTGTTGATAGACGACCTTGGTCGTCAGCGCTGCGAGGTCGAAGAGATCTTCAACCGCTTCATCATTCCGCTCGAAAACAAGGTCGATTACCTTGTTCTTGGCGGTCAGCGCATGGAGGTCCCGACTGACGAAATCGTTCTGTTCAGTACGAACCTCGACCCGATGAAAATTGTCGACGACGCTTTTCTGCGCCGTCTGCCTTATAAAATCAACGTTCGCAACCCGAACGTTGCCGAATTCACCGAAATCTGGAAATCAGTGTCTGAAAAGCTTGGGCTGAAGTTCGATCAGGCCAATATCGATCAGGTCCTTGAGCTTTATAAGCGTGACAAACGCGGGTTAAGAGCCGTTCACCCGCGCGATCTTCTCAACATCATTCGTGACCGCAAGCGCTATCTCGAAGACGAAAATCTGACCATCACTCCTGATGAAATAATCGAGGGTTATGGCATCTATTTTGTCAGCCAGCTGACCCTTGTGGAAACAATAGAATAACTGCTACAATAACGGCGGCGGGTCGAGTTTATCTTGTCCTGCCGCTGTTTTATTTTGCTTTCACAGTTGAGCGATAGATTTGAACTGGCTTTTTTACCTTGAAATGTTGTTTTCCGGCGTTTTGGCCGGCTTTTTTACCTGGCTGATTTCTCCAGCCGGTAATCCCTGGAACCTGATTGAAAATTTTCAGGGTGGGCTGCTGAACGTTGGCGTTTTTTGCGGTCTTTTTGCCGGCCTCGCCTCTTCATTGCCGGTTTTGATTGCAGAGCGACGACTGACAAAAGCTCTGACCTGCTGGATATCATCGACCTCGGTCGGCCTTTCGGTAACCATGCTGGGCGGGGTAATTTTCGTCATGACTGCAAACTTTATTCTCTCAAATTCTCTGGTTCCGACAGGCGTTTTGCGGTTTTTCTGGTGGCTGTTTCTTTCAGTGTGCCTTTCCGGGTGCTTCGGCATTCTGCACAACAGCCTTAAAATAATGTGTCGCAGCATGATGGGTCTGACTCCGGCCTTGATGATTGCCGGCGCTTTTGTTGACAGAATATTTCTCAGTGACGGTCATGCCGTCATGTCGTTTTTATTGCTTGGCGGGGTGACCGGTTCGGGCTTCGCGATTGCCTGGGAGCTGCTAAAAGAGAGCTGGCTCGATGAATATCCCGGCCATTTTGTCTTTTTCCGGTATTATATCGATGCCTCCGAATTTATCGCCGGCAGCACCGATGACTGCGATCTAAGCCTGCCTGAAGGCCCCGAAACGCTCTTTATCATCACCGAAAAAGACGGGCTGCATACAATAGAGGCCCAGGACGAAGACCTGAGCCTCAGAGTGAACCATGCGCGATTTCGCTATCGTGTTCTGGTTGATGGCGACAGCATCGTTGTCGGCGAGCGGGTTTTTATCTATCATTCAAAGCTGGCGCGTTCCCGTGATATCATGCCCGAGGCTGCCGCCTGAAGGTTGCCAGACCGTCGACCCGTTAAAAAACCGATTGCGGAGCCTTTGAAGGTTGCGGGGCATTTTCGCTGACGATTAGCTCCAGAATCCATTCTAGGCATTCTGTAGTCATGATCAGACCTTTTTTGACCGTAAGCCTGATGCTGCCTTTTTTGCCTACAGTGACGGTCATTGGCCCAAGCGGCGTATCTATCAGCCCTGATATGCTTTCTATACCGTGATTTCTGGGGTCGATAATGTTGTATTCCGTGTAGTTTTCCATGTGCCCGGCCAGTCTGGCACGTCTGATCTCTTTTTCTTTGGGGTTGGTCACGACTATCGACTTTATATTGGTCATGCGTTCCTGAAGCTGGTTCAGCTGCTGAAATTCGAATTCGATGAGATCGACATGTTCCCCGGTTATGGCGGCCAGAGAAGTTCCGAACAGTTTCATCGGCCCTGATTTGCCAAAAGTCAGAATCATTTTGCCGGTAATGATGAACTCACAGCTTTCAATGCGCTTGAACAGAGTTTTCGTCGTGATACCTTCGACCAGATGTTCAATTTCAAAAGGTATTATCACCGAGTAAAATCCGCGAATTACCGAGCTTTCACAGTCGCAGTCGTGAAACCCGGGAAGTTCGCTGTCAATGCTGAACATGTCGCCCTTTTTCATGATGTTGTCGAAGGTGGCGTCGACATCATCGATTTTCATGGCCCAGCACTTAAGTGATATTGATGAACCGGCAATTTCGATTTCGTTAATGAGCATTCTTTCCCTCCGCTGTGCGTTAGGGCTGTATTGTAATAAAACCGCGAAAAACATACAAGAATTCTGTGGTTTTACATTTACAGCCCGCTGTGGTACGATTTGGCAATTGTTTGCCCGGAGGGAGATTCTATGGGAACTGCACTGAAGAAGAAGACCATCGTGTCTTTTATTTTTATATTAAGCATGGCTGGCGTTGCTGTTACCGGGCTCATGGCACAAAACCCCGGCACCGCTGCCGACCCGCTCGTTTCTAAAAGTTACGTCGATCATTTTCTGCGCTTCAGGTCGGTTGCTTTGCCGGCAAACACTGTTCTGCAGCCTGATGTCGGCACGATGATCGTCGTAAGATCAGGGCAGCTTCGTCTCGAAGCCTCGTCGGGGAAAAGCGTAATCGACCTGACTGCCGGCCGCGAGCTTTCGGGTAATATCGATCTGCCGCATAACCATCTGATAATTGTTCCTGAATCGGCCGGAATCGTTTTCAGAACACGCAAGCTGACCATGTTGTTAGCATCGTTTTTGAACGAAGAGCAGAAGCCCTGAAGCCATGAATTTTCTCAAACGTCTGCCGGTTTTCTGGCTCATCGTTCTGCCGCTGGTAGTACCAGGGTTGCTGGTTGCTTCATGGCGCCTGGTTTTCAGGCACATTGCCGAGCAGCGCAATGTTTTCGTCGAGACAGTGGTTGATTTTGAAGAAATCAGGCAACTGGCACGTGAAGAAGGCTGGTCGCTCCAGGAACTTTTTGCCGCGCTCCGTAAAAATGGCGCCAGCTCTGTGGCTGTCTCTGAAGACACACTGGCTTCCCTTGAATCTGAGGGTAAGATCACTGTTCTCAACAGCAAAGAAATTCGCAAACTCTCACTCGAAGAAACCCTGGAAATGGACCCGCCGGCAGGGGTGAGTACTGTGGGCGCTCTGTGGGTTCACAGCGATAATACCGCCCTTCTCGACCGCATCGAACAGACGCTCTCGTGGAAAATTCCGACCGACCGGCTTTTGCGTATTCACCGCAACCTTCTGCTGATAAACAAGTCAAGTAAAGGGTTTCGTGAGAGAGTCGGGCTGGGTTTTTCGTCAGAGTATTTTAAAATGGCTGACGATGCGGGCTTAGGGCTTGTCGTCAGGGTATTCAACTACCCTGGCCTGACGGCAGACGCTGCGACCCGCATCATCAATTCTATTCCTTCACCGGCCAGCGTGTCAGCTCTGTTGTTTGCTGAAGAAGAGATGCTCGGTTCTCGTGGCGAACTCAATAAAATTGTGCAACTGTTCAAAGACCGTTCTTATCGAATCGGCTGGGTTGAATTCAATACCCAGGACGGTATCGAAAGCTATCTGAAGGGTCTGGCCACCAGTCGCCCCTTTGTCAGAGTTCACAGCATCAGTCGCAAAGAACTCGAACAGGTCTACAACGTCAGACGTTCAGTAGCACGCTGGGTGAGGGCGGTTAAGGATCGAAGTCTGAAGATGCTTTATATAAGGTGTTTCTTTCAGGATGACAAGAAGTTTATCGAGAATCTGGCCACCTTTAATCTGAATTATCTGAGTCGAACCGTTAATGAACTGGCTTCAGCCGGCTTTCGTATCGCCTCCACACCAGCCGAAAGAATGTATGAACCGAGGCATCTCGTCGGGCGCATGACCGGTTACGAAGTTCTGGCCATCGGTCTGGCTTTACTCATCGGTCTGCTGATTCTTCTGCGCCTGACCTTCTGGGAAAACATCAGCGCCGACTGGTGCCTGATTTTTATCGCTGCCTGTCTCGTCAGCTTTGTGTTTATGTCCAGACAGGGGTTCATCGCGATTTCCGGCTTGGCAGGTGCCGTTTCTTTCTCGAGCATCGGGGTTGTTCTGGCGATGCGCCGCCTGACCGCAGACACCGATACCGGTTTTTTTCGCAGAATTCCCGGTTTTTTTGCCAGAATGGTTTTGCCTTCGGTTTTTGGTGGTTTGCTCATTGCCGGCCTGTATTCAGAGATAGAGTATCTGCTCAAATTCGAGCAGTTTAGAGGAATCAAGCTGGCGTTCGTTTTGCCTTTGCTGATAACGGGTGTCTGGGCTTTGAAATGTTACGGTCGTGGTATTCTGGGGCTTTTGCACAAGCCGGTAACACCGATTGGCGGAATTCTGCTCGCAGTTACTGCTGCCAGCGTGGCTCTTTATGTACTTCGCTCCGGAAACGTGACGTTTTTGAAACCCTCAGAAATTGAAGACGCTTTCAGAACCTTTCTCGAAAATACTCTGGTTGCCCGCCCCAGAAATAAAGAATTTCTCGTTGGCTACCCGGCCGGGCTTCTTTTCATCTTCTTCTTTTTGCGTCGAAATTTTACCATTTTGCCACTTCTGGCCATTTTTATGCAGATGGGGCAGGTTTCTGCCGTCAATTCGCTGTGTCACTTTCATACCCCTTTGACGCTCAGCCTCCTGAGGATCTTCAACGGTCTGTGGCTGGGTGTATTGCTGGGGCTGGGTGTTCTCGCGGTTGTCGCTACTCTGAATGCCCTCCTTCTGCTGAGCGCCGGCAAAGAAAAAAAGGTATTTCTTGCCGGCTACTTTGGTTTTGGCAATGCCGGCGACGAGTTGTTGCGCCAGACTTTTGTCGAAAACTTCCTGGAAGCACGCAGGGATTATGCTGTCGTGGTGCTCGGCGGTTCGGCAATGCCACCTCTTGAAGCGCCTTGCCGGGTGGTGAAACGCGGCAATATTCTGCAGCTTATCGAAGAAATCAGCAGCTGCGAGCTTTTTGTCATTCCGGGGGGAGGCATTTATCAGGCGGCAACCAGCAGACTGAGCCTGGTTTATTATTTGCTGCTGACTTCATTTGCCCGCCTTGCCGGTGCCAAAGTTCTGCTTCCTGCCCAGGGACTTGGCCCATTCGGCTCTCTGGCGCCTTCTTCTCTTTTGCGACGCTGGCTGACATATGAACTGAAAGCTGCAGATTACCTGAGTTTCAGAGATGAAGGATCAGGCGCAGTTTTTGCCGAAACAGCCGGTTCGAGTGCCGCAAACGTTGCCACCGATCTTGTTTTTCTCAGTGGCGGCGGAGCGACAGGTCACGTCAGAACGAAAGATTCTTTGCGTCTGGGTGCAATATTGCGATCTTCAAATCATGACGCAGATCGAATTGCAGCCGATCTGATCAGGATGAATGAAGATATCGAAAACCTTGTTCTGGTGCCAGTTGCGTTTCAGCCTGGCGAAGATGAATCTGTCTGGCGCCGTGCCGGCTGGCAGGGCGAAGTTCTTCTCGCAGAGAACCCTGCTGAAGTTTTTGCGCAGTTCGATCTGGTCGTTACAATGCGGTTGCATGCCTGTATCGTTGCCACCAGTCTTTCGATACCATGGCTCGGAATCGCTTATGATCCAAAAGTTTCGGCTTTTGCCGCGGCCTGCCGCTGGCAGCTCTGCTGCCAGCCTTCAGAGGCGGTTCGAAGTCTTCTCGATGAAAAGCTCAATCTCATGGCTGGCCGCCGGGCTGAGCTGGCCGACCGTCTGCACCGGGTAGCCTGCGAGAACCATCGTATTGCTTCGGCTGATTTTGCCCGTATGCTGCAGGCAGTTGTGTTGTCTGATCAGAGCTGAGGATTCTCGGCCAACCGGGTAAAAAAAAGGGCTGTCTCATAGGCGAGTCTGGTCATGTGTGGGTGCTACCACGTGAGCACTCACAATTTTTTCAACCATTCAGTGCCGGCATTGCTCACACCTGATTTTTCAAAAGGTGTTTAAATTTGCGCTTACTTACCAAACAGCATATTTCAACAGGTGCGGTTTACTCATATTTCAGAAATATTGCTCTTAGCTTTTGCTGCAACTCGCTTCTGGTAATGGCGAAAGTCTGGTCGATGTCGGCGATATTACAGTCGCTTTGTCGCATCAAAGCCTGGTTTATTATTGGAAGCTGATAAGCAGAAATTTTAATCATCTGACCAGCCAACTCATCATTAATACAAATTTCCTCGGGTGGCATGCTTTTCATACCCATTATTTCAGGGTATAACAGCAGGCCTTTGTTAATGCCAAACCTTATTGAATAGGCTATCATCTGATATAAATCGCTCTGACCAATACTACTTGGCTTATCATTACCGGCGTCATAAACCAACTTATATTTGGTGTCGGCCAGCAATGCTCTCTTACCGGTTTCAATTACCAGGTCTGGCTTCAAAAGAAACCTATTTTCCGTGTCGAGATATTGAGACCTGGATTGAGCTGTAACACCAAACTCAGGCAGTTCCCTGCGTATGAACCCGCTTATAAAGTCTTCAAACACCCGTTCCATTGGCAAAAGAAAAGCGAAAACCTTGAGTGTGTCCTTATAAGTGAATGAAACGCTGTTTGACAGAAACAAATAGCAATAGTCTCTAACTACTTCAAAATCGGCAAACACTGGGTTTAGCCTCACAACTGCACATTCGCGTGCTGTCACGTTGATATCGGCAACCTCATCGAACAGGAAAATTATTTCGCGCAGGAAACGTTTGCTTTGCTGATTGCTGCTTACATTGAGAAGCAGCCTGGCAACATATTTGATGATTCTATTGAAGTCGTTATCGATATCGAAGAGTTCAAAGTCACAGTTTAATTTGTGCCAACGGCCAGTAGAAAGGTTCGACCTGATGTAATTGCCGATATTAAGACACCCTTTAATGAAACTCAATTCCTTTGTGTTTTCATGGTAGTTCTGATATATGCTGTTCACAAGAAGGTTTCTGGTGGTTTTTGCAAAAATGTAAATCAGCAGTTCGAGAAAATCTGATCTTAAACTATCTGCTGCTGAATTGTAGTTCGGAAACCTGAACCGGCTTGAATAACTTAACCACCA
>JAKQQP010000050.1 GCA_029564115.1 Candidatus Rifleibacteriota bacterium | reverse complement strand
CATAGTCGAGAACAATCGCCAGCTCGTTGACCGGCATGCTGTGAATGACACTGAAGGCTGTTTCCGCCACCATCGGATCAGGGTCGGTAATCAGGGTAAGCACATAGGCAAAATGCGTCGGTCGCCCGCTTTTAATAGCTTTTTCGCAGGCCATGGCCCGCACTTCGGGGTCTGGGTGGTTGATACAGGTATCGATAAAATCTAGCGCATCCGGTGGAATGGCCTCTCCCATGGACCCGAGTGTGGCAATGAGCATCTCGCTGGTTCCATAGCCGCAGAGGTATTTCCACATGCTTGGCTGCAATTCCCCTGCTCCGGCGTCTTTCTGCAGAATCTCGAGGATGCGCCTCTCGGTCGAATAATCGCGCGGAAACGCCTCGAGCGTCATCACCACCTGCATCATGAACACCGCCATCTGCTCATTCTGCTCATAGGTAATCGCCTTTTTCAGCTCAGGCAGAAGATCGTGCCGCCGGTCGAACAGCGCCCGATACACCGCTGCCCGCTTCACTTCGACATCCGAACTATAAAACCGTGAAATCAGCTCTTTGGTCACAAAGGTTCTGCCTGACAAAAATTATTCAGGCGTCATTATAGCAATTAAACCTGATATTTAAAAGCTCAGTCAATGGCCAGTCTCTGAATCAGAGGCTTTTTTCAACAATTTCAGTGTCAGGCTGGGCATTTTGATCAGACTGGCTCAACTTATGGTATTCACTGCCATGAATTATGCCAAGCGGCAGAAAAATAAAAAGTGCTCCCGAAACCCGGTGCAGATAAAACTCGAAAAGACCGCTGACAAGGTTGAACAGCAGGGCCGAGAAAAAAAGGTAATCTCTTCTGTCGTAAGCGACCTTCAGAGCGGGTAAAAATATTACGAGTATCAGCGTCGAACCCAAGGCCCCATATCCGAAAAGAACCCCCAGAAAAACGTTGTGCGGATGACTGACATCGAGAATATCTTCTTCGAAGAATGGCTTACCGACAAGTTCTGCTTCATTGTCTTTGATGTGTTTTGCATAGTAATTTCTGAAACCACGCATCGAGTTTCCAAGCAATGGTGACTCAGTAATCCCTTTTACCGCAACGCTCCAGATAAAAAGCCTTTTCTGAAAAGCGGTATCATGAATTGGGTCAGTCGTCATTTTCATCCGCTCTACCTCACAATAGGGCAGACACCATAAACCGCCGATAAAAGCTATCATAACCAATAGAACAATTCTTCCAAGCCGCTTGCGCAGTATTGTAATTACCCAGAAAGCAAGACATGCGACAAGACCTAGAATCGATGCCCTGCTTGAGCTGAGAATGATTGTCAGAATGCATAAAGCAAGCGCAACACGATTCAAATGTCGCCAGTAGCCATGCAGGTGCTGCCTGAATACTACCGAAATAATTATGGCAAAACTGGTGATAAATGAGAGTTTGTTTGGATTACCAGAAAAAAGAACCAGTCTTTCGCCCAGAAAAAAACCTTCAGAAAAACCAGACAAACCACATATCAACCAGGAAACGACTATTGAAACCGGTAGTGCCAGCATTGCATAATGCAGCTGGCGGGCTATAAAAAAGGCCGCAGCGAAGCCTGAAAGGTATGCCGCCAGCATTTTGTCAGCAACAGGCAGATCTTTTAAAGGAAACCCCGGAGAAACCGCGGTCAAAACAAATAAAAGCAAAGTCGCCCTGACATAAAACGGCAAACGGTTCAGTCTTGAAAAAAAACCTTCCTGATAAAAACAATACAATGCTGCAATCCCTGTAATTGCAAGAAGCGGGTATGAGAAAAAGTCAAAACCTTCTGCAGCAAAGACCGAAGTCAGAAGAAAAAACAGCACGCGAAAACGGTTTTCACCCGGTAATTCCAGGGTTGGAAACTTTTCTGACCGGGCAGACAATTCATTTTCCATTATTTCTGACCAACAACCATGGTAATAAATTTTTCGAGTTTTTCGGCCTGCTTCTCGGCGTGAAAAGCCTGACTGGCGTGGTTATAAAACACCTGCCCCTTTTCAAGCAGACCATCATCAGACAGACCAAGCAGCCCGCCAAGTGCTGTCGCAAAAGCTTCTCCCCGGTCATCCTTATTAACCAGCAGATCAGATTCTGAAGGCGGCCAGATTTCGGGCACACCGCCATTTTTTCTGGCCACGCAGACAAGACCACTTGCCATAGCCTCTTCCAGAGCGATTCCGAGAGCTTCACAATAGCTTGGCAGTACATAGATATCAGCCCGGGCAAGCTGCTCCGCCACACTTGGCACATATCCGGTAAACTCTACAATGTCAAAAACACCCAGTTCTTCAGCTGAAAGCTTGACTTCTTTTTCGTAAGTTCCGGTTCCGACGACGATGCAGCGGAAGCTCTGCCCATTGCTGCGAAGAATCGCCAGGGCTCTGAACAGGTCGACATGCCCCTTGGCCTTGTTAAGCTGGCAAGTGGTGATAATCACACGAGGCTTATGCAGGCTTTTTTTCGGTTCAGAGGCCGGCATTACACCAGGGTGAATAAACTGAAAGGGGTATTCTGCCAGCATCGGAACGCTCTCAGACAGAGCATCGTAACAATATTTCGAGCAGGTAACCAGAGCGGGCCTGAGAACCCTCTGAGCCAGTCTGACCTTGAAAGTATTGCACAGATCGCCAACATCACCAAGATGCTGAACGATCGGAATCCCGAGAATACGGGCGGCAATACCAGCAGTGCGCATATCCTTGACCACGTTGCAGACGCAGACATCAATTTTATTGCGCCGAAATTCCCTGATAAAATAAAGAATCGCAAAAACACTGAAATCAAGGCCAAAGTCGAAAGGTCTCGCTTCAAGACCCAACTGCGCCGCCTTTTCCGGGAAAGGGCCCGGTCGGCCATAGATAAAAACCCTATGACCGGCGTTTTTCAGGGCAACCCCATTGTCTATGCACCAGGTTTTAACCCCGCCCCATTTACGGATAGAGACCGCAAAGGCAATATTCACGCGCAAACCCTTTAACTGGTGTACATAATTCTGCCCGCAGACAGAAAATCAACTGCTTTTATACGCCATCATCCCCGATTATGGCAAGAATTTTCTGACTACAGGGAAAAAGCCGGCGTTATCTGGTGCCGTACAAAGCCTGCCAGGCCTTGCGATACTTGCTCATCTGGCCCGGGTTTATTTTCAGACCGGTCTCTGCCAATGCCGTTGAAAGAATCTTGGCCACCAGAGCCACATCGGCAAGATAATCAGCCTTGATCTGTTCGAGTCGAGCCTTTTCATAAGCATCCGGGGCGTTGGCAATTTCATGCCTGAGCGCCGATTCTACGTTGCGCTCAAATTCGAATTCATATTCGGTAAAGCTGGTTACCGGCACGATCGAAGCCTTCAGGCGACGACGCAACCTTGGTGTAAGAGAATTGTGGGCAAGAGCGTGCCGGGAAGTATGATAAACATTGAGAACTTCAGGCGCGTAGACTTCTGAACAGTCGATCGTCGTTAAAATTGTCTGATCGGCATTTTCAATGGCACCCAGCCCAAGCTTTGCCGCCTTGATGCCAAACTCATTCTTCAGGCCAATGTGAATGCGACGACGGGTGGTAACGACCAGCAGAGAGGGTCTAAGCCTTACCTGCCCGGTTAACCCCTGCTGTTTCAAAAAAACCGCATAATCATGTGTGGTGTTTACAAAGAATTCTCTGAACCTGCCGTTGATTGCAGGCCTGACAAACTGGTCGAAAGGCCAGGGTCGCGGCGGCGCTGAACGGTCTGCCTTGAAGGGAAACGACTCATTGCGAAATTCGAATCTCGTCTCAAGACAGTTATTGAAGGCGTTTTCCCATTTTTTACCATAGATTTTCAGCTGATACTCGCAGCGATGAGGGAGATCGTCTTCAGCAGAACTGCCAAGCATATACCGCCACATCGAACCACGTGAATGCCAGCGGTATCTGACCCGGTAAGAAACGTCGTTAACGTAATTCAGCCCGTCATCGGTATCGAGATAGATATCAAGAAAGCAGAATGTTCCCTGCCCGGCGCTGAGCACGTAATAATCAGAACCGGAATGCCTGGTCGCTTTCCAGCCGGAATCAACAGAGAATGCACGTTCCAGCACCCGTCTCGATCTTGATATCAGATACGAATTGTGTTGCAGCAGGTTTTCGTTACCGGTAATTTCGAGTTTGAATTCATTTTCTTCACGGGCCGGTGTACCCGAAGGAGTTGCACTCGCAATCTCATCAACAGCCAGTTCTGCCGAATAGTCAGTTGGCAACAGCTCAGGGTTTTCGGCCAGAAGATTCGGTGGTATCATTAAAAACATGCAGAAAGCCACGAAAGAAACCGGCAAAATCAGCATGCGAACCAATCTGGTTCTCGTGCTTTTCGCTTTTTGCATGATTTTTTGCACCGGTTTCCTTTCTGCGCAGACGCCCATGCAGCTGCAACAGGACCTGCTTTATTTCGAAGAGCAGCTGCGCTCTTACCCGAACGACCCTGATCTTCACTATAACATGGCCAAAGTCTATTTTTTACTCGGAAAAACCGACCTCGCCATCAGGTATCTCGAAAAAACAATTCTGCTGGCTCCGACAGACCACGAGGCAGTTCTGGCGCTCGCTTCGACAATGCGAAAAATCGGGCACCTGGCCAATGCCCGAGATGTTTTGACAAAAAGCCTGCTGCTGATCAGGGAGAACCCCGACATCTGGTATGAGCTCGGCGTCGTTCACTCAGATCTCGCCAACTATCGCCCGGCGGTCGAAGCCTTTGCAAACGCCCTTAAATTCAGCAACAATGATGAACAGAAACAGATAATAATTTATTATACCGGCCTGGCTCAGCTGACCGACCGCAACTTCAAGGATTTTTCCGAGACGCTCGCGAAACTTAAACCCGACAGCGAGTATCATAAAGCCCTGCAAAGCCTTGGAGAAATGAGCGCCGGCATCTCTGCCCGCTGAAAAATTCAGTCATTATTTTTTCAAAAAAGCACTTCCGTCTTCTCGCCTCGCAATTTTTATCTTCAACTTTTTGCCAAAGAGCTTATGATTTGTGCTGCAGAGCCCAGGCGTATTTTGAGAAGCTCTGTTGGCTGATACCAAGCTGGACAAGTTTTTCAATTACCGCCTGAGGCGGCAGAACATAAGATTTTATTTCAAAAATTCCGCCGGGTGAGTTGCTGCAGGCAGGCAGTTCAGGTAGAGAGCACATTGGCAGGCGACCGGCAGACAGACTGTTTACACGGGTGTCGAAAGTCAGTCGCGTGCCGTCGATGCCGCAGAATTGCCAGGCTGTTCGCGTATAATGCAGCGAAATAACAGGAACCAGCGGCATATTGGCAAGAGCGTCTCTGATGCAGTTGTCATGGCAGTTTGTCAAAATCATGCCGCGAATATCTGGCGAAGATTCAGCAAAGAAATCTTTACTCTGGCTGCTGTCAAAATCAAGCCTGAATTTGGTCACCAGATTGCCACGCCGCTGCTTCACTTCAAGACCTGGAGAATGCCATTCGCGACGGTTTTCGTCACGATAAAGCCGCAGTCTTACCTTGGTTTTGATGTATTCGCCGTTAACCTTTTCGCGAAAAAGCCTGAGATCATGGCTGTCGTAATACTGCGAAAAAACCTCGTAACAACCGTTGCAGCCGTTTTTGTCAGGCAACGCCAGACCCTGAACCAGGTTCTGCAGAACCGCATGCTGCGCCGCAGAAACCGGAAACTTCAATTCATGAAACGGCCTGATTCTTGTCATTTTTTCAGTTTTCTCCAGGCGTGCAGGCTTTTGCCGCAGGGCTGAAACGTTTCATACATCTGCTTATCGACATTTTTAACCGTCACTTTTTCGCCAGTAACGGCATTTTCAGCAGCTTGCGTTATTCGGGCCATTGT
>JAKQQP010000313.1 GCA_029564115.1 Candidatus Rifleibacteriota bacterium | reverse complement strand
GCAGGTCAC
Organism: Candidatus Rifleibacteriota bacterium; assembly: GCA_029564115.1. Next base: position 1,642 of record JAKQQP010000313.1, on the reverse strand, counting down.
CGCTCTGTTCGCCAGCCAGAAAGAAAACCCGGCCAGGCTTGTTGCTGTCAGCTGGTCTGATATTGTTCAAGGGCATTTCTCCCGGCGGAAGATAGAGCAGAGTGTAAGCACCAGCAGTATTGCCGAGGTTGACGCAAAGGTGCGCTTTTCTGACTTAAGAGCATCTCGCAGCTCAAAACGCGATTCAACGGCCATACCCGGGCCGGGGGTCGTCTTTGGCAGAAACACCGGTACCGCTTCACGATAGGCTTTGTGAGCTTCAGGAAACTTCCCGGCCAGAAAACTTTCTTCGTAAGGGATCATCGTTGCAAATTCGACTGCATAGAAAGCGAGAACACAGGCCGCATAGACCGGATTACCCGCAATTATCATGAAGCCGACGATTTTGAGAAGGTTGGCAAAATACAGAGGATTGCGGCAACAGCTGTAAGGGCCGGTCGTAACCAGCTCATCAGCACAGATATCTCTTGTGCGGGTGGTCGGACCAATATGCATCAGGCCCCAGACGCGTAGAGCTTCGCCGGCCAGTACGAACGGCATTCCTAACAGCCAGTTCAACGGCCGTGGCCGGGCGCAGGTGAACATTGCCAATGCCAGAGGCACCGGCAATTTATCGCGCCATTCAAAGAAAAAGCGGCCCAGACTGTTTGTAGAACCCATAAAGGCTTAATGAGAAGCGGGCAGGTTGCTCTTGATCTGCTCGAGAATTTCGAGGGCGACTTCAAGGGCATTTTTACCGTCTTCGATGGTAACCAGGGGTTTGCGGCGCTCGTTGATACAGGTGATGAAATGCTCGAGTTCAAGGCGCAACGGTTCGGCTTTGTGCACTTCGAGTTCTTCCTGGATGATTTTTTCTTCGAGATTCGATTTGCGGCGCAGTGTAATTGCCTGGTTGGCATAGTCGAGGGAGCAGTATTTGTCCATTTCGAAAATGCGGAGTTTGCGGATTTTTTCGTCACTGATGCGTGAAGCGGTCAGATTGGCGATACAACCGTTTTCAAAAACGATATGGGCATTGGCGATATCTTCGTTTTCGGTGAGTACCGGAATACCAACGGCATCGACACGTTTTATCGGCGACTTAACGAGTGACAGAACAATATCGATGTCGTGAATCATCAGATCCTGAACGACACCTACGTCCTGAATGCGCGGGGAGAACGGTCCCATGCGCTGGCATTCGATAAAACGCGGGCTTTCGCAGAGAGACTGCAGCTTGATGATCGCGGCGTTGAAGCGTTCAACGTGGCCAACCTGAAGGGTCAGCTGCTTTTTACTGGCGAGAGCTACCAGATCGTTGGCTTCTTCCAGCGTTTTGGTGATCGGTTTTTCGATAAAGGTATGAATATTGCGTTCGAGAAAGAAGCGGGCAACTTCATGGTGCAGAAAGGTCGGCACAACTACGGTTACAGCAGAGGCAACCGAGGCGAGTTCGCGGTAATCTTTAAAATAAGGAACATTGTATTTTTCTGCAGCTTCACGGCCGGCAGCTTCATTAACGTCTGAAATTCCGATCAGGTGGGCGCCGTTGATCTCGGCGAGAAGCCTGGCATGGTGTTTTCCGAGATGACCGATACCGATAACCCCAATATTAACGCCTTGACTATTCATTTTAACCTCTTTTGAAAAGCAGCAGATCAGA
>JAKQQP010000264.1 GCA_029564115.1 Candidatus Rifleibacteriota bacterium | reverse complement strand
TATCAGCACGAGCCCTGGTGATTCTGGTGCTGGCAATGTGGCGACGATACTCTTCGATCGCGAAAATCAGCAAGGCAGAAATAATCAGCAGGGTTATCAATAATTCAATTAGAGCGAAACCCCCGGCAAATCTGCGCTTCATCGAAACAACCTGCTTTCTTCCAGTTCTCTACAGAACTTAATATATCAGATTCCCGCCTTCGCGGGAATGACAGATGGTAATTCGTCAAATTCCCGCTTTCCCCCTTCGGGTACAAGTGCGGGAAGGACGGTAGTAATTTGCCACATTCCCACCTAAGCAGGAACGACAGGAGATCAGTTAAGACCTATGGTTACGGAGTCCTGAGAAGGAGCTTCTTCATCGAGATAGTCAACGTTAACGAGTCTCGGAGTGACCAGCATAATCATTTCTGAATTGTTGGTCTTGTTGTTGTTGTGAGTCAGCAGAGTCTTCAGCAACGGCACTTTGTTGAGAAGTGAGGGTGAATTCTTCTGTTCAGAGCCCTGGTGATTGATAAGACCGCCGAGAACTACGGTTTCACCGTTCTTGATACGAACGTAAGTCTGTGTATTTCTTTCTGAGCGATGAATCTGACCGTCATCATTGATATTGAGAACCGAATCGACGGTGGTGTTGAGTTCCATGCTGATTTCATTGTCGCGGGTAATTTCGGGGGTAACTTCGAGTCTGATACCAACCTGAACATCGCGGTATTCTTTATACACCTGGGGAGTATATCCCAGGTAGCTGTTACTGGCGTTTTCATATCTGAAATACGGCACCGGAATTACTTCGCCAATATTGATCGAGGCTTTTTTGCCATGCACAGCTCTGATCTTCGGGCTGGCAAGAACCTTCGCCTTGCTTTCCTGTTCGAGGAAATCAAGGGTAGCAGGCAGGGCGTAATTGCTTGGCAGACGACCGATATCACCAACGCTGATCTTGTAACCATCAAGCTTTATACCAAGCTGACGTAAACTGGTACGGTTTATTTCGACCAGCTTAACTTCGATGACCGCCTGCTTAACCTTTTCGTCAACACTTTCGATAATCTTTTCGATCAGATTGAGGTTTTCGACAGTGTCATAAACAGAAAGAGTGTTGATTCTGTCGTTCAGTGAAAAATTTCCCGTATCGAGCTTTTCAGCCAGCGATTTGCTGCTGCTGATCATTTTAACGACTTCTTCAGGTTTGGCATTGATCAGCTTGAAAGTGCGATACTGCTTCTTGCCGAATTCACTGGCGCTATCCTTTGCCAGAATGACGAAGGTGTTGTCATTATGAGGCTTCTTCACCAGTCCGTTGGTTTCGATCAGCAGATCGAGAAGCTCATCGAGATTGAGGTTTTCAACGTAGAAGTTCACCTGTTTATCCTGAACGCTTTCGTGAATGATGAGGTTGACGTTCATCATTTTCGAAAGGGTCTGCAGCGCATCCTTAAGACTCAGGTCGCGGAAAAGAAGTTCGCGGGCCATTCTGCTGCTGTCGGCGCCGAGTGAGATAACCGTGAGATCTCGACCTTTCAGGGTATACTGAAAATTTCTCTGCAGCAGCAGGTTTTTGAGAATTTCGCGTAAAGTTACATCCTGTGCATTGACGCTGAATTTACCCTTAACCCCTGAATCAGCAAAGATTCGCAGATTGAATTTGACCGCCAGGGCGTTGAGAATGGTCATCAGGTCTTCCTGGTCGAAGCTCAAACTGACTCTTGAATCGAGCACGCTCGCCGAGCCACCTGAAAAAGCGGCCATTTCCGAAATGTTTCCGGCTGCGGCTCTTGAAAGCGGTGAGGTTTCGAGAACCAGGTTGCGGTCGACCCTTCTCGGACTGACCTTAAGTGGTTCATTGAAAACAATAACCGCCCTGACAACATCCGGGCGGGTACTGACCTGACTGATACGCATAAATTTAACCAGCGAATGGGGAGCGGGGATAATGGTGCTGGCGGCGGCGAATTCCCAGTCATAAAAATCGGCGCGGACAACTTCCGGAGCTTCCATGGTTACGTTGAATTCCTTCACTTCATGTGCAGGAAACAGCACCATACCAGTGGCTCCATATCCGGCAATTTTCAGCTCGGTCAGCTTTTCAGCTGCTCCTGCCGGCATACTTAAAATAACTGCCAGCAGAAAAACCAGAGCCAGCCGCACGTTACAGCATGTGCGCCGCAGGTCTCTGCAGTTTTTTAGAAACTTCATAAGCCGCTCCTTAATCAAATGATCAATTGCAAAAAATTAATATCCCCTTTACATCATTCGACAACTGCGAAACAAAACTTTATAGCCAAAAAATAAATTTCATAAAAAAATAGCGGCCCGCAGG
>JAKQQP010000244.1 GCA_029564115.1 Candidatus Rifleibacteriota bacterium | reverse complement strand
CGGCAGAATCGGCAGGTTTTGCAGTTCATTTTCTCAGCCTCCCCTGCAGTCTAACGATTTTTTCAGCGCGTGCCTGGTCGATAGCATCGTTGCCGTAAATCATTCGCAACTGCACGCACATAATTTCAGTATCAGCGAGTTCGCCGATAATCTCGTTGTAATCGCCTTCGCCTGCCAGGAATCGGCTTATTGCTGCCGCCGCCTCTGCGAATTCCTCTGCCGCCTTCGCCAGTTGCCGGTTAATGCCGTGTTTGTTGATGACCTCGCGACAGATTTCCGATTCATCGACCCCTGTCGTTGCATGTTTCGGCGCCGGCCTGGCGTGAATAGTGTCTGCCGCCGGCTCTGGTATGTCGATCTGCTTTTTTGCTATCGGCACGCCGAGCGTCTCATATTGCCTCCTGATCTGTGGCTTTTCGTAGCATTTCCAGCACAAACCGCGGGCGGCCAGCTTGTCAATCCGCTTGCAGTGTTTGCATTCTTTTGCGTCTGGCTTCATTTCGTTCTGCAGAGCCTTTTTTTTGTCTTCCCGGCGTTTGATGCCGTTTTTTACTGAGCAACTCATGCAGATAGTCTTCTCTGCCAGTGCCGGGCGCTGTTTGCACTGCTGGCATGTGGTTCTAATCTTGCTTTTTTCGATTTCGGCTTTGCATTTATCGCAGACTCCCGGCGCTGTCGCGCCCTCGATGACATTGCCGCAGCCTGATCGCGTGCAAAAAAACTCAGGCTTTGCCAGCCAGTCGGCTTCATGCTGGCATCTGACGCACATATCACCAGATCGAATTTTACACCCGCATTTTTTACAATTTTGCATTCGCTCGCCTCCTTCGCATGTATTCACGGTTGTATTTTCGCAGCCTTTCGGCGTTATCTTTCCGGTAATTGATCTGGTATTCCGCGATTTTTGCCGCTTTTCGCTGGCAGCATTCGGCCTGTGATTTATACAGGCATTTGCTGCAGACCTTGCGGCCCTCTGTTGCGGACTTGCCACATTTACAGGTATTCACAGCAACTCCACCCCCGTTTTCGGATAAAACCGCAGATGCAGGCCTGTCAGAGTTCGAAACTTGAGACAGCCGGTCTGACAAGTCATCGGATCGATAAATTTACAAAATTCGCTGCACCAGTGGTTAATAGTCGACGGGCAGCCGGGTTTTGATTTTCTGCGCATAAACGCACAGCTGTAGCCGGTTCTGGTCATGGCTTGGCCTCCTTCGTAAGCTCCCAAATGTCGCAGCCCTCGCAGTGAGTGGAGCAACGATAACCGCCAGCAGCCATCAAACACGGCCGGCAATGCTTTTGCCTGATAAACTCGACCAGCCCGCGCACTCTCTCGGAGTGATCGATTGCATCAGATCGCAGCCGAAAAAGCTCCTGCCAGGGAAATTCTATTTTGTCGCTCATAAAGCGAGTTTTCCTTTCTTTCGCATTTAAAAGCCCGTCACGCGATTTTGTTTCATCGCGACGACTTTGCACCCGCCGCAAGCGATTTCGACGCAATGGCGGGCACCGGATTCGATTTGTTGGTTATTTCTCCCCTACGTCTAGCCACGCCTGCAACTGTGGGCACTTACTGCTACACCAGTGGCAGGTCTTGCCGCAAACTAGCTGCTGTGCTAACAAAGCATTGCAAGCCGCCGTGACAAGCTCGCATCTGAGCCGGTGCGTGGTTTCGGCTTCGGTTTCGTGATCTCGTTCGGCCGGTAGTATGCTATCAGGTATCGGCATCACACCACCGCCGCGCAGTCGCAGCAAAGCCACATGCTGCCGGATTTTACAAGCTGCTTTTCAGCGCCGCAGAGTTGGCAGTAATTCGGCTCAGCGTCGAGTATCTGCGTCATTAGCCTTTCAGCCGATACCATGGCGCAGCATA
>JAKQQP010000221.1 GCA_029564115.1 Candidatus Rifleibacteriota bacterium | reverse complement strand
CGGCAGATAAGGCGCTTCCCGTTCATAAAAAGAAACCGTGGTCTGAGGTATTTTCAGCGCCTCGGCTATTTCAGCCTGAGTTAAGCCAGCTGCTTTTCTGAAGCTTGCCAGGCGAAGCCCAAGTTCATTCGGGTTATTAGTTGATTTTCTCGGCATATATCTATTATAAGCCCATGTCTTAAGCATTTCTGAAGATCTCCATTTTTCTCTTGTGTTTTAACAGTATACTGCTATAATTATAAAGTATTTATTTTCCGATATAAAGACAAAAATAATACTTGACAGCAATTTCAGGAGGTTTTCGCATGGCCCGAGTTTCAGATGCAGAATTAGAGCGGCTGAAGAAAGAAGTTTCGGTTCAGAGGCTGGCTGAAGTGCGGGGCATAAAACTGCATCCGCATGGCAAGAATCTGATCGGGCTTTGCCCGTTCCATGATGATAAAGAACCAAGCCTTGTCATTACACCTGAAAAGAACCTCTGGAACTGCCTCGGTGCCTGCGGCGCTGGCGGCACTGCCATTGACTGGGTTATTAAGGCTGAGGGCGTGAGCTTCCGTCATGCTGTTGAAATCTTGCGGGAAGGGTTGATACCCCAAGAACCTGTCAGCGGCAAGATCACGAAAAAGGCCTCTGTTCCAAAACTTCCCAGCCCTGTTTCTTTAACCGCAGAAGATCGGGAACTCATGAACCAGGTCGTTAACTACTATCATGAAACCCTGAAGAAAACCCCGCAAGGGCTTTCCTACCTTGAACAGCGGGGCTTGAACAACTCAGAAATGATCGAGCATTTTAAAATCGGTTACGCTAATCGCACCATCGGGTTACGGCTTCCAGAAAGCAACCGCAAAGAAGGTGCGGCGATCCGCGAGCGGCTGCAAAAAATCGGCATATATCGCGAAACCGGCCGGGAACATTTCTGCGGCGCCGTCGTCTTTCCGATTTTTGATGAAAACGGTGATATCGCCGAGATTTACGGGCGCAAAACCTGCCACAAGCTTACCAATGGTCTTCCGTATCATATGTATCTGCCGGGGCCGCATAAAGGTGTTTTCAACCTTGCAGCTCTACAGGCCTCAAAAGATATCATTCTGTGTGAAGCCATTATCGACGCTTTAACCTTCTGGTGCGGCGGGTTTCGTAATGTTACCACTTCATACGGAATTAACGGTTTTACGCCGGATCACCTGGCCGCTTTCAAAAAATACGGCACCCAGCGGGTTTACATCGCTTATGATCGTGATGCTGCCGGCGATGCTGCTGCGAATAAACTTGCAGAAAAGCTCATGACTGAAGGTATCGAATGCTTTCGCATTCTGTTTCCGAAAAACATGGATGCAAACGAATACGCCAGCAAAACGCAGCCGGCAGCAAAAGCCCTCGATCTGGTTTTTCGGAACGCCGTCTGGCTTGGCAAAGGCAGGAACCGCGCTGCGCTTCCCGCTAATGATTTCCCGGAACCAGCAGAGCAATACAATGTTTCTGACGCCTCGAAAGCTCATGAAACAGTGACTGATACCCCTTCTGGGTGCAAGTCTGAACAGGTAGAAGCTGAAAAAACTTCTGAAGCAGCACCCGGCCCGGTTGCGCCTTTCCCGGCTTCGTCTCAACAGCAAAATTTTTCCTTTTTAGCTGCCAGAAAAGAACCCATTGA
>JAKQQP010000220.1 GCA_029564115.1 Candidatus Rifleibacteriota bacterium | reverse complement strand
AAGCTCGATGCCGATAACGCCGGCGGTATTTCCATCTTTGATTACAGGCACCATTACCAGAGCGGTAGTATGTTTCTGCCCACCTGATTCATGCAAAACCGGCTCCAGTATTTTTTCGGCTTTAATCTCTGAAACCTTCACAGTGAAGCAGTTTTCTGATTTTTCGGCGTTCTGCGTCGTCAGCTCGTCGATAGACTTATCGTTTCGTTTCCAGCCTGCGGCAAACTGGCTGCCCGGTTCTTTCCCGTCAAAAGCTCCAGGCGCCCAGCTCATCCAGATGCCGGCAAGATCCTGATTGTCTTCAAGCGCTTTATAAAGAAGCTCCCCGGCCATTTTTCTGGAAATGGGCTGCTGCGGCCCGGCAGCATTGCCGAGGCTGGCAGCGATGGCCCGGCCTGTGGTGATAGCCCGGTCAAAAAACTGCTCAAGATGGTGCGCGTTGCGAAACGCCATTTCATCGATCTTTTCGGCCGTTTCATCACCGATTATTGTTCTGGTAATGAAAACTTGTGCCATTACCAGTGTGAGACAGGCAAAAATGACTATAGCAATCATTATTGTCGGGAGTTTGAAGGTCAGCTTCATGTTTCTAAACATTTTTTACCTCGATACAGCAGAGGAGCGTTGGGTTAGAACATATTAAGATCTTTTCTCTGTGATATTATAAAGTAATACTAATTCAGTGGCAATTGATTTTTAAAAAAAATGCCCCGGCCCAATCATAAGCCGGGGCATTCTCAGAACTTTTACTTTTCGCGTGGGAAAGGCCAGGCCATGATGCCGCCTTCCATTACTTTGACGTTGTTATAGCCGTGCTGCACAAGCAATCTGGCCGCTTCGTAGCCACGCAGGGAAATTTTGCAGTAGCAGACTATCGGGGCATTTTTGTCCTGTGGCAGTTCGTTGAGTCGCTTGCGCACCGCACCCAGCGGAATCAGGTGCTCGCCGATGCCCAGACGCATCATTTCGTATTCATCTGGGCCGCGGGTATCGAGAATGAACGGGCTGTTGCCGGAATCGACGAGCTGCTTCAATTCGGTGGTCGAAATGCCCTGCATCAGGCCATCGAGCTTGTTCTGCATCAGATGGGCCGTAGCGATGCCGTGATCGATTGCGAGCGAAAATGGCGGCGCATACGGCAGATCGGCATTAACCATGTCGTCGACTGTGAGGCC
>JAKQQP010000205.1 GCA_029564115.1 Candidatus Rifleibacteriota bacterium | reverse complement strand
GAGGGCTCTGAAAACATTGCGAGCGCGTATATTGCCATGACCGAAAGGGTGAAGCTCGGCTCGGTCAGCTGCAGCGGGCTCATGAACAATATAAAGACACAGGCAACCGACAGAGAGAACAGTACCGACATCTTGAACCCGATGCCAACCAGATAGGCCCGCGCCAGAACGAACAGACTGTTCATCAGGGCGGCGCGCACTGCCGAACTTGGCCAGCCAACGATGAGAGCGAAGGTAAACAGCGAAAATACTATGATTGGTGCAAAAATCCGCAATGGCACTTTGAACATCGCGAAAATACCGTAAAGCAAACCGGCAATGATGGTGACGTGCAGCCCGGAAACCGCCAGTACGTGCGAGACGCCGGTCATTCTGAATTCCTGACTGATTTTGGCCGGCAGACCGCCCTTGAGACCGAGCAGAACCCCGCCGAGAAAGCTTGATTCGGGGTAAGGCATCGTCTGCCTGATGACCTTCAATATTTCGGTTTTAACGTGCAGGGCGAAGCGATACCAGATCGAACCGCCTTCAACCTCTTCGATTACCCTTAGAGAGGCTTTGCGCGGCACGATTCTGATTGTGCGGAAAATGCCGCGGTTGCGCAGGTGACTTTTATAATCGAGCGAACCGGGGTTACGACGCTCTGATGCCTCTGAAAGCTGCCCGTCGATTTCGATCACCTGGTTGAATCTGACTTCTCTGAAAGCTTCGGTGTCTTCGAAAACCTGGGCGAGAATCAGGCCACCGGTAACCGGTTCAGACTCAGACTCGTCGACAACGGTTTCGTATTCGGGCTTTTTTTTGCGGTTTCGCCCCTCTTCGCTGCCACCGTCGACCCTGACGCGTTTGCGATCAACGCGGCGAATCGTCTCAGGCTGTACCAGAACTTCAAGGTGGTCGCTTTTCAAAACCGGTTCTTCAAGAATGCGGCCTCTGACGCGCCAGTTGGTGTTTTCATCGTGCTTTTCGCAGATTGTCTGCAGATGCCCGCGATAGTCATGCCGCAATTCTGAAATATAGCGGAAAGAGCCAAAAGAGCCGGCAGTCAGCAGCAGAAAAACAAGTGTCAGAACCGGCAATGCTTCTTCATCTTCTCTGATGGCGGCGATATTGAGCGCAAGAAGATTTGAGCTGTGCCTGTACCAGAAAGGAATCGCGGCACAGAGCCCGAAAACCCCTGTGAGC
>JAKQQP010000191.1 GCA_029564115.1 Candidatus Rifleibacteriota bacterium | reverse complement strand
TTCGATCAGTCCTGGCTTTTTCAGGGTGCGCACGCCGGGCTTGCGCAGAAACGACCAGACCTCGGCGAAATTTTCCGGGGAGCGTGAGCCATTGAGCATTTTGCCGGTCTTTTCGTCTTTGCGGTAATTGATCGCCTGCGCATCGATACGCAGGTGGATAACGTCGAAATTCTTGTCGGACTGAAATTTTACGGGCTTTGCGCTCAGAATTTTCAGGCCTTCCATGTGGTCGATGATGCCCTTTTCTTTCATTTCATCGAGTTGAATGCTGAACTGTTCGAATACTCCGTCAGAAAGAAAATGCTGGGCATCGGCCAGATTGCGGTCTGACCAGGCTTTTTGAATGATCTCAAAAGCCTTTTCGGTGCGTTTTCTGAACAGATCGTCGTCAAAGTCGGGGTCACGCTTTTTCAGCTCGGTAAGGGCAACTGCGGCCTGGCTGTCAGGTGCGACCCTCATGCCTTTGATTATGGTGTGGTCGACCCAGGCGTCGTTGCCCTTGTGGTAGCCTTTGACCACCACAAAAATCACCACGATAGTCACTGGTATGCCGACCGCCGGGTAGTGAATGATCAGTCGAATGAGCAGAAAGATCAGATCAAGCTCACCGCCACCGCCACCACCACTGCTGCGCCGGCCGCTGCTTGAGCCGCCACCGCCGGAATAATTATGCCCGCCGCCGGCGCGCGCGTCCGCCGTTTCGCCGATCAGCAGGAAAAAACCGATCAGCAGCAGAAGAAAAAGAGAAAAGAAGGTTACTTCCCGTAATCTTTTTTTGTCGGGCATGCTTGCTCCTCATTCATATCTGTCTGATAGTTTATTACAAGAACCCTCAAATTGTCATACATTTGTGCATATATTAAGAGCAAAGTCATGGCAGCCGGATGTCACGCCTTGGTCATCACTGGCGATTGTCTGGGTTGATCATTGTATTTTTTGCTGCCCGTTGATTTGCGGTGCATTGAATGCCTTCGCGCAGGGCCTTCGGAAAACAAAGAAAAACGCCGATAAATGAACGTTAAGAGTTTTATGAAGACTCATAAGTTTGACACGGAAGGTTTACCTTTGTTACGATAACGGTTTACCAGAAATCAGAATAGAGGGAACAGGAATGTTTGCACGTCGGCCCTACTTAGTTGTTGTCCTTTTGGCACTCGTTTTATTGAGCTTCAGGCTCGTGATCGGCGCAGAATCTGTTGCGTCCGGTCAGATTGATGCGGTGCATCAGCAGCAGACAACCGCTCAGGAAACCCTTCCGACCCGTGCCCGCATCGAAATCGGGGCTGGAAATAACCAGTCGGTTCTCGCCGGCGGCACCGCCAAACCAGTAGAACTCAAAATGCTTGACGCCGACGGCGAACCCGTTGTCGGAGCAAAAATCGTTTTTATCGTTGCATCTAAGCCTTCCGGTGCCAAAAAATTCGAGATTAGCGACAAAAAAGTCGTCACCAACCCGATCGGCGTTGCCACCTTTCACCCCGGCAAATTGAACGACGCCGGGCACTATTCAATCCTGGCAATGCTTGAAGGCGATCAGTCGGTCTATTCATACATAGACTTAAACGTTAACGATGAATCCTGGATCATGTATCTCATGTGTGGCCTGTTCGGTGGCATGGGCATGTTTCTCTTCGGCATGAATCTCGGCGCCGACGGCCTGCAGAAAATTGCCGGCAAGAAAATGAAGGATATTCTCGGAGCATTCACCAGCAATCGTTACATGGGCGTTCTTACCGGCATTCTGATTACCATCGTCACCCAGAGCAGCGCGGCAACGACCGTAATGCTGGTTGGTTTTGTCAATGCTTCGTTGATGACAATCAGCCAGACTCTTTCGGTAATCTTCGGGGCCAATATCGGCACGACAGTCACGGTTCAGCTGATTGCCTTCGAAATTTCCCACTTTGCTCTGTTCATGATTGGTCTGGGTTTCCTTCTCAAACTTTCCAGGAACAAAACGGTTAACTACTCTGGTGATATCATTCTTGGCTTTGGCTTTATTTTCTATGGTATGAAGGTTATGAGCGTGTCGATGTCGCCGCTGCGCAGTTTCCCGGCTTTCAGAGACATGCTGATCGCCATGAGCGATTACCCGATTACCGCAATTTTCGGCTCGATGCTTTTCACAGCCCTGATTCATAGCAGTGGCGCCACCATCGGTCTTGCGGTTGTTTTCGCCAGTCAGAACCTGCTCACCCTGCATGCCTCAGTGCCGCTGATTCTCGGCGCCCACACCGGAACCTGTGTCACCGGCTGGCTCGCTGCTATCGGGGCTTCTTCGGCAGCTAAAAAGACCGCGCTTCTTAATATTCTCTACAACCTCATCGGAACAGTAGTTTTTCTGCCTTTCCTTTATGAAAGTTACAGTTTCAGCAGTTTTGTGCACTGGCTGACAGCGCCGTTCTCAACTTCAGTTGCCCGCGAAGTGGCCAACGCTCACATGCTTTCCGCGATTATCAAAATGCTGGTCATGTTTCCTTTCTATGACCGTATTGTCTGGTTGACCCACCTGATCATTCCAGAAGAAAAGGTCGAAGAAGGCGGCCGCTCGGTTCACACCAAATATCTCTCTGAAAGCCTTCTCAAGTCACCTGAGCTGGCACTCGGCAACGTTGCCCGCGAAATCTCGCGCATGGCCGGCCATGTTGAATACATGATGGAAAAAGTTCCTGAAATGATCTCTTATGGCCGTGAAGAAGTCATAAAAGAGGTCGGCGTGCGTGAAGAGAAGGTCGATACCGCTCAATACGAA
>JAKQQP010000174.1 GCA_029564115.1 Candidatus Rifleibacteriota bacterium | reverse complement strand
TAAAGGTGGTCGATACGGTCAGTGTTGAACAGCGATGAACGACGCTTGATCCCGTGAACCTCGTAGCCTTTTTTCAGCAGAAATTCGGCCAGGTAGGCGCCGTCCTGCCCGGTAACGCCGGTAATCAAAGCAACTTTGCTCATATTCACTGTCTCCCTGGTTTCAGTTTCAGGTTATATTAAGACAGATGACAGGCCGAAAGCAACTATCTATTTAGCCGATAGTTGGTCGGGGTTATTTTGGGGAGTGGTGGTCTGAGAAAACTGGTCAAGACAATAAGTGATGAAGCCCTGTATCGATAAGGCAGGCACCAGCGCGGGCTTTTCCCCTTAGGCATGAGCCCTTCGACTCCTTCGACCGGCCAGGGCCGGCTCAGGAACCGAGGCTCAGGGAATGGGTTAATGGAGGAAATCGAAAAGCCACAGGGGGAAGCTCGACGAAACTCGCATGGCGTTGCAAAAAGGCGATCTCAAAACAGCTGCCCGAAACGCCGAGATTTTCCAGTTGACACCGGTAACCAGGGCCGCCTGATTTTCTCAGGTCGGCAACCAGACGGCTCAGTGACCATCCTTCTTCAAGCTCAGGAGGCGGTGAGGGCGTCGCCTGCTATACCAGCGCTTACAGCTGCAGAAAGGTAAGCTTCGCGGCACTTTATTTTATTGGAAGGGCCTTACAGCGTAGCTCACCAATGCGCTGAAACTGCGTATCATTAGCAAAACGCATGTGTCGTAGATGATGGCAGTGGCTGCTATCAATGCATCTGGCGTTTTAAGCCTGGCGCCTCTTCTGAGAGATATCGTTCTATCTTTGATTTCCTGAGTCAAGCCAACAATCTGAATTTTTCCCAGAAATTCACGAATAACCAGCTCGTCGGCTTCAGTAAGGTCAGGATAAGACAACAGCTCGATCTCGGTTACAAAAGAAACGATGAATCTGCCATCTGGCAACGGCTCTCTAAGTTTTCCGCCAAGATGATACAAGACAATATTGGTATCGAGAAGATAGTTCAATTCCACTCATCCCGGATTTTTTTCTGAAATTCAAGCGGGTCCTCGGTTAATGAAATTTTTCCCGAAAATTCTGAAAGATCGACAACCTGAGAAGATTTCAGATTCAGAATCTTCTCGCATTCCAGCCAATCTTTGTAATCAATCTGGACCGCTATCGGCTCGTTGTTTTCGTCGGTCAGTATTTTTTTCCTGATATTCATAACCACTTCCGGAAATCAAACTAAACACGCAATAGTTACCTGATGAGTATAAACAAGCCATAATGAAAAGCAAACTAATATTTTGAAATAACACCCGGGCGTATCTAGCTGGCAGGCGTGTTTCAGTGGTGGGCCGAGAAAACCGGGCAACGATCACCGTCGAACATATCAGACAGGCAAAAGAAGCCTGGCTGATCGTCTTCGACCGCCGCGACAAAAGCCGCAGCCTGCCTGCGTATGTTTACATCGACCAGGATTCCGAGAATTTCTTTAAGCAACCAGACAGCTCGGGAGCAGAAACCCGTGAAAGGACTGGTGCGGGCGCGGGCTTTTTCCCTCAAGATCATGAGCCGACGACTTCATAAAGATGGGTCAGGTGACGTGAGCTCAATCCGAAGCCTTAAAAGCCTGCCTGATTTTCTCAGGGGGGCATGATCAGGGGCCGGCAGAAGTCTGGGGAGATCAATAACTCAATGGCAGGAAGAGATGTTCTGCTTCTGCGATTGCATGGGCCGGCAGGCCGAGTTTTCTGGCGCGGGTTTTCCAGCTGGCGATAACTTTGCCTGTGTGACTGATGATTTTTCTGGCCTGGTTCAGATCGAGCCGATAATATTCAGCCGTTGCCAGGACGGCGTTTATATCCGGCTGCCGGTTATAGAGATCGAGTGCCAGAGCATGTTCATCTTTTTTAAAAGAAGGGTTCATGTCGAAAGCCGGAGCCAGGCGCCAACCCGCCGGAGTTCTCATGAAGCCATGATTGCGAAGGTGGTCGTCGCGATTCGCCGTGGCGACATTAAAAACGACTCTGGTAAAAAGTTCTGCAAGATCATGGTTTATGCGGTCAGGCTCGCCCCAGGTAGCGATAAATTCAGCCAGTTCAAGGTAACTGGCGTCATCTGAATCCTGATTTGCAGTCATGGTCATTGCAGATGCAAAGAAACGCCTGCCGGCAGCGGCCCGATCGAAACGCTTCACCATGAACGTATGATACCCTGTGCCAATCTGCGAAAAGCCCTTGCCTCTTCCGCCGATCTCGACAACCTTGTCGTTGTCGACGCGGAAATCGCCGCGGGCCGGAATTGAAACGGCATGCCGCGAAGCCACCGCATTGAGGAAAAAAGTTTCCCGCAAAGTACCGGGGTTGGGAGGGCGGCCGCCAGAAAGGGCATACAGCTGATTCGGGTTATCA
>JAKQQP010000144.1 GCA_029564115.1 Candidatus Rifleibacteriota bacterium | reverse complement strand
TGGCAGGCGTTACCATTCGCTCTGCCTGCCGGGTCAATCAGGTCACTTTGGCGGCTGCAGCTTCTACGAGGGAGCAGGCGACTGCCGGGTTTGAGCTCGCCACCAGCGCCGGCGTGCTTGCGTGCGATTCGCTGGTTGTTGCTTCCGGTGGGCTGTCTGTGCCCGAGACCGGCGCGAGCGCCTTTGGCTTCGATCTGGCGGCGCAGTTCGGCATAAATGTCGTGGCTCCGGTTCCGGGGCTCGTGCCTCTGACGCTGGCACCCGAAGAGCGCGAAAAGTTCGGCCCGCTTTCCGGAATCGCCGTTTCCGTGCAGGTCAGCTTTGAAAAACACGCCTTCAGGGAAAACCTGCTTTTTACCCACCGCGGCCTGAGTGGTCCTGTCGTTTTGCAGATCTCAAATTACTGGCGGCCCGGCGGCAGACTCGAAATCAATTTCTGCCCCGATACAGATCTTGCGGCGGGTTTTATCGATGCACGCCAGAATCGGCCTCTGGTAAGGGTTAAGACCGTTCTATCCGACCTTCTGCCAAAAAGACTGGCCGAGGCCCTGCTGCCGCCGACCATTGCTGAAATGCAGTGTGGCCAGCTGAGTAACCGGTTGCTAGAACAGTTGACGCAACTGGTGCAGCGCCACCCGCTCGTTCCCGCCGGCACCGAGGGTTATCGGGTCGCCGAAGTAACACGGGGCGGCATTGACTGCGGCGAGGTTTCTTCAAAAACCTTTGAATGCAGCAAAATCAAAGGCCTGTATTTCATCGGTGAAGTTCTCGACGTCACCGGCTGGCTCGGCGGCTACAACCTGCAGTGGGCATGGTCATCAGGCCATTGCGCCGGCCAGTTCGTCTGATCACTGCGGTTTGCAGGAAGCAGTCTTGTTGCCTGACCGTGAACCTGTTATATTGTTTCTGCAGGATTTTGGCGCTTAGCCGCAGATAAGCTGATAATAATTATCATGGACTGCAGAAATCTCCTCATCTGATGAATTTGCAGGCAGGTTTTTAGATTTGAACGTATATCATTACCCCGAAACTGACACTCTTTATTTTAGACTCTCGAGTATGAAAAGTCTGAACACCGTTGAAATAGCCGGTGGAGTTTTGCTGTCTCTGGGTGTAGATGGCACAATAGTTGGTATTGAAATCAAAAATATCAGCAACAGAGCAGATTTTGAAAAACTCAAGCCGTATCTGCCAGGAAAAGATTTCTCTAAGCCTGAGGGTGGTTATTCTACCGGCATTGTTTCAGAAAGTTCTCTGGATTATGATTCTGCCGTTTCGCAATCTCAGATTATTGTGATTGGCGGGCCAAATGGCGCTGGCAAATCAACTTCCGCCCCTGAAATTCTTCAGGGGGCCTTACGTGTCGATGAGTTTGTTAATGCCGATACAATCGCTCATGGCCTGTCTGCTTTCAGGCCTGAAAAAGCGGCTATAAAAGCCGGCAAGGTAATGCTTGCACGGTTGCAGGAACTGGCATCCCAAAAAATGAATTTTGCTTTCGAAACAAC
>JAKQQP010000127.1 GCA_029564115.1 Candidatus Rifleibacteriota bacterium | reverse complement strand
TCTGCTCCGCGGCGGCCTGCAGCGAAAAGGCAAAACTGGCAACCCTGGCCAGGGGCTGCCGACCAGGTCAGGCCTGCAGTTTTTGCGGCGCCTTTCCCCTTGCCGGGCAGGCTGAGACCAACTTTCAGTTTCAGGGCGAACAGGTTCTGATACTTGGCGGCGACCGGGTTGGCAGTGAATATGAGCGGGTTCTCGCCCGGCACAATCTTGTAGTCACATGGCTCAGCGGCTTCAGCAATCTGCATGAGCTTAAGAATGGTCTCGGCAAGGTCGATGTGGTAGTCATCATCGTCAGGCAGGTTTCGCACACGCTGCTGCGCGAAATCGTGCCACTCGCCGAAAAAGAAAAAAAGCCACTGCTTTATTGCTCACAGCGCGGCACCAGCGGTGTTTTAAGCCAACTGGCAGATTTTTTCGGCAATCGAAAAAACTAGCCCTTTGTCAAAGTTGAATCTGTAGTTTTATCGTCATTCCCGCGAAGGCGGGAATCTTATTCTCAAAAGCTTAGATCCCCGCTTGCGCGGGGATGACGTAGAGGTAGTCGATTTTACATAGTCAAATGTGACAAAGGACTAGTCCTTCATCAAAGTTGAATCTGTAGTTTTATCGTCATTCCCGCGAAGGCGGGAATCTCATCGATAAGGCTTAGATCCCTGCCTTCGCAGGGATGACGCACAAATCACTGGTTGTAAAAATTTTTTAACAAAAAGTGGTTGACCTTTAAAAAAAGTGGTATAATTAGTTGTAGAGAGAATTAATGAATCAGTGAGAACCCGCTTCGCAGCGGGAGGTTCTTGCCTGCATCAACTCCAGAGCGCAGGGTCGGAGTCCATACAGCACAAAAATCTATTATTTCATTAAAGATTTGCTGACTTGTTCCGATTAAACAACCGGGTTGCCGTACATAGTCATGGTTCAGGAGGAACCTGAAATGTACATAACCGTTTGGCGACCCCAAAGAAACGGAGATTCTATATGGCAAGTATTAATCATAATCACGAACGGGAACAGGACAACCAGCTTCTCAAGAACTACTTCAAAGATCTTAAGAAGCA
>JAKQQP010000122.1 GCA_029564115.1 Candidatus Rifleibacteriota bacterium | reverse complement strand
GTCGATTGCCGACTCGGGAATTTCGCGGTTAAGCCTTATGGCCGCGGCTTTAAGAATATCTTTAAAAGCCACCTCGTTTTTGCAGCTGCGATTTGATTTGTCGCTGAGGTTTTCAAGATCGGGAGTGTAGCAGTTAATGCTGCGATAACCATACCTCTGGGTAAGTAAGCTGACTGCGGCCTTTTCTATCTGATCCTCTGATATTAAATTGGGCATTGTCTCTCTCCGTGGCTTATTCTGAATCGGGCAACAGGCTCAACTTGCCGGAAAGCTCTTCTTCAAGCTCTTCGACAGTTGGCAGTTTACCGGCCAGATCATGCGGAACCGCCTGGCTCAGAATATAATCGCTGACTCCGATTGGCTTATTGATGTCTCGCAATGAATATTCAACTTCGATACTGTCTTTTTTCTTACAGAGAATAATTCCGATCGACGGGTTATCTCCGGGTCGGCGCAATTGTTCATCGACCGCTGAAAGATAAAAATTCAGTTTCCCGGCGTATTCAGGTTTGAATTTGCCCGCTTTAAGCTCGATAACGATGAAACAGCGCAAATCCAGGTGGTAAAACAACATATCGATAAAGTATTCGGTTTCACTTACCAGAAGCTTTACCTGTCGCCCCACAAAAGAAAACCCCTTGCCAAGCTCGAGCAGAAAGTCGGTAATCTTTGCGGTTAAAGCCAGTTCTATGGCTTTTTCCTGCGCTTCGTCCTCAAGCCCGAGAAAGTCAAAATTATAGGGATCTTTAAGAGTTTCACCGGCCAGCTCTGAATTGGCCGCCGGAAGAGTGCGCGAGAAATTGGTCAGCGACCTGCCAACCCGCTGATATTCGTTCTTTTCGATCTTGAGTTCAAGAACATCGCGGCTCCAGCCATTCTCGACGGTGGCCTGCGCATACCACAGCGCTTCTTCGCCGTCTTTGACTTTGCTGACGATCAGGCGATTATGACCCCACGGAATTTGTGCCACAGGCTGTGGCACAATTTGAGATTTATCAGCATAAAACAGGTGCCATTGCCTGATTGCATAAAGATTGCGGCGCGAAAAACCGCGCATATCAGGAAAAGCCCGGCCCAGATCACGCGACAGGGTGTCGATAAAAGCCGAACCCCAGCCCGCTTCTTTTTCTCTGCTGACGATAGTTTTGCCGAGTTCCCAGTAAACTTCAAGCAGAGACGCATTCAAAGCCAGCGCCGCCTGCTGCCGCGCTGCCTGAATTCTCTGTTTCAGCCCGGCAAACCAGCTTTTATATTCAGCATCAGAGAAAATTTCGCTCATTCTTCCTCCTGCATGCTGGCCGGAAACTGGATATCAAGATTCTCAAGATCGATCCTGCCCGACATCAGCCTAGAAAGAAGTTTATTTCTTTGTTGTCCAGCTTTTCGATTGATTCTTTTCAAAATTTCTTCCTGCCACAAGCCTTTAATTGCAAATTCTGAAAAAGACGCTTGTAAATCTACCGAAGGAACCAAAACTTCCTTAGAAACGAGATCCAACCAATGACGTTTGTATTCAGTCGTTTCAATAGAGTTTTTAATTAAGTAGTATAAAAAGGCAGTAGATATGCCACTTTTCGCAATAAATGGCACAACATTTTCGGCCAAAGAAAAGGAATCTATCATAAGCTGCATTTTACAAGTATGGTCACCAAATAGAATGATCGGATCATCTTTTGATGCGCTATGTTCTGGTTTTCCATTGTGAAAGCCAAGAAATTCGTTTTTAGACTGATCAATTACAATAATTTCCCCATCAGGCTCCAAATTGCTTTCCCTGAAAATTTTTCCAAATTTTCTTCTATTAACTATTGATTCGATCTTTTTAACTTCCCAGCCTTCGGGGATGCCTTTGATGATTTTTGTTTTTTCGTGGCCGGGGAAGCGCAGGCGCACAAACCATTCGCGGTAGAGTTCTTCGGCCATTTTTTCGAGAATGGCGATGCGCCGGTTGTTGTTCTCGATCAGATCATCATAAGCCGAAAGCACCGCCGCAATCTTGCGTTGAATTAAAGTAGGCGGGAGAAAAACTGGTATCTTTTTTAAGATTGTCGTATTCAAATTGGGCATAGTTGCCCCGATTGCCTGGTTTTTTATGTAATCAATAACAGACTGTTGCGCCAAATAGTAGTGATTAAAAACTGGATTTATCAATTTTTTATCTAATCTCAGCAAAAGGCAACCAGTTCCACAAAGCCAACCAGACTCTTTTTGGGTAATTAGAGCGTGACGACCAATGTCTCCTCGACGACCGTATATAATATCGCCCGGTTGAACCTGATGTCTTTTTAAGCGATGAGCATGATTTTCACTAACTCTTGCAATACTTGCTTCAGAAATCTTCCCATCAATTAAATCCTTTGGCATTATGACAGGAATGCCTTCTGGCGAATAATCGGATTCATGTAGTTGTGAACCGAAAGGACCCGTCTGTACA
Source organism: Candidatus Rifleibacteriota bacterium (assembly GCA_029564115.1). The sequence goes on along the minus strand of JAKQQP010000122.1, from coordinate 3,130 downwards.
AAAGTGTTGTTTTGATTACAGAGCTCCTCAATCCTTGAGTTTTTCCAGCCTTTCATTCTTCCCCCGCGATCAGCCTGATGTTTTTACCGATTACAGATTCGAGGACGTGGGCTTCGGCGTTGAGTTTTTCGAGCTCGTCATTGAGAGACAGCATTTCTTCGATGAATTCTTCTTCGGTTTTGCCGTCTTCTTCTATGACCACACCGACATAACGGCCGGGGTTGAGTGAATATTCCTGCTCCTTGAGTTCTTCAGGGCCGGCCAGTTTGCACAAACCGGTAACATCTTCGTATTTCGCCTCAGGAAACCTCTCGTGCAGCCAGGCGATATGCCCAAAGAAATATTCGCTGGCACCGGCTTCTTTATGCAGCTTTTCGAGTTCGGTCTTCAGCTGTTTCAGATCCTTGTTGCGGCTCTGCTCTTTTTCGAGGTGGCGAACGGCCTTGTCAGCTTCTTTCAACAGTTCGTGCAATCTGGCAAAGAACGGAGCAATGGTTTCGGCAAGCTTGCGCTGGGCGCGGTTGGCACCGGCAATGTCAGCCAGATCAACCGACTTGAGATAATCAGCGTGGGCTTTGCTGAGCTTTTCGGCTTCTTTCAACACGCTGGCAAAATCAGGCAGGGTTTTAACCTGGTTCTCTTTTAAAAATTCAAGCAGTTTCGCGGCAACTTCAGCCAGTTTCGGACGGTTTTCGTTAAGGCTGGCAAAACCGCTGGCGTAGTAATTATGAATCAGCTCGATGAATGCACGGCGGTTTCCCCGATGCAGGCGGCTGATAATGGCGATATTCTGCACCTGCTCTTCTGAAAATTCACGGTGCGCACGGTCTATCTGCGTAAAAATATTGCGGGCATCGATGAAGAGAATTTTGTCATCCTGTTTATTTTTGTCAAAAAACCAGAGCGTGGCCGGCAGAGTGACGGTATAAAACATGTTCGACGGCAGGGTGAGCATGCCATAGATCAAATTGTTTTCGATAAGATTCTTGCGGATATCAGCTTCGCTGTGCCGGGCATCAGAAGCCGAATTGGCCATGACCAGTGCGGCGCGGCCGCCGGGTTTGAGAGAAGTGGCGAAAAGGTTGATCCAGAGATAGTTGGCGTTGGGCACGGTAGCAGTGCCCTGGTCTTTCTTTTTGGCATCGCCCTTGTTGCGCGGCACCCCATAGGTGTTAAAACGCGGGTCGCCTTCGACCCTGGTAAGATTGACATCATCGACGTTAAAAGGCGGGTTAGCCAGCACGTAGTCAAATCTGCCGAAGCTCTTGTGAACATCGTCATAGTAAGAATTCGCCTGCCTGATATCGCCTCTCAGGCCGTTCACCGCGATGTTCATCTTGGCAAGCTTCACGGTTTCGAGAGTCTTTTCGCTGCCATACACAAACAGGCTCGTGTCGTCGCCGGGAGTTTTTCGTTCGTCGATAAACTGCGCCGACTGCACGAACATGCCACCAGAACCGCAGGCCGGATCAAATACTGTGCCGTTATGCGGCTCGATAATCTGCACCATCAGACGAACTACCGAGCGCGGGGTAAAGAATTCACCACCGCCCTGACCTTCGGCCATGGCAAATTTTCCGAGAAAATATTCGTAAATCTGCCCGAACATGTCGCCGCCAGCCGTTTTGGGAATATCGGCAAAATTTTTCAGCAGGCGAATCAATGTGGTGTTGTCGAGAACGTCTTTGTTGCCTTCTTTGCGGCGATTGAGACGAAAATATTCATCCTGTGGCAAGGTGTCTGCCAGTTCAGGCTTAAAGTTTTCGATGGCCTGCATTGCCTTTTTTATGGCGGAAGCCAGATCTTCTTTTTCAGGCAGATTCAGCAGATAATCATAGCGGGCTTCAGGCGGCAGATAAAAGCCGCATTTTTCGAGGGCAATTTCTTCTATTTTGCGCTCGCGGCGACTGCCTTTGAGCTTGTTGAATTCACCTTTTATTTCGTCTTCGACCAGGCTGTATTTGTTGTCGGCGAACTTCAGAAAAATCAGACCAAGCACCGGAGTTGAATATTCGGAAGACTTTAAATCAGAGTTGGCTCTCAGAGTGTCGGCGGTGTACCAAAGTGTGGCTTCAAGTTTCTTGATTTCTTCTTTATTCATTTTCTCACCTGGCGATTGTTTTTGCGCTGTGTATGCATTCCCCGTAGAAAAAAGCTATCACTTCCAGGCGCATTTTTCAACGGAAAAGCCGTGGATTCGCTTATGTGAAAGTTGATGATAGACAAAAGCAGAAATCAATATTCCGAAAAATGTCTAATCTTCGAGAAAAACAACAACATGGCGATTCTTAAAGCAGTTGGTTGTGTATAGTTTTGTCTGTAAAATTGGATCTTTAAAGACACGGCACCGAACCCATGCGCCGGGCCGCAGCTCTATGGTTCAGTTCTGGCCAAGGCCGGAAGCGATAAAAGACAGAACCAGAGCATTGACGCTTACACCTTCGCGCTCTGCCCTTTTTACCAGCCGTGCATGAATATATTTCGGCAACCGCGCCAGAAAGCGCCCGGAAACATCTGCCGCAACATAGTCAACCGGCTTCGTTTTTGGCTCGGGAATGCTCTTCCCCTGATCTATCCTCGCTGAAACCCAGGAGATAAAGGCGTCTTTGCCATTTTCAAGAGCCTCTTCTTCGGTATCACCATCTGACATGCAGCCCGGCAGATCGGGAAAAGTGATCAGAAACCCGCCGCCGTCCTCTTTTGAAAGACGACTCAAAACCCTTGTGTATTCATCAAAAGCAAAGGGTGGCTGAACCCTGGCAACCTTCTTCATACAACCTCCTTCACAGCATCAACCAGTGCGAGAATTTTTTTAATGTAAACCGGCTTGATCGGCCGCTTATACGGCACCGTTACATCCTCATCCAGCCCCGGAAAAGAAAAAACATGGTGGCTGCCGTCACTGTTGCGAACCTCAATGTTCATGCGTCTGGCAATCGTGAGAAGATTATCCATTGTCCAATCGCCCTGAGGATTCCGGCGCATTCTTTCCAGGAGCTTTTCGAACGTTCCCATATATTTATGATATCACCGGCAATATTATTTTTGCAAATACCAGGTTGTAATATATCCCTGTCGGCATTAACTATTTCAACATTAAACAGCTGCGTGAAAACTTATCAGGAGCAGA
>JAKQQP010000116.1 GCA_029564115.1 Candidatus Rifleibacteriota bacterium | reverse complement strand
TTTTAAAGATTATGGCCCCGTTTTGTATGCCGTTTTTGCGATCTGAAAAGATTATAACGATCAAACACTACTTTGGCAACCCAGTAATCAAAATATGTGTATTACCTGGTAAAGCAAAGAATAGGGCTGAAGACTACTTCCATCTGCCTGTCAGAATATGCTTCGAACTGATTTTTAATGCTCAGTCTGAGATTCTCCCGGGCTTCTCCCTTCGCAGACGAGCATACTCTTTGTCCATTCGGATTCATCAGCGAGAAGCCGTTCCTGAAAATTGTTCATTCCTGGCCGTCGCGGAAGATGCAAAACCAAAGAAATCCTGCATGTAGAATCGAGACTGCTTCGGCGCTACGCTTCTCGCAGTGACAGGCTTTTTTATTTGCAGCATTTTTTAGAATTGCTTCAGGCAAGCGTTTTGGTATAAAATAGCAAAAAATCAACAAACAATTGCGAAAGGGAACGCGAGGATGCTGACCACGAAACACAGCTTTGATGCCGGAAACCATACTTTTTTGCATTGCAAAAAAACTATTCCGATAACTTTCGGCTACGAAACTTACGGGCGGCTGAACGCCGCCGGCGACAATGCCATTCTGGTCTGCCAGTATTTCACCGGCCATGGCCATGCTGCCGGCAGATACAGTGAGTCAGATGCCGCCCCCGGCTGGTGGGATACCCTGATCGGCCCGGGCAAAGTCATCGATACCGAAAAATATTTTGTCGTCTGTTCCGATTGCATCAGCAATATCAACTACAACAGCCCAACGGTCATCACCACCGGGCCGGCCAGCATTAACCCAGAAACCGGCAAACCCTACGGCATGAGCTTTCCCATTTTTACTCTCGACGATGTTGTCATGCTGCAGCGCAAACTTATCGATCATCTCGGCATCAAAAAACTGCGCTTCGTAATGGGCCCATCGATGGGCGGCCTGCAGGCATATCTCTGGTCGAAGTATTTTCCCGAAATGGTAGAAAAGATCATTGCCGTCGTTGCCACGCCGATGGTGCGCCCGGCATGTCTTATGGTGCCGAACCAGCTTGGTATCGAAGCCATCATGCTCGACAGCAGATGGCAGAATGGCGATTATTACGGTCAGGAAGCCCCGATCAAAGGTCTGCTGCTGGCTTTTAAAATGCTGCTGACCGCAACCCGCACCGATCATTGGGCTGAAACCTGCTTCGGCCGCAAAGTGCCCGATCCATTTTTCCTGACTACCGAAAACCCGGCACTCAGCTTCAAAGGCAGATTTCTTGTCGAAGAAGGCATCGAGCAGT
>JAKQQP010000115.1 GCA_029564115.1 Candidatus Rifleibacteriota bacterium | reverse complement strand
GCTGCTCGCAGCTCTGTCGACCCGCATCGCCGCTCTGCCCGGCAACTACGTGCAGAACGCCACCATCGCCGTCGCTACCGGCCTTAAATACCGCGAAAACTTCGAAGACCACCCGGTGGAATGGGCGCTCGCCAACCTCGACGCCTGCGATTGCACTGAATATTCGCGTCTGCTCACTGCTCTGTGTCTGAAAAAGGGCATTCCGGCACGTATGGCGACCGGGTTTCTGGTTAAGACTGAATTGATAGGCAAAGAAACCGCTGTTGGCCACGCCTGGTGCGAAGTGTTTTTTAAGGGCAAAGGCTGGGTGCCTATCGACCCGACTCTGCAGACCAATATGCACTGGGCTTATTTCGGTAATCTGCTCAGTGACCAGATTCTGTTCGATTATATCGGCGCCGAAAAACGTTCGCGCGTCAGTATCGACTTTTCTTCTACCAGGCCAGATCTCAAAGTCAACCTGAGCAATTCTTACCTGATCAACAGATGGTAACGGCACGAAAGGAACCGCAAGCATGGCAACCCGCACTGAAATTGTAAAATATATCAACGAACTTTTCGCCGAAGTGGTTTTTAACGACTATTCATACAACGGTCTGCAGTTTGAAGGCAGTGACAGGGTCAAAAAACTTGTCGCCGGCGTCGATGCCACCGTCGAATTTTTCAACGAAGCCACCCGGCGCGGTGCCGATTTTGCTCTGGTTCATCACGGCCTTTTCTGGAAGGGCGGCGAGTGGAACCGCCTCGACCGCATCAATCTCAAGATAGTCAAGGCGTTGCTGGCCGGTAATCTCAACCTCTTCGCCATGCATCTGCCTCTCGATGCCCACCCGGTGTTCGGCAACAACGCCATTATCGCCGGCAAGCTCGGTGCCGAGCTGGTGTCGCCCTTCGGTGGCAGTCGTGGCAACGCCGTCGGGGTGCTGGCAAAATTCAAGAAGCCTCTGACCGCCGCTGAATTCAAGAAGAAAATCGAAAAAGCCATCGGCCCGGTAGTGACCCACCTCGATTTTGGCAAAAAGATTCAGAATGTCGGCATAATTTCGGGCGGCGGCTGGAACACCGTCTCAGACCCGCTTGTTTATGAAGGCAAGGTTGACGCCATTCTTACCGGCGAAATCATTCATCAGGCGGTAGCTGCCTGTCGTGACCGCGAAATTCACATGTTCTCGGCCGGCCATTACGCCACCGAGACTTTCGGCGTCGATGCTCTTGGCCGTCATGTCGCCGAAAAGTTCAAGCTCCCCTACGAGTTCATCGACCTGCCAACCGGTCTGTAAATTTTATTTCAGGGCAGGATTGCGCGTAGCTTCTTTTCGAGGTGATCTGGGGAAATGTAGCCGACGGTGCGCAGGTCGGTGATTTCCTGGCCGTCGGGCTGCAGAATGATGAGCGTCGGCAGACCGACGATACCGAACTGTTGCAGCAGAGCATTGACTTTTTCATTGTCGTGTCTGGTCGCGTCGATTTTTACGGGCACCATGCGGCTGAGCAGAACTCTGATTTCGGGTCTCGGAAAAACGTTGAGTTCGAGATCTTTGCAGACTGTGCACCAGTCAGCTCTGAAGTCTACAAACAAGGGTTTTTGCGCGGCTTTCGCTTCGGCGATAGCAGTTTCGAGGTCATGGTGCCAGAATGTTTCGGCTTTGTCGGCCTGTTTTTCGGCGGTAGATTTGGGCAGGCACAGACAGCCCCACTGCGAGGCGGCACTGATGGCGAAGGCGCAGGCCACGACCACGGCAACTATACCGAATGCTTTAAAGACCTTCGGTTGCATGCCTGAGTTTTCGCTGATATTGTTGAACAGCCCCAGAAACGCAGCAAAAGAGGCCAGCAGCGCCGAAATGCCCAGTTCTGCCCAGGCGATGCCGATGAGAGGTTTGGCAAAATACAGAGCAGCGGCGAGCAGTAGAAAACCGTAAAATTCTTTGACCCGGTTCATCCATTCGCCAGCTCTGGGCATGGCATTCAGAGAACCTGAAAAAGCGCCGATCAGCAGCAGCGGCACGCTCATGCCCCAGGCGAAAAGCAGCAGCATGAAAAAGCCGAGAACCTGGCTGCCGGTCGCGGCAATGAAGGCGAGAATGCCGGCGAGGGGGGCGGCGACACAAGGCGAGGCCATCAGCCCCGAAATCATGCCCATGATGAAAATGCCGAACAGACCGGTTTTTTTGACGCCACCCAGGCGGTTGCGCAGCCCGGCCGGAACCTGCAGCATGATCAGGTCGAACATCGACAGAGCGAGTAAAAAGAAAATCACGGCCACGATCCCCTGAAAGGCGGCACCCTGAATGAAACTGCGAATCTGGGCACCGAAAGTGGCGGCCGCCAGGCCGAGCAGAGCATAGGTCAGCGACAGGCCGGCAATATAAGTTGCCGAAAGGCCGAGACCTTTGTGAAAACTGACGTTTTCGTCGCGACCGCCGATGATCGACAGGGTAATCGGCACCATCGGGTAGACGCAGGGAGTCAGGCTGACGAGCAGACCACCGAGAAAAGCAAGCAGTAATACCCAGTGCATTCCCTGGCTGGCCAATGCCTGCGAAAAATCGACTATACCCTGTTGCGACATGTCGACGCGCACCGGTGCCGGCTCAGAAGTTGGGGCACCGCTTGTGGCGGTAGCGGCGGGCAGTTTGTCTGCGCTGGCTGTTTGCTGTGTGGCTGATTTTGTCTGCAGCGGCGGGTCGAATTTTATTTCGAACTGCTTCTGGGTCGGCATGTAGCAGGTCAGGCTCGAACAGCCCTGGTATTTTACGGTCAGGGTGGTGGCCGACAGGGGCTCGCTGCTGCTGAAAAGAACCGCAAAAACGTGGGTGCCTTCGAGGTAGACGTCGACGTCGCCGTCTTCGAACGGGTCTGGTTTGGTGATGAATTCGGGCCAGGTTACAGAAATTTTGCCGGCTGCAGCCGAAAACGACATCTGATGGCGATAGAGCATGTGGCCGGCAGAAATTTTGGCGGTTACGTTGACCAGTTCGGGTTGCCCGGGCTGCTGTTGCATGCTGAACGAAAAGTTCGGGTCGAACGCGGCTGCAGTCGTGGTGAGACCGACGAACAGCAGCAGAAAAAACAGCTGTAGACGGCGGTTGGCAAAGAATCGGCCTTTGTTTGCAATTAAATTGGCGGTTTTGTAAAAAAATTGCATCAGAAATTTACCTTTCATCAGCCCCATTTCATCTTCTGGCGCAGCACTTCGAAAAAATTGCGCGATTTGAAAACGACGATGCGGGCGAGTTCACTGGCGCGGGCGATTTCTATTTCGTCGGCGTCCTGAAGTCTGAAGCTCTGCTGGCCGTCAAGCACCAGGTCGACCTTCGAATGAATACAGCCAAGTCTGGCGGTGAGGACTTCCTGGTCGGAGGTGATGACCGGCCGTGCGCTCAAGGTGTGGCAATTGAGCGGGCAAAGAATGATGACGTTGACCCATGGCGGCACGATTGGCCCGCCAGCCGAAAGCGAGTAGGCGGTCGAGCCGGTCGGCGACGAAAAAATCAGACCGTCGCCGTGGTAAGTATTGATCGCACAGCCCGAAATCGATACTTTGATATTGATGACCCGCAGCATCGGCTCTTTTTGAATGACCACATCGTTCAAGGCAATGCCCGAAAAAACGTTGCGGCCATTGCGCTTGACCGTAGCCTGCAGCATCATGCGGTTTTCGATTCTGAATTTGCCGTTTCTGATCTTTTTCAGCAGTTCGACGGCATTGTTGGGTTCTTCGAGGGTAAGAAAGCCCAGATGCCCGAGGTTGATACCGGCAATCGGCAACCCGTCGGCTGCGAATGATCTGGTGGCTTCGAGAATACTGCCATCACCACCAAGAACCACGACCATATCTATCTGACTGGCCATTTCGTGACGCTGCATGCCAAGATCGGGCCGGTCGATCAGTCGCGCCATGCGGGTGGTCATTCTCGCCTGCATGTCATTGCTCTCGCACCATTCAACGAGCGATCTAAGCAGCGGCGGCACTGACTCCCGCGTCGGGTGGCAGATAAAAGCGAGGCGTCTGACGGGTTTTTTCATGGTTCAATTCGGCGGGAAAATCTGGTAGTAGTTGCGCCCCGACCTGATCGAGCTGGCGATGCTGCGGGCGGCGAGGCCGTAAACCGTGCCTTTATTCCCTTCGCTGACTTTGTCGAGAATTTTCAGGGCGGCGTCTTTCTGGCCTTTTTTAAAATACAGGTTGGCAAGCAGCAACTGGGCATCGAGATTGCCGGGGTCGTGTTTCAGGGAAGTGCGCAGCGAAGCGATTGCCGGGTCGGTTTCGCCGAGCCTGAAAAGGGTGTCGGCCATCTGAAAGTGAGCCTCGGCCCAGCGCGGGTAGAGCACGACTACCTGTTCGAAAGATCTGAGGGCATCGAGGTAATTGCGGCTCAGTTTGGCACGCATGCCGTTGTTGAATTCGCCAAAAACATTGTTCACTTCGGCGCCGAGCGATGTAGAGCTGCCGTGTATGCTGCACTCGACGTCGGCGTTTTTCCAGGAGTAGACCCCAGAGCCAGGGCAGATCGGGCTCGAGGTCAGATAGCCTTCTCTGACCAGCTCGGTGGTCGAAAACTCGTCTTTGCGTTTGGAGTTTGCGGCGCCCAGTGCTTCCTGGGCGCGTTTAAGCATCGACATGCTGTGGTAACACTGCTGTTTAGCTTTCATTTCGACAAAGTAAGAAGCCTCGAGAACTTTGGTCTCGGTCTGCACCGGCTTGACCACAACCGGGGTGGCCGGCGCTTCGGGGGCCGGGGTTTGAATCTGGCGAACCGTGGGTTCGATACGGCGGGTCGGCTGCAGGGTGCGTTCAACCATGCGCAGCGAGTTGTTGGCGTAATCGTCATCGGGTTCGAGCTGCAATACGGTGAGAAAGACGCGGCGGGCTTCAGCAAGTTTGCCCTGGCGTGCCAGCAGCGCTCCCTGCAGGTTCATCAGGCGAGTGTTGCGCGGGTTGATCTGCAGGCCGGTTCTGATAGCTTTCTCGGCAGCCTCGATGTTGTTTTTTCTTGCTTCTGACAGTGCCATGAGATAATAGGTGTCGGAGCGTGGCGCGCGTTTATGCCCCTCGAGAAGGTCTCTGACCGAGACTTCCGAACCGGGAGTCTGGAATTCCTGGGCTGAAAGGTGGCTGCAAGGCAGCTGGCAGGTGGCGAGAAGAAGTATTAAAACCAGTTTTTTCACGGTCAGTTTGTCCTTGAGAGTCGGCGGCGCATCAGTTCGGCCCAGCTGATCATATCCGGGTCTGAGGTAGAGGCAGCAACGACCGAGAATTCTTTGAGGGCTCTCGGGGCGAGGCCCTTCGAAAAATAGATTTTGCCAAGTAAAAAATGGACACGCGGGTCGTCGGGTGACAGTTTCTGGGCGATTACGGCGTGTCGCAGAGCTTCGTTCAAAAAGCCGAGATTGATGTTGGCCTGAACCAGAAACAGATGGGTGTCGGCATTGTCGGGGTCGATTTTAATGATTTCGCGGTAGCAGCGCATGGCCATTTTCAGTTTACCGCGTTTGCGCAGCAGTTCGGCATATTTCATCAGGCCCGGAATGTAATCAGGCTTGATGGCGAGCAGTCGCTGATACGCCATCATGGCGTCATCGGAACGCTGCAGAATTTCGTAGGCATGACCCATTTCGAGATAGGCTTCAAGGTCGTCGGGGTTGCGTTCGAGTTGTTCGCGGCGGGCTTCGATGATGCGGTTACAGCTTGTTTCGAGTTTTTTCTGCACCGCTTTGAGGTTGCCGGCGATCTGCTGATCTGAATAGTCGAAACTCGCGGCTTTTCTGAAGGCTTTGAGGGCTTCTTCGTAGGCTTTCTGGTTCGAAAGCAGAATGCCGATGCTGTTCCAGATGCCGGCCTGGTCAGGGGCGCAGGTGGAAGCTCTGATGAATGCTGAAACGGCTTTTTCGGGCTGGTTGTCAGCCTGGTAAAGTTTGCCGAGTTCGAGCCAGGCTTCGTAGCTGACAGACGGGTTCTCGACCAGTTTTTCGAGCAGGCCGAGGGCTTCGATGCTGCGCCCTTTCCTGATAATGGCATAGGCTTTGAGAAAGCCCGCTTCGACGTTGGCCGGTTCGAGGCGCAGCACCTCGTTGCATATTTTTTCGAGTTCGTCGAAATCTTCAAGTTTGCGCAGAACTTTGCCCAGTGAAATCATGGTCGCCGTCGAGGGGTGAAACTGACGGGCCAGAGCTTCCTGAAAGAGTTCGGCTGAGCGGTCGTAGATCTCGCGGTCGGCAAGCACCTCGGCCAGGCGTTCGAGCACGAAAGGGTCGCCTGGTTTGATGCTCAGCGCCTGTGAGTAAGAAGATACGGCGAGGTCGTGCTGGCGGGTCAGCTGATAGAGCTGCCCCAGCTTGCTGTGCCCGTATGAATCGGTTGGGTGCAGAATCGTGGCGCGTTTGATTTCCATGATTGCCAGGGAAATATCGCCGAGTTCGCGATAAATCATGCCTAGCTGGTAATGGGCATAAGGGTCGTCAGGCGAGAGTTGAATGCACTTCTGCAGCATGCTTCTGGCTTCCTGTAGCTTGTTGCCGCTGCGTTCAAGCAGCCCAAGCTGGTAATAAGCCTTCGACATGAAGCGGTTTAGCCCCAGGGCCTTTTCGAAGGCTTTTCTGGCTTTCTCGTCTTCGTTGTTGCGGCGCAATAGAACGCCGTAATAGAGGTAGATTTCCGCGACTTCCGGTTCGAATTTGAGGCATTTTTCGATGTTTTCGAGTGCCAGGGTAGTTTCGCCGCGTTCTTCGTGAAGCTGGGCGAGACGCAGCAGCAGCGCGTAATTGTCGGGTGAGCGCTTGACCTTTTCCATGACCCCGGCAATTTCTTTTTCGATGCCATCAGAAAGAAATTCGGCGAGGGTTTCGTATTTTTTACCGGCTGGCTCAGGCTTTTCTGCGGGTGTTTCCGAGAGATCAGCGGCGGTGAGCATCGCCATTTCGGAGTTTGATACCAGAACGTCGTTTTTGTTCGCTTTTTTTGCGGCTTCGCGGTCAGTCTGTTCGAAGGGTTCGAGAGCGCTGTCGAGGCCGCGGGCATAGGCTTTGGGGAAAGCGCTTTCGTTATTGCCGGCGTTTTCAGTCGCTGTGTTGATCTCGTTGTCTTCGATCAGCCAGAAGGTTATTTCGACAAGGCCCCATAGGGCGACAATACCGCTGACCAGACCGGCGGCCAGCAGCAGGAACGGGTGGCCGCTGAATATCTGACTGACATAGACGAGTCCGAAAAAAAAGCCGCCCAGAACGATTTTTAAAAAAGCCTGTTTTGGGTAGAAAGTGGTGAAAGGGTTTTTATTGCCGCTTTCATACATGTCGGCAACCGGGTCTCCGAGTTTTTTTTCGATCAGAGCCGGGTCGTCATTGTCGGCGAGAATGCGGCCGCAGTGTGTGCATGCGGTCGCCGAAGCCTGATTGCGAGAAGTACACTGCGGGCAGACTACCTGTAAAGTTCGGTTGCATGCGACGCAGCTCAGTGAGTCCTGTTGATTGACGGCCCCACAGCCCTGACAGTTAACCATTGCTCAATGCCTGCTCTCTTCAAAATGATGATCGACCATGTTCCAGTTTGAGTCGATAGTAAATTCGACCGGTTCAGAATCTTCTTCGAGAAACGTGCCGTTGTGACGGGTGACCGTGCCGCTGTATCTGATCGGCTGATAAGCCTGAAACGACTCGATGCACTGGTGTGCCCAACTGATGACCAGCAGCCCGTCGTCATAACCTTCGAGCAGTGGCGAGTCATCCTGATTGGTCGAGAAATGCTCGTGCAGTGACGGGTCCATTTGGGCCACGGTTTGCCAAAAACTGTCGGTATCGCTGGCGCCGGCGGCAATAGCCCAGAGAACGGCTGAAATGGCGGAAGAAGGTATGCGCCCCGAAAAAGCCTGGTCATTTTCGACCATAATCAGTCTGATAACGCTCATTTATGGCTCTCCGGGCTTTCGGTCTCCTCTTCATCACCGGTTTCAGTGCCGTCGGCTTCGCGCCAGAACGCGGCCATGGGCTCGCCCATGACGGCACCAAGCAGTGCCAGGACAAAAGTGGTCAGATAAGCGGTTTCGAAGTCGATGAAATAAAAAATCATCGGTCCGACGAGCAGGCCAATCAGCATGCCGGCCATCGAGCCGATGACGGTTGACTCGTAAACAGCGATGAAGGCCCCAAGCGCCGAACCCAGAAAAAGCCCCATCAGCGAATACTGTTCCGCGACGTTTGCGGCGAGAACAGACCCGATTGCTCCAAACGCGATGACCAGTGTGCAGATCATCGCGTAGACAAGCAATCTGGTTGTCTGGCGCGGCGAAGCGAGTATGCTCATGAGATGTGGGCTTTCAGGGTCAGGGTCTCAGGATGGTTTTTTCGTAATAATAGTTGTTTCTGGGGTTTTCGGCCACGAAAGTGGTCATTTCAGAGAGGTAGTTGACGCCATCGACAGTGGCGGCTTCAGTGCAGATCTGTTTGATCTCGGCAAGACTGGCCTGGATTTCTTTGTAGGCATTGCGGGTTTTGAGTGGTCTTGTCGCTCTTACTACGGCACGCAGAGTGTTCTGCTGGCTGCCTTCAGGCAAGTCGAGCAGACTGAGTTGCACGATGCTGTAACCGGCGGCTTCGAGACTCTGGCGAATGCCGGCTTCGATCAACGCCCTGGTTTCGGGGTCGATGGGCTGAATATTTTCAGTGCTGGGGTTCATTCTATCCCAGTAGGTGAGCACTTCGTCACGAATCGTGCCGGAACGGTCTTCCAGGTTCGGGGTAAGCGAACGGGTAACACCCAGTTCGGTGAGCTGCTGCAGGTTTGAATCGGCTTCTTCGAGTTCGGAACCGGTGCTTCTGGCACTGGCCGGTTCGCAGCCGATCGAAGTCAGAACTTCGTTGACCATTTCGTTCGAATAGCCCATATATTTGAGGTCGCCTTCGGGTGAGGCGTAAACGCACGCGGCTGAAACGGCAGATGCTGCCAGTAATAATCCGATTCCTCTTTTTCTCATTGTCTGTAGCTCCTCGTGAAAAATTCGAAAAAATTATAACACAACACCGCCAATAAAATCTGCACAACTTCAAATTTTGCAGCTATTTTCGGTGAGCAATCAAAAACTCATCAGGTGTCTTTTACTAACTCGCAGCTTCGGCCTATCAGCCGGGTTGGTCTTCTCGCCTCGCAGTTTGAAAATCAGTGTTACCTGCTCACCGAGATATGTTTAAGTTATAAGATTTTGCTTGTCAAATTTTGCAGTCGGTGAAGGCGGTTTTCAGCTTTTCGAGTGTAACCTGCGGGTCTTCGATGATGATTTTGGCGCCGGCGGTGATGTCGACAAACCCGAGTTCGCGGTGGTAGCGCGGCACCACATGCTGGTGCAGGTGCTCGATGCTGGCGCCTGAAGCTTCGCCGATGTTGTAGCCGACATTGAAACCGAGCGGGCTGTAGACCTTTTCGAGCCGGTCGAGGGAAGCGTCGAGAAGTGTCGACATTTGCCTGCGCTCTGTGTCGTTGAGCTGGCGGTGGTCGCTGATGTGTCTGGTCGGAAAAATCAGCAGGTGCCCGGCATTGTAGGGGTAAAGGTTGGCGCAGACCGCTACTGTATCGTTTTTCCAGATGGTCAGGTTGGCAACGTCGGGTTCTTCGTTGATTATCGCGCAGATGATGCAGTCGACCGTGGGGCGTTTGAGGCCGAGAATATAATCGCGTTTGTTGGGTATGAACAGTTGTTGTTTGAAGGTCATTTTCAGGCTCTGTGTTTGGATTTTAAGTTGTGCTGCATGAGTTCGGGAAAATAAGCCCGGGCAAGGTGGGCAGGAATGCCGCCCTCATATAGTATCAGGTCGTGAAAGAATCTGTCAGTAAAATCATTGGCGAATCTGCGCTGCAGGTCGTTTTTTAAGGTCTGTAAAAGGTATTGGCCCGGCAGGCGGTTCAGCTGGCGGGTTGGAGCCTGGATCAAACGTTTTATGTCTGATTGTGCCGTTGATTTTTCGACTCTGGTTTGATCGACGAGAAATTTTGTTGCGTCTTCTTTGGCCCAGGCGCGGGTCTGCAGGTTGATTTCGCAAAGCATCAGGGCGGCACTGCGCAGTTTCTCGTCGGCCTGAGCGAAAAGGCTTTCACTGGCAGTTTCGAAGCCTTTTTCGCGAATTTCATCCTGACAGTAGGCGGCCCAGCCTTCGATCATTTCAAGGTTGTCGATAAAGGCCCGCAAAAGCCCCGGGTGCCGGTTCTGGGCAGAAAGGTGCAGGTGATAGCCCGGGTAACCGCGTAAAATTACGGAGTTGGCTATTTCAGCGTAATTGTGGGCGACTCCGATATCTGTTTCACTGCGGGTTAACAGATAGAAGCCTTTTTGATTTTCAGAGCGGCGTTCTGGGCCAAAATAAGCGGTAGTCGGGATTATGTGTTTCATGTAATCAGGAGTTTCGATGATTTCAAGATCTTCGTTGCCCGGCAGCGTCGCAAATTCGCTGTAAGATATGAAAGCTCTGGTGCGAACAACCGCTTCGCGGTAAACTTTGAGTACCTGGTCGAAATTTGTCGGGGCATGGCGTCTGACACGCTTGCAGGCTTCATTGCGGGCGCCGGCGGCGACCCCGGTGCTCTCGCCGAGAATTGCGCAACTGAGGGCTTCCAGCTGGCTCGCGGCTTCCTGCAGGTTTCTTTGCCCAAGTTCTGTGAGCTCGGTTTGATTAAGACCGCTCTTTCGCGTAGCCAGCAATGCCTGAAACGCTCCGTGACCGATAGTCCAGTCGGCTGTCGCTTTGGGCAGAATCGCGTGTCGCAGCCAGCTGGTGAACTGTTTCAATGCTTCGCAGGCATCAGCGGCCGCTCGCGAAAATTCGCGGTGCAGATCAGGGGTGACATAGCCTTTGATGCTGTTTTCTATTGTAGTTAAAAAAATCGGCAGGTTGGCGGCCGATTCAAGAAACATTTCGCCACGCTCGATCGACACTTGCTGAAACAGCGTTTTGCCACTCATCAGAAACATCGGCACGGCTTTTAGTCGGCTGATCATCGACTTGACGCGCTCAGAAAACGGGGCAAAATCTCTGATAAAAAGCAGAAATATGGCATCACCGATATTGAGTGCCAGGTCACGACCGCCGCGCCATTGCTGCAAGTCTTCATCGTTAAAAAGCTGCTGGTCGGCAAAATGAATGATGCCCTGGCGGTCGATTCGCTCATCGAGGCTGAGGTCGTTTTCCGGCAGGGAGCTGAAGGCATTGCGTAGTTCACGCATAAAGGCGATGTTGCGTTCAACCGCATCGGCGCCAATCTCGGGAAGCAGACCGTCGAAGTTGTGTTCACCCAGCCATGTTGCCATTATCGGGTTTCGGCTGATGAGCTGCGCATAATAATGCTGTGCGAGCTTTGCAAACCCCTGGTGCTGATAAACTGCCTGGTGCAGCATATTCACCCCTCCAGTTTAAAAATATCTGCATAAGTATAACACATCAAAAATCCTGATTATGATCGTCAAAAACATTATTGAATAACCACTAACCACTAACCACTATCAATAAAGTTTGCTTTTGTGAGGTTGATTGTGGCAGTATATTGCTGCGTTTGCAGATTGAAAAGTTCGGGGCGGCAGACTTGATGACAGTTTTTTGCCGCTGTATACGAGAGCTTATTCGAAATTGCGCAGTCTGAAGACCAAAACTTAAGAGAATGAATCTGACAGCTGCTCTCGTATAGTAACAGAGCTTGTTCTGAACGTTAAAATTGACGCAGTTTTTGCGAAATGCTTAAAAAAATCAGGGGTATAGATGCTTTGCCGATTGTATAACAATGCCGATCGTATTGCGAAATGGCTGTCGTCAGCTTATGTTGTGGTGTTTGCCGTCTGGTCGGCTGGTGAAATCGGCAGCGCTTTCAGGCCTGTTGCTGTTGTCCTGCAACTGTTGTTCATTCTGGGATTGCTGGTCTGGCGCCGTCAACGACAGCGCGTCCTGCCGTTCGTTCCAGACGAAATACTCGTTTGTCTTCCTTATTTCTGGGGCATTGCCAATGCCGGTTCATCGACCGCGTGGTTTTCCACATGGCAGTATCCGATGATTGTGATCTGTATTGTCGCTTTGCCGGGTATGCCTGACCGGTCACGCATTTTCGTTGGCGGTCTGCGCAGCAATACCCTTTTGCAGGCGATCATCTGTGCCGGTGTCTTTACCCTGACGGTCGCGACGGCGCTTGCAAAGCTTTACCCGCATTTTTCCCCAGAACTGTATCGGGTTGTTTTGCAGAATACGGCTTTGATTCTAACCGGAGTTCCGATTTCACTGGCAGCTTTCTATGAAGCTGTCGCCACTTCTTCAGAAGCTTGAACTTCATTCTGCCCGAGATGCCGGTTAACCATCATACCGGTTAAGAACAGCGCCATCATCGAGACTTCTTCGTCGCCCCAGCTGTATTCGCCGAAACCAAAAGCCAGGTAGGCAATGAAAATAGAGACTGCGCCGCGGCGAAGCTTTGCTTTCAAATGCAGCTGGTTCGGGGCGGTTTGATTCCAGGTGAATTTCAGGGTAGAAATAATAAAATGAAAAAAAGCTATAAGGCTTAACAGGCCGGACATTACCAGAATCTGCATAAAATTATTGTGTTGATGCCCGAAAATTAGATTGTTGGCAAACTCGAATTCAGAAGCCAGTCTCTGATACCACAGCTTTACATTGCTGAGGCCCGTTCCGAAAACATACTGGTTTTCAAATATCTGAAAACCGCGCCACCAGGTTGTCATGCGATGATAGTTAGCACGCAGCGAATCGGAAGTAAAGGTGTCGCCGAGTTCTTTGCCGGCTGCTTCCACTGTCAGCTGCGGGTTGAAGCCGGTGAACCTGTCTTGCAGTTCGCTTCTCGACAATACGAACGGCGTTGCCGCCGCCATTGTTATCAGCAAAATCAGGGCGGTTCTTTTGGGGAATCTTATCAGCAGCAGGCCCAGGCCGAAGAAAAGGCCCAGATAGGCGCTGCGTACCATCGAAAATAGCACCGAGAAGGTCGAAGAAACGGCAGCCAGCACAAGAAAAGCCTGTTTGCCGATTCCCTGTCTGACGTGGCTGAAAACCATCACGGTAACGAGAATCGCCAACGTCTGGCATTCTCCAAAAGTCATCGACATAGAATAAAAACCCGTAGCTCTGTAACCGGTCGGTTCAAAAAAGATTGCCCGGAAATTGCTGATGATACTCACCAGGGTCGCTGAAAACAGGTAGAGCTTCAGCAGATTTTTTTGTTGAACATCGCTCGTGTCATGCCAATACGCCAGGTAAAAACAAAAAATCAGCAGAAACGTCTTCATTTCGGGTATGGCCCGTGCCAGATTTTCGGCTCTGAAGACCGAGAGCAGCCCGGTAAAGGCAAAAAAAGCGAAGGGCATATCGAGCGGGGAAGATTTGATCGTGATTTTGCCGCTGCGATAGAGCAGAATGAAGCCGATCAGGGCCAGGCCAAGGCTGATTTGCGCCGCTGAAATCGAGAAATTGCTGGTAAATGCAAAAAGATAAAGGCCGGCGGTGTACAGTTTGTGGGCGCCGCAAGCTGGTTTAACACCATGATTGGTGGGCAGGGTATTGTCTTCGCTCATAAGTCAGAGAGTTTACCTTAAGATGGTTCAAAAGTCGAGTAAGATAAACTCGGATAATAATGAAGAGAGAGAGAAAGAGAGAGCCACGGATGAACGCGGATGACACAGAACGAATGAAAAGAGAGAAAGAGAAAGAGAGCCACGGATGAACATGGATGAACATGGATAGAATAAAAAGAGAGAAAGAGAGAAAGAGAGAAAGAGAGAAAGAGAGAAAGAGAGAAAGAGAGAAAGAGAGAAAGAGAGAAAGAGAAAGAGAAAGAGAAAGAGAGCCACGGATGAACGCGGATGAACGCGGATACTATTGCCCTCTACTCAAGCACGTTTCGGCCTGTTCTCTATCCACTACCCACTACCCACTATCCACTTATGATATAATGATTGCAGTTTCTCATGGAAGGGATAGCGAATGAGGCTCTTGTTATATTTTGGCTTTGTCTGCGCTTGTCTGTTGCAAAGCGTTGAGATTGCTGCGCAGGTGATGATCGTATCTCTCAGAGGCGGCGGCTCGGTGATTACAAATCGCCCTGAAGTTGCCAGTGGCGCTCGCAGGCTGAAAAAGATAGACAAAGGGGTCGAAGGTTATATTTTTCCGGTCAGAGGTAGCAGAAAACAGGTTCTGCCGCCGGCTGAAAGAGTTCTGACCGGGGTGTTTTCGCAGGGTGGCGAGGTATTGAAAGCTGCGCCTGAAGAAGGGGCCGAACTTCCTGAGATTGTTGGGCTCGTTGATGGGCTGCTTACCGGTGGCCGGCCCTCAGCTGAAAATATTGCCTGGACCGTGCCGGGCGGCACCACTTACCACGACCCATCACATGAGTGCGCTACCGGCAGCGAAAAGGTCTGGGTCAAGGAAATGCGTGATCTCAGCGGTTTTGCTCCTTGTCCTGAATGTTTCAATAATGGCGAAAAGATTCCGAATTTCATCTTCAGGGAATTCGGCGGGCTGGGCATTGCTACTGGTTCGTTGCTTCTCGACAACGCCGGTTTTCTGGCGTGGGCCAAAGAAGGCCTGCCGTTGCGAAACCCTGGTTTTATCAGTTCGCAGAAGTTGATGATTTTCCCAAAAATGGAAATGACCAGACGAGGGCTGCATCAGCTGGCCCGCGAGACTGAGCTTGCCTACCGGCGCCGAACCTGGAAAGTGATAGAAGTTATCGCCAAAAAATCAGAAACTGATACCGGCAGCATCAGTTCGTTCGACAACGAAGTGACCGATGACGATGAATAACGATCTTTTCTCTTTTGCAAGCGGCAACCTGCAGGTAGCTGAACCATACCAGCCTCTCGCCGACCGTATGCGCCCGGAAGCCCTCGAAGATATTCTGGGCCAGGAGCACATTCTGGGGCGGGGCAGGCCTCTGAGAATGCTGATGCAGGCTGGCTTGAGCGGCTCGATAATTCTCTGGGGGCCTCCTGGTTGTGGCAAAACCACACTGGCCAGAGTCATGGCCAGGCACGCCGATGCTGATTTTATCCAGCTTTCTGCGGTGACCTCGGGGGTTAAAGATTTAAAAGCAGCATTTGAACAGGCTTTTGCTACCCGCCGACAGAGCGGTCGTAAGACTATGCTTTTTGTCGATGAAATTCATCGTTTCAACAAGGCTCAGCAGGATGCTCTGCTGCCGCATATAGAGTCGGGGCTGGTGATCTTTGTCGGTGCCACCACCGAAAACCCCAGCTTCGAGGTTGTTTCGGCGCTGTTATCGCGTTGCCAGGTGCTGATTTTGAAGCCTGTCACCCCGGAAGCACTTTTAACAATACTGCTGCGGGCTCTCGATCTCGACGAAAAGTTGCGACGCAACCCGGTTGTGCAGATCGACGAGCAGAGTCTGCAGCGTATCGCCATGATGGCGGCCGGCGATGCCCGTATTGCTCTCAACGTTCTCGAAACCTGCTGTGAGGTTGCCAGACAACAGGATTCGATCAGCCCGGTGGTTACTCCAGAGCTCGTTGCCGAAACTTTTCAGAGCAAGATGCTGCGCTACGACAAGGGCGGCGAAGAACACTACAACCTGATTTCAGCTTTGCATAAATCCATGCGGGGTTCAGACCCTGATGCCAGCCTTTACTGGCTTTATCGCATGATCGAGGGCGGCGAAGACTGCAAGTTTATTCTGCGGCGCATGGTCAGGTTCGCTTCCGAAGATGTGGGCATGGCTGACCCTTTTGCTTTGACTCTGGCCGTCTCAGCAATTCAGGCATACGAGTTCGTCGGTCCACCCGAGGCTCACCTTTTCCTTGCTCATCTGGCGGTTTATCTGGCGGCGGCACCCAAAAGCAACGCGCTCTACAAGGCCGAAAAACTGGTCAAGCAAAATATCAGAAACGGCCAGGAACCTTCGGTTCCTTATCATCTGCGCAATGCTCCGACCGGTTTGATGAAAGAAATCGGCTACGGTCGCGAATATAAATACCCGCATGATTACCGTGGTGGTTTTGTTAAAGAAAATTATTTTCCAGACAGCATGACGCCGGCAAATTTTTATCAGCCCACCGATCATGGCCGCGAGAAACAGACGGCTGAGCGACTGCAGAAGCTGTGGCCTGATCGTTTCAAACAGGGCTGATATGCTGAGACGAATGCTGGCCCGCGCCAGATACCGTATCTGGCAATTCAAACAAGTGCTCTGGCCGAAGTTCGACCCTGATAAATGGCGGCAGGCAACGGCTCAGATCGACCCGGTGCTGACAGCGAAGCTCGATGGCCTGAAAAAGTCAGAAAAGGCTCATATATTAAGAGTTTACGACGATATCAGCCGCGCTGTCGATCTCGATGATGAACAGCGGTGCAGCCTGCTCGAAATGGCTCTGTTGCACGATATTGGCAAGGTCGTTACCAGGCCGTCGTTGTTTTTTAAAGTTGCCAAGGTAATTTTTGCCTTCGCCAACACCGGGCATTGTATTGCCGGGGCACGTCTGTTGTGGCGGCATCGCCAGAATCGGCAGCTGGTCAGACGGGTTTTGCGCCACCATGACGTTAACCCTGACGACAAAATTTTGCGTCTTTTTCAGCGTTTCGACGACCGCAATTGAACAGACTATCTGCTGAAAGTCAAGCGCAGGTAAAGGTCGATATCTCGGCCGGGGTTATCGAAAAAGCCGACGAGGGCCGAATAGGCGAAGCTTATTGCCGGCGACAGAATGAGGCTTAGGCCACCGAGGGCGAACAGCAGCAGCAGAACCATCGGCGCCATCTGTTCGAATTGCCGGTATTGTGTGCGGTAGCGTTGGGGCAGAAAGTAAGAGACGACTCGTGAGCCATCGAGTGGCGGAATCGGCAGCAGATTGAACATAGCCAGACTGAGATTGATGACGACCATTGTCTGCAGTATCTGATAAGTCAGACTGACGGCAAGCGGTGACAGCGCTGTGCTTTTTATCAGCATGACCAGCCCTTTCTGTAAAGATACGGCGACAAAAGCCAGGGTGAAATTGGCCAGAGGGCCGGCGAGGGCTACCGAAAGCATTGCCCGCTGCGGCAGACGAAAGTTTGACGGGTCGACGACAACGGGCTTGGCCCAGCCGAAGTTGGTGAAGAAAAGCAGCAGAGTCCCGAAAAAGTCGAGGTGCCGCAATGGGTTCAGGCTCAGGCGGCCCATGCGTGCCGGGGTCGGGTCACCAAGAAAGTCGGCCATGCGTGCGTGGGCATATTCGTGAAAAGTCAGCGACAGCAGAATGACCGGGATCAGTATAAAAAAATGGAAAGCCGATGAAAAGAGCGTGCCAACCCCCTGAATCAAAAAACTGACCAGCAGTAGAAAGCCGATCAGGCACCCGATACGCAGCAGGCGCGCGAATGACTCGGGGGGCATACCCTGGGGTGGGCGAAATTCATATATTCTCGTAGAGCCTTCTGGCAATTGCGATTTCCTCCTCTTTGTCGAGTTGCTGGCCGGCGAGCTTCAGCGCGGTGATATGGCTGAATATGCGGCGCATGTGCGGGCCTGGTCTGATGCCGGCCTCGATCAGATCTTTGCCGGAAACAGCCGGCCCGGTGTGGCGTAGTTTGCCAATGAAATAGAGAATCTTGCGGGCATTGCGTTTGTCGAGGGAATAAGCCATCAAAGCCAGCAGAGTTTCGAGGCAGAGTTCTTCAAGAATGGCGAAAAGCCCGGGGTGATCAGTTTCATCGAGGCGATTGAGCTGCATGGGAATGGTTTGCATGGCTTGCAGCGCTTCGAGAATTTTCTGGCGGCGGCTGTGCGGAGTGCCGATGGCGTCAAGTATCTTCACAGCGTGGTCAGATTCAAGCAGTGAAAGCAGACCGGCCCAATAAATCGCTTCATTGTCGATTTCTTCGCCGAGAACGCTGAATCTTTTTACCAGCCCGCGAATCAGCTTGAAACGCCCGGGCAGAATCGACGGGTCGTTCAGTTCCGGGCTGAGACACTGCAGCAGCCCTTCTGAAAATAGCTCGCTGACCACCTGTTGTGGCCTTTCTTCGTTCAGACATTTCGAAATTTCGGCGCCGATGCGTTTCATTGATAGCTTTGAAGTGGCCTCTCGACTGATGGCAAGCTCGAATGCCCGGCGAGTGTCGGCCTCGAAGCTGAAGTTGAAGCGCCCGGCGAATCTGATTGCTCTGAACAGTCTGGTAGGGTCTTCAAGAAAGCTGAAAGAGTGCAATATGCGTATGTGGCGGTTGAGCAGATCCTGGTAACCACCGAAAAAATCCTTGAGCTCGAGAAAATGCCCCGGGTTGAGAGCCAGTGCCAGAGCGTTGATGGTGAAATCACGCCGATAAAGATCGTTTGACAGGCCGCTGAATTCGATTTGCGGCAGGGCGCCGGGGTCTGAATAATGTTCGATGCGTGCCGAGCTGAAATCTATTTTGAGGTCTTCGAGATAGAGTCTGGCTGTGTGAAAGCGGTCAAAAATTTTGTGGTCACAGCCCATTTCGTTGCTCAATGCCGCAGCAAAAGGCATGGCGTCGCCGATGACCACAATGTCGATATCGAAGTTAGCCCGTTCGAGCAGCAGATCGCGAACAAAGCCTCCGACTGCGAATACTGTAACGTTCTTCTGTTCGGCAAACCGCCCTATTTTGCCGAGAAGATGAAAGATACGCAGCGAGAAAACTCTCTTGAACAAAGCTTCAACTTCGGCGGCTCCGGGCAGGTCGGTTTGTTCAGCCAGCGGCAGAAAATCAGGTGGCAGAGGCAGATAGTCGGGCAGGGCGCGCAGCAGTTCGTGGGTGGTGATGATGCCGACGACTCTGTCGTTGTCGAGAACTGTAAGCCGGGTCAGGTTGTAGCGCACCATGAGGTTTTTTAGAACCCGCACTGGCGTCGAGGGGCTGATTGTGGGAGCGTTGGTCGGCACGTAAGGGCCAATTTCGGCGGCAAGCAGATTCATCTGCAGTGCCCGGTCGAGATCGCGGCGGGTGACTACCCCGGCGAACCTGTCGTCTTTGAGCACGATGAGAGACATGATGTTGAATTTCAGCATCATGTCAAAAGCGCTTTGAATAGAAGAATGCCAGTCGATGCACTGTGGTGAGGCAGACATTATGTCGCCGGCCGACAGGTCAGGTTTGATTTGATACTTGAGGTGATCTAGAACGTGAACACGGTTTTGTTCATGCGTTTCGCCTGAAAAATGAAAATAGACCCAGCGCCGCACCCGGCTCGGGCGAAAATCTTTGAAGATTTCGGCAAAGTCGATCTGAGTGAGCGAACTGCGGGCCCAGACTCTGGTAAAGCCGCCAGAAGAAAGCAATATGAGTATTGCCGGCTGGGCAACGTCTGACCAGACGGCATCGACTACTGGCTCGATATCTTGAACCTGACCGGTGGTTTTGACGGCGATGAGGCTGATTGGCCAATAACCGGGTTGAATGTCTTCGATGTTCTTCAACATGTGGTGATAAAGCCCGGTTTGCCCTTCGCGCATGCCGAGAACGATGTTGTTGGCAATCCTGCCTGGCTGACTGAACTGACGCTGCAAAAAATTGAAGGCGCGGTTGTCGGCAGGTTTTATTTTTGCCGAAAGCCCCGCCCATGTTTTTTCGACAATCGCATGTTTGAACAGCTGCAGGTCTTCGTTGCTGAAGCGCAAACCCTCATCATGCAGCTGGTTCATGAGAAAAGCGGTCAGACTCAGGCTGCTGCAGGCAATCGTCGCATGGGCGAACGGCAGGGTGGCAGTTCGATCCGAAAAAAGCGTGACTTCAGGGTTATATCTAGCTATTTCTTCGATCAGTTCAGGATTTTGTCTGGTCTGGCCGATGCCGGCCAGATAGATTTTTTTGACCGCAGCAAAATCGAGGTCGTTGAACTTCACCGTTTTGAACCAGTCGAGTCGGCGGCCGTATTCCCAGGCGTTCTGCTTGAGCCTTACCGGGTGAAGAATTCTGGCGGCAGGGTAACGAAGCAGCAGACATCTGACGGCGCCGAGATGGTCTAGATCGGCGTTGTGCGGCAGTGCTATCAGTTCGTTGGCGCTGTATTTCATTTCAGGTGGTCAGTTGTCTACGCCCTCGCGTTTGAGTATCTCAAAGAAAATTTTGACTATTTCGGGGTCAAGCTGGCTGCCGGCGGCCTTTTTCATTTCGTGCTTCACGAAGTCGAAAGGAAAAGCCTTGCGGTAGGGGCGGTCGGCAATCATGGCATCATAAGTGTCGGCGACAGCGAGAATACGTGCGCCGAGAGGAATCTGGTCGCCTTTGAGCCCGAGTGGGTAACCGCTGCCGTCGAAACGTTCATGATGATAAAGAGTCAGTGGGGCGATTTCCTTGAGAATTTCGACGCGTTCCATAATGTTGGCGCCGTATTCAGGGTGACGATGCAGCTCGTTTATCTCTTCTTCGGTGAGGTGCCCTTCTTTGGTCAGAATTACATCTTTGATGCCGATTTTGCCGATATCGTGCAACAGACCGGCGTAGCGCACTGTTTCAATTTCGTCTTCACTCAGACCGAGCTCTTCGCCGATTTTTACCGCGTATTCCATAACTTTGGTGCTGTGACCGTGGGTATATGAATCTTTGGCTTCTATAGCCGCTGCCAGAGCCATGACCATCGACAGATACTGCCGCTTCATTTCGGCATAAAGTTTGGCGTTTTCGATGGCAATACTCGCCTGTGAAGCAAAAGTCGAAAGAAGGTCTATTTCGTCCTGCGAGAAGTCGCGGGGTTTGCTGGTGTAAACAGTGATGACGCCGATCGGTCGCCCGCGCTGCATGATCGGCACAGCCAGCAGACCGGCAAGTTTCTCGCGTTTGATGAGGGTCGTATACTTGGTGCGCGGGTCTTTGCGGGCATCGACGACCGAAATGGGCAGACGCTGCGAAAAACAGCTGCCGATAATGCCTTCACCGACCTTGATGGCCGTAGAAGACAAAAACGATTTCGACAGACCCCTAGAAGCTTTGACTTCGAGGAGTTCGCCGCTGATGTCGAGCAGGCGTAGCTCGCAGCGCAGGGCATTCATCATTTCCATCGAAAAGTTAACTATCGAATCAAGAACTTCGTCGAGCACGAGAGTCGAAGTGATTGACTGCGAAATTTCGAACAACACTGAGATCTCGTCGATGCGGCGCTCTAGATAGAGCCTGATTTTGACATTCTCGATGGCGGTGGCAAGCAGGTTGGAAAGGGTGGTAAAAGTGCGCAGATGCTCGCGATTGAAGGCTTTTTGTCGCGTGGCCGAGAGGTTGATCAGGCCAATATTCTTGCCCTGTACGGTCAGAGGTACGGTCATGAATGACTGAACCCTGCGTCTGAAAACTCTGTCCATGTTTATTGACTTCTGACCGGGCAGAAACAGCTGTTGACAGCGGGTTATGCGTGCCGGTCGGCCACGGATCTTGAAGCTGATGTCATCGATATGCCCGGTGAGGCCGTCGAGGCTTGAAGGGGCCAGAGGCAGCCGTGAGACAAAGTAGCGGGTTTCTTCGTCGTCCTTGTAAAGGGAGACTATGCCGAGATCGTGCTGAATCAGCTGCGACAGGTATTCGAACGACAGCCCGATCAGCCCTTCAAGGGTCTGTACTGAAGAAAACCTCTTGGCAAGGACATTGAGCTTTTCCATTTCGCGGATACGGTTCTCGCGTTCGAGAAGCAGACCGCTGTGCTCGATTTTCATGGCGGCCAGGTTGGCAAAAACGGTGGCTTCTTCAAGGTCGTTGACGCTGAAGGGGCTTTTTTTAGCGGTGTTGCCGGCCACCATCACGCCGACGCACTGGGTGTTGGTCATCAACGGGATAACCATGGCTGAAACGAAAGGTGTATCTTTGAAAAGAGGGTCGTGCATTTCACCCGAATAAAGCAGGCGTTGCCGGCTTGAAAAGGCGCTGCGCAACATCAGAGCCTCGCCTGAAGGGTTGTCGACAACCTCCGGGTCGTTTCCGGTTGAACAGGGGGCGAAACCGAATTCTTCTTCCGAGTTGATTACAGTACGGCGGTCGAGGCAGCGCACCTGTGCCGGTCGTTGTCTGCGACTGCCGCTGAAGGCAGAAAGAGTCAGTTCGAAAGCTTCACGGTCAAGGAGCATGAAGTATACTTCATCTGCGTTCAAGGCTTCACGGGCGGTTTTAGCAACACTTTTGAGCAGTTCGTTGAGTTCGATGCCCGAAGAAAGGGCCATAGAAATGTCAGACAGCCTTGAAAGCCTTGAAAAGGTCTGCTCAGTCGGGTTTAATTTACGGGTGGCGGTTTTTTTCATTTTTTCAGGTGACTTTCTTCGAAGGGCAAAATCCGGTTTCGGCCGCTTTCTTTGGCCTTATAAAGAGCCTGATCAGCAGCTTCAATTAGATCGGAAGTTTTTTCGCATCTGGTTACCAATGTGCATGAAACACCGATGGAAAGAGTAACGGATAATTCGGCGCCCTCGTTATGCAGGCGTGATTGTTCGACTTTGCTTCTGATACGTTCAGCGAACAGGCAGGCGCCTTCAATCGAGGTTTCTGGCAGGATGACGGCAAACTCTTCGCCGCCATACCTGGCAACGGTATCGATCTGCTCGCGCACCGAGTTTCTGAAGATGCCGGCGACGTGGCGCAATACCTGGTCACCGACCAGATGCCCATAGGTGTCGTTGAATTTTTTAAAAAAGTCGATATCGATGAGCATCAGTGACAGAGGCTTGTCGTAGCGGCGCGCTCTGATAAATTCGTGGCTGAGCGTTTCCTGGAAATAGCGGTGGTTGAACAGCTCGGTAAGAGGGTCGGTGAACGCCAGCTTTTCGGTTCGTTTGTGAATCAGGGCATTTTTGATACTGGTGATGAAAATGCCGGTAAACTGTGAAGTTATGTCGAGTTCCTGATTGTCGAATGCTTTGTTTTCGGTTCTGGTCAGGTGAATCATGCCGCGAAACCTGTCAGAAATAATTATTGGCAGGTGCAGAGAATGCAAAAAATCAGGAGCAGCCGTTTTGCTGCGGGTATGCGGGTTGAAAAACACCGGTTTGTAGAAATTATCGCGGTTGAGCTGCGGGTCGGCAGGGTAGTCGCTGAACAGATCGAAAATGCTCTGGGCCAGGCGATTTTGAAATTTCTCCGAAATTGGTTCTCCGGGCTGGACAATCAGACGGTAAGTGTTGTCGAGGTCGTCGAAGAGCAGAATCGAGATGGTGGCGAAAGATATTACCTTGCGAAACTGCACGAAAGCCTTCTGCAAAATCGTGTAGGGGTCAAGCGTCGAAGTAAGATCTTTGCTGATTTCGAGGAAGATGCGGTTGTGCATGGCCTTGTCATAAAGCATCTGCTGGTCTTCTTTGATGCGTATGAGCATATCTTCGCGCTCGATCGCCATCGCCAGGTTCTGCGAAATCAGGTATAAAAAGCGATAGTGCCGGCGGGCCTGCTGAATGTCTTCGGCCAGATACCTTCGGCTGACGAGAAGCAGATGCGAAGGTTGCCCGTTAACGACGAGCGGTATGCAGAAAAGTTCGCGAGGTATGCCCTTTTCTTCGAAAGAAAGCGTCAGAGGCTCGTCTGGCTCATTGCTGTCGCCGGCAAAGGCCTGCGGTTTGAGCAGCTGCAGGCGCAGTCGCGCCGAAACCGAACTCAACATCTGTTCAAGCTGCGAATTTTTGAGGTGGTGTGAGGCGAGAATTTCAAAGTGGCTGCCGGCGCTGTTCGAGAGAACAGATTCGGTGAAGCCGGCATTGAGCTTTATTATCGCCGATCTTTCGAGAGCGAGCTCGTCGGACATTTTTGTTAAAAAGTCGATGAGGCGACTGACAAACTCATCTGAGCCAGACAGAATGCTCGAAAAACTGTATAAGCTTGCGATTTCGTGGCGACTGGCCTCGATGGTGGCAATGAGGTTTTCTTTGTCGATGAGCCCGGCTATCAGGGTATCTACCGACTTCAGTCTGACGAGGTCGTCATTGGAAAACGGTGGACGGGTCGCCGCCCTGTTGAGGTTCATGACACCAATGATCTGCTGTTGAGCTTTGAGGGGAGCCGAGAGAAAAGAGCCGGCGTCATTCGTGCGGCTGAGATTGAGTTTTTGCCCTGATTTACCGGTGCTTTCGACCACTATTGCCTGACCCGAAGAGAATACCTGCCCGGCAATGCCGTGATCGACGGGAACTCTGGCGACCGGGCCTCGTCTGGCAGTTTTTTTCAGGCCGGGGTGGTGTGCCGAAACGTAAAGCTTGAGGCAGCCTTCTTCTTTATCAAATACCATTATCGAGGCGGAGTCAGCGTCCATGAACTGAACAAGGTCAGCTATTATCGATTCGACAAGCAGATGCAGGTCTTTGGTTTCTGCCGTCTTTTCTGCCATTCTGGCATGAAATTCGAGGGTTCTGACGTGTTCGTCCTGTTTCATTGCGCCGATCCTTTATATTTAAGGGTAAATACCGTCAGGTCGTCGTGAGCATCAGCACCGCCCCGCCAGTTTTCGGCGGCGTTGATCATGGCTTTGACGAGTTCCTGAGCCGAGCTGTCGGGGTTTGACCCGAGCAGATAGCTGATTCTGTCAGACCCGTACATTTCGCCTGATTTAGAACGCTCTTCAGATAGACCATCGGTATACATCACGAAGGCATCTCCTGCCGACATTCTGAAAGGGGCCTTGTGATAAACGCCTTTGATGCCGGCAATGCCAAGAGGCGGGCCGCTGCGGCTCTCGATAAGCCGGCATTGAGCGTCGAGTCTGACAAGAAGTGGCCCATGGCCGGCTGAAGACATTTCGCAGGCGCCGGTTGACGGGTCAATGGCGACGACCTGCAGAGTAACGAAGTGGTAAGAGTCGAGCTGAGTGCAGAGTTTTTCGTTAGCCCGCTCGATAATCTGCACCGGGTCAGTACAGTCTTGAACTACCGACCAGAAGATCATTCTGGTGACTGCCATGAGAATGGCGGCAGGCATGCCTTTGCCGGAAACATCACCCAGCACGGCCAGCAGTCTGCCGTCGCTGAGATTGAAAATGTCGAAAAAGTCACCGCCGATCTGTTTGGCAGGGATACTTTGCCCAAAAACTTCAAGGTTGGGGGGGAGATCGCTGAAGTTTTTGGGCATCAGCGACATCTGAATGTCTTTGGCGTCTTTAAGCTGTCTTTCGAGGTTGGCTTTCTCGAGGCGTTCTTCAAGAAATCTGACGTTTTCCATGGCGGTGACGACCAGGTGAGCGATGGCTTCGAGCAGCTGTTGATCCTGGGCAGTGAATGTCAGGCCGTTGGTTTTGTTGTTGACGTTGATGACCCCGATGACTTTGCGGTCTGAAGTGGCTCTGGTGTTGACAAGCGGCACCGACAGCAGCGAGCGGTTCAGATAATGTTCGAGAGAGCGCTTTTTGAAAACACCCTCGGATTCAATATTGTCAATGCGGTATGAGCGGCCCTGCTGCGCCACATAACCTGATATTTCTTCGCCGATGGGAATGCGCGTTTTATCGATGATGCCGGGCGGCAGCCCGAAACCTTTTTTGATGGTGAGAAATTCGCCAGATTCGTCGAGTTCGAGAAACGAGATACGATTGACCTTGAGCAGCCTTCTGATGATGATTATCATTTCGTCGAGCAGGGCATCGGTGTCGGAAAGGCGTGCCATCAGACCCTCGAGCGCGCGAATGGTGTCGAGCTTTTCGGCGTAGTTGCAGGCGACTTGCAGCGAAGCGCTGATGCCATTGAGCAGGATCGGCATGAGTTTGGTCAGAGATTCTTCTGAAAGGGGTTTGTTCAGAGGCGAATCGAAGAGAACTACGCCGCCGAGCGAGCGCAAAGGCAGAAATTCTGAAGTGATTGAAGACGCCTGCGGGGTTGTGGCAAGAGGCAGAACGTAGCGGATAGGCAGATCGTGACTGCCGTCGCGGTTGTCGAATGCCGACCCTTCATTTATAGCCTCGGTTACCGGCCCGCTTTCACAGATCAAGGCATCTAGATCGAAGTTTTCGGGTATTTTAGCGCC
Organism: Candidatus Rifleibacteriota bacterium; assembly: GCA_029564115.1. The sequence continues at coordinate 15,961 of JAKQQP010000115.1, read as the reverse complement.
GAGGTAGTTAACTATTTCGAGTTCGTTCGTTTCGCGCGAAAAAATGAGAATGGCACCTGAATATTGCCCAAACAGGTAGTTCAGACTCTCAACGAGTTTAAAAAGAATGGCGCCGATATCGACCGAAGAGTTGATGGTGTTGCAGGTCTGATTGATCTGCTGCAGCATACGCCCGTGTAAAGCTTCTTTACGCAGCTGGTAGTAATGGCTGAAATACAGCCCCAGTTGATTTGCCAGCATTGGCAGTAATTTGGCGTTGTGACTCAGATACCGGTGAAAGTCGCGTTGAGAAACCGCTACACCCAGGTGCCCGTAAGTTTCGCCACCTGCCTGGCATGAAAAGACGAGAGGCATTGTCGCGCCGGCAGTGAACTCATTTTTGCCCGTTTTCATGATTTTTCTTGAAATGATCGCCATTTCCTGGAGCGGGTCATGCTGAAGGGCGGCATCGATCATGTCGGTCAGACCGCGTTCGGGTTCTTCGTCTTCGTCTATGGCTATTACGGCGAGGTGGTTATAATAGCCTGGAGCGGCATTTTGAATGATGAAAGTGGCGTAAAGATTGAATTGCAGTCGAAGCTTGTTTAAAAAAGCTTCGAGAAACGGCAGGTCCTCGTTGAACCACAATTCTGACTGCCGGTTTTCGTAACCGGGTGGCAAAGCGTCAACAGAGTGGCTGTGGTTGAACAGATATTGTGATTCATGAATGAAATTGAGTTGTCGTAGAGGGTTTTCAAGAGAATATGGCAGGAGATGCAGGGGAAAAAGGAACTTGACACAGACTTTGCCCGCAAGATGATCGGCAAAAAGCTGCCATTCATAAGCTGAGATACCGGTTGAACGGTCAACGAGAAGAGTCAGATCGGCAAGGTGCGAGTGATTTGCCAGGTAGGGGCTTATCAGCAGCAGATATTCGGTGTTGTCGACGACATTGAGGCCGAATTCCCCCTGACTGTCTGGTTGAAAAAAGCCGGAAAGGTCGCAGACGCCTGAAAAGTCGGCGCTGGCCGCACTGTCGATGCAGAAAGTCTTCCAGCCGGTTTCTTCGCCAATGTAAAAGCGCAGGGCCAGTCCCCGGTAGTCGCCAATGTTTTTCAAAAGATCCGATAGAACGGCCGGCGGCTCGGAAAATTCCGGCAGGTCGTCCATTCTGGTGAGAACGTCGAGTAATTCTATTTTCAAAAACAGCTGCCCCTTCAGTCTTATACTTTATCAGAGCCGATTATAACCTTTTCTGCATGGCAATTCAAGAAATGTACGCAAAGGTCGAAAACTAAACCAATTTTTGCCCGGTATAATGTATAATCTGAAAAACCAAGTAGTGAGGTCAGCTATGAAAAATATCAATGTATTTCTGGCTCTTCTTCTTACGGGTGGTATTGCAGTGGCGGTCACGGCCGCTGACCCGTTCGAAGAAAAAGACGTATATCTCAACTCTCAGGCCGGCAAAGTCGTGGGCACAAGTTCCGCTCAGAAGATCACCAAAGGTACGGTGCATGTGACGACGTCGCTGAATGTGCGCAGTTCCCCGTGGGGCAAGATAATCGGCAGCCTCTATGGCGGTAACAAACTCGAAGTTATCGGTCGCGAAGGGGCCTGGTACAAAATAAACTACAAGGGCAAAGTGGCCTATGTTCACGCTAATTACGTGTCTACGCCCGGCAGCCCCGCCGGAAAAACTCCAGTAATCTACCCCTGGCAGCAGTCGTCTTCGAATGACAAAAAATCTTCGTCTTCCAGTTCGTCGTCAAGCTCTTCATCGTCGAGTTCGAGTAAATCGACCGGCGGCTGGGGCGCCGCACCCTGCAGCCCGATGCCATCGAGAGCCAGTTCTGAGTATGGTATGCGTATTCATCCGACCGAAGGCACCCGCAGCATGCACTACGGTATCGATCTGCCGGTTCCGAACGGCACTCGCCTGAACGCTCTCGGTGACGGAACTGTAGTCGCTGTAGGCTATGAGTCTGGTGGCGGTCGCTATGTGAAAGTTCGCTACGACAATGGTTACGAATCTTTCTACTGCCACTTGAGGAGCTATAACGTCAAGCAGGGGCAGCGCGTCGGCAAAGGCCAGGAAATCGCCAGATCCGACAATACCGGTATATACACCACCGGCGCTCACCTTCATTTCGAACTCAAAAAGAATGGGGAACACATCAACCCGCGTTCGGGTGGCATCCCGATGCCGTGACCTATACAGGATGAAAAAATGCTGAAAAAAATAATTGCCCTGGTTCTCTGTCTGTTCGCCTCTATCGCCAGTTTTGCTTCAGAAGCTCCTGGCGTTGCCTCCGAAACCGAGTTCAAATTTATCAACAATCTCAGCTATCACCGCAGCATGTTCGATGCCATGCCATCTGTAGACTATCTGAAAATCCCCTTCGGAACGGCTCCCGCCCAGGTTGGCGGCCAGGATCAGGATTCTCTCGAAGAACCCTCTACCTATGGCGTTCCCTGGGCTTTTCGTATGATAGATGGCGGCTCTGTCTGGGTTCTTGATTCTTTGAATCATGAACTGAAGCTTTTTAAAGCTGATGGCAGCCTTGAAAAGTCTGTGTCTATAGCCAGCTATGGCCAGATGGTTGTCGACTTTGCAGTTTCTGCTGATGGTTCATTCGCGTTTCTCGACAATGTCGCCGGCTATATCAATGTTGTCGGTGCCGATGGCGAAGTTAAGCAGATGATCGAAGGCTTCAATGGCGCTCGCGCCATCGAGTTCAGCAAAAATGGCGATCTGCTCGTCAGTCACCCCGTTATGCAGGCTGTTCTGCGCTTTGGTGCTGACGGTGAACTTAAAGAGCAGCTTGTTGGCGATCAGGGCTTGAGTCTCTATGCCGATGCAAACGAGCGTCTGTTCGGCCTCGAAATTGAAGAGCTCGAAGCTGATTTTTATCTGCGCACTGTCGCTTCGCCCACAGAAACGGTTGTGCTGCACAAGCTGCCTTATGAAGCAAAGCAGCCCGGCGTCTCGTGGGCCGGCGGTGAAGTTCTTGGCCTGGATGCGGCCGGTAATGTCTATCTTTGCCTTGTGGCCTGCCATGAAGAAGGCCATATTTTCAGAGAAAGACTCTATCGCTTTTCGCCAGAAGGCAAACTCCTCGGAGAGCTGGACATTCTGACAATTCCGCATCTTGCTCCGGATCTTCCCAGGAAACGAGTCGTCTGCCCCGATGGACGTGTCATGGGTTTCTACCCGACCGAGGACAACTTCGTTCTGTGTACTTACACGATACCCTGACTTTCGTCTCTGCTCATCAATGATGTCGCAACAAAGGCCGCCTGCGGGCGGCCTTTGTTCGTCAACGGCAGGCGATGGGTGTTACTGTCGATTTTGCCGCTTTCTCTGTCTGTGTACGATTCTGCCATAAAAAACTGTTGAAATTTATTTGAATTGGTGATAACATTGAAGTTCCAATATTGAATTATGAAAGGTGATTATCATGGCTAATACTAAATCAGCAGCTAAAAACGCTCGCAAAGCAGCCCGCCGCCACACTCTGCGGGTATCTGTAAAGTCTGAACTCAAGACCCTCCGCAAAAAGGCCATTGTTGCCGCCGAAACTAAACAGCCGGCAGCAGAAGTGGCTGATGCAACCAAAACAGCTATCAAGAAATTTGCTAAAGCTGCCTCTAACAAAGTTATTCATCCTAAAACCGCTTCCAGAAAAATCAGCCGCCTGATGAAGGCCGTTAACAGACTGCAGAAATAATTTTTCTACTGACTGTTTTATTGATTAACTGATCGACTGTTAGCCATTTACCCGGGAGCATGCCCAGAGCGTGCTTCCGGTTTATGGCTTTAGGGCATTTATTAAATTTAAACACGCCCTGCGCCCGAGGCTGTCGTTCATCCGCGTTCGTCAATGGCCAGGGTATATTTTTCATCCGCGTCAATCCGCGTTCATCCGTGGCCAGGACACATTTTTTATCCGCGACAAAATCCGCGTTCATCAGCGGCTCTTTCGCAGAGGATGCCGGCGATAAAGTTCTGCAGCGCGGCACGCGGGTCTGGGGCGCCTGATTTGAGGTGTAGATCGAGGTTCAGCATCTGTGGCCAGGCTCTGATAAGCTCAGAATAAGAAAAATTCAGTGCCAGGTGCATGTTGCGGAGTTTGGCCTGATTTTTCAGCCCGAGGGTTTTAGCGAGAGATTCGGGTACTGAGTCAGCGAGGTTTTGTATTTCGGCGATAATGTTCTTTTTTTCCTGATTGGCTCTGAAGTCTGATTTATCGGCCAGTTGCCGGTATTTTCGCAGCAGATCCGCCATCGGGCCGAACAGATCGTGCCGGTCGGCGAGAACTTCATGAAAAAGTCTGAAGTCGCGCAATTGCCGGCAGAGCATGAACCATAGTTTTTGCGCAGCTTCACCACGGTTGATAAGGCTTTCGAGGCAGCGCATCGCTTTAATCAGCTGGCGGCGACCAAAAAGTTCGAGAAAATCAAAAACCGTATCCTGACGCAGGTAGGCGACGCCTGCTTTTACAGCATCGAGGCCTATTCTGCCGCCGGCTGCGCCAAGTGCCAGTTTTGCAAGCTCCTGGTGCAGAAGTGCCAGATCGGAACCGGCGAGCTCTATCAATAGATCAGCTGCTTCCGCAGAAATTTCGCTGCCGAGTTCGCTGGCTTCACGTTTAACCCAGGCCCCGAGCTGATTGGCGAAGGGTGCCCAGAAGTCGATTTTGTCGGCCTGTTGTTTAAATTTTGTTATGATTTCGCCGGCAGTTTTGCCGTCAGAAACTGCAAAAATCAGGCAGGTATCGGCGGGGATTCCGCCCTGATGAAGTCTGTCGAGAAATTCGCGCCTTTGCTTGGCGGGTACGTCGTCGATATTTTGCAGGTAAAAAAGTCTCGGGCTGGGGTTGAACGAAAAACTGAAGATCAGGTTGAGGGTGTCGGGCAGATCTTTGCCGCTGCAGACGACTCTCGTGACGTTTTCGTGCTGATCTTCGGCTGCGACCATGCTTTTGGCCATCAGCGCGAAAGCTTTTTCTTTGAGGAAGACTTCCGGGCCACCGAATACCAGCAGAGGTGTCGAAAGTTTGCCGCTTCTGATCTGTTTTTCGAGTGTTGCCTGATCCATGTTTTTTTTTATAAAAATCCGGAACGAAACGCCCGGTTATAAGGAGCGTTTCGTTCCGGTCAGTGGTTTACTCAGTAGTGATTCTGCATGAACGCTTTGTAAGCGCTGACAGAATAATGATAATCTACTTTAGAAATCAGTTCGAAAGGTGAGTGCAGGCTGAGAGTGCCCAGAGAGATATCGACAACGCTCATGTTGAGGTTGGCGAGCAGGTAAGCAACGGTGCCACCGCCGCCTTCATCGACCTTGCCCATTTCGCCGAACTGGTAGGGGATGTTTTCACTGGTGAGCATACTGCGGATGCAGGCCAGATATTCGATATCGGCTTCGCTGCTGCCAGATTTGCCGCCAGAACCTGAATGCTTGGTGATCCAGACGCCTTTGCCGACAACGCCTGAGTTCATCGGATCGTAAGCTCCTTCAAAAGTCGGGTCGATGGGGGCATTGGTGTCGGCGGAAAGAACCTGTGTGGCTCCGATAGCGTTGCGAATGGCTGCAAAGCTGCTCTCGCCAGAGGTTGCCTCGGTCAGCATGCCGAGAAAGTCGGTGACCATCTGTGACTGGGCACCGTTGGGACCGGCTGAACCAATTTCTTCTTTGTCGAGAAGAAGTATGGCAGCGGTGTGTTCAGGGGTGCCGAGTTCGTTGATAGCGGCAAAAGCGGCACCGACACAGGCGCGGTCGTCATGGCCGTAGGCGCCGATCATCGAGCGGTCGAAGCCTACTTCGGCGGCCGGCATAGCCGGGACAGCTCTGATTTCAGCCCAGGCGAGGTCTTCTTCGCTGAGGCCGAATTCTTTTTCGATGTGCAGTAATACGGCGTTTTTAACGCGATTGGGGGTTTCGGCTTCTTTTTCGTCGGCGGCAGCGGTGGGTTGGTGCCCGACCACGATGTTCAGTTCTTCGCCGCTGATGACATCGGCGGTTTTGCGTTCATACTGAATTTTTTTGCCAAGGTGCGGAGCGACGTCAGTAATGGTGAAAACCGGGTCGCCTGGCTTTTCGCCAATGCTGAAGTTCATGTGTTTGCCGTTTTTGCCTATGGCAAAAATGTGCAGGGACAGCGGGATGGCAGCCCACTGAAACTTTTTGATACCGCCGTAATAATGGGTTTTGAACAATGCCAGCCCGTGCTTTTCGTAAAGAGGCTGGGCTTTGATATCGATACGGGGAACGTCGTGATGGGCAGCAATGAGACGAAAACCTTCGCTGGCCGGCCTTTTGCCGATGACAGCCATTCCCAGTGCGCGGTTTTTGTTGATGAACATTACCTTGCTGCCTGGTTTAAGCTTTTTGCCCTGGCCAAGAGGGGGGAGCATCTTGTAGCCGGCTTTGTTGGCGCGGGTTTCGATATATTCGATTGTTCCGCGTTCAGTTTTGCATGTGTTGATAAATTTGAGATAGTCCTGGTTGCGTCTTTCAAGAAGCTTCAATTCGCTGCCTTTGATTTTATCCCAGGCGTTAGCGACCTTGAAGACCTTGACGCTGTTTTTCTCAGAACCTGTTGTCTTTTTTGCCATTCTTTCCTTCCTTTCGGGGTTGTGTGTAAGTCTGAAGTGGTTTTATACTACCATAAATTCAATTTTACTGGTAAAGTAAATACACAATATGGATATTGATAAAATCAGAAAATCGTTTCAGCAACTTGCCGAAGAACTCAAACTGATCATTGTTGGTAAGGACAGACAGATCGAAAAAACTTTGGTCTGCCTTCTCGCCGAAGGGCATCTGCTTCTTGAAGATATGCCGGGCGTCGGCAAGACGACCCTGGCTTCAGCTCTGTCTAACGCCATTGGCGGTGTTTTCAGTCGAATTCAGTTTACTGCCGACCTTTTGCCCTCTGATGTTATAGGCACGAGAATTTACCGTCGACAAACCGAGGATTTCGAATTTATCAGGGGAGCAATTTTTGCTAACGTTGTGCTGGCAGACGAATTGAACCGGGCTCCACCAAAAACCCAGAGCGCACTGCTGCAGGCAATGAATGAATTTGCCGTCAGCGTTGAAAAACAGCATATTGAGCTGGTAAAGCCTTTTATGGTTATTGCAACTCAGAATCCCAAGGGGTTCCATGGAACATATCCACTGCCTGAATCACAGCGGGACCGTTTTATGATGCGTATTTCGCTCGGTTACCCTGATGAAAGTTCTGAAGTGGCGATTCTGAAAAAGCACATCAGTGTCGGAAAATCTTCGGAGCAGACTGTCAGAGGGTTTTTGAGCCTGGCTGAAGTTGTTGCCGCTCAGGAGCAGGTAAGAACCATTCCGGTTGCTGACCCGGTATTGCAGTATATAAGCCGGCTGATGAATTCTATCAGAAACCATGATGAGGTTGAACTGCCAGTGAGCCCACGCGGCAGTATCGCGCTCATGCGTGCTTCTCAGGCCCTTGCCTTTTACCGCGGGCAGAGTTTTGTCAGTATTGATACGGTAAAAGAAATTGCGCCCGAAGTGCTGGCTCACCGTATCGGCCTCAGGGGCGTTTCGATTTATGGCGGCGAAGGCGCCAGAAACGACTGGCTGGCCGGTGAAATCCTGCAGAGGGTGGAAGTTGAATAAGCCCAGGCTGAGAATAAGCCTTACGAATTCAGGAAAAACCCTGCTGTTTCTAGCTGCATTTTTACTTTTTGCGGCTCAGAATACCGGTAACAACCTGCTTTATCTTATGAGCAGCTGTTTTTTTGCCTGTCTGGTAATGGCGGGTATATCTTCATTGAGAAACCTGAGCGGATTGAAAGTCGAGCTGCAGGTTCCTGAATTCTGCTTTGCCGGGAATCCGTGTCTGCTTCGCTGTAGAATTGAGGAGATTGCCGGGCGTCCTCATCATTCGCTTGCATTTGAAGATGATTTTCAGGCCTTTCTTCCTGCCGGTTCCATGGTGATTCTTAAAACTTCCTTTGCTGTTGGTGCCCGTGGTCAGTATCTTATCAAGGATATGAGAGTGCTCTCCTGTTATCCGGTCGATCTTTTTGTTACGCGGATCGAAATTCCTGTTGATGCGCTTCCAGTCGGACCAGAACTGGCCAGAAATGTTCCTGAGCCTCTGGCAAAAGACCCGACGGGAAGCCAGCAGCGCCAGGTCGCGGGTAAAGAGGGTGATTACTGGATGCAGAGCCTTTATCATGAAGGCTCTGATGCGACAATGATTAACTGGAAAATTTCGGCGAGGTCGACGCATGAATGGGTCCTGATAAGGTCGGTTAACTTTGGCGCGCCCAGGCGTCTGTGCTTCAACTTTTCAGGCCTGGACCAGGCCCGGTTTGAAAAAGGTCTGCAGATCGTTGCAGGTCTAATTGTCGGGTTACGTGATGCACGCTCGGATGCCCTTGTCTGGGCAGATTCTTTTCGTAAGGGATATACCTGGCTTTCGGTAAACGATGATTTTTCTGACATTGTCAGATGGCTGGCATGTCTCAAACATGAAGAGGCTATCCCTCCTGCAGACGGTGGGCAGGATGAGGTCAGACTCGCTCAGTTGATGGTACGATAATTTGAATATTCTTGTTGATGTAAACAATTTTACAATTCAGGGACAAAGTCGTAATACGCTTTATTCTTCTGCCCTAAGGCCTGAGATAAGCGTTTTTGCTTTCAGACTTCTTGTCGCTCTGGTTTTTTGCTCTTATCTGGCTGTTTACTCAACCGGTTTTCTCCGGCCTCTGCTGTCTTTTTTCTCGCTCCCCTTGATCGTTTTTCTATTTCGCGGTCGCCCACTGGTTTCGCCACTTGCCGGGGTTGTTTCTCAGCTGATCAGCGTTCTTGTACTGTTTTATGCTTTGTGGCAGCGATCCGGGCCGGTTCCGGGAATTGTTCTTCTGATTGAGTTTACTTGTATTATTCTATTGTTGCAGGTCTCGCTGGCGAGAACTCTCAGAGATATCTACGGCGGAATGGTTTTGTCGCTGATGATTATTCTGGCTGTTGCAGCAATGAATGTAAATTTCATTTTTCCTCTGGTTCTGGTTCCATACCTGTTCTGTTTTTTCCTGGTTCTTCGCTGGATATCCGGTTTTCGCCACAGCTGCATTTCCAGGCTTCGGCGATCTGAAGATACTCTCTATCGTAGTTTCAGAGTTCAGAGTTTCGGTTTTTTTGTTTCTGCCGGTGTGTTTGCATTTATGTGGCTGGTGCTGTTCTATCTGATTCCCAGAACCGAGAGTATCGGGCTGTCGTCAGAGGCTTCAAAAAGGCGTTTAAAAGGGTTCAGTGATACGTTAAGCCTTGGTGAACCGGGGTTGCTGGAGGATAATCCGGCGGTAGTGATGCGCTTGAAGCCTTTTGAAGAACGAACCAGTTCACCATCAATAATACGCAGACTGCGGGCGAGAACCATTCGTGGTACAACCTTCTCTGTTTATCGTAACGGACAATGGGAAAAGGGGCGAAAAAGACGTTGGCACGCAGATCTTCGCCGAAATCAGGGTGAAATCAGACTGATTGATGACCTGAATTTTCAGCGCGACCTGCATCCGTTTGAGATAATTCTTGAGAATACGGAGCCGCCGTTGATTTTTGTGCCGGACCAGACAACTGATCTTGCAATTGGGCTGCCATTTATCGGGGTTGAAGAAGACCGCACCCTCTACTTTCTCAACAGGGTTTCCGGCAGTCGCAGGTATATTGCAAATCTGATTTTAAACCCCATCGAAGTTCAGGATACAAACGTTGGAGAACTGATAAATGAAAGAGGAGTTAAGCAGTATCTCTCAACCTCAGGGATTCCGGAAAGGTTGTCTAACCTTGCACATCAGCTGGCTTCAGGAACGCAGACCTATGCAGAACGTGTAAACCGTGCTGTTGCCTTTATTCAGAGGCAGTGTGTTTATTCATTGGAGCAATCAGACACCGGAGGTATGGATCCGGTGGAGTTTTTTCTGTTTGAGAATAAATCAGGCAGCTGCGAACATTTTGCAACGGCTCTGGCTCTTATTTTGCGGGTAATGCAGATTCCTGCAAGGCCGGTCAGTGGCTATACGATGGGCGAATGGAATGACGTTGGCAAGTTTTTTACAGTTAGACAGGGACATGCACACACCTGGGTAGAGGTTTTTTTCCCGTCTTCCGGCTGGGTTCCTTTTGACCCGACTCCGGCGGCAATTGATCGGGAAGCGGAATCAGAAATTGAAAAAATTCTTCAGTCGCTCTGGGAAACCTATGAGGGCTATTGGTTCAGCTATGTTTACAGTTTTGACGATCGTTCGCAGAATCTTGGTTTTCGCAAGATTCTTGCCGCGCTTTCAGAGCGCCTGCATTCGCTGTCGAGCTTTTTGCTCAATCCTTTTTATCTCCTGTTAGTTGGGGCCACTGTGCTATTTTTCGGCCGACGAATTCGCTTTGTGATGGCGAAACTGACCAGGTCCTCGACCTGGATACCTTTATGGTATCTTGAATGGGAAGCCCGATTGCCTCTGACTCGCCGTCCTTTTGAGACCCCTTCAGATTTTCATAAAAGGTTGCTTGAGGCGAAGGTGATTTCGGATGAAGAATTCAAGAGCCTTCAGAAGGTGGCAGAGATTATAAATCTTGTTGCTTTCAGTGATTCAGTAGATGCTAATGATTGTCGCAGTCGTGGGCTTGACATACTCAAGGAAATCAAAATCAGATGAGTTCCACTGCGGTTAACGGCAAACAACTGTCTGGTCTGTCTTTCAGTCGCTATTACAGCTGGCTTATGATTTTTCTGCTCAGTCTGGTACCCGGCTTGATTATTGCCTGGGACTGGCACCCCGACGGAGAAGATACCTGGGCTCGCCGCCAGATGTTTTCCGGCTGGTTTAAAAAGAATGATGCTCTGGCAGAACGCGTGTTTCAGGCAACTTCTTCAGATTTCTGGTGTCGGGAAATGGCTATCGAGTATCGCAACACCATTCAGGCTCTGGCCGCCAAAACTTACGATTACAAGCTGGCGCTTGAACAGTCTGCAGAGTTGCTTTTTCACAAAGAAAAAGATCGGCCGATAACCATGCAGTTTTTTCAGAAAAATGGTGATTGGGCAATGAACAGCACTGATCGGAGAATTTCCGGCTACCTTTTTCGCCAGTTGTTCGGCCAGATGGTGGATCATTTTGAGAACGGGACATCCGAGTTATCAGGGAGCAACTGGGAACAGCGCATTAGAACGCTTTTTGGCAAAATGGCTTTTATTGAAATGTTTCTACCCGACTTCCGTCTCAAGCCCATTCCGGTAATTTTTCAGGGTCGTAATTATTACTTTACCTGGGAAATCTTTGTAAGAGCTGAGGACAGGAGGGTCTGCGCAGGTTTCTTTATGCTGCTGCCTGTCAGTTTTTCTCGGAACAACAGTCTTTCAGAGCGAATCATCAGTGATTGGTCCGTCGTCAGCCGCCAGGCGCGCGTTGACGGAACATGCTGGCCGGCCATGTTGAATTACCGAAAGGATTCGGCAAAGTCTCTGGTTGTACATCCGGCACTTTCTGATGCTCAGACGGTTGCTGATATCTGGAACTTTTTTCAGAAAACATTCCCGGAAAAGTCTCTGAATAGTGAGCAGTCTCATCTGCAACTGCCCGTAGAACTTATGGGAAAAGCTTTTCCTCTTGGCAGCAGAATTGCACGCATCTGTTATTCAGACCCGATAAGCGGATTTGCTGTGTTGCTGCTGGGAGAAATGCCTCAGATACCACTTTCGCCACGTCAGGCGGCGGTAAGGTGGTATTTTGCTGTTTTATCAGGGGTCTGGTTTATGTTTCTTGTCAGATGCCTGATTTTTCGACGCCTGCCAACAATAAGAATCCAAATCAGAGTTCTTCTGTGGTTTTCTGCTTTTGCAGCCTTTCCTGCCGGGCTCACTATCGGTTCTCTTGCGGCAACGCTTCAGGATCTTCGTGAAGTGAAAATTTCCGGTCTGCATCGTGATCTGCATCAACTGGTGTTGCATATTGAGGCTGAAATGGCCGGTGTGTCTGAGGTTTTTTCTGAGGCTGCCGCAAGTATCACTTCTAATGAAAGAATTATTAATAAGGCTTTCAGGTTGCCGACCGAGCCCGAAACCGACACTGTCCTGCTGAACCAGGTTCGTTCTGAATTTCTTCGACGAGGCATTGACCCTGCAGCGGTTATTCTGGTCACTCAGGGCGGCTGGTGCTTCAGTTCCTTTCAAAAAGACAGTTCAGCCGGTTATCGCAGGTCCAGCCGGGCGCTGTTCGGGTCGATCCTCGATAAGTATCTGAGGCAGGTCGATGCCGATCTTTACCAGAAATGTTCGCCATCTTCGAGATATTTAGATACGGAAAGAAGAGTATCTGCGATCACGTCAGCTTCAGATTTCAGGGTTCAGGAGAACTTCGGGCTTGCCAAAGAGAGATTTGAGAGCGTGTCAGAGGTTTTCACCGGCAATGATTTTGCCTTGAGTTATCTGCACCAGATAAATCTCGATGGCCGACCTTTTGCCGTATTTATGGTTCTTTTGCGTCCAGAAGCGATGTATGAAAAAGTTCTGAGGCTGACTCTCCCTCAGGAGGCGGTTAACTACCGCAGAGTTTCGGGTTTCTCCCCAGACATTGCTGTTTACAAAAATACCGGCGGACAGCCAAAAATAGTTGAAGCAACTGGCCATACCGGAGGATTCGATAAGCTGACTCTGCTGCCTGCAGAGAGAACTGCCTATATTTTTGATGTGGATTATGCCAGCATAATGATTCCCTCTCAGCGTATGCCGGGGTATGTTTTTGTTGCCAGACTGCCGGCTTATCACGTAGAAATGATGATCTTTTTCGAGCAGTTCAGTATGGTTATGACCATGCTGCTTCTTCTCGGTGTCGTTATTTCCGGCTCAATATTCGTTTCTGTCTGGATTGGCAAGCCCTTGCGGTCTTTCATTCCGGCCCTTGAAAAAATAGGAACTGGTTATGATTCAGCTGGTGCCGTGTCTGTTCGAGAAGATGAGATTGCTGCCACTGCCGACTCTATTCACAGAATGTCCGACTGGATAATGGAAAGGGAGAAAATTAAGAGATTTGTCGCGCCACAGGCTGTAAATCAGGTTCTTGCGAATAACTTCATCAAGGCCGGGGCCGGAACAATAAGAAAGGCGATTGTTCTTGTTTCTGATATCCGCTCTTTCACAACTATTTCAGAAGAATTTCGGCCAGAAGATGTTTTTGACATGGTTAACCATCATTTGAGTGCCATGGCAGCAATAATAGAAAAAAATGGTGGAGTTATCGACCGCTTTGTGGGCGACGCGGTCTGGGCAATCTTTTATGAAGATGCCGGGTCGATGTGTAATAAGGCTCTGAATGCTGCGGTCGAGATGAAGAAAATACACGGACTTATTCAGGAAGAGCGCGAGGCAGCAGGCTTATTCAAAGTTGACATCGGCATAGGGCTTTCCCGCGGTGAAATTCTTGCCGGAATAATGGGAAATTCAGGCGTAAGACTTGACTACACTATTGCCGGTGATACCCTGCACTTGGCTGAAGATGCCGAAACAGCTTCAAAATTGGGGTCCTTTACCGGGATTGTTGTAACTGAAGATCTGAAAAATTCTGTTATGGGGTTCGAATACGCACAGATCGCCAGTGATTCCAGATTTTTTGAGGTGAAAAACCTTGCAGAAAACTGAGAAAAATACATCCGAATTCATGCTGGCTGCAGCTGTAGTTCTTGCAGCCATGTTGATATCGCTTGCGGTCTGGGCAAGTTTTAATCGTTATGCTTCGGCAGGTTCTGAACAGGGCGAGTCGGTTGTAAGAAGGCATTTGCTGAATGACCTGAAGTTCGCTCAAAGAGCAACTCTCAGAAAGCTCCATATCGGTTTCGACATCGCCTCGGATCTGACCGAAGACTTTAAAGATATTATCGGGAAAGTTGGCTGCAGTGAGGCTATGTTTTCAGAGTTTGCAGCCATGTTAAATTCGGACTCAACCTCTTTACCCGGCAGGTATCGCTGGAGTCTGATGGCGGTAGCTTCACAGACGGGCGATGGACTTGTTCACGGAAATGAGTTATTTGAAAGGTTTTCATCGGGGGAAAATACAGAGATTGAAGCTGAAATTTTACGGCTTCTGACTTACAGAGGGTTGTCGTATCTGGCAGATCTGAATATTTCTCACGAATTAAGAGAAGAGAGCAGCAGAAAATTCAAAAGCTATCTTGATGATAAGGCTGACGCAGAGCTGGCAAGATTTATCTGCTCTTCTGCAAGGTGTTTTCAGCCGTGCTTTATCAATAATCGCCAGTTCCATTTCATGTGGTTTCCGGTTATGAAAGATGGCAAGTTTTCAGAGGCTGAAACTCTTGTGGCGACAATTAAGACTGATGCCTCCCCCGGTGGCCCTTCTCAGGATTTGGAAAAGATTGCTGCTCTTGTTGTTGTTGTCTTTGATGAAGACAATTATCGGCGGGCTTGCAAAGAGCGTTTTGAAAAGGGGCTTGTCGATAATTTTGGTCGTCTTGGTGCCAGTATAGCACTTTCGCCATCTGATGAAAATAAAGGTCATGCGATCTGGGTTCAGGGCGATGATTTTGAGAATGATCCGGAGCTGGTTGAAGCGAGAAAACTTCTTGCCAGGGGCATTGTGCGCACAAAAAAATGGCTCTGCACGCAGACAGCTCTACCAGATCTTGGCAATCGCAGTGTTGTCATTGCCAGGCCCGTACCGGCAGAGATATCTTCGATCAGGTTATTGCGAAAAACTGTTTTCAGCCTTCTGGTGGCATGGTTCGCCCTGATAGTTTACCTCTGTGGCAATCACCTGATTATGAGAAAAAAGATCAGGGCTGGCCTGAGAGAGCAGCTTGCAGTTCTTGTTTCCATTTTTCTTCTTCCACCATTTCTTCTGGCAACGATAAGTCTTGAGCGCTATCTTGATTCGACCATGAATTCTTCGCTGCAGAGGATAAGATCTGAAAGTGAAGAGGCTCTTGATGCTTTCGACAAGTCGATCAAACTTTTCAGAACCCGCATTTGTTCTTTGGCAGACAATCTTATTCACCAGACAGAAAGCTCTGATGTTGAAATAAAGCTTGGCGAAATGTCTGACCACGAAAAGAAAGAGTGGCTTGGCACTTTTCTCGACACATTTATCGATAATGGGGTAGTTATGAAAAATGTGCTGCTGGTAAGTGGCAGAGGCCGGATGGTGTCTCGGTTTGTCGGAAGTAACAGTTCTGAAGAAAAATTTTTCCAGAATCTTGGCGCCAGCATTTTTTTGCCGACCCTTCAGGCGATGAATCCATCTCTTGATACAGGTGGTGAGAAGGATGTGCTGTTGAAAGCCCAGGCAGAAGAAGTTCTGGGGATAATGAGCAGTGTTCTGCTGCCTGAAATATTCCCTGGGATGGCACACACCTATACGCATCTGACTAAATTAAGCGGCTTTGGTGATCAGGCATTTCTCTATCACCGTTTTCTAGGCGAAGAGTCGTCGGTGAACGGTGCGTTACTGGTTGCTGTTTACCCGCCTTCGCTTGAGTGTGTGGCCTTTAATCGCTGGGTGGCCAATTTTGATCAAAGCTCATTCCGGCCGATCTGGCTTATCAAGAAAAAGAATGCTCCTGGCTGGTATCTGAAAGCTCCTTTTGGCCGCGTGGCTTCCGGGGGCAAATTCGGACTGATGCGTTTTGTTTATGGATTGCTGCCTGATAAAATTGCTCTGATGGCTCACTTGAGCAGCTATGCGGCCGAATCTCTGGTTCTTGAAATTGACTGGGAGAAGCAGAAATGGTTTTTTGCCACTTTTCCAGGCTATGATCTTATTGATTATCAGCTTTCAGCGATGATACCGGTTTCGGCTGACATTCTAAATTACCGGCGTTTCCAGTCAGAATTGCGACTGTCTATGGTTCTGATATTTATTCTCTGTGGTTACATCGGCTGGAAAATGGCAGCCGGTTTTGTGGCGCCAGTCAGATGTTTTG
>JAKQQP010000107.1 GCA_029564115.1 Candidatus Rifleibacteriota bacterium | reverse complement strand
CTCGCATACGGTCTTCCGGCCGAGGCTGCCCGGGTATTGGAAGAGAATATCAGGCGTCAGCCTCTTTCAGACCGCAGTATGAGGCTGCGCAAGGCTCTTGTCGACATTTACATGAGCGAATTGAATGATTTTGACAAGGCTCTGACCGAACTGGTTTTTCTCAAAACCCACACGCCTGCTTCAGACATTGCCAGTGCCTCAGAAGAAAAAATCAGATATTGCCTCAACCGCCTTGGCCGGGTTTATGACGCTGAGCGCAGCCGAATGCTTGAATCTGGCGAAAACCCGGTTGAAAACAATGTTGCCTCGCATACGGTCGTCAGGCTTGGCAATCGCCACGCGGTAGGCGTTGACGACCTCAAGATGCGGCTGCGCACGATGAATATCTCTGAGGCACAGCTGAATAAAGAAGCTCTCGATGGCGTCATCAGCGCCATGACTCAGGAGCTGCTTCTCAACCGGGCCGCTGAGCGCGAAAATCTGAAAAAAGACCCGGAATTTGTTGCCCGGGTAAGAAAGTTTGAGAACAGTCTGGCAATCAGCACCTATCTGAATAATCGCCTGTTTAAAGATAAAAAACTTGATGAGCAGCAGCGTCAGCAGGCCCTGGCCGACGAAATTAACCGATTGGCTCAGGCAGAGGCCATGACGATCAATCGTGATGTTATTAATTCAGCTTTCCCCGGACTGGCTTCGGCTCCATCAAGCTTGACCGATACCAGTTCTGGAAATTGAGTGATTCAATAAAACCTTTCTGGTCATAAATAAAATGCAGATGCGTAAACCGACTCTTCCGTTATTCAGCCTCAATGCCACCGCTCCGGCAGTGGTGGCTTCGGCTGCGCTTCTGCCACCGGGCGAAGAGATTTTCGACATCAGACCGGCAGTTCAGATCGCATGGCCATGGTGGGAAACCGTCTTTGAAGCATTTCTGGCTGTGCTCGTTTTCTGGTTGCTCTGGGTTTTTTATCAGTGGCTGCTGGCGCCGGTGCAGAGGGTTCAGAGAAAACTCGTTCAGTCGCCGCAGAAGCAGGCTTTGAGAGCGATAGAGCGCCTCAGGCTGTCGCCTGTCTGGGAACATCGGCAGATGAAAGAAATCTGCGAGACTCTGTCAGTAATTCTTAAAACCTACTCCCATGAAGCCTTCAATCTTGGCATGGGCGCCCCTTCAACCACTGATGAACTGCTCGCTGCCCTCGATCATTCAGCTGTTGCCGGTGAAGTTTATGGTCAGATCCGCGAACTGCTGCTTGCCTGTGATCTGATAAAATTTACCGGCAAAGAAAGTTCGGATGTCGACCCTGAGGTGCTGTTGTCGGCCCTGACAAATCTCGTCAGACAGGAGGAATGGCTCAAATGAGATGGCACAGCCCAGAGTTCATTCTCCTGCTGCTCCTGATTCCTCTTGTCGGCTGGTACAGGCTGTATCTCAGCAGAACTCTCAAAAAAGGCGGCATCAGATTTGCCCAGGGCTTTACGCTGGCCTCGGGCATGCGAAGCTGGAAAGTCAAACTGGCTTTTATTCCGGATCTGCTGCGTTCCGCTGTTCTGCTGCTGCTGGTTTTTGCACTGATGCAGCCCCAGTATGGTCAGGAGCGCGAGAATGTCACCCGTCAGGGCATCGATATCATGATCGCTCTCGACGTTTCCGGCAGTATGGCCGCCGAAGATTTCAAGCCGAACCGTATCAAGGCGGCGCAGAAGATAACCGAGAATTTTATTGGTGGTATCAGTGATCATCGCATCGGTCTGGTGGTTTTTGCCGGCCTGGCTCTGACGCAGTGCCCGTTAACCATAGATTATGGCGTGGTAACCGAGCTTCTGCGGCGAACCTCTCTACAGATGCTCAAATATGATGGCACTGCCA
>JAKQQP010000103.1 GCA_029564115.1 Candidatus Rifleibacteriota bacterium | reverse complement strand
TTCGCGGGCGGTTTCGATGGAATTTTTGAGGTCACGATAGACTTTCAGGCTGTCTTCGTAGGCTCTGGCTTCTTCTGGAGTGAATTTTGCAATCTCGGCGGCGGCAAAAAGCTTTCTGAAGATGCGATCCCTGAGCTTTTCGGGGATATCGTGCAGGCACTCGAGGTTTTTCAAAATATAGAGCCATTTGTCAAAGCGGGTCTCGAGTTCATCGAGGGTTTTCTCGAATTTGGGCATTTCCAGGTAAATAAAGGTGAGCTTGTCGTAGAAAACCTTGTAAGTTTCAATGTCGGTGAGTTTGACGTCGTAACGATATTTTTCTTTATCGTTCCTGTCTTCGTCGAAGACAAAGTCAAGAATCGCAACAGTATAGACCGCTTTCAGCTCGAAATCCCAGTCGCCGGCTTTTCCCTGCTCGGCAATCGGAAAGGTCGAATAATAAAGCGCCCGGTCTTTGAAGAATTTTTGCTTTGACTTCTGTATTTCTACTATAAACCTATCGCCTTGTTCATTCTCACAGTAGAGATCATAAACGGCGCGGCGGTCGGCTTCGGAACGGCCGAGATGCTCGTTTTTAAGATAAGTGAGTGTTTTGATGCGGCCCTGTTCTTTTTTCAGGAGCTGGTTGAGAAAGTCGATCAGCAGGTCTTTATTATACTCTTCACCAAACAGCTTCTTGAAGCCAAAGTCGGTAAATGGATTGAGATAGGTTGCCATCTGCATTGAAACACCTCGCTAAGCGCATTGCAGGCCACCGCCAGTATAATCTGTGCCACGGGCGCGGTCAAGCCAATAAGTGATGAAGGTTGCCGGTGTCTGCGACGATTGTCGGTAGGAGATATGGAGATGTGGGGACAGCTTACTTATCTCTTGTCTGGCACTCACTTTTATTTTACCAGTCCACGATTCAGGTGGGCAATGATCTTTTCTGCTTCTTAAGGTTGTTAAAGGTCGATGTGAAAAGACCACGAAGAAATATCTATCACGATTGCCGGTCCAAATTTGCCAGTGATGCTGCGTGAATGTTACAATACACGAATGGAAAAAAACGTAGTCAGAATATTACGCAACCTGAAACAGTCGCCGGCTGATGATTTTGTTGCCGGCACTCCGGCTGCCCGCATCGCCATGGTCTGGCCGATTACCGAAGAACTGGCTTCGCTAAGCCCAAAACACAATGTTGAACAACGATTACAAAGAGATGTTGCAGTGCTTAAACGCCGAGAGAGTTGATTATCTGCTCATCGGTGCTTATGCCATGGCTGCTCACGGTTTCCCCCGGGCAACCATGGATATTGACATCTGGGTAAAACCATCCGCGGCCAACGCGGCGGCCGTATGGAAAGCACTTGAGCGCTTTGGCGCACCACTTCAAGGCGTCACTGCTGACGACTTCGCCAAAGATGACGTTATCTTTCAAATTGGTGTGGCGCCGCGCAGAATTGATATTATTACCGGGGTTTCGGCTCTGAATTTTGATGAGACCATTAAAAGAGCTATCGAGGTCGAGATAGAAGGTTTAAAAGTTCTTATTCCTTCTGTTGCCGACCTCATAATCAATAAAAAAGCCACCGGTCGCACCAAAGACCTTGCAGATGTCGAAACTCTGCAGTCACTCGCTGATAAAACCTGAAAAAGGCTGTTTTACCGGTCGGGCGGGTTCTGGGGATGTAGGGACACCTTACCTATCTCTTGCCTGATGCTCACTTTTATTTTACCAGTCCCCGATTCAGGTGGGTAGTGATCTTTTCTGCTTCTTCAGGCGGGATGGTGGGCGTTTGAGCTTTCTACTGGTTTTGTAGAGAGCGGCGGGTTCTTTTACGCTGTTTTCGCCTTTACGCAAAGCTTCGATCTGCTCAGGGGTAAGGCCGGTGATTTCTGATATTACTTCGAGATCGAGGCCTTTTTTGAGCATTTTCAGAGTGGTGTGCTCGAGGGTTTCCTGTTTACCTTCTTCACGGCCTTCTTCACGGCCTTCTTCGCGGGCGGTGTCGATTGAGTTTTTCAGATCGCGATAGACTTTCAGGCTGTCTTCGTAGGCTCTGGCCTCTTCAGGAGTGAATTTTGCAATCTCGGCGGCGGCAAACAGCTTTCTGAAGATGCGGTCCCTGAGCTTTTCCGGGATATCGTGCAGGCGCTCGAGGTTTTTCAAAACATAGAGCCATTTGTCAAAGCGGGTCTCGAGTTCATCGAGGGTTTTCTCGAATTTGGGCATTTCCAGGTAAATAAAGGTTAGCTTGTCGTAGAAAACCTTGTAAGTT
>JAKQQP010000085.1 GCA_029564115.1 Candidatus Rifleibacteriota bacterium | reverse complement strand
CCAGCATAAAATCGCGGCCACGCCACCACGGAAGACTGCTCTGATAAGCATCGTCACTGAATCTATCTAAAAATCCGGCTTCACCGTTTGTCATCGTTTTTCCCGTCCTGAAGTCTGTTACTGAAAAGGCCCGGCGGGGTGCAATACTAACCCCGGAAGCAGGCAGTTTCAATTATTTTTCATCGTTATCAGCAGCTGCATCCCTGCCCATCCGGTTCAGGATATCTACGATATCTTTATCCTGCAGGGCTTTCATTATCCGTTCATCCTTCATCAACTCAAGAACGTCTCCCTCGCGGGTCTTTTTTTTGAATTCTTCATCGTTTAGAAGCTCGTTGATGATTGGGTTCTGCATAAGCTTTCTGGCATCATCGCTTTCCTGAATCTGTCTTGCTCTGGACTTGTCGGACATGTCACGACTCAGATGCATCAAACCGACCAGTTCGTCGGGCAGAAATTTTTCGACCAGTGAAGTTTTTGAAAGCGCATGCATCACCACCGATTCGGAAAAAGTTTTTCTCACTTCCGGTCTGAATCTGAAAATCTGCTCTTTGAACATGCCGACCATGTAAACCATTAGCACAACAAAAACGGCGGCTTTCATAAGACCGACAAGAAGCCCCAGCACCTGATCGGCGCTCGAAAAGCTCTCGGAATTGTCGTTTATCGTCTCGGCAAAGGCTTTACCAACCATCGACAGAATAAAATACGATACCGTCCAGCAGATCGCCATGGCGATGAATTCATGCGCCATGAAATTCAGACCCAGCTGTTCAACCATTACAGCACTGAGAATAGGCGCGCTCCATTCGGCGATAAAATAAGAGCAGATCAGAGCGGCTATTTTTACGATCTGTATCAGCGCCCCGGCGAAGTAGCCCATCACCATAAGTATGAGCGCAAAAACCACAGTTGTTATGTCTATAAGCATCTGCACCTTTTATCGACGACTTAGAAATTCATGCGAGTATAATTCCGCAGGCACTGTATGTCAAACGCTGAAAATGCGCGCATTTTTTGCCTTAATCGGAACAATCATGTTATACAGAAACCGGATATAATCAATATAAAGATATGCTGATGCACAAACATCTGTTTATGATAATCCTGATTCTGCTGACAATCGCGCCATTGAAAGCGTCCGCTGCCGGAATTGCGCGCCTGGAAAGCATTGATGAAAATTACGATCAGCTGGGACAATGGCTTGAGATAAATTTCAGACTCGACAGAGAAGTAAATTTCTCAGTGTTTCAGATGTCTTCGCCGGAGCGGCTTTCTGTTGAGCTTTTTAACGCCAAAAACGCAATCGTCGATGGCTGCATACCGGAACACCGCAATTTTATAATAAAAACACGCATCGAAACCTCCGACTCAGAAACAGAACCATCAATAAGAATTGTTTTTTTTCTGCGCGTAAAAGTCGATTACATAAGCAGTGTTTCCGACAGCACAATCAAATTGAAGCTTTTTCCACTGCCAGGCACAAAAGAGGATGAATTGCTTGTTGCAATGGCAGAGGAAAAAAACAGAATAAAAGCCGAAGAGCAGGAACGCCTGCGCAAGGCTGAAGAAGCTCGCAGACTCGCCGAAGAACAGGAACGCCTGCAAAAAGCTGAAGAAGCTCGCAGGCTCGCCGAAGAGCAGGAACGTCTGCGCAAGGCTGAAGAAGCTCGCAGGCTTGCCGAAGAGCAGGAACGCCTGCGCAAGGCTGAAGAAGCCCGCAGGCTCGCAGAAGAGCAGGAACGTCTGCGCAAGGCTGAAGAAGCTCGCAGGCTTGCCGAAGAGCAGG
>JAKQQP010000080.1 GCA_029564115.1 Candidatus Rifleibacteriota bacterium | reverse complement strand
ACAGGTTGCAGTCACGATAAAAATATGGCTTCTTTAAAGATTTGCCAGGTTAAAGCCTGTCTAAATCAGCATCGTTCAGGCCGGCTTAACTCATGCTGCCTCGAATTCTTCCCGTGATATGTCGGCCTGTTTGAGAATCCGGGCCAGCAGGTCCCGTCCTATGTCGCCTTTGTGAGGGTTTGGCACGGTAATAGTCAGGTCTTTTCTTACCATAAACTGATGTCTGCCGCCGGAGAATGGGCCATCAAATCCCAGTCGTCGCAGTGCCCTTATAAGATTATCTCTGGAAATTGGTTTAAAGGGAGGCATCAGGCTGCCAGAGTCTTGATGATTCGAAGTTCTATTCCGTTTACCACAGGAAGGTCGAGATGTTGATAAATTCTGAAAAACACCCATTCTTCAAGAACTTCGGCAAGCTCGTTTCGGCATCCTTCGAGGGTTTCAGCGGTGGCATAGACGCCTTTGAATTCAGGAATCTCGCCATAAAAGCATTTATCTTCTTCAAGAATCTCGTATTTTGCCTGTTTCATTGCGGCTTCAAGATATTTTGTCAGCACGAGTTTGCTCCGGTTCCTTTTTCTTTTCATTCTAACGCTTTGCCTGAAAAAAACAACTGGCAACAATACGGGTTTTTTATCGAAATTTTTAAAAATTTGTAAGTATTTTACCGGACATACTTTTGTTTTAAACGATGCTATTTTTTTTCAGAGATTTGTGAATTCTTCAACGGGGCACGGTTGCAGAGCCGTGAAAGAAAAACATGATCGAACTGAACAAGCGCCAGGTATTCATTCTCATTTGCTTCATCACCATAATGATGATTCTGCTCGTCGATGCGGCAAAACCGCTTTAATCAATACTTTTAAATGTAAATTCCGCTTTCGGGGTGGGCCTGGAATCCAGGCAATCGGTGATTTGAATTCGGGTGAGCAAAACTCTTGCGAAGTGAGAGTTCCTGATAAGCCGGGCGGTTCGCGTAAGCGGGCCGCCCGTTGCTTTTGGCTGGTTTTCGCGGCTGGTGGCGGGTATAATTACTGCTGAAAGGAATCAAACCATGCAGATTCGACCTTTTGCGCTTGAAAGATATTTTGCCCGGCATGAGTTCTCGGCGCGCTATCTGCTGGGGTCTTCAGACCCTGAGGCCATGAGTGCCGGCGATCTGCTCGCCTTTGAACCGGGGGCCGAAGAAGAGTTTAAAAAAGTCTGGCTCGGTTATACCGAAAGCCTTGGTGACCCGGCTCTGCGCGCCGAAATTGCCCGGCATTACGAACGGGTCGATGCCAGCCGGATTCTTGTGTTCACCGGTGCCGAAGAGCCGATTTTTGCCTTTATGCATGCGGTTCTCAACCCGGGCGATCATCTGATTGTGCATTTCCCGGGGTATCAGTCGCATTATGCGGTTGCCGAATCACGCAATATCAATGTGACACGCTGGCCGGGCAACTCGAAGAATGGCTGGGCGCCCGACCTGAATCGGCTTGAAGGCCTGATTAACCCGAAAACAAAGGCGATACTTATCTGTACGCCGCACAACCCGACCGGCTACCTCTTCGACCGCGCCAATTGGCAAAGCGTCATCGATATCGCGCGAAAACACGGTTTATGGCTGTTCTGTGACGAGGTTTACCGGGGCTCGGAGCACGATCCGGCCACCCGCCTGCCGAATATGGCCGATCATTATGAAAAGGGG
>JAKQQP010000073.1 GCA_029564115.1 Candidatus Rifleibacteriota bacterium | reverse complement strand
AGTCATTACATCAGAAATGATCTTGTCGACTGAATATATGCAAGCAAACGGGTGAAGCGGAGATATCGGGTGGGAACCCGGTATCAAGGAATAACCCGGGCGGTATACGGTTCGGAGGCCTGCTGCAAAACAGCGGGCCTCGCTGCTTTTTCAAATACTGATTTAAACCGGACTCTGTATCTGGTAAAATTCTCTGAGAAAATACCGGGACATTTCGTTGAGAATCAACATAATGGCCCTTCAGCAGCAGAAAATTAATTTGGTAAGTGTTCACGTGGTAGCACTCACACATGACCAGATTTTTGCATAAGCACTCAGCTGTTCGAAGTTTTTTGGTTTTTCGACAGTTAAATGCGCGAAGTGGTTTTGCTGCCTTATGCAGCGGGATTCAAGCTCAGTTTTGGTGGCGCTAAGCCCGCTCGAAAATGTCTGAGCATGGTTTCGATAAAATCCATTGCATTTCGGCCCTGTTGAGCCAGAGAAGTCGTAATTGTCATTAATCTTTGAGCGAAAGTCAGCCCATTCAGCGATTTGCTGCCCTGTGAAATTTTTCGCCAGATCACATGCTTTCGCAAGGCTCTTTCTGCCCGATTGTTTGTTGGCTCGACCTTTTCTGGGTATTTTGCGAAAGACCAGACTGCTGCCCACTTTTTTTTGAGACTCTTGCAAAGCGCGACCATAAACCGGTCTTTCGACCGAAGACCACATTTCACAAGAAGTTTGAATCGGCTGCGTATTGGTCTGACAGACAGATTCAACTGCTTCTGTGAAATTTGCCCAAGGCGATAAGCCTTCCAGAGCTTCATAGCACTTTTCAACTCTTTGACGCCCCAGGCACCAAGTTTTTTGGCCCCGAGATCTCGGTCGTGAGCCTTTTGAAAATCTCGAATCAAATGGCTCAGGCAAAGCTGGCGCATTTGAAGAGGATAGATCGAATAGCTTCCCCACCGATCTGAGGTCAGGAAGCCTGAATAATTTCCAAGAAGATGTTTTAATGCTTTGCTGCTGCGACTCAAAGATAGTTGAAACAGGCTCAAGTCTTCCGAAGTAGCTACCCATAGCCACGGCCGAATTCCGGGATGGAACCATCCTGTCTCGTCGGACCAGATTGAAGAAGCCTTCTGAATCTGGTCGCGAGCTTCCCGATAAACAGAAGCTGCGGCACAAGAAGTGCCGGTTTCGACATTTATGATAGTTCCTTCGGATATTTGCGCTGTTGAGCCAAAAAGATGGATCAACAGATCCTGAACCAGTTGTACGCTCATATGATATTTTGGCCGCAAAGTGCTTATAAAAGCCGCCAGTCTTAAGCCAACAAGACCGGAAGAATACTCGGCTGGAATATTGGCGGTGGTATTGGCCTGACAATGAGGGCAAGTCACAACATGACGATGAAATTCGCGCACTATCATTGGGATTTCTTCGGGAAGATCCAATTGCTGGCTGACACGATCGCCTGTGGGTGCGACTTTGCTTATATCGCAACCACAGCGGCAACATGCTTCTGGCTGAAGTGTAATGAACTGAGTGACTTTTTCTGGCGGAAGCATTTTCCGCGCCACACCCGGTCGATGTTTTCGGCCTTTGCTTTTGGCCCGGGAAGGAAATCGCCCGGAGTTT
>JAKQQP010000051.1 GCA_029564115.1 Candidatus Rifleibacteriota bacterium | reverse complement strand
GGGATATCGTGCAGGCGCTCGAGGTTTTTCAAAACATAGAGCCATTTGTCAAAGCGGGTCTCGAGTTCATCGAGGGTTTTCTCGAATTTGGGCATTTCCAGGTAAATAAAGGTTAGCTTGTCGTAGAAAACCTTGTAAGTTTCAATATCGGTGAGTTTGACGTCGTAACGATATTTTTCTTTATCGTTTCTATCTTCGTCGAAGACAAAGTCGAGAATGGCAACAGTATAGACCGTCTTCAGCCCGAAATCCCAGTCGCCGGCTTTTCCCTGCTCGGCAATCGGAAAGGTCGAATAATAGAGGGCGCGGTCTTTGAAAAACTTCTGTTTCGACTTCTGAATCTCAACTATAAATTTTTCACCATTTTCATTTTCACAGTAAAGATCGTAAACGGCGCGGCGGTCGGCTTCGGAACGGCCGAGATGCTCGTTTTTAAGATAGGTGAGTGTTTTGATGCGGCCCTGCTCTTTCTTCAGGAGCTGGTTGAGAAAGTCGATCAGCAGGTCTTTGTTATACTCCTCGCCAAACAGCTTTTTGAAGCCGAAGTCGGTAAACGGGTTGAGATAGGTTGCCATCTGCATTGAAACACCTCGCTAAGCGCATTGCAGGACAACGCCAGTATAATCTGTGCCACGGGCGCGGTCAAGCCAATAAGTGATGAAGGTTGCCGGTGTCTGCGACAATTGTCGAAAAAACAGCATTGAAAAAGCTATGCCGTTTTCGGTAGGGGAGATATGGGGACGACTTACTTATCTCTTGCCTGGTGTCGACTTTTATTTTATCAGTCCAGTACACTTTTGTAATTAATTCAACTAACTCTGGAAAGAACCATTTACATTATGCGACAAACATTCAAACGAGATCTCTGGTGCGTTTTTCCATTGTTTTTTGTAAAAAAGAGCGTTGCTTGTCGGTCATTGGTATTTTTTCAAGGATGTTCCGGTTTTTGCAAAAATTTTGCAGCAATTTATCCAGCATTTGGTGCGTTGCTGCTTCCGGCACTCCGAAACGTTTGGCAAAATGCAGAATTGTAGCCCGCCGGATGTTGTCGTTGCGACCGTCTATTTTCAGAGCCATGGTCTGGTCGCCGTAAATCAGTGTGCAGATCAGATCATAAGCTGGAGTCAGTTCGACCATGGAACTTTGGGCTCTGGTTATGAGACTGATGTTTTTTGCGTGCAGATCGCCATTGCAGAGAAGATACGAAAAACAGTAAAGCTGAAGTAATTTAAGTATCATTATTTCCGGCGCTGAGGATAAATTTCTGATTCCGACTGCAATCTCGTTGAGAGAAATTCTATACTTGTCAGCCGGGTATTTATCGAGAAACTGGCAGGCATCTTCCTGATGATGCATCATAATGCGTTTTGACGTTTCGTTGTATTCCCGGTCGAATCGCTGAACCAGAAGGCCCTGGTTTCTGTTTCTATCGTGTATCAGCTTGACTTTGGCAACCTTTAAACCGCATTTTTGAGCCAGCTCCATACTGTGAAGTTCGTTGCAGACCAGATTGTGGCGATCAGCCGGGTTGAGCTTGAGAATAAAGGAATTTTTGGCGCTTGCTATATTCAACGGGAAGCTGATCATCGAACCCGATATTTTTTCCTGAACTCCGGCAAGACTGTCTTCGCCATTCGCATAACTGTTTGTCGCAAGCAGAGTTGAAAAATATTCGTAAAAATCAATTTTTTTCAGGGCAGGTGGAGAACCCGGCAGGGGGGAAGCATGCTCTGATGTGGCGCTGTGCACATCGCCTATGACATTTGTGCCGGCTGCCGCAAAAAGAGAAAACATGTCGTCGGCAGAAGTCTTGAGAACGCTTCTCAGGGCATTGAGTCGCTTTCCCTCCGGAAGCAGGCCTGCAAAAAAAGGATGTAGATTGTTGCCACTGACAATTAAGGTTCTAAAAGCCTTTTTCATGCAAAAACTCAGACCCTCATATTGGGGTGCTGCAAGAAATTGCTCTGAAAATTCGAAACTGCAGCCTGTGTCTGTGCGATACAACACACCTGCCTGCAGGTCGTTGCGGTAAATCAGCAACTTATTGGTTTCGACTGGCAAAGCCATTATGTTGTAAATTCTTCTTTCAAAAATACCCGATTTTTGCCGTTTTCCAATACGAACTGCATGCCGAGCACGGTTATGATATCAAGCACCTTGCCGATCTGAGCTGTAGACTTGCCGTTTTCGATCTGGCAAAGCAGATTGATGCTGACTCCGGCCAGAACAGCCAGTTCACCCTGAGTCAGCCCAAGATGTCGTCGCCGCAACCGGATGGCGCCCCCAAGCGCCTGCAGAATCCGATCGTTTGAATTATCAGTAGCTTTTTTCATTGAATTCCCATGTTCGTGGTAAAAAAGTAATTATTATCTCTAATCATAAGATAAAACAAGAAAAAATACAACGATCGTAGTAAAAACATGAAAATATCGTCGTGAAAGTGTTATCGGATAAGGGGACACCTTACTTATCTCTTGCCTGGTGTCGACTTTTATTTTACCAGTCCACGATTCAGGTGGGCAATGATCTTTTCTGCTTCTTCAGGCGGGATGGTTGGCGTTTGAGCTTTTTACTGGCCTTGTAGGGAGCGACGGGTTCTTTTACGCTGTTTTCGTCTTTACGCAAAGCTTCGATCTGCTCAGGGGTAAGGCCGGTGATTTCTGATATTACTTCGAGATCGAGGCCTTTTTTGAGCATTTTCAGAGCGGTGTGCTCGAGGGTTTCCTTTTTGCCTTCTTCACGGCCTTCTTCACGGCCTTCTTCACGGCCTTCTTCGCGGGCGGTGTCGATCGAGTTTTTCAGATCGCGATAGACTTTCAGGCTGTCTTCGTAGGCTCTGGCTTCTTCCGGAGTGAATTTTGCAATCTCGGCGGCGGCAAACAGCTTTCTGAAGATGCGATCCTTGAGCTTTTCGGGGATATTGTGCAGACGCTCGAGGTTCTTCAGGACATAGAGCCATTTGTCAAAGCGGGTCTCGAGTTCATCGAGGGTTTTCTCGAATTTGGGCATTTCCAGGTAAATGAAAGTGAGCTTGTCGTAGAAAACTTTGTAAGTTTCAATATCGGTAAGTTTGACGTCGTAACGATATTTTTCTTTATCGCTTCTGTCTTCGTCGAAGACAAAGTCGAGAATCGCAACGGTGTAGACCGCTTTCAGCTCAAAATCCCAGTCGCCCGCCTTACCCTGCTCTGCGATCGGAAAGGTCGAATAATAAAGTGCCCGGTCTTTGAAAAACTTCTGCTTTGATTTCTGTATCTCAACTATGCGGCCTTGTAAAGAACATCGGCCATAAGGGCCTGTAAGAAAACAGCCATTGGCATGGCTCTTTTCTAACAGGACCCTAAACTTCTCCCCCTGCTCATTCTCACAGTATAGATCATAAACGGCGCGGCGGTCGGCTTCGGAACGGCCGAGATGCTCGTTTTTAAGATAAGTGAGTGTTTTGATGCGGCCCTGCTCTTTCTTCAGGAGCTGGTTGAGAAAGTCGATCAGCAGGTCTTTGTTATACTCTTCACCAAACAGCTTTTTGAAGCCGAAGTCGGTAAACGGGTTAAGATAGGTCGCCGGATGCATTAAACCACCTCACTATGCGCATCGCACAATAGAATTCAATACGCCTCAGTATACTGCAGGGCATGTGTTCTGACAATAGAAGAACACAGCCACGGATGAACTCGGATAGACACGGCATTAATCCGTGTCGCCACTCCAGGCCTTCATCCGCGTCTATCCGTGTTCATTCTCATCACAGGCGCCAGTATCTTATCCCCTGCTTCGTCGCCATCTGTGGTTCAAAGACGCCCTTGATATCAATGATGCCCCTGATTGCGCCTTCAGCAAAAGATTAACAGAGCTTGAAAAGGCCGTTAAAGGATATGGTGG
>JAKQQP010000044.1 GCA_029564115.1 Candidatus Rifleibacteriota bacterium | reverse complement strand
AACATCCATCATTCCCGGCTTCGGCCTCGGGCCGAACCGGGGCGGCAGGCGTGCGGGGAGCGGGCTGCGTGAAGGCGTCAAGCCGTAACGCTTCCCGCTCACAGCGCGACTGCCGCCGGGCACGAAGCCTGAACTGACAGGATGACGGCAATTCTTTGGCCCGGTGCGCTACGAATCAGCTGATGACAAAGAGCTTTACTCAGTTCGGCGTTCATGGCAACCCAGCGGCCATGAACCAGGTAGTATTTTCTTGAAAACTAATTTGCCAAAAAATAAACAGGCCAGCAGTTTGAAAGGTAAAACATGGCGTTTCTGACACAATTCGCATCGTTTTTCATCAGCCCGTTCGACGAGCCCTCGGTCTGCAATGAACTATGGCCTTGTTAAGAAATTACTGTTACACTTTGCCCATGTGACCGGCCATAAGGGGCCGTAAAAGCAAAACCCATTGTCATGGTTTTTGTTTAACGGCCCCTAAAATTTCTACGCTCGCGCCGCATCGTCAACGTCGAAAAACGCCTGATCGATGGCGAGCGCGGCACCGGCTGGCTGTTTCTTGTTGAATACGGCGAAGAACTGAAGCCGCAGGGCTGCAGCAATAATGCCAGAATCGATTACCGCGAAATTCTGAACCAGCAGGAATACGCCCTTTTCGACCGGCTTCGCGAACTGCGAAAAACGATTTCAGAAAAGCAGGGGGTTCCGGTTTATGCGATTTTCACCAACGAACAGCTCGCAGCCATGGTTAAATCGCCCCCGGCAGCGCTTGGCGATTTCCATGCAATAAGCGGGGTTGGCGAGGGCCGGGTAAAACAATACGGCGAAGCTTTTCTGGCACTTTTATTAAACAGGCAGGCAGAAAATGGTGAAGCGGGTAAATAATCTTTCGGCTCTGATCACCGATCGCCAGAACATCAGACTTGCCTGGCTCAAAGCCATCAAAGGCAAACGAAAGGCCGCCGACGTGCTCAGCTTTCAGAACGATTTTTTAACGAATATCGAACGGGTGCGTGAGCGCCTCATGTCTGCCGACCCGGGCTGGGGAAAGTATAGAAGCTTTCTGGTCAGAGACCCGAAACTGCGGGTAATCAATGCCGCCGCCCTGCCGGAGCGAATCATGCACCACGCCATAATGAACATTCTAGAGCCGGTGTTCGAGCGGTTTCAGGTTTATCACAGCTACGCCTGCAGAAAGGGCAAGGGCACGCACGCTGCGGTTCTGCACGCTTTCAGGCAGACGAAAAAATTCGGGTTCTATCTTAAACTCGATGTGCGCAAATATTTTGATTCTATCGATCACCGAATACTGATGCGTCAGATTACCCGGTTGATCAAAGACGAGCAGGTTCTGCTGCTTTTTCATGGCATTATCAACTGTAACAACAACAACCCGAACAATCAGAACAACAACATCGGGTTTCGTG
>JAKQQP010000042.1 GCA_029564115.1 Candidatus Rifleibacteriota bacterium | reverse complement strand
TTTGAGTTGTCGGTCATGAGCTGCTGTTCGATAAACGGCGCATCGCTCATATTGCCGTAGCGACTCAGAAAAACCCCGACCGCCGGCAACACCTCAGCGGGTATTTTTTCCGGTGTGCTGCGTATCAGCTCAAGCAGTTCGTTGACCTGATCGCGGGCCGGGGTGAGAAATACTTTTGCCGAAAGACTCTGCTGGTCGGCTTCTCCGGTCTGGGTCGCTTCGTTTAAAATTTCCTGCAGCTTCAGGCCGGTTTTCTGCTCGATTTTGTTGATGGCCTGCGAGGCAAAGAACGCCGTTTCGCGATCGTCGCTTTTCGCAAAGGGCGCCAGAGCCCGCAGTGCCTGCTCTGACTGGCCGGCTCTGGTAAGCTTGACAATAGCCTGGATTCTGACAGTGCGCTTGTCAGATCTGAGTTGAGCAATCAGCTCGCTTTCTGCGGTTGGCCCGGTCAATGGTATCCTGCCGATTCGGGTTATTTTACTGTCATTCTAAATACTTGCAGAATTCACTGCAAGTTAAATTTCACGGTGACAGCGTCAGACGGGGCGAACTATAGGAGTCGGAAGATTTTTCACGGTTGGCCGAGCGGTTTGCATCGCGGTGCACGATGTGCGGAGTGATAAAAATAATCAGCTCGGTGCGTATTTCGCGATTTGTCTTTTTCTGAAAAAGTCTGCCGATACCTGGCAGGTCGCCAAGAAACGGTACCTTGCTTATCGATTCGCTTTTATCAGTCTTGATCATACCGCCGATGACGATTGTGTGATTGTTTTTGCAGATAACCTGAGTCTGGGCGCTGCGGTTGCTGAGGTTTGGCGTCGAATTGCCGCCCAGATCCGTGTAGCCAAGAACACTCGAAATGGTCGGTTGAATGTCGAGAAAAACCTCGTCGTTGCCGGTAACTGATGGCGTGACCACGAGGGCGATGTTGGCGTTGGCCTGGGCGATGGTATTGGTAACCTGCCCGGTTTCAGCGTTAACCTGTGAAGCAGAGACATACGGAATTGCCTGGCCGACGGTAATGTTCGCCTGGCGGTTGTTCAGGGTTGTAATAACCGGGTTACTGAGAACCTTGGCGAAGCTGTGTGTTGACAGCATTGCCAGCAGAGCCCTGAACTGGTTTATGTCAAGACTGCCGAATCTGAATACGCCGGTTCCCCCGGCATCGGATGCTTCAGGAGCAATTGACATGTCAAACATATTATCGGTTGAGCCAGGTATCGGAATCGACTTCTGCCAGTTGATGCCCAGGCGCTCTTCTTCGTTTTTGTCAATTTCATAGATGTGGGCATCGATGGTAACCTGGATCGGTGGCACATCGAGCTTCTCTATAAGCTCTCTGATTCGATCCAGATTGTTCTGTGTGTCAGTTATGATCATCATGTCCATGCGGCCGCCGGTGCTGCCACCTGCCGCGCCGGCCTGTGATGCCTGACTCGAAGAAAATTCCTGAATCTGAACGTTTGCCGACAGCATTTTTATCGGCGCAGACAGAGTTGTGGCGTCAGCATAATTGAGGTAATAGACCTCAGTAACCGGCCGCGACGTGACCTGCACAGCCGATTCCTTAACATCTATTTTGGGAAGAAGATTTCTGATTTCGGCGAGTTTGGCAGCGGTATCGGTAACCATCAGTGAGTTTGTGCGGCTGTCGATTTCAAGGGCGCCGGTGGTGGGAGTCAAAATTTTGCTTACAATCGGTTGCAGATCGGCAGCATTGGTGTGCTGTATCGAAAAAATGCGCGTCATCGTCGGCGCCGATGCCTTGGCAAATATGCGAAGAATGCTGCCTTCCCAGGCAAAGGTAAGGTTAAAATTTGTCAGAATGGTGTTGAAGGCTTCTTCAATCGTTACATCACTGAATAAGATGGTTACCTGACCTGTAATTTCTTGAGAAAGCATCAGGTTGATCTTGATCAGCTGTGCCAGCGAACGCAGCGCATCAGAAACATCGGTACCGCGGAAGTCCAGCGACGAAATCTTGATGTTTTTGTTGGCAGGAAAGCTCAGATAAGAACCCTGCAGAGCGATATCTGTTTCGCTTTCGTCAGTCTGCCCTGAGCCAGACGGTGGCACCAGGCTGTTGGCAACATTCCCAGTCACAGGCGATGGCGTTGCCATCTGAAATCTTGCTTCCGGCGTCTGTTCCTTCAGTTGTCTGATTGTTTCAAGCACTTCTGCTGAAAGTTTGTTGGTGTTTTCGCCTTGATTTTCGGGTAGTCTGATGCGCGCGCCATTTCCCAGATTTACCCAGCCCTGGTTTTTGGCGGCAGCGCCCTCCTGTCTTGGCATGCTTGCCGCAGGTGGTCGTATCGTCGGGTAAAAGGAATTGCCGGCGCTCGGAGCCAGCGGGTGGCTTATGGCTCCGCGGGTTGAGCCCCTGAGCGGTTGCCAGGCGTTATTCTGCGCAAAAACACTGCTGACTGTTCCGGTAAGAAGAACCCAGCCGATTCCCGCAAGATAGAACCATTTCAGATTTCGATTCATGGCGTTCTCCTGCTGGCGGCAGAAGATTTGGCTTCATATTTGTAGAGAAGACAATGAGCCTCGCGGTCGACCCAGTTGCCGTTGATATCATTAAAATGCAGGGTAATTTTAGCCTTTACCGGTGAAATGTCTGAATTTGACAGTTCAAAAATATCGACCAGAGCCTTTGGGTAGACATTCATGGTTATGTCGAGAGAGCCTTCCGCGTCCAGCTTTGTCTCCATTGGTTGTCTTGTGATTCTGAGAAAGGTAATTTCGTCCCCGAGAGAACTGAAAAAGGCGCAGCTGGCTGCTTTTAGTGTACACGGAATTTTGGAAAGAGAATTTACCGTTATCTGCGTAGTCGGTAAAGATGCTGTGTCGGTTGCAGTCGGGATGAGCGCATAGGGCTCAACTTTGGTGACCTCAAGTTCAGTTGCAGGGTAGAAGGTTTTGTCGATGCAGCCATTCGAAAAAATGGCTGCGACAAACAGCAGAACAAACATTACTATCCGGGCTGAACGTTGCATATAACTATATATCGGTCTCATGCAACGGTTTAATGACCAAAATTAATTTTTGTGGTAGTTATCCTCAACCGTATAGGTGCCGTCTTCAGGGTTTATATTTATATTTACACCGGTTTTGGGGAGCAGAAAGATTCCTGAATCGCTCTCCATGGTTACATATTCCGGCTTTATGTCTGTTATTTTTTTATCCTGAAAAGTTTCGCCTTTTCTGAAAAGGCTGCGGTCAATCACTGCCACCAGTTCGCTTTCGGTTTGTATCGTTGCCGAAAAGGCCGCAGTGAGAAGAGAAACCGCTTTCTTTTCTTCCGGTTCGGCTTTTGCATCCATTGCCATTCGCAATTGCTCGACAAGCTGTGCGTATGGCGATCTTTCAAAAGGGTTGCGTGGCATTTTTTTTAGGGCAACGATTATCGGGTCGGTATCCAGCAGGTCGATACTCGCTGAAGCAATCTCTGTAGTGCCGGAGGCT
>JAKQQP010000039.1 GCA_029564115.1 Candidatus Rifleibacteriota bacterium | reverse complement strand
AGCCTCCGGCACTACAGAGATTGCTTCAGCGAGTATCGACCTGCTGGATACCGACCCGATAATCGTTGCCCTAAAAAAAATGCCACGCAACCCTTTTGAAAGATCGCCATACGCACAGCTTGTCGAGCAATTGCGAATGGCGATGGATGCTAAGGATGAACCCGAAGCAAAGAAAGCGGTTTCACTGCTTTCTGCAGCCTTTTCAGCAACCATACAGACCGAAAGCGAACTGGTGGCAGTAATTGACCGAAGCCTTTTCAGAAAGGGCGAAACCTTTCAGGATAAAAAAATAACAGATATAAAACCAGAATATGTAACCATGGAAAACGATTCGGGAATTTTTCTACTTCCCAAAACCGGTGTCAACATCAACATCAACCCTGAAGACGGTACCTATACGGTTGAGGACAACTACCACAAAAATTAGGGACCGTTAAACAAAGTGTAACAATAATTTCTTAACAAGGCCTTAATTCTGGTCATTAAACCGTTGCATAAGGCCGATATATAGTTATATGCAACGTTCAGCCCGGATAGTATTGTTTGCTCTGATATTTGTCACAGCCGTATTTTCAAATGGCTGCATAGACAAAACCTTTTACCCTGCCACAGAAATAATAGTGGCCAGAGTCGAGCCTTATGCGCTGTTCCCCACTGCAACCGATTCGGCATCACTGCCGACAACCCAGATAAAAGTAACCCCTTTGTCAAAGATACCGTGCACGCTAAAAGCAGTAAGTTGCGCCTATTTCACTTCCATCGGTGAGGAAATTACCAACCTCAGAGTCAGCAATCAACCGATGGAAATGCAACTGAAGGAGGAAAATCCTGCGGTTGACAACTCTATAAACATAATCATGAATATCTACCCCAAAGCTCTGGTTGATGTTTTTGAGCTATCAAGTTCAGACATTTCACCGGTAACAGCCAGAATGACCTTTCATTTTAACGACGTCAACGGCAACTGGGTTAACCTGGAAGCCAACTGCCTGCTTTACAAATACGAAGAAGCCGCCGCAGGCAGCAGGAGAGAGCCATGAGCCGAAGCTTCAAATGGTTTTACCTTGCCGGATTCGGCTGGGTTCTGCTGACCGGGATGGTCTCTGACAATATTTTTGCGCAAAACAATGCCTGGCAGCCGCTCAGGGGTTCGACCCGTGGAGCCATCAGTCATCCTCTGGCACCGACTGCCGGAAATTCATTCTACCCGACTATTCGCCCACCCGCTGCCAATACGCCAAGACAGGAAAGTGCCGCCGCAAGGAGCCAGGGCTGGGTCAATCTCGGCAATGGGGCCCGTATCAGGCTGCCTGACAATCAGGGTGAAAACACCAACAAACTTTCAGCGGAAGTGCTTGAAACAATAAGACAACTGAAAGAACAGACTCCCGAAGCCAGGTTTCAGATGGACACACGCTCGCCCGTGACCGGTGCTGTCTCACAAAGCCTGTTACCACCGACAGGCGGCGCGCAAACTGACGATTCAGAAAGTGACATCGCGCTGCAGGGCTCATATCTGACTTTTCCGGCTAACAAGAATATCAAGATATCTTCACTGGATTTTCGCGCCACCGATGTTCAGGATGCACTGAGATCGCTGGCACAGCTGATCAAGATAAACCTGATGCTTTCTCAGGAAATTACCGGTCAGGTAACGATTTTATTCAGTGATGTTACAATCGAAGAAGCTTTCAACACAATCCTGACGAATTTCAAACTTACTTTTGCGTGGGAAGGCAGTATTCTTCGCATCTTTGCCAAAGCTTCGGCACCAACCATGACGCGCATTTTTTCGATCCAGCACACCAATGCGGCAGATCTGCAACAGATTGTAACCAAAATTCTGACGCCTAACGTCGGCGCCCTTGAGATTGACAGTCGCACGAACTCGCTGATGGTTACCGACACAGCTGCCAAACTCAACGAAGTTAAAAATCTTCTGCCCAAAATCGATGTCAAGGAATCGGCTGTACAGGTCACATCGCGGCCGGTTACCGAAGTTTATTACCTGAATTACGCTGATGCCACCACCCTTTCAGCGCCGATCAAAATGCTGTCAGCAAATGTACAGATCCAGGAGTTCTCTTCGAGCCAGGCTTCACAGGCTGGTGCTGCTGGCGGCACCACCACAGGTCGCATGGACATGATGATCATAACTGACACTCAGAACAATCTGGACCGTATCAGAGAGCTTATAGAAAAGCTCGATGTACCGCCAATTCAGGTTACCATCGACGCTCACATTTATGAAATCGACAAAAACGAAGAAGAACGCCTCGGTATCAACTGGCAGAAATCAATTCCGATACCAGGCTCAGCCGACAATGTGTTTGACATGTCAATTGCTCCCGAAACATCCGATGCCCGCGGAACTGGCGTGTTCAGATTCGGCAGTCTTGACATAAACCAGTTCAGAGCCTTGCTGGCAATGCTGTCGACTCACAGTTTTGCCAAAGTCCTCAGCAATCCGGTCATTACCACACTGAACAATCGCCAGGCAAACATTACCGTCGGTCAGGCGATTCCTTACGTCTCTGCCTCGCAGGTCAATGCCGAAACCGGCCAGGTTACCAATACCATCGCCCAGGCAAACGCCAATATCGCCCTTGTGGTCACGCCATCAGTAACCGGCAACGACGAGGTTTTCCTGGATATTCAGCCCACCATTTCGAGCGTTCTCGGCTATACCGATCTGGGCGGAAATTCAACGCCCAATCTCAGTAACCGCAGTGCTCAGACTCAGGTTATCTGCAAAAACAACCACACCATCGTCATTGGCGGTATGATCAAAACCGACAAGAGCGAATCATTGAGCAAGGTGCCGTTTTTCGGCGACCTGCCGGGCATTGGCAAACTTTTTCAGAGAAAAACCAATCGTGAAATACGCACCGAGCTGATTATTTTTATCACCCCGCACATCGTACACCGCGATGCAAACCGTTCAGCCGGTCGTGCAAAATCCGAAGACTCCTACGGTTCGCCCCGTCTGACGCTGTCACCGTGAAATTTAACTTGCAGTGAATTCTGCAAGTATTTAGAATGACAGTAAAATAACCCGAATCGGCAGGATACCATTGACCGGGCCAACCGCAG
>JAKQQP010000029.1 GCA_029564115.1 Candidatus Rifleibacteriota bacterium | reverse complement strand
ATCCCAGATAGAGACTCTAAGGCCGCCCCCTGCAGAAATAACTGCGGGGGCGGCTCATTTCAGGCGACCTGCAGAAAAAATTTCAGACATGATTCCGGCAGGCGTTTGTTGAAACCCGCAAAAAATAAGCAAATATTGCATATAGATTTAATGTATAAAACTTTCCGCGTTTATCGGTGCCGTCTGTGGCCGAACCATACGCGCCACGCATAAGCCCCCTGCTGCTTTTCTGCCGGGAGTTGTTTTTTACCCGTGGGGTTATTCATTTTCTGTGAAACAAAATGTCCTTGACAAAGAATATCGCTTTGAACACATTCTCGGGCTGTTAAATCTACCTGCGTGTTACGGAGGGCATTATGCGCTTAACGATGAAGAATCTCGCCAAAGGACTGGCTGCAGCAGCCTTCTGCACTCTGATGGCCGGCATGCCGGAACCGGCATTCGCCATTCTCGAGGGCT
Organism: Candidatus Rifleibacteriota bacterium; assembly: GCA_029564115.1. Next base: position 57,164 of record JAKQQP010000029.1, on the reverse strand, counting down.
CGAATCGCGAGCAGATGGAATTTCTCGACTTTTCTGAACACATGATTCGCAACGGGCTGTATGCAAAAACTGGCCGGGCCGTGTTCAACCGCGATAAAAAAGGCTACGTGCGCGGCATCAAGCAGCACAATGCTCCGCATATCTACCAACCCGACGTCTACACCTGGGAACTGGCGATGGCCGAGCACCGCAAAAAACTCGCGGCACTGGCTCCACCCGAGCAGCCGCCGGTTGGGCTGGTCACTCCGACGCCGATGACGCCGGGCGGAGTTCTGCCCTCTGACCCGATGCCGTTGACGCTGACCCCGGTCGGCCCGCAAGCGGTAATTGAAGGCACCATGCCGCTGCCTGCCGACGCTCAGGCAAGAATGAACAATATGGTTTACCGCGCCAGAGCCAGAGGTCTGCACCCCGGCAGCGACCTGCGCGCCGAAGAAATCAAGCAGCGCCTGCTCAATCACATGAATTCACTTGGCAGCCCCGAAAGCGGCCAGCCCGGTGTTCCGTCGATACCGGCACTGATGCCGGCCATGCCTGACCTGCCAAGGGGCACGCGCGGCGATTCATGCGACACTGAGTTTTAAACCGTTATAAAACAGATCCGCCTGTTCAGGGCTTTACGCTCTGCTCGGGCGGATCTGGCTTTTTCGGGTTATTTAACAGTGGTTAACAAACTTGAACTGGTCCGTCGGCACTGTTTTTTGGCCACGGATTAACACGGATTAACACTGGTATGGTCTTTAAATCCGCTTAACTTTGCAGTTCATAGCTCACACACGCATGGCAACGGCGCACTGGTTATAGCCAACACCAGAGCCCATGAATACGACAAGGTTTCCTTCCTTGATCAGGCCACGGCGCCGGGCGACATCATAAGCGACCGGAATACATGCCGACCCCATATAGCCGTATTCATGCATGATCTTGATAGCTTTATCTTCTGGCAAACCGAGATCCTCCATGACCTGCGTAATTGTTTTGCTGCGCACCTGCGTAAAAACGATGTGGTCTATATCAGAAACCTCGAAGTTACCGTTCTTTGCTGCCTCTCTGACACGTTTTGGCCAGCCTTCGCGGTTGACCGACGAAGGAAACGGTGTAACGAATTTGACTTTGGTGCGACCGGCCCGCAGCGATTCCTCGCTGACAGGTTCTTTTGTGCCGCTTGAATAGATGCCCCAGCATTCGTAGTATGAACCATCGGCAAAAATCGCTGAAGAAACAAAACCCGGCTCATCAGAAGCTTCAAGAACCACAGCGCCAGCACCGTCACCGTAATAAAAACTCATCGGATCATTTTCGAGATCCGCCAGACGCTGCATCATATAAACGCCGATTACCAGTGCCCGACGAATGTTCGGCTGATTCGACATCATCCCCGAAGCAATTGCCAGACCGGTCGGAAAAGAAGCGCAGGCACAGCCAACATCAAATGTGCCGGCATTCTTTGCACCCAATTTATGCTGCACAACAACAGAAGTGGCGGGCGTAATATAATCAGGAGTATCAGTGCCAAGAATAATAAGATCTATATCTTCAGGCTGAAGTCTGGCATCGGCAAGAGCAGTTTTACATGCTGCAACTGCCAAGTCAGAAGCCGCCCAGTCAGCAGGAGCACGAAATCTCGTCATAATACCGGTAGCCTGCTCATTTTTCGTAATTATTTCATCACCAAACTTTTTACGAAATTCATCGTTATTGTGCTCTTCTGAGGGCACATAAGCGCCACTTCCAATTATTTTTGCAAACTTTGTCATAACATCTCTCCTTTTTTGTTGCTTTGCAGCAATTTTTAGCAGCGTCGCAGCAATTTGTCAAGTATTTTATCCCGCCGACCCGATCTCCGCGTCTATCTGCGTCTATCCGTGTTCATCCGTGGCTATCTGTCTCTATCCGTGTTTATTTTCTCCGGCTTTAAATGAGACATCGATTGTGGTAGACTGTCGCTGTTTTCAGGTTCATTCATAACTTTTTTCAGGAGGCTTTCATGTCTATAATTGATGCTATTCAGGCCCGTGAAATCATCGACAGCCGTGGCAATCCCACTATTGAAGTCGAAGTCATCACCGAAAGTGGCGCTTACGGTTGTGCAGCAGTGCCATCAGGTGCTTCTACAGGCGAACACGAAGCAGTCGAACTGCGCGACGGTGATAAAAAGCGCTACGGCGGCAAAGGTGTCCTGAAAGCAGTCGATAACGTTAACGAAACCATCGCCGGCGAACTGGAAGGCATGGACGCTGTTGAGCAGCGCTCTATCGACGCCACCATGATCGCCATGGACGGCACCAAGAACAAAGGCAAACTCGGCGCCAACGCTATCCTCGGCGTATCACTCGCCGTAGCCAAAGCCGCCGCTGAATTTGCCGGCCTGCCTCTCTACCGCTACATCGGCGGCGCCAATGCCTGCACTCTGCCGGTTCCGATGATGAACATTCTCAACGGCGGCTCACATGCAGACAACAACGTCGATTTTCAGGAATTCATGGTCATGCCCGCAGGCGCCAAGTCTTTCAGCCAGGCTTTGCAGATGGGCGTCGAAACTTTCCACGCGCTCAAAGGCGTTCTCAAAGCCAAAGGCTACAACACTGCCGTAGGTGATGAAGGCGGTTTCGCTCCGAATCTCAAATCAAACGAAGAAGCCGTTGAACTCATTCTCGAAGCTATTGCCAAAGCTGGCTATAAAGCCGGAAAAGATATTTTCCTCGCCCTTGACCCCGCCGCCAGTGAATTCTACGAAAAAGGTCATTACGTCTTCAAGAAGTCAGACAAGTCTAAAAAGACTTCAGAAGAAATGGCCGACTACTGGCTGGATTGGGCAAAAAAATACCCCATCATTTCGATCGAAGACGGCATGGCCGAAGACGACTGGAAAGGCTGGGAATACCTCACCAAGAAAAACGCCGGCAAAATTCAGCTGGTCGGTGACGATCTGTTCGTAACCAACGTCGAACGCCTGAAAATGGGCATCGAAAAAGGCGTTGCCAACTCGATTCTCATCAAACTCAACCAGATCGGCACCCTCACCGAAACCCTCGAAGCCATCGAAATGGCTAAACGGGCCGGTTACACCGCTGTCGTTTCACACCGCTCAGGCGAAACAGAAGACACTACCCTGGCTGACCTCGCCGTTGCTACCAACGCCGGCCAGATCAAAACCGGCTCTGCTTCAAGAACAGACCGCATCTGCAAATACAACAGATTGCTCAAGATCGAAGAAGAACTCGGCGCTGATGCTAAATTCATGGGTCTCGAAAGCTTTTACAACATCAAGAAAAAAGGCAAATAAGCGATTGTTTCAAGGGCCTGTCGAAAAAAATTCGACAGGCCTTTTTTATAGCTGTCGCAAGCTCCAGAAAAGGAATAACTTATGGAAGTATCGACAATATTTTTTATCGCGCTGGTTCCCGAAATCTTATTTTTACTGTTTCTCGTCTGGTATCTGAGACTCGGCCTCATAAAAAAAGGCATCGAAGCCAAGTTTGCCGTTACTCCCATCATGCTGATAAAGCTACGAATGAGCAAAATCGACCCAGAGCTCATAATTCTCAACGCAATTCGGCTTGTTAAAGCCAACATCGACCTGCAGCTCAACCAACCCGAAGATCTGGTGGCAATATTCGAAGCTCATCATCTTTGCGGCGGCAACGTTGTCAGAGTTACAGCCGCTCTCCTGGAGGCACAAAAACGCAGCGAAACACTGACTCTCAAACAGGCCCTCGCCATCGACCTCGAATCAGTCAGCAAAAAACCAGCGCAATAATCTGAACAAGAAAAATTTGTAAGCACTCGTCATCTTGAAAAATTCATTTTTGACTGTGCAGTTTTGCCGTGATAGCCTTAAAGAAGCTTCGATTGTTTTGCCATTATTTGATTAACGAGACGATGTGAGAGGAACGAGAGAGAAAGCCGCTCATGCAAGGCATCCACATGGTCTCTGTCCTGGCTCACCACAGAATGTGTTGCCAGCAAAAGGAGAGTACAAGTGCTCAAACATGCAATAATTAATTTCGCCACACCGTTTTCCAGGTTCTTGATTGTCGCCTTGATTATTTTTTCAGGTTGTCAGGTCAACGCCAATACCTCCTGGGTGCAAGACAACCAGATGAACTTCAAAATACAGGTTCCTTCAAACTATCAAAAAAACCGCCTGATTGAGGGGACAGACGTAGTACACGCTTTTCTCAGCCCTGACCAGAACGTCGCTATCAGAATCCGCTCATTCAATGTCGACAGCAAAGCAGATCTGCAAACGATCATCAAAGCCTTCGAGCAAAACGTTATAGTCGGGTCCCAGAAGCTGCTCGACGATAAATATGTTCTTAACTCAGTACATGGCAAAATCTGCGGTTACAAATGGAGATTCAATAATATTCCGGTCGGGCTGGCCTGCTTTTTTGCAATTGAGAACAAAATTGCCTATATCGTCTGGTCGATTGTGCCAGAGCAGATGTTCAAGCAGCGAACTCCCGAAACTGACGCGATAATAAACACTTTTACAATTCTGACCCCAAAAAAACCGGGCACTATCGTTCACTCTGGCAAAAAACAAAAACCAGAAGACAAAAAGCCTCTCAAAAAGACAAATACAGAGCAAACTGATACCAGGTTTTTCGATCTGGTTTCCGATGATGCCAAAATTACTCATAAAGTTCCGGCCGGGTTCAAATTAGCTGAAAAGACTGACGGGCAAGCGATATGGCAGAATGAGTCAGGTGTCAAAATGGTTGTGCAGACTATAGTCAAACAAGGTGAATTCAAAAGTTACATAAACGACCTTATTTCCGAAATAAAAGGCAATGGCGCCTCGGTTCTCGGCAATGAATTTACTGTAGAAAACGGGCTGACAGTTGCCAACTATTCATACCAGTATGGAGACTCGCATTTTGCATACGGCGCCACCACCGGCGAAAACGTCTATTACCTGGTTGGCTTTGTCGGCAAAACCAAAGACAAAAAATTGCTCAATTCATTCTCAGAAGAAGTTAATATAAGCCTCAAAAAGGCAAACTGACACTTTCAGGAGGCTGAAATGCATTTTATTTTACGCCCGGGGTTTATTCTGATCTTCTTGGCCACGCTGTTCGCAACAAACCCTGTATCAGCCCAACAAGCTGCCATAGACACTTTTGTCGGCCACGCACACAAGCAGATAGAGCAGGCAAACAGACTGATGCAGGAGAACCAGGTCGAAGATGCCGTTGCAGCACTAACTGACGCCAATCGCTATATCGAGAGCGTTATCAATCACGATCTTGAAGAACTATTGTTCAATGCCAGGCGCGAAAACCGTAATTTCAATTTCAATCTTCAAATTTCTTTAAACAGCGGTTTTTCTGCAGATCTCTGGAAAAACAAATTGAATAAGGCCAATAATGCCCTGAGAATCAGTCAGGAAGCCATCGCTGGCCTTGGCAGTATCAGAATACTCGACCGCCAGGATGAAGCCATTACCTATATCAAAACCGTGTATGATTCAGTTGTAGCAATAAAAGACGTCGTCAGCAGCGTCAAAACACAATCCTATCTTGAGGCGGTTAAATCAGCCAAAGAAGGCGTTGACGGCTTTATAGAAAATTACAAGGCAATCGAAGAAGCGAAATTCAAAAAACAGCAGACAGAATCTCTTGAAATACACATCAATGGTCTTGTTCGCCGCGCAAACAGAGTTATCAATACTGTCGAACCAATTCTGAGCTTCATGAAAGTCAATGCCGAAGAAGCCGAGCGTTTTGAGCAGCTGCTTGCGAAAGCCAGGTCGATCAAAGACAAGGTGTATTCAGGTGCAGCACAAAAAATGGTACACGGAGACGCAAGATATACATGGAATTACGAGCCTTTCAAAAAAGAATTGAATACACTCTGTGACAAAATCAAGGCCGAGAATCTGACTCTGGCTTCCGTCAAAAAAGAGTTCGACAAAATATCAACAGAAGCCAGGGCTTCATGGCAGAAAGTCTATGACAACGTAACCGCATCTGACGACGAAGAGCAGAAAGCCAACATGCTCAAGTGGGCAAATGAAAAATGGGAAGATTTTGAAACAAACTGTTTTGGCAAAGCCATCGACAGCATAAAAACATCTGAAACGGCTCAGAATGACAAAAGCAAAAGCCCGGGCGTAAACCTTTTTGCCGGTGCCACAAGTGCTGCCGACAGCTCGAAAATAAAAAAGCAGCCACAAAAAACCAATCCTTTTGCCGGTCTCGAAAAGACTGAAAACACAGATTCAGAAACAGATAACGCGAAAAGCCAAAGCAAAGCCGCATTATTCGCCGGAATCTCTGATACATCCGCAGACGACACCCCAAAAGATCAGCCTGAACAGACCGAAAACACAATTATTAAAACTACAACCGGTGCTAAAACAGGCAAAGCAAAAGAAAAAGCCCCGGCGCCAATTAAACTGGGTGAGATTTATAACACCGGCACTGGCGACACCAGCACCCACGTAGGCGGCAATTATATCTCTGTTTTAATCAGTGAATTATCCGACAAAGATGTTCTCGAGGTCGAAGTTAAATCAGGAACTGTTAAATTCATACATATTCACCTCAGAAACTCGCGGGGTATCTGGTTTTCTGTTTATAACGGTACAAACACCCTTTTTCGCGTGGGTGATCTGTTGCAGAATATTGACCGCAACGCCTTCACTCATTTTAATTTCAGCATAAACAGTCAGCACATGAAAAATCTGCCGATCGCCTGTCGGGCAAATCTGCTTCGCCATAAAGGCGATAATCTCGCAGAATCAGTAGAAAAAAAACTGCTTTCTCAATGGCGCGCCGGCAGCGGAGAGATTCCGAACGATTATTTACAGAAAAGACCCGAGCTTGCATACAAGCCTGGCAGATCTCAGGACACATCGCAAAAATCTGCCACAACCACAAAAAGCAGTTCAACTATTCCCATAAAACCAGAACAGAAAAATGCGACTGCCACACCTCAAGAGAGCAGACTCGACCTGGCCAACAGGGTTAACGCAATAATTCGCCGGGCAGATGAAGATTTCAACAAAAAATACTGGAACGAAAAAACACCCGCGCCGACCTCGCAGAAAGCTTCAAACTCAAAGGCTGCGACTCTCAAAATAATGAAAGAGGCTATTGCTGTCTCTGATAAAGCCAGTCTGCCTGAAAACAAGATTTTTCTGAACAGTCTGATTGCCGACAAGCTTATCGGGTATTCAGGGCGCGTTTTTGATTATGTCGGCAAGGCTGAGTTTCACGCCGAAGCCGCTGAATTAATCAGAAAAACAGGTCTGCTGATCGAAAAAACCAATAACGACAAAGTAACCAGATCATTTTTGTTTAGTGACCTGGGCGACAAATGGCGCTCTCTTGGCAAAATCTCACTGGTGGGCAAGCACGCCTACAACAAAAATGAATGCTATCAGCTTGAGCAGGCCGCCTATGAAAGAGCTCTCAACATCTATCCCGACAACCACAGAGCCAAAAAAGCCCTGAATAAATAAAAACAAAGCGCACAGCAGCTTCCTGAGCGTCGTGGCAGCCCCCCGCTGCCACTCGAAACATCGCAAAGTTAATTCATGCTGAGCTTGTTATTTATATAAAATTATAACGACTATTCCTGACTGGCCAGGAACAACAGTTCTACCCAACCAGAATTATTGCGTCTATTATCAATGATATTTTTATATGACACTTGATCGCGCCAGAAAGAAAAGCGCGCGATTCATCATCGTCAGGCACCTAAAAGGCAATAAATCTCACAAAAAAAAATCAGGCCACCCTGTAAGGTTGGCCTGATGATTTTTTAATTAAAAACTGTTCAGTTGTTGGCGTCGGGAACAGTTTCGCCAGCCGGGGCAATCGGTGCCACGGGAGCTACAGGGGCTGCTGCGCCTGCATCAGGAGCCGGAACTGTCATACCGGGCATCGGAGCACTCATGGGTGCCGAATACTGAACTGAAGGAGTGGCTTCACCCCATCTGGGGATGTAAACAGCGATAATCAGAGAGGTGATCATAAAAACAATCGCCATGGTAGTGGTAAGCTTCGACATGAAGCCGCCGCTGCCGCGTTCGCCAAAAACGGTAGTAGAAGCGCCGCCACCAAATGCGCCGGCCAGGCCTTCGCCTTTATCAGCTTGAAGAAGAACGATTACGATCAGACCTACACATACGAGAATATGGATCAACTGAATAAAGCCAGCGAGCATAGCCTGTGAACTCCTTTTGTTCGGTACATAAATTTCAGGTGATTGAGTTTAGCAACAGGAGCGCTAATTGTCAACAACATCTTTGCTGGCAAGCAGTCAAGGCGCTAAATACGCCTGATAAAGGCCGAAACGCAGAACTTTATGACATTCTGTTAAGCAGCCACTGCTGATAAAGTTCAAGCAGCTGCAGCAACGGGTCGAGGCCGCAATAAAAAATAAAAACAAAGGCAATGCACAAATACGGCCCGAAGGGAATCATGTGTGTCAGAGGCCGATATTGTTTGCGATATCTGATGCGTTGGTAGAGAATGCTGAGAATACCACCGGCAGCACCAAGAAAGCTGGCGATTATTATGGTTCCGATGACGGTCTGCCAGCCGGCCCAGGCTCCAAACGCCGCGAGCAATTTAACATCGCCACCGCCCATTCCCTCTTTTTTCAGCAGCAGAACTGCCAACCAGGCCAGCAGCCACAAAAAACCACCGCCCAGAATAAAACCAAGCAGCGAATCGACAAATTCAAGATGATAGCTGACCGGCGCGTTGCCCATCTTAACCCAGGCCCAACAACCAGCAGAGTAAAGCAACCCGGTCCAGCAGCCATTTATCGACAGAGTATCAGGAATGATAAGGTATCTGATATCAACAACGGTAATAATCATACAACTGACCGAAATCAGCCACGAAAGAAAGGCTTTAACCGAAACGTCGAAATAAAAAACCGAAAGACCAGCCACCAGCGCCGAAAACAGAATATAAAGACGATCCTGGGCGTGGCCGGCATTGTAACAGCCGCGGCGGGCGCCACCGGCACAATCGGCACAATAGAGATAGTCGCAATGAAATTTTTCGTGGCCCGGCCAGGCCCGGATTGCCCAGGCGATGCGCGGCCCGGCCAAAGCACCGAGCACCGTCGCGATCAAAATGAAATGCAGTGAAATTCCCATCAGATCAGCCTTATTCTGCTATCCAGCCGTTCTTTTTAAAGATCCGGCCCAGCATTTTAAAAACGAGTTTGGCAGCCATAAAATCAGAGGCGATATTGCCCGGAATCGGGCACAATTCGACCACATCGAAGCCAACGACATTGCGCTCATCGATAACCCTGTTCAGCAGTTTGAGAGTCTGGTACCAAAGCATGCCACCTGGCTCAGGCGTGCCTACAGCCGGCATTATCGAAGGATCGAAGGCGTCGAGGTCGATTGTAATATAGACATTCTGGTCGAGTCGCCTCATTACCCGGTCGACCCAGGCATCGTTGTCTACCATTTCGCTGGCCCAGACAATGCCGTCGTGCCCAGATTTTTTGATAAACTCGATTTCGTCGCGGCAGGTATTGCGTATGCCCACCTGAGTGAGCTTTGCCAGATCGTATACACGGCGCATCACCGAGGCATGGTTGAAGGGCGTGTTTTCATACGAATCGCGCAGATCAGAGTGTGCGTCTAGCTGCAGCACCGAAAGTGACTGGCCGTATTTCTCTCTGACTGCCTTAACAGGTGCAGTAGTGATACTGTGCTCGCCGCCAAGCATCACCGGGAATTTGCCATCGGCAATTACAGCTCTAACAGCGTTTTCGATATTGGACAAAGTCGCTGCCGGGCCCTGCATGTCGGGCTCTAGTTCCGGCAAAGTGTGAACGCCCGCGATCAGCGGCTCGCACTGCAGATCCAGATCATAAAGCTCAACCTGTCTCGAGGCGGTAATAATGGCTGCCGGGCCTTCGCGGGTGCCGGCGCGGTATGAAGTGGTGCTGTCATACGGAACTGGGATGATTACCGCTTTTGCGTCTTCGTATCTGCTGTCTTCATCGGCAAGACCCAGAAAGCTGTAACTGGCTTTGAAATGCACTGAATCGAGAGTCATGCTTCTTCCCCCCGGGAAATTTGTCGGATGTGCTTTTACGACCTGTATAATACCACATACCGGGTATTTTTTTAACGAATTATGAACAGCCTCTTCAGTCAAGGGCGCTGCGCACGTGATAATTGTTTTATCTTTTGTTATCTAGGCGACTTTGTGTTAATGTAGGTGTCTAAAATTTACTAAATAAAGGGCTTTTATGACTACCTACAAAGTTATTGGCATGTTTTTATGGGTTTCTGCACTGGTACTTTTAATGCAATTATGCGGCGCACCTTTTAATATCTTCGTCAATATTCCGGCAGCAATATTTGTTTTGTTGGGCATCTTTGGCGCCGTAATGCTTACAAAATCACCTCAGCAGACCAGAAGCGAACGTTTTAAAATAATAGCCCAGGCTGCCTGGCATTCTGGTTTTATTTCATTTGCAGTGGGGCTCATTGCCATGTTGTCGTCTCTCGATGACCCGAAGACAATTGGCCCCAACCTTGCTGTTGCATTGACCGGCGTCGTTTACGGTCTGATCGTCAGCCTTGTCTTTAATACACTCAGCCTCAAAGCCGAAACACCCGCCGAGAAATAATTTTCACGATTATACCCGCAGCGCAGTTTTGCACAGCTTGTCTACACTGCCGTAAAAGTGATAAAACATAGCTAACCCGAGACAAAAACAAGGAACTTTTCTGGTGCTGAAACTGTATGAAGCAACGCTCTCTTCGTCTGCCAAGACTGCGATTGGCAGACTTGAAGAGTTTTTCACCAGACAGCGACAACTGCTCGTCGCGTTTTCCGGGGGCATGGACAGCACATTTCTCTGCCTTGCCGCCAGCCATTACCTGAATGATTCATATCGGGCAATTCTGGTTAATTCGCCCTTCATGCCAGCTGAAGAAATAAAACTGGCACGTGCAATTGCCCAGAAATACAGCCTGAACTACAGTGAACTGGCAATAGATCAACTCGACCAGACCAATGTCACCGAAAACAGCATGCAACGCTGTTATCATTGTAAAAAACTGATTTTTCAGCATCTTATTGCCCACAAAAGCGACAGCGAAGTTATCTGTGAAGGCTCGGTAACAGATGATGAAGACGATTTCAGGCCTGGCAAGGCTGCGATCAAAGAGCTGAATATTTACAGCCCACTTGCTGAATGCGGGTTCAGCAAAGCCATAATCAGAGAAGTTTTAACGGCCATGCAAGCCCATGAAACAATCAGACCCGGGCAAAGCTGTCTGGCGACGCGCATCGCCTCAGGCTGCCGGATTACCGCCGAAAAATTATTACAGATAGACCATGGCGAAGACATACTGCGTAAAGCAGGCATACAATACTGCCGACTACGTCATCACGGCGATCTGGCCAGAATCGAAGTGAACCCGGTCGACCGTCATCGGGCTCTAGATGCCGCAGCCATGCACGAAGCCGAGCTCAAAAAACTGGGTTTTAAATATGTCTGTATCGATGTATCCGGCTACCGCAAGGGTTCAATGAATTGACTTTTTGCCAGAAAGCGGATAATGAAAAGCAACAGAATGAAAATGAAGACAAAGCAACCCGGAGTTATGACACGATCATAACTGCCAGCCGCACGAATAACCTTGATACCCCTTCTTTGCAAGGCTCTGGTTAAAACATTCAAATCTATCGCCAGCCAGTTGACCCGGTAGTTTTTGTTCCCGGCAGAAAATTCAATAGAAGTCAGGTTCTGCCCGCCACCCTTCGTCTGAAAATACCAGGCAATAACCCTGGTAAGATCAGCAAACCTGACAGTTTCAGCCAGACCGTAATTAAGACTCTCGGGCAGGCGCATAGACTCTTCTTCGAGAATAAGTTCGCCCGGCGCCGGGTAGCGACGGTTTAAAAACCACAGACGTATTGCCACATAGCCAACAAAACCGATGAGAGCAAACCAGCCCTCGCCCCACAAAGTGTTCTGAAACCGGATCTGCAATAGAATTGCCAGAACAATTACCAGACCACAAACCAGATTTTCTTTTAGATCGAGCGGCAATCCGAGAAGTTTGACGACAAAAACATCGCGTTGTGGTGGTTTTAGCGGATTTTCTGAATTGACGACGTTTTTTTCGGTGTGCATTTGCTGAAGTAATCTTCGGTATGTTTTCGAGTTCGGTTGCAATTTGCCGATATAATATTAAAATTACATCAGGAGAAAAAAATGGCACCCGCCCTGACCAAATCTGAAATGATTCTCGATAAGCTTGCCGACGGCAGCAGCTTTGCCGAACTCAGCCGCCGCCACGGTTACACCCGGAAGGATTTTCTCACTGCGGCTCTCTTCGGTGTTTCTGAATTGCAGGCCGAGTATATAGAGCTGCTGAAAAAGCACGGCCGCTTCAAAGAATATACCGGAATAAAATAGCCCGATCAGAACGCTTTCTGACCGGGCTCTACAAACGGATTATTCGGAAAGATAGCCGTAAACGTAACCGGCAAAAGCGCAGATACTTATAACCATTGCCCACCAGATAAAACGAAAAATAGACATGCTTTCCTCCACGAGGTTTGATTTCAGACTGATGATAACATAGTCGACAATGCTGAGTCAAAACTGCGGCGCGAAAAAGGACCCTGCTCATGAATAACAACAACTGGCTGAAAACCGCTCTGATGTCTGCACTGATCTCAGTAGCAGGCACAACAACTCTCATAGCATTCGACAACACGAACATTCTCGTCGAAGAAGCCGTAAACCACATCTATCAGCAGAGATACAAACAGGCTCATCAAACGCTGAAGCAGGCCTACGAGCAGTCACCGCGCCATCCCGGCGTCCATTTCAATCTGGGTCGTCTCTTTGAGTTGACCGGCAATTTTGAAGAAGCTCTCAGGGAATACCGCCTGGCCGCCTCTCTCGATACTTCCATGGTCGCTGCCCGTCGCGGCATTGCCCGCTGCACGGTTGAATTAAAACGCACCCAGGCTGTTGTGCAGCCTGGCATACAGGCACCGGCACCCATCGTGAAATCACAACCGGCAGCAACGGCGAAAGTCGTCACCCAAACACTGCCGCCCGTGCAACCTCCTGCCAGAACCGCCGCAAGACCGGCGCCGGTAGTAACCCAGGCGCCCGCGCTTCCCGTTCTGCCGCCGATAAACACCCAGCCATCACCGACCTATAGCTCATCAGACCTGAAGTTACCACCGTTGCCGGCAAGAATTACCGCTCAGGCAGCCAAACCAGCCGGGGAAGACCGCGCTGCCGCCCTTCTCGACAGCGGCAAGAAAGATGAAGCGATCAAGTTGCTGCAGGGCATTCTCGAAAAGAACCCTGACAGCCCGAAGGCACACTTTCTCATGGGCAAGGCTCTCAGTCTGGAAGGCGATCTTTTTGCCTCGATAAAGCACCTCGAAGAAGCGATCAGAGTAGACGATAAGTTTTACGATGCCTATTTTCTGCTGGGTCGCAATTATTCACGAGTAAATCTGCTTGAAGATGCCCTGCGCAACTACCAGATTTATTATGCCGTCAAACCGCAGGCATCGGTAGCCATCGAAATAGCCAGGCTGTATGAATCAATGGGAAAACCAGCTCAGGCAAGAGATTACTACACCAGAGCCAATGCCATGAACCCCGGCAACCCAAATCTGCAGATGCGCATGACCGAAGCGACCGGCAATCTCGCCAACGACCTTTATCTGCGCGGCAATCACGCTTTCACCACCAATAACTTCGATGAAGCGCTGAATCTTTTCAGTCAGGCCCTCGAAACCGGCAATCTCCAGGAAAGCTCCCGCCGTGACGCCGTTCGCAAAGTCGAAGTGGCAAGATTTAAAATCAGAGAAGCCGAAGAAAGACTGCGGCCGGCCCGCGAAGGTCTTGCAGCCATTCGCAAAAATTACGCGACCACCGATCTAAAATACTATCAGCTGACCGATATCAGCTTTAAAACAAGCTTTACCAGTGCAATCACCGTTGAATGGCGCGGCTACATAGCCAAGCGCATCAGCCGCCACGGGCGCGACTTTCTTCTGATGATCAAAGAACTCAGCCGCGACGAGCTTGACATCATGAACCGCGACCGCAATGATTACCGTCTCAATCAGCACTACAACAATCAGCCATTGTTTCTGCTCGCCACCAGAAAGGGCGGGTTCCCGCCGTTCATCAAAGAAGGTCGCATGATTACCTTCAATGGCTCAACCGACTGGAAAGAATACGAAATAATCAACGAACTCGGACAAACTGTCAGACTGCCATCGTTCGACTTTATTTCTGCAACACCTGACAGATAAAAAGTCGCAGTAAAAACGATTACAGGTCGCGTTGCGTTGTTATCAGGTCTGAGATATTGAAACAAACGTTACTGCCGACTTCTGCCTTCAGGTTCGAGTCGTAGTTGATGACCACACGTTTTGGCATGATCAACGGGCCATCTTCGCCCTTTTGCCGGTTCAGAGAATCGACGGCGAGGTTCCCAAAAATATTTATCTGTTCGCCGCCCAGAATGCTCTCTTTGGCATAGATCGCCGCTTCCACTTTAGCATTGTTCAGGCCCTTGGCCAGCTTGACCGAACCTTTCAGCGAAACGAGCGATAAAAACGACGAAGCACTGTCATGCACGACGTTGTCGTTGATGAAAATATCGCCGTCGGTAACTATCATCCCCTGGCCTGAAATGCGACCGCCGATGTGAACGTTGCCCTGAACATAAATCAGACCCCATACCGCCGCAGGTTTTGAATAGGTGCCCTGCAGAATCAGGTCTTTTTCAATGAATTCGTGGCAGTAATCCTTGGCATCTTTTTTGATGCGAGCGAGCTGCATGGGTTCGAGCTTGTCGGGGTAACGCGACACGAAATCGAACTTGGTGTTGATGGTGTAAGGGTCAGAACTGGGGTATGGAGTCTCGGTAATACCAAGCACATAAGGCTTGAGCTTCTGATAATATCTGATTATTTCGCCTTCATAGTAGGTATACTTGCTCAAATACGGGTCGTGCAGCTGATTGCTGCAGAAAAGATAGCCGATTTCGGGGCGCTGATGTGAAAAAATCGAGTTGTCTTCAAAGTAATTGATAATATCGTCAGCGGCAAAAAACGGCAGATAAACATGCAAACGCCCATTGGTGCGAATCTTGCCCCAGAGATAGGGGTGCAGTTTGGTGATCGAAAGATCGACGAAATCTTTGATTTTTATGTCTGAAACCGACATTACCAGCTTGCGAATGACTTTAAGAGTTCTAACCTTCATATCGCCTTCAAAGCCAACGTTGCTGGCCATATTCGGTTCCCAGAAGAAGTCGCCGGCGGTGTTGCCGAGCGTTTCCTGGAAGGCATCGCGGGTCTTTTTAGCCAGATCATCGATCAGCGTCTTGAGTTCGCGCACGACGCTCCAGTTACGACAGCGGAACTCGCCGTGTCGCAGGTATTCATCTTTGCGGCTGGCGATAAACAGGGTGTAATTCTCGGCTGGCGGTGTCAGATCGGTGACTTTGAGCTCTCTGATCACTTCGATTTTCTTCTCGGCATTGCGGTAGCGGCCGGTAGCTTCAAAACGCAGCAGGCCTTCCCAGCCGCCAAGTGCTTTATCGGCATAGGTGTCACGGTTCTCTTTGCGATAAACCTTCAACGAAGCCGGGACTTCTTCATACTCGTCAATATAGGTCTTGAACGGAGTCAGACGCAGGTTGTTGACCTCGACAAGCACTTCGGCAGTACCGCCGGGTATCAGCTCGCCGTCGTTGAGCCTGACGCGCAATGAAAAATTCTCGGCCCTGTCGATATCGAGCAGGGCCAGAATTCGGTCATTCACTTCACCGTCGTCAGAAAGCAACTTTTCAGAAAAAAGCTCACGCATCTTGATCATGGCTTTCTCAACCGCTGCTTCTGCGAGATAGAAAGCCTGCATGCTTTCGCCAAGACGAGCGGTTTGAGCCCGTTCCTGGGTCATATAGTTGATCAGCATGGTGCCGAAAATGTAAAGAATGCCAACAATGGTCAGCAGCATAAACATAGCGCTGCCAACACGGTCACGCAACACTGTTCCCTTTACATTCGGCATTTGTTCACCTCATTTATTCTGCGTCAGCAACGTTCATTGGCTTTTCACCATTGGCATGCCAGTTCAAATAAGCTTTGATAAAAGGCTCAATTTCACCATCCATTACCCGGCGCACATCTGAAGTCGATTGCCCGGTTCTCAGGTCTTTCACCAGAGTGTAAGGACAGAACACGTAGGATCTGATCTGGTTGCCCCACGAAATGTTCTTCATGTCGCCCTGAATGTTCTTGAGTTCTTTTTTCTTTTCCTGTTGTTGCAGTTCGAAAAGCTTGGCACGCAACATACCCAGTGCCACTTCGCGGTTCTGGTGCTGACTGCGCTCGATCTGACAGGCCACAACTATACCGGTCGGCATATGAGTAATGCGCACGGCGCTGCTGGTCTTGTTGACGTGCTGGCCACCAGCCCCTGAACTGCGAAAGAAATCAAGTTTGAGGTCGTCTTCTTTTATTTCGACATCGACATCATCAGGCAGAATCGGCATGACATCGACCGCAGTGAAGCTGGTATGGCGCCGGGCATTCGAGTCAAACGGCGAAATACGCACCAGACGATGCACGCCTTTTTCGCCTTTGAGATAGCCGTAGGCATACTGACCCTTCACCCGCAAAGTCGCTGATTTTATGCCGGTTTCTTCTTCCTGGAGATCGATAACTTCGTACTTCAGGCCGCTGCCGTCAAGGTAGCGCTGATACATGCGAAAAAGCATCGATGCCCAGTCTGAAGACTCGGTACCACCGGCACCTGGCTTGATCGACAGATACGCGTCAGAGGCATCATAAGGCTCTGAAAGGAAAGTCGTCAGCTCGAGATTGTCGATTGTTCTGTCAATCGGGTCGAGCTGGCCCAGTAACTGGGAAAACATGGCATTGTCGTCTTCTGCTTCGGCAATCTCGAGCAATTCGACAGTGTCGGTAAATTCTTTGTTTACTGCCTCATAGGCATCACAGGCTTTCTTCAGCTCGGCGATCTTCTGGCTGGTGGCCAGAGCCTTGTTGCGGTCATTCCAGAAATTGGGGTTCAGAGTCGCTGATTCAAGCTCTTCGATCTGCTGCCTTTTGTTGGGCAGGTCAAAGATGGCTCCCGATACCGGAGAGCCGGGTTTTCATGGCGCGAATTTTTTCGACCACTTCATATTCCACGGTTATACCTCCTGAAATTACAGATTATCGACTTACGCGAATCAATCTGCTTATACTGTTCTTCTGCCCGCCGAAGGTACCTTCGACCCCGACCTGCAGTGTAATTCTGGCTTCTTCGAGATCTACCGACTCAACTTTGAACTCGTTGACCCGATACCCATATTTTTCACCGGTGTTGTTGTCGTCCGGTGGTACAATTATATCCTCAATAAACACGGCGTAAAGAAGTTTTTTTTCGTCTTCATTCGCATTTTCAATGGCCTGCATCGATTCAACACCGTGCCGCTGCATCGTTTTAAGCTTCAGTAAAAGATGTTGCATACCCGAACGGGCCATGAAATAAGCTTTTCGACTCTTCAAAACCTGCTGATACAGGCTGCGACCGTTGGTCATTGTCCAGGCGAGAGAAGCGACCCAGACTGCAAGGCAAAGAACCAGACCAAGTATGATCGGCATGGCTATTCCGTTGTTGTCGCGTGCTTTCATCACAGGTGGGCCTTATAGGAAATCAGACTGATGCTGTGCTTCTTTTTATCGCCCCACTCGGCAATTATTTCGATGCGCTTCATGCCATCTTCGACGCGGGCCCGCTGCAGCTGCCCTGAAGTCGAATCTTTCATCGCCGCGAACTCGATCGGCAAAACTTCAGTATGCATACGAAAGTTAACGATCGATCTGTTAACTTCAGCCGGGCGAAGGTCAAGGTTTTGGCCACTGCTGCAGGGTACAAGCATGTTTTGTGTCGCACCGGCCGGAATCTCGTTGAAATTCATGGCCAGGGCGATATCCAGCTTTTCTTCAACAATATTGAGAACCTGGTAATAATCGCCAAGCTGCGAACTGCCACGTGAATACTCGACCACAAACATGAACATCGGCAAAGCCAGCGTTGACAATATAGCCAGGGCAATCAGCACTTCGACGAGTGATACCGCAGTCTTTCCGTTCATGATTCCCGACATAAGTTACTCCGGCAAGATTCAAACGCTAATCAACCGCAACGACTAACTGGTTCGGCCACAACACTTTTTGTATTTTTTGCCGCTGCCGCACGGACATGGCTCATTGCGGTTAGTGGTGTCATCGGCACGACTGGGCGCCTTTGGGGCCTCGTCACCGTCGCCGCGGTTGTAATAGACTTCCTGCTCGTGTTGTTCCTGAACCTCGCGTTCTTCAGCACGGGAATAAGAAACGCGATAGAGGTAATAGAGCAAGTCTTCTTCGATGCTTTCAATCATGTTCTGAAACATCTGATAGCCTTCGATCTTGTATTCGACCAGCGGATCGCGCTGTCCCCAACTGCGCAGATGTATACCATCCTGCAGGTTGTCCATGTTGTGCAGATGATCTTTCCATTTGCTGTCGACTACCTGCAACAGCAAAAACTTCTGCATCGAAAAGAAATCGTCGTCACCGAGTTCGGCACGTTTGGCAGCGAGCTTGTCAAGAGCGCGACGCTTGAGTTCGGCAAGCAGCTCTTCTCGCGAAAAGGTGCACAATTCACCGGGTTTGCCATTACGCGGGTCGCCGCCCTCACATTCGATGGGAAAAATCTTCTTTACCTGGTCAGCGAGAGCATTATAATCGTAATCATCAGGGTCAACCTCAGGGTTGAGAGCCGAACTTACCATGCCTTCAATTATTTCGTCGATCATTTCGAGCAGATCGTCATAAACACGATCCTGCTCGAGAGCCTTGCGGCGCTCGTTATAAATGACGGTGCGCTGCTGATTCATGACGTCATCGTATTTGAGAACATGCTTACGAACGTCGAAATGGTAAGCTTCGACTTTGCGCTGAGCGCTTTCGATAGACTTCGAGATCCAGGGGTGTTCGATGGGTTCACCCTTTTCCCAGCCAAGTCTTTCCATCCAACTGGCAATGTTTACTGAGCCGAATAAGCGCATAAGATCATCTTCAAGCGACAGATAGAACTGGCTGACACCCGGATCACCCTGGCGACCGGCGCGGCCACGCAACTGATTGTCAATGCGCCTGGATTCGTGGCGTTCAGTACCGAGAATGAACAGACCACCGGCTTCGATAACCCGCTTCTTTTCGGCTTCACAGAGCTGGCGGTATTTCTGTACAGCATTCTGGTATTCTTCGCCTTCGGCATGGCCTAATTCGTTACGGGCGAGCATTTCAGGGTTACCGCCAAGCAGAATGTCAGTACCACGACCGGCCATGTTGGTAGCAATGGTTATGGCACCTTCTCTGCCTGCCTGAGCGACGATCTCTGCTTCACGCTCATGGTATTTCGCGTTCAGAACCTGGCAGACAACACCGCGTTTACGCAGCATGGCCGCGATCAGCTCGCTCTTTTCGATAGAGATCGTGCCAACCAGCACCGGCTGCTTTTTCTCGTGAATCTGCACGATATTGTCGACTATGGCTTCGAATTTTTCCTGGACGGTTTTATAGATCACGTCGGCCATATCGTATCTGACGCAGGGGCGATTCGGCGGGATGACCACCACTTCGCATTTGTAAATTTCTTTGAATTCTTTGGCTTCAGTTTCGGCAGTACCGGTCATACCAGCCAGTTTACGATAAAGTCTGAAATAATTCTGGAAGGTGATCGAGGCAAGGGTCTGGTTTTCCTGCTGGATCGGTACGCCTTCTTTGGCTTCGATAGCTTGATGCAGACCGTCTGAATAGCGCCGGCCGAACATCAGACGACCGGTAAATTCGTCGACGATTACCACTTCCTGGCCGCGGCCGTCTTCACGGGGCCTGACGATATATTCTTTATCGCGATGGAAAAAGTGCTTGGCCTTGAGGGCATTCTGCAGGTGATGCACGTGATCCATGTTGCTGTTGTCGTAGAGGTTCTCGATACCAAGAGCCTTTTCGACTTTAGCGATACCATTTTCGGTAACCGAAATACCGTGATGCTTCTCATCGACAATGTAATCTTCTTCGGGCTTGAGCACTTCTCTGGCAACTTTGGCAAAAACGAAATAGAGTGCCGTGGCTTTTTCGGCCGGGCCTGAGATGATCAAAGGCGTTCTGGCTTCGTCGATAAGAATCGAATCGACTTCATCGACGATGGCGAAGTTATATTCGCTGCGCTGCGTGCAGTCGGCCAGGGTAAGGGCCATATTATCACGCAGGTAATCGAAACCGAATTCGTTGTTTGTGCCGTAAGTGATGTCAGAAGCATAAGCTTCACGTTTTTCTTCGGCATTCAGGCCATGCACGTTCAGACCGACGCTTAGACCGAGAAAGCGATATACTTTGCCCATCCATTCTGAGTCGCGGCGGGCCAGGTAATCGTTGACCGTGACGAGCAGTGCGCCACGACCTACCGGAACGGGCAAACCATTGGCATCGACGATGGGTTCAAAAGTTTTTTGGCCTTTTTTCTGGGCAAGATCAACCCAGATCGGGTTTAATTCGAGAGCGTTGAGGTAGAGAGGCAGAGTGGCGACAAGGGTTTTACCTTCGCCCGTTTTCATTTCGACAATGCGGCCCTCGTGCAGGGCCAGACCACCCAGGATCTGCACGTCATAGTGGCGCATATTGAGAACACGGCGGGCCGCTTCCCTGACGGTTGCGAAGGCTTCAGCCTTGATATCGTCGATCGATGCACCGTCAAACAGTCTCTGACGGAACTTCAAGGTCATGCCGGCAAGTTCTTCGTTTGACAAATTCTTGAATACGTCTTCGAGAGCGTTTACCTCTTCGAGCGTTTCTTCGAGACGGGAAAGCTCGCGGGCGTTGAAATCCGGAATAAAGAATCTGACCAGCTTATAAAGCCACTCGAACATGCCTGAGACCCCTTTCAAAATAGAAGGCGCGGCCTTGAAAAAGGCTCGCGCCTGACGCATTCAGTTAGATTTACGAGCTTTTGTCGAAGCTAAAGTTCGGCAAAAACGACAAAGCCTTATTTCTCTTCGGCAGAGATAATCTTGATCACTTCGTCGACAGATGCGGCTTCCATAAGTTCATTTCTGAATTCCTGGTAGCGAAGCAATCTGGACAAGCGAGCCAGAGCTTTCAAATAGAGCCCGCCAGACTCGATAGGCGCAGCAATCAGAAAGATCAGGTGCACAGGTCTGTTGTCGAGCGCTTCAAACTCGATTCCGGCAGTAGAACGGCCAATTGCAACAACGACTTCTCTGACGGTCGAAGTTCTCGAATGCGGAATGGCAATGCCTTTGCCTATGCCGGTAGAACCGACTTTTTCACGCTCGAGAACAGACTTCAGAAAAGCGTCGGCGTCAGTGAGATAACCCGCCGTATCGAGCATATCGATAAGCTCTTTGATGGCATCGAGCTTGGTGGTGGAACTCAATTCCAGCTTGGTCAGCTGGGGTGAGATAAATTCGCTTAGTTCCAAAACTCCTCCTGCATCCCTGTCAGGGGTTTAAATCTTTTGATCAATATTCTGGTTCGATAAGACCGAAATTGCCGTCGCCCCTGCGATAGATAACATTGATTCTGTTGGTTTCCGCGTTTGAAAACACGAAAAAGTCCTGATTGAAGAGTTCAAGCTGTTCAGCTGCTTCATCGGAGAACATCGGGCGCATGGGGAAAGTCCCGCTGCGGACGATTTTGGGTTTGAGTTCTTCGCTGGCGGCCTGTTCTGATCTAGTGGCAAAATCTTCACCAAAAGAAAGAACGCTGTGGGTGGCCTGTTTGTCGACACCCTTGTTGCTTCTGCGGCGGCCGGTGATTTTTTCTTTGAATTTTTTAACCTGGCGTTCGATCTTTTCGACAACCATGTCGATCGAAGCATAGAGGTCTTCAGAAGCTGATTTGCCATGAATCGGGTTACCGATTGACTTGGCCCAGACAGTCACTTCGCAAACTCTGCTGCGGCTGGTGTCTTTTGAATCTTTAACAGAGAGAGTAACATCGACTTCAACGATATGGTCGAAGTATTTCTTGATGATCGACAGCTTCTTCTCAGCATAATCTTTGAGAGCGTCGGTAAGCTGAAGATTTTTTCCCTTGATGACAAACTGCATAAAAGCCTCCGGATAATGAGGAATAGCGCGTATCCCGTAATGTGCGGGGAGCCCATACTAGCACACCACCCCGACGCTGTCAATATACACCATAAACCCACCAAAACTCAAACGATTTAAAAAGGCAGGGGCACAACAAATTTTTCATAAAGAAAAAACTTATGAAACCTTTTTTAGCTCTCATTCGTAAATCAATTGAAACCCGAAAGGCAAAGGTTAAAACGAAATGTACAAAATCTTCATTTCGCTGTCGTTGTTTGCGTTGCTTTTTTGCCAGCCTGCCCAGGCTCAAAAAACGCTACCAGCCGGCATCAATACCATCAGAAGCATCGCTTTCGACTATCAACACAGAATGTGGGTCGGCACCTTCGGCAATGGCCTCTGGCTATCAGATTCTGCCGGGATTCGCCGCTTCTACGACAGTGCTTCCGACAAGCCCTTCAGCATGATCAACAATCTCATGGTTCAGGGCGGGCATCTCTATATTGCCACTGCCGGCGGCGGCTGCCAAAGGCTGAATCTGCAAAACCTGAAATTTGACGATCTTCGCCAGGCTCCCGGGTTCGAAAAACTGCACGCTCTAGCTCACACCTCCACAGGAAAAACGCTGATCGGCTCGGTCGGCAGCGGCACAGCTGCCCTTGAAAAAGATACCTGGACAACTCTCTCAGAAAGCCAGAACCTGCAAATTTCCTGGGTTAACAGCATTGCCGAATGGCGAGGTGAACTGTGGCTGGGCACAGCGAGCGGGCTATACCGCAACCGCCTCGACAAGCCCTGGAAACCTGTATTTGCTGAGATTTCCAGGGCAATAAACTGTCTGATTGTTGTCGACGATATTCTCTACGCCGGTACTACCGATCGCGGAGTTTATGCAGTTCAGCCTGACAAATTTCCTCAACAGCTGTCAGGAACAGTTGGCCCGATCAACTTTCTGGTGCTATTTTCCGACCGATTGATCGCCGGCGGGCAACTTGGGCTCTGGAGCATAAAAATTGTGCAGGCAGACGAAATCTCATGCGAAATTGCCGATGCCAAGAGCGCCGCCCTGAGCCCTAAAAAAATTCTCTATGTAGGCACATCAGATGGTAAACTGTATGAATCTGATGACAGCCTTGCATTCAGACACATCATGTCTTTTACAGAGAACGGTCTTGAGGAGCATAAAAGATGAGATTCAGCAATAGGTTCGCTGCCGCATGTCTGTGCGCGGTCTTATCATTTTCTTTGCCGGCATTTGCAGCTTTTAATCTAGACACCGAAATAGAAGCCGCCAAAAAATTGATGAAAAGCGGTGATTTTAAAAAGTCTGCCGAAATATTCAGCCAAATTCTGACGCAGAAAAAAGACGACATCAAAAATCACCCGAAACACCCCGAAGCCTGGTATCTCTTCAGCGTTTCGCTGAGGCGAATAGGCAGAGTCGACCTGGCAGACAAGGCTCTGGATCGCGCCAAAACCCTAAAAAAACTGGCAGAAGAGCAGACCGGCTCAAGCAAAACGCCAGCACCGGCAGATCAGAACGAAGAAGCAAAAACACTGACAGAAGAACCAAAAACAACTGAAGACAATACCGTGACGGCTGCTTTGGCTTCTGCAACAGGCGACCCGGCTGGCATGAAAAAC
The DNA here is from genome assembly GCA_029564115.1 of Candidatus Rifleibacteriota bacterium. The sequence continues at coordinate 33,355 of JAKQQP010000029.1, read as the reverse complement.
AACAGGGCACTCGAACTCTATCGTCAAGGTAACGCTTTTTTCGATGCGGGGCAATTTCAGGCCGCCGCTGACGCCTTTCTTCTCGCTGTAGAAGCCGAACCCGGGAACATCGAACTTCTCGAACGCACTGTCATCTGCCTCAGCAATGTCGGCAGCGGCTACTACCAGAAGACAATGAGCGTTTTTGCGGCTCTCGAAAAGGCCGATCCGGCCAGAATGACGCCATCCCACAAAAACTCTTATGCCAGAGCCTGCATGTTTGCCGGCAAACCTGATCTGACGAAGGCGGCAGCTCTTCTTGCTGATGTTATTGCATCTGCCCCCGAAAACATCGAGGCAATAATTTTGTCAGGGCTTCTCGACAGCGAAAACAAACAATATAAACAGGCAATCGAAAAATTTGAGAAGGCAATCAAACTCGACAAAAACGCCATGCAGGCTTACCTGGGCCTCGGCGAGGCCTACCAGAAAATGCAGCAGTTTGCCAAAGCCATTGAAGTGCTGCAGCAGGCCCGCAACATGTGGCCAGAAAACTTTCTGCCGCTGGTCGCACTTGGCAGAGCATACCTGAAAAACAATGATTATGGCCTTGCCCTGGTCATGTTCAACCTCGCCTACGAAATGAGCCCGGACAATTTTGATGTTAACCTCGGTCTTCTCGAAATTTTTGCGAGAAAAGGCGATTATCGCGCCAACAACCACATTGCCCGCTGCGAAAAATTCTTCAAGGGTGACCCGCGCGTCGAATTTTTTAAAGCGACTTTTTTTGAACTTGACGAGCGCCTTGAAGAGGCAAAAAAAATCTACAGTCTGTTAGCTCTGTATGAAGACGAAACATCTTACCGCGCCAGACTTCGCCTTGGGCAGCTTTATGGCGGCATAGGGCACGAGACCTTCCCTGGTGCCCTGCTGGTTGCCGAGCGCCCCAGATACAGCAGAACATACAGTTCGATGCAGGATCAGGAGCTGGCCTTTTTCTACCTTTCAGCATTTCTGGCTAAAAACCCGCAAGCCCCGGAAGCGCGTGAAGTAAAAAGATGGCTGGATGAAAATGAGGAATTATTGCTACGGGCACGCGAATTCGACGCCCTTGTTCAGAGTCAGTTTAAAACCGAGTAAATATTTCAGGTCATCAGGAGGAATTATGAGCTTGAGAACCCTAAAAAAACCCTTGTGTATCGCCTCGTTACTTTTGTTCAATCTGGCCACGCAATTACCGGCGGTAGAAGTCGAACCCGGCAGAGAATCCAGTTATTTCACGAAATCCAGAATAAAAGTATTCGATTCAAAACTCGAAGAAGGTGGCGTACTGGCTGACGGCATGAACATCGAAAGAGTCTCGGGCCACACCGACAAGCCAGAAGCGCAGATTGCCGTCTGGATGCCCATGTATGAACCTGCACCCATCGAAAAAAACGGCGCCAACATGATCACCAATGCCACTTCGATTTATGCCAACACCGGAGCCGGCAAAGACAAGTTCCCCTACATTGTCAAAGATAACGGCACGGGCAAATTCTATGTCTACCGCAACGTCAAATATCACTGGTTTTTTGAACAGCCTGACGATAACAAAAAAACTCTCGCCGAAGGAAATAAGAACGGTGTCTCTGGCGGCGAAGTCTGGTCGCCGTTTTTAAACATCAAAGACGCCGACCTCACCTTTTTTGAAGGCGTTGTCAACGGCAGTAAAAACGAAGCCGATGTCTGGGATAAAAAACTCTACGTCAACCGTCATACTGCGGCATTTGATTCAGGCATACGCGGACGCGAAGACGTCGCCGGTTCAAAGTATTTGCAGCAGGTCGGCATGATCATGACTTATGAACGCGCTGAAGTTTCTGCCCCCACGCTGGTCGGCAACGGTTACCCCGAGACCTCTCTGCAGACTGCAGATCCTGCCGGCGAGATACCGGGCAAAGCCAATCTTTCGGCTGTACCCTCTGACTCGGCCTTCGAAAAATTCGGCCCCGAAAAAACCTCAAAACCCATACCTGAAGCACTCAAACCCTCATGGAACCTCAAAGCCGAAATCGACGGCAAAACCTACAGTGAATTTACTGATTACAATATGGTTTACGTCGAAGACTACTCATACCCTGAAATTTCTCAAGACTTTCTCAACCCGCAGGGAACAGTATACGAAGGGGTGGTCGGCAAATATCTCGGCTACAACGGCGGCCCCAATGGGATGAGCGTCAGCTATACCAATGAAAATCCTGACCTTCTGCCAACTTCGCCGGCAATTACAAACGCTTTCGAATACCAGTTCAGCTCCGACGAACTGTATCAGTTGCCAAACCCATTTTACGACGGTGCCTCCGATAACAAACAAGTATTGTTCTTCTACTTTCTCAAGTCAAACGACACTTATGGCCCTTACATAGGCAAATCAATCAGTTCCCGCGAACAAACCTACTTTGAAGATCACCACCCCTACTGGAAGTCTCAACCCAAAGAAAAACTCGATAAATTCATGGCCGATCGCCGCACCAACAGTTGGGAAGGCAAGTTTCTCAAACCCTGGGAAAAAGGCATAGTGTATTACTGCCTTTACCTCGATGGCGACCCTGTAACCCGCACCAATGAGCTTAACGAAGCCTGGAAAAAACGCGATGCCGCGCAGCTGTCGGTTTTCAACGACATCATGGCCGACCTGACCGGAAAAACCACCCAGGCCGCCGCCGACGCCCGCATAGCCATGCAGTCTCTACAAGACTTCATCAGCAGTTCGAACGAAGGAACCCGCGATGTAACCAGATTTGCACCAATCGGCTTCGAACCGCACCTTGGGCGCTGCATCGTCGGGCCGATAACGCTAGAGAATATTCCGACACAGCATCAAGAACAAACAGTCCAGCAGCTCGACCCGGAAACAGGCAAGAATGTTGACGTAAAAAGTGGCTCATGGACAGTGGCCGGCAAACGCGTCATTCTCCCAAGACACTTCGCCACAAATTCAATTGAATGGAACGATCACAGTTGCCCACCAGCGCCCAGCGCCAAAGACCCGAAAGCGATGAAAGCTTATTACAGTGAAATTCTCAAAAGCCCGCCCGACTGCCTGATGACCCAGCAAGTCTCGAACTGCTGCGGCAACTCTGCACCAGCCGGCTCGCTTGTCAAAGTCGAAGACGTCGCTGAATTCAGCAAACCCCTGATCAAGGGCGAAATCGAAGACATGAACAATGGTGTCACTCATAAAATAGGAGTGCCTCCGATCGAATCTCTTGAAGCCGGCTCTCAACTCGTCAGCAAGGAAAACAAAACCGGAACGGTCACTAATCACGGCGAAGAAGGCTGCAAAGAAGACTTCGACATGGCCGACAAAGACTGGATCATCATCAAAGCCGACGGTACTGAAGAAAAACTGCCGGCCATCCCCACCGACCCGGAAGGCCCGGATAAAAACGGCATTCCGGTCGAAGACCAGCGCATGCGCTTCAGTTTTTCACCTTACGATAACATCGACAGCCTGACTCCGTTCAGGGGCATCCTGAAAACTGAAGTGGAAATCGAAGCCCTCGACGCAAATCAGCAGCCAACCGGAAAATTTGAAGAAATCGAATTTGAAGATGAAAGTGCGGGAAAAATCGTTTCTGCCAACAAAGTCGTAAAAGACGGCAGCAGTCTGAACAAGTTCGATCTCAACGATTTCGACCCCAAAGTCAGCTTCTATCACATTTTTAGAGCTGCCGGCTGGTATCAGTTCAGGGTCAGAGCATTCGACCGCGCCAAAGACGGCGGGCTGGGTCAGAGCCGCGAAATGAAATTCAACATCAACGTTCTGCCGGCAAGCTTCAGAACAAGATCTATTGACAGCAAATAACCGCTGATGTCATGATAGCCTCTGCAGCCATATCGGCTGCAGAGGCTTTATTTTTTCGGGAGAGTGATTATGAACCGCCGGGCATTGACTGTTCTGATAATGATTTTGCTCGTCACTGCAGGCTTCTGCGACCCCATCGCCTCAGAAACGCCTATAATAAGACAATTACAACACCCTGAAGTGGCAAACGACCAGATATATGCCATATGCGGCAAAAATGGCGTCAGAATCTGGGGGTTACGTAACAGCATCCTGCTCGAACGCGAAAACGGTGAGATACAATCTTTCTCTGCCGCTAATTCACCGATTGCAGCAGAGGGAACAATCACGGGCATTGCCTTCGTCAATGAAGACATCTGGGTTGCCCAGACCGCTCCGTCACAGGGGCTTGGGCTTTTACGCTTCGATGGCGAAGCATGGGACACATTGAAATTTCCGGATGCTCCCGGCCTTCTGAACAACCATATCATCGACATGCACGTAGACAAAGACGAGCAACTCTGGGTCGGGCACAGGTTTCACGGTGTGAGTCGATATATCGAGCGGGTAATTCCAACATTCAGCAATTACAAAATAATGCACCTTTATGACTGCAGCCTGCTGCAAGTTTTCATGCAAGAAACCCATCTCTGGATGGGCACCACCAACGGCATCGTAAGACTGAGAACGGAAATAAAATCAAACTACGACCTGAACGTCGATAAATGGGTATTTCCTGAGTTTCCGGCCCGCGAAGCTTTCAGCATCTGCGATTTTATCGATGACAAAATTGTGGCCGGAACCAGTAGAGGCTTGGCAATTTTCGATAATCAGAAATGGTCTTTGCGCGGCCGGGCCGACGGCATTGTCGCTCTGCCGGCTAATCATCTGCAGCGACAGAAAGATAGAATATGGGTAGGCAGCCCCGCAGGTCTGCAATACTGCGACAGTAACGAAGCAGGAAAACTGCTGACTGAAACCGACGGGCTGCCATCGCGCAATATAACCGCCCTGGCGCTTGACGAAAACGGCAATCTGCTCATCGGCACAGAAAAAGGCGCCGCCATACTTATTCAGCCCGCTGAATGAATACTACCGCGATGTTTCAGGGTTCTCCCTGGGTCAGAGTGTAGTATTTGAGCTCGCGCTCACGGGTAAGAATGACGCCTGCCTCACGCAACAGAGTAAAAGTATCGACGTAGACATCTTCTTCGTCAAAAACCCGGCGGACAAAAGGTTTGCCAAAAGCCAGATAAATATGATCGTAATAAGGAGTCTCACTTAGTCTGGCAAGAGATTCAGGAACCAGCTTCTGCCAGAATTCCCGGTCAGAATTTGGCCCCGTGCTTTGATCCAGAGCCTCATCATTTTGCTGCTCAAGCGCTGCAGGGGCATCTGCAGGCTCAGAAGGCAAAGGCGTTGTAGCCGGCTGTTCGGAGGCAACGGGTGACTGCGAAGAGAAGTGCGTTTCAAGCCATTTGGGCATCACCCTGGCAGCAGCCGCAGAAAGAAAAAAGCGTGCGATTTTTCCGGTCATTCTGAAGCCGCTGCGCAAAGTGTGTTCTCGATTGATCAACAGCAACTCTTCAGCCAGTTTATCGCGATTGATCATGTAATCAGCTTCTTTCATCTTTCTGATCTTCCAGGCATGTTTTACCAGGCGCCTGCGCAGGTCCTCGCGGGCATCTTCAGTCATTTTTCCAGCATCCTGCTCGATTATTTTCAGGATATGGTCAAGATATGCCTGGCCATGCTTTTTCCACATGTCTTCTGAAGTATTTCTGATGAGCTCGCAAGCCGGCATCAAACGACTGCTTGCCGCTGCCTGACCTGTTCTCACCGGGTTTTCAAAATCGACCTCCGGCACGATACATGGAACGAATTCCCAAAAAATCTTCTGCTGACCGTGGGTCAGAAGGTTCTTTATCTCTTCTTCCATGGCGGCGATTTTGTGAAGGGTGCGACCCGCGATCTCATGCGCCATGTTGTCGAGTTCAACCACCTGCTTACGCACTGCTGGCGGGTCTTCAGCCAAGGCCGCATAAAGCTCATCGCGCAGCTTTGTAAAAGCCGGCATGGCATTCAACTTTTCAATTTCGGCCAGCGATTCTTCTCGCATTTTTTCGGCCTCCATCGCCAGTTCGGCGATACGTCGAGTCTGCCGTTCATTGAGATAAATCCCGCGAAGCAGGTTTAAAAGAGAAATTTCTTCGACGAGATCACCCATCTCATTTATACGATCTGAAGCTCCGCGACTCGGAACCAGGCAGACCACAACCATCAATACAACCAGCAGAATTCGTTTCATTTTCGACTCCTGTCCAATGTGTGCTCAAATATTGCCATTCGGCAGGTCGTCAAGCCAGACGCCTGGAATCTGCACGCCACAGTCGGGGCACTTTCCGCGTGAGAGCAGACTGCGCATGACCTTGAAACCGAGACGTTCGATCACTTTTTTCCCGCAGCCGGAGCAATAGGTGTGATTGCCTTCCTGGCCTGGATTATTGCCTGTATAAACAAACTTCATGCCGGCCTGCATCGCCATTTTTCTGGCGTTTTCAAGAATTGCGTTAGGGGTTGGCGGCAGATTTTTAAGAAGATATTCTGGCGCAAACCGCGAAAAATGCCAGGGAACATCGGCCCCGAGATTTGCCCCAAACCAGTCGATGCCAGTCTGTAAATGCTCGGCAGCATCATTTTTGCCGGGGATGAGCAGCGAAACAACCTCGAGATGCCGACCTGAATTTTTAATCGCCTTGAGAGTATTCTGAACCGGTACAAGGCTGCCACCGATGACTTCGCGATAAAATTCTTCGGTGAACCCTTTGTAACCGACAACAAACATATCTATCAGATCGAAAAGGTCGTGAAGTGGCTTTGGTTGAATATAGCCGGCGGTAACCATTATGGTCTTAAGGTTATTTTTGCGTGCCAGCCGGGCAATATCTTTCATGAATTCGATATAGACCGTTGGCTCGGTATAGAAAAAGCCAAGGCTCTGCACCTGAAAATCGAGAGCTCTGACAATGACGTCTTCGGGCTTGAAGTTAAAGTTAGCCGTTTCAGCCGGCGACTTTTGTGAAAACTGCCAGTTCTGGCAGTATTGACAGGTAAGATTGCAACCGGCAGTCGAAATCGACAAAGCCGGGCTATGCACATGATAATGAAAAAGCGGCATTTTTTCGACCGGGTCAATCGCCAGCACACAGGGCAGCCCATAGACAAAGCTGACATATCTGCCGTCACGCAGACCACGAGCTCTGCAGACACCGTCAGCCCCTTCTTTTGGGGTGCATAGATTCGGGCACAGACTGCATTGAAGACGCCCGTCATCGAGTTTATGAATATATTCAGCAGGGAAGCCGGATTGAGGGTTATCCGCCAGCAGACGAGCACTTCTGCCAGCCAACCCTGCAGCAGTGACAGTCGCGGCGGTCTGCAAAAATTTTCGACGATCGAGATTCCAGCGACCGACTTTATTCATTGCTTCTTACCTCTATTTGACTGTTTTAAACCACTCCGGCGTTATTTTCGATAATTTTGCTCGATGTTAAGCAACTCACGAACAGTTGCCAGCCACAGTGTATTTCTGTTAACTTTACAAATATATGCGCAGAAACAAAATAATGCAATCCTCGGCGGCATTCACGCTGATTGAAATAATTCTCGCCATGGCGATACTTGCAGCGACTATGGTGCCCATCTTCTTTTTCATGAGCAAAGGAGCCTCTGATACCGACTTCAATGTTTCACGCATGTTTGCCATCAATCGAGCCTCAGAGATACTCAACGCCATGCTCGACAATGTTCCTTTTCAGGCACTTCGCGCCGGCATCCCGGGCTTTATCAAAGTCGAAGACCTGAAAGACGTGGATGGCTACGACAGATTCGACGAGGCCTGGGCCGCAAAATTCGTTAATACAGTATTCCCGGGAAGCGAAAAAACGGCGGCCGGCTACCCATGCGCCTGTGTGGTCAGCGACCCACGCGGCCAGTTTTATAAAATAACCCTGAGAGTCGAAGATATCACTTCGCCGGTAGCCAGCAAAGATGAAAAACCACCGTTACAAAAAATCGGCAAAGACTACCCCGCAAAACCACCCAAAGACTTTTCCCCGGTCGGCACCGGTGAGCCGACCTTCTCTTATCTGAAAAACCCCGCCAAACTGATGAGTCAGAGCTGGCATCAGCGGGTATACCTGCCCAATCCCGTCGGCATGCTTCCCAAGTCAGGAGAGTTTCGCTTTGAAACTGAACTGCCCGACAAAGTCTCTGAAAATCACGAAAACTTTTATCGCGATGATGGCTACGAAAAATATCATGACGATGCCTTCAGATTTTCTGACCCGACCGCCACCAGGCTGACACAGCGCCTGGCAAAAACTCAGGTTGGCTATACGAATAACGAAGAACTCAAATTTTGCGGTTTCAAGCGGCTAATCGTCGAAATTCAGTGGAACATCGACAAGCCATTTCTCAAAACCCCGGAACAAACAGGGGCAGGTATGAGACGCATTCACCTGATGACGATAAAGGCAGATATAGATGTATAGACTCTCGCACAAATCGCGCAAAGGCATGGCACTGATCATCGTTCTGGTTTTCGCTGTCCTGCTGCTGGTACTTTTTGCATCGATGGCGTTCCAACATCGCAGTGTCGCCGGGCGCAACAAAATCAATCTGCGTGACCAGCAGGCGTTTTTTGCAGCCAGGGCCGCCATGCAGCACTTTTTATTGAAAGCACGCCTTTTTCCGACCGAACTTTACGACGCGGTCGAGTTCAAGCAGGGCAAGAACCCATACTTCGATTTTTCAGAGTTTCCGTTCAGAGCCGATGACGGCAAACCGGCATTTCAGGAGCTGCCGTCCTACTCTGGCATTTATAAAAGAATTATTCCGGTAGAGTCAGATGCAAGTGGCCGAATCAAATTTTTTTATATCCCGCTCAGAATTACCGGGGGAGAACCGGAAGCCATGCTGCGTATCGCCAGCTTTTATAACCCCAACTATCGCTACCTGGCTGCCAAACTTGCGCCAAATACACTGCCAGAGAAATATATTTCCCCTGATAACAGCGGCAACTCAGAATACTCCCCAGGCAAATTTCTTTTGTATTTTTTCAGAGACTGCAGCAACGATACGATCGACGGGCAGGTTCAGCAGCCAGCACTGCAAACCGAGAAAGCGCCAGGCCTCGAAACCGAACAAAGCTGGAGTATCAATGATGAAGGTTACCCATATACTATGACCTACGCCATTAAAGGCGTAGACATCAAAGCAATTCAAGGGTTACGCCGTTATAACGAAGAGGCTATCGAAATCGAGTGCCTCGGCAACGTTATAGATTTTCAGGAACAACCAGCATCCAAAAAACTGCAGCAAATACGCAGAATCACCCGCACCGGCCGCCACCTGAACGACTGATATGCTGCATCACCTTCACCGGCTCTCGCTCGTTGCCAGTATAACCGGGTTCATCGCCAATCTTGCGCAGGTTGCCCTGTTTCGCTTCTTCATGGGGCAGTTTTATGGCACAGAGATTCATCTTGGCCTTTTCTTGAGCATCTGGCTTCTCGGAATCGCCTGTGGAGGCTTATTGAGTGGCAAAATTTCAGTAAAACCCCTGACCCTTATGCTGTCACTTCTGGCGGTGCCAATACTCACAGTGTTGTTGTTACGCTTCGGAATCGAGCTGCTGCCAAGCCCGGATGGCGGTTTTATGCCATTTGCACCTGTCACTGTCTTTATGGCTGTCGCAATATTGCCGGTTTCACTGCTCACGGGAATGCTTATTCCCTGTCTGATTCGACTGTCGCACAAAAGTCTCGGATATTTTTACAGTCTTGAAGCTGTTGGTGGCTTTGCGGGCGGGGTCTGTTTTTCCCTGGTTCTCGGTGGGAATGCCGATGCAATTTTGTGCCTGCTGATACTGCCGATCCTGTCGATGGCCGTCATCACCCTGACCAGCAGAAAAAAGCTACTGCCCGGTCTTGTAACTCTGCTGGTAGCGCCGTTGGTATGGCACTTTGGCCCGATGATTTCGCATAATATCGATATCGCCTGGTGGCAAAAGATGCATGGTCAGCTGCAGCTCGCAAAAACTATGGAAACCCCCTATCAAAGGCTTCAGCTTGCCAGCTATCACGGGCAGAAAAGTCTGTTTTCGAACGGCATGTTAACCGACTCGTGGCCGAACCCCGAAAGTGTCGAAGCTCGGGTACATACTTTTGTCAGCGTTCTGGAAAAGTTCGACAGCATACTTCTCATCGGTGCCCCGTCTGCCGAAACGATCGCGGAATTCCTCAAATACCCAGGCTGTCAAATCACTCTGCTCGAAAACGATGCCGGGCTGATCGACATGCTCGGCTACCCGCCTGACATTCTCACCCGGGTCAACGTTTTGACCACGGACGCGCGGCTTTTTCTCAACGAAAACAGCAAAGAGAAGTATGATGCCATCATGCTCTACCCGATATCACCAGTCACCCTTGGCGGCAACCGCCTGTTCACCATCGAAGCGTTCAAAGCGATGAAACGCCGGCTGAAACCAAATGGGGTTCTCAGTCTTCAGGTCGAAGGCAGCGAAAACTATCTCGGCAGCGTCAAAGAAAAAATACTGCTATCAACATGGCAGGCTCTAAAAAGCGAATTCAACAACTGTGCTGCCGTGCCGGGGTCGACCGTCACGTTTTTTGCGGCAGACGAAACACTTACAGTCGATACTAAAACGCTGATTTCGCGCTTTTCAAGTCGCAAAATTCAGACGGGCACTTTTTTTCCAATGAGTTTTCACAATATTTTCATGCCTTTCAGAGTCGCCGAACTGAACGACTGGCTTGGCCGAAACCATGAAACCACGCTCAATACCGATGCCCATCCCGGCACTTTCATGCAGCAGCTTGAACTGTGGAATGTCTATACCGGCACCTCCCTCAACAGGTGGCTGGTCGTTCTACAAAACACTTCAAGAACCAGACTTTTTACAATTTTTCTTGTGACAGGCCTCGGGCTGATGCTGCTTCCGGCCATCTTCAGCGCCGGCTTTGCCGCCAGAAACATAGTGGCAGGGGGTGTCGCGGTCAGCGGGGCAACCGGCCTGTTTTCAGAGATAATTCTTATTCTGCTCTATCAGAATCGTCACGGTGCGGCCTATCAGATGACCGCACTTTTCTTTGGGCTGTACATGCTTGGTCTGGCAACCGGAGCAATGACATTCGGTCATCTGCAGCGCCGGGAAGCCGCCATAAAGAGACTGAAAACCGTTAAGCTGCTGCAAATAATTTTTACCGGCGCCGGCGTTGCCTATGTCTCATTCTCTGAACTGCATTCGGCAGCCGTCACCAGCCTGATGATCTTTTTAATAGCTTTTCTTGATGGCATAGAGTTTCCGGTCGCAGACAACATTCTGCGCGGCAGCGGCAGAGAAGCACAGGATTCCGCAGGTCTGCTGCTGTTCTCAGACAGTGCCGGGGCTATGCTGACGGGGCTTTCGAGTGGCCTGTGGCTTCTACCGGCGTTCGGCATGCAAAATTGCTTTGCAATGCTCTGCACTGCGCTGATAATAAACTATGTCAGCCTGCTGCTCTTCTCTAAAAAAATTCACGAAGGCTGAACATTTTTCACATTCTGCCCGAAAATTTTAGCATGCAAAGTTTTTATACGACGCAATCTGTGATTTACAGCTGATTTAGACAATGGCGGTTCGAATCTTTTGCCCAGGTTTTCGATGCTGTCATGCGGAAATTTAAGGCGCATCAAAGCCATTTGATGGAGGCTTTCCGTCCAGATTTCCTGGTCATTGTAAGCCATCAGTTCGTGAATGTGACTGATAGAAGACTCCGCCGCGCTGATTAAACGATTGATATTGGCAGTTTCTGAATTTACCTGCCGATTGACCATTGAAAGAATGCTGCGGGTTGCCCGCAGATCTGAAAATTCCAGCCCCCGGTCAAAAAGACCGAGGAGGTTAAGAAATCTGGTGATCCTTCGACCACTTTTCATGTAAAAGCTGGTGTATTGCTGACTTTTGTAGACACAAAACTTCTGCCGCAAACAGACTGCTATTTTTCTGAATGCAGCCGCCAGCCATCTGCCGCTGAGCCTTAATTCAAGATGATAGCCTTTCGACGGGCTCTGTATATAACCGCGCGAAACGAACAGACCGCGCAAAAAAGCGATATGGCAATGATTCGAACTGCCTGAGTCAGAATATACACGCACCCGGTCAACAAATTTTTCTCGCAACGGCAGTTGATCGAGGCCATAAAAACAAATCCTGGCACCTTTTACACAAATTTTTTGCGACTCAGGCAAGATCTGCTGACAGTAAGCAATCAGCCGACTCTGCAATCGACGCCGGCTTCTAACGAAGGGGGAGTGTCTCGGTCCCTGCAGCAATCCGGTTATGAATGACCGGTGACAGCACTGCATGGGGCTTTGCCGCATCAGATTGAGCAGATCGCGCTTTATTTTAACCGCATAGTCGATCGTCTTCATAAAAATTCTTAGTCGTCAAAAAAGCCGTCTTCTTCATCGTCGGCATTGCATTCTATGGCCTGCTCGCGCACGGGCTTTTCATTGATCAGACCGATGAGAATGGCAGCAAGCAGATTGGGGTTATGGCGCAGCATGTCTGATTCGAGCAGCAGATCAGCAGCGACAACTCTGATACCCATGTCTTCGATTTTTTTTACGGTGGGAGGTACCCAGAACTGGCCACGGTTCTCGTATCTGGCCATCAGCGGCTTGGCTGAGCGGCGTGAATTGACGACTACAATATCTATGTGCTTCAGGCTGGTCTTGTCGAGAATGGCACGAACATGATCGGCAGCGTTGAACGAATCAGTTTCGCCCGGCTGGGTCATTACGTTGCAGATATAGACCACTCTGGCACCGCTTTTGTTTATGCGCTCAGCAACTCCAGGCACGAGAAGATTCGGAATAACACTTGTAAAAAGACTACCGGGGCCGAGAACGATAATATTGGCATCATCGATGGCACTCAGAGCCTCCTGGTTGGCGAGGGGCGCTTCAGGGTTCAGCCCCATTCTGACGATACGACGACGGGCTTCACTTATCGCTGTTTCGCCAGTAATTTCACTGCCATCCTCGAATTGCGCGACCAGCTGCACATTCTCGTTGGTGACAGGGATGACATGCCCCTTGATGGCAAGAATACTGCTTGCTTCACGCACCGCACTGCTGAAGTCACCAATTACACCAGTCATAGCGGCAATAAAAAGATTTCCGAAGCTGTGACCTTCAATTTCACCGCCTTCACCGAAACGATATTGAAAAAGACGTGAAAGGAGGCTTTCTGAACGAGACAAAGCTACCAGACAGTTTCTGATGTCACCCGGCGGCAGAATCTGCAGCTCTTTTCGCAGTCGCCCGGAGGAGCCGCCATCATCAGTAACGGTTACTATGGCAGTAAGATTCAGAGGCAGCTCTTTCAAGCCCTTCAACAAAGAACTCAACCCTGTGCCGCCACCAAGGGCCACCAACGAAAGCTGCTTTTCATGGGCCGGATTTTTTTGAAAAACAAATTCACGCAACCGTGTAGACAAACCATGATCTCGACTGTCGAGAAGTCTGAATGCCGTTCTGAAGCCTCTATACAGCCAAAAAAGACTGATCATGAAAGCCGACAGCGCCGAAAACGCCAGCGCCAGCGGATGAAAGCTTCTTACTGTTTCTATGCTTGCCGGAGCGAGCACAATGGTCGACAGTGACGCAAAGACAAAGCCGAAGCACATCATGAGCAGACCGAGTATCAAAAAGGCTACCCAGCGCCGCGCCCTTACTTCATGGCTTATTTTGCGCCGCAAAGAGAGCAGCATCAGAACTCACCGCTCATCTTGGCCCGCAACTGTTTTGAGAACTTTTCGGCACTGAGTATACCCATGCGCCGCAGATAAAAATTCATGGCCGCAGTTTCGATTACCACTGCCAGATTGCGCCCTTCACGCACCGGAATGGTGGTAGATGGCACCTCAACCTTGAGAAATCGCACCGTTCGCTGAAATATCCCCAGTCGGTCGTATTCTTTGTGGTCATCCCACTTTTCTAGATTTATAACCATGTCAACCGGCTTCTCGTCAGCAGTGGCTGCAATTCCAAACAGCGATCTGATGTCAATAATGCCAAGCCCTCTGATTTCCATGTGGTGACGAATCATTTCGTCAGGAGAACCAACCACCTTGGTATCACTGATTTTCATCAACTGCACCGCATCATCTGCAACCAGACGATGCCCACGCTTGATCAGTTCAAGCGCACACTCACTTTTGCCTATTCCAGACGGACCCATTATCAAAATGCCAACGCCGTAGACCTCGACAAAGACCCCATGAACACTTTTTCTTGGGGCAAAACGATTGTGCAGATAACGGGAAAGTTGATAAATGAATTCGCCCGTGCGTGCAGAAGTGCGCAACAACGGGATTTTTTTCTGGTTGCATAGTTCGAGAAGCTCATCGAGAACGAGCAAATCATCGGTGATGATAATGCAGGGAATATTGAAAAACAAAAGCTGTCTCAGCCTGACTTTGCGGGTCTCGGCGCTTTGCTCGCCAAGATAGGCCAGTTCGGTGCGACCAAGAACTATGATGCGCTCGTAGCCAAAGTGTTCAAAAAATCCAGCCAGCTCGAGACCGGGGCGGTGCACTTCAGAAGAAATTACCTTGCGATCCAACCCTTCTTTGCCGGCAACGACCAGAAGTCCCTGGTCCTGTACAATTTCTCTGACCAGAATCAGAGCCATACTCTATGAACCTTTCGAGGCTGAATTATTTTTTTGTCAGAATAGCGCATAAATCTGATGTTTTCAATCCTGTGCAGATACCGCCGTTGAAGATTCATGCAACCGGGCAATTCGCGACTGAGAAGTGGCGGCTATGGCCAGTCCGGCAAGAATAAAAAACAGAGACAGCAGCTGGCTTGAAGACATGCCCCAGTAGATGAACGGGTTCAATCTGATGAATTCTACCAGAAAACGAGATATGCCAAACCAGACGAGAAAAAAAGCAAAACGACGGCCACTGCCGATTCGCCAGTTTACCAGCAACAGAATCAGCAACAGAACAAGGGTTGAAGCAGACTCGTATAAAGGCGTCGGATGCACATGAATATCTACCGGAATTGGTTTGTCGGGAAAAAGTCTGGCAAATGTCGCAGCCAGAGACGGGTTTTCGGTGCTCAGAGTTGGGACCAGCCCCTTTGGGAAACTCATCGCCCACGGCAACTCGCAGGGCAGGCCATAACAACCATCGCCGGCAACGATACAGCCAAGACGCCCGATCATATAACCCATGGCCATACCCGGAACGTAAATATCGGCAATTTTGAAAAAAGGCTCACCGGCAACGCGCACTCTGATGATACAAAGCACCAGAGCCAGAATATAGCCGCCCAGCACCGAAAAACCTGTGGTAGAAAAAATCATCGACAATGGCGCCGCAAGAAATTCTTTAAAATTCTCAAAAATAAAAAGCAGTCTTGAACCGATCATTCCGCCAAAAATGGCAAAAAAATGCAGGTCCCAGGCGAGTTCGACGTCGCAGTTGTTTTTGCGAAACTGCCAGTTTATCAGCAAAAAGGCGCTGATAAAGGCTATCGCAAGAGTAACACCATATGAGCCAATGCGAAGCGGGCCGTATTCAAATAATATAGGATGCATGCACACACATTACCACATGAGCAAAAATTATTCAGCAAAACAACCCCGCAATAATTTTCTGCAGAAAAAACCATTGTTTCCCTTCGGGGGTATATCACTGCGATACCGAGATTTCGTATCTTTATCTTCTCGCAGAATCAAAGCCTGTACATAATTTTAAAATGGCAAAAACTTTTTGCAGTATTTTGTGGTAGTAATATTAACTGGTTCAGTCAAATTTTGGAGGTCATAATTATGAGCAGATTCACGCGGAAGCTGATCGCCATGATGGTTGTGTTCGCTTTTGTCATGCAATTGTTTACGCCTGCAATAGTTGCTGCCCAGGAAGCCAAAAACCAGAAGGCACAGATCGAACAGGCCGTTGCCGATTTTCAGAAGACTTATGACGAAATAATGAGCATCAAGCCCATCGAACTGGGCAAAATCTCAGAATGGACGCTGAATCGCATTAACGACATCCAGAACGCCTGGGCCAATCGACCTTCATGGCTTGGTGGCGATACAAAAAGCGAAGCAGAAGCAAAGGCCCTCAAAGAAAAACAGGAACTGGAACGCTATGTTCCCAAAATAGAAAAAGCCAACAAAGATATACAAAAGATCCAGGAAGACGCAAAAAAAACAATGGATCTGCTGAAAAGCGGTTCCTTTGAAGCCGCCGCCAAGACTGACCCCTCCAAAGTTTATGGCAGCATGGACGAAAACGCCTCTGCCCTGGGCATCTATCAGAAAGCCCTGAAAGACGCAGGTCAGACCCTGCTCGACGCAGCCGGCGCCCTTTCGACAGCCGCCACGATTCTTGGCAGCGTTTCGCTGCTCTGCACAGTCATCTCAGCAGGCTTTCCGCCCGCAGCCGCAATTGCCGCCCCAATCGCTGCAATCACCGGTAAAGCAGCCACGGCAACTGGTATTGCAGCTGCAATTCTCAAGGCATCGGGCAATACTCTGATAACTGCAGCCGACAAAGCCATCACTGACGACAAACAATTTCTTACTGTGGCCGGCAAAGAGGTTACCAAAGCCGCTGCTCAGGAAGCCATCAATCGTGTGGTTTCCAAGGGAGTGGGCAACGTTGCCGGTGATATAGCCGATCAACTGGTCGGCAGTGCCGATGATTTCGTTTATAACAGCGCCGGGAACTTTGTCTCAAACGCAGCCAATAACAAGGCGGCAAAAGCTCTTGTCGGCAAAGTAATCGGCGAAGCGGTCAAGCCCGGCAAAGGAGTGGTAGTAGATACAACCCAGAGCGTGATTGATAAAGCTCCGCTGCCAGAAGCAAAGTCTGAACCCGGCCTCGACTGGTAATAAAACGCCTGATAAATTGGCCCCGATGCTCTTGCCGCTCCCTTGGCCGGCAATAGCCGGGGCTGATTTTTTCTCTGCAGACTGCAAAAGATCCGGCATAAATGACATCTGCCCACACTTAATGTTATCTTGAAAATACCAATGAACCCGAAAAGATCGAGCCAAAACCGTCATAGAAAACATAACCGGCAAACCGCCTCAGGTCGCCGTGGCTTTGTGCTCTTTGTCGTCTGCACATTCGCTCTGGTGATGATGGTCATGGTCATCGGTCTCAGCAACCATAAAAGCGGTGCCGTTCTGCAACTGAACCGCACCATCGACCAGGAACGCGTGGTTCTGCTCGCTCAAGCCGGCATTAATGAAATGCTGGCTTTTATAAAAGCTGATGTAAACAATCGCAATGGCAGTATCGGGGGGCGCATTCATAATTTCTGGCAGACAAAACCGGGGGCCGGTACCAAAGTCGTCTATAAAGCTGACTTTGCACCGGCACAGTTGCAGGCCGCCAATAAACTCATCGACGAGTATCTTGGCAAAAACGGCGAAATTTCCGGCCAGGCCAGCATAGTCATTACAGAACGCGTTGGCAGCGCCCGCCCGTCTTATATCGGGCACTTAGAGCTGATCGCCAAAGCACGTTCGAAAGATCTGCCCTCTGAAATTCGGGTTAAAGAACGCCGCGACATCAAAATAGTCGATCTGGCCGACCCGTTCATTGATAAATATGCTCTTTTTGTTAAAAGCTACTGCCGCTCTCTGAATGACCCCGGCAAGCGCGTCATCATTCAGGGTGTAACCCCCGACGACCCCGCAAAATATTCCTTCGCTTATTTTGGCAACCGGTCTTACCCATCCTGCCCAGAGTTCCCTCAGGGGGCTAAAAGCGCCCAAACCCCGCCAATCTTTTTCGACCTAGACTTTAGAGATGATCGGCGCCTGCTTGGGGGCTTCTATCAGCCCGGCAACTTTCAAACAATCGATAGCAAGTATTCGGCTGCCAGCAATGGCAACCTTTTCTTCGTCATCCCCCCCTTTCCGTTCGCCGGCATTTCGAGCAATTTTTCCCTTGCGGGTGACTTTCATAAAACCCCCGAACTGGTTACAATCTACAAGGCAATCGTAAACACAAGTTCACAATATGCCAGTACCGAGGGTTCCATGGGCTATCTTATCGCCAAAGACTATCAAAAAGCCGGCGGCAACCCAGCCAATTCAGAGGTTTTTCGTTCTCTGGTCTCGACTCTGATGGCCAACTGGAAGTATCAGTATGGCTACTCTGACTATACAAGCGTCATGGGGCAAGGCGGCAAATCCTTTACCGATGAACACCCTTTTTCGGGCATCAACGAATATTTCAAACAGATTAAAGCAAGCAATCCTGAGCGCTTCTACGGAGGCAAAATGCCGATTCTCTTCGGCGAAGGCCGCGACATCCCGGTTTATGTCGAAGGCCCCGTACACCTGCGCTTTTTCAAAATTGCCTTCGTAGACCAGATAACCGTAAAATTCAATCTGCACGGCGGTTTCTCACTTGACGTGCCGTTTCCGCCGATACCAATGCATTTTGAAAACCCCGCCGAAACCTTTGCGGGAAAAAAGCTTTCGACGCCTGTCGATAAGCGAACCGACAGCCTGATGTCGATGCCGGTCGAGCATTTTTCGATCAACAACTTCTTCTTCGGGGCCGGCTCGACCTCGGCAACTTCACCAACCGCCGTTAAGGGAGGTATCGAAGGTCATGACGTCTTTCCGGCTTTCGACGAGTCGCTTCGCAGTGTCGCCCATTTCTACCAGACCAGCGAACAATTTATCAGCGACCGCGTCAAATCTATAGACGGGCGAAAAGTTCTCGATCTCGACGGCATTTCTCTGATCATCAATGAGGCAAACAAGCCATTGAACCTGTCGGGTCTCGACAAATACCGGGGCAAAGGGCGCATCATACTGCTTGAAGGTCCCTGTCATATTGGCAATCTCTCGCCCCTCGATGCAAAGTCTGACCGTCTCAGTATCTACCTCATGGGAGGCAGATTCCACCTCAAGTGTAATGGTGCCACCGCCAGTGTTTATGCTTCTCTGGCCGCTACTACCTGCTTCAGCGACAACTCATCCGTCTCCCCATCGTCTGAAGGTGGCATCGACTTCGAGGGTAAAAGCCTAAATCTGTATGGCAACCTTGTTGTCGACAACTTGTTCGAGTTGCGCACCCTTCCGGCAAACGGGCATCTTAAGATCACCCACGACCCGGGGCTTTACTTCCCTGATTACCCTGTTCGCGTCAGTATAGGGCAGACCCGGTCACTTCTGGCGGTAGATTACCATGCTGAATAATAAAAACGTCAGAAAACTGTTTTTCAGGGTTACAGCCATTTCGTTTTTCGTCACCCTGCTGCTTGCCGCACCATACATCTCGCGCAAAGCCCCTGAACTGATGAGATCTCTCGCCGACAACAAGCCTTCGCCCGATTCTGAAAGCGTCAGCCGGCACGCGCCGCCCAGAACCGATTCTGGCTTCGACCTCGAACAGCTCATGGCAACCAGAAAAGCCTCAGGAAAACAGGTCAAACCTTCTTTCGACAGTCTTCCCTCTGAATTTTTCTCTTTGAATCAGCCTTTTTCGCTCGATTTTCACAAGTTGCCACTTGAATATCTCGCACCCCAGGCCCCCGAAATCACACGCAATTCGCTGGCTCTGATCAAGCAGCTTAAAGAAGCGGAAGCAAAAGCTTTCAAAGAACAGCAGAACATTGCTGCCGGCGCAGCCAACACTCCAAGCCTGCGGCCTGAAGCGCCAAACCCTGGAGAACGACGATGAAAAAATTCAGTAAAAAGGCATTCTCGTTCGTAGAAATAATTGTCGCTCTTACCATCAGCATCGTCTTTTTTGCCGGCCTCATTTACTTTGCCTCAACAACGCGGGTTCAAACCAGTAAAGCAGTGAATTACCTTCGCGCCCTGCAGATTGCCCAGGAAACCATAGAACTGATTCAGTCGATGCCTTCGTCTGAGATCTCGCCAGCCAAACTTCAAGTTTTTGAAGGTTCTTTGCTCGACCCCGCCACCGGGAAATCAGTGAAAATACCAATGCATGGCGGTTCAGCATGGCAACCCAGCATTAAAGCTTACCCTGAACAGTATGACAACGCTTATTTCTATCGAAAAATCAAAATAGAGCCGGCCGGGTCACGTTTTTTAAGAAAAGTTTCAGTAACCGTTTACTGGAATGAGGCAAAAAAACCCGATAAGATAGATTCGATAGGGGCAGAACCAGACAGAATGCGCAAATTATCGCTGGCAACCATAATTTTTGACGAAAGCGAGCACTACTGATGAGGGTTAACCTTAAACAAAAGCGGCAAGGTTTTACTCTCGTCGAAGCCATGATCGGCATAATGCTGGTTTCGGCGTTGCTCACCATGTCATACAAAGTTTTCAGCTATATAAACCTGCAAAGAAGCCGAGGCTCCGTTGATCTCCAGGAATTACAGGGCGCCAGATACGCAATTAACTACCTGCGCCGCGATTTTCGCTGCGCTGCGCCGGTGTTTTCAGACACAGCATCGATAGAACAAAAAAAGAAGGCTATGCGTAACCCCGTCGTCGAAGCCAAAACTTTCGATAAAAAAGCCAATACGGTGCCAATTGTCGTTTCTGATTCAGAAATTCATTTTTTCAGGCACCTCTACGAGACACCTGAATCATCTGCAAAACCGAAAGTGGAAGAAGTCAATTACCGCATCGACAACACAAGAAAGTGCCTCGTTCGCTCAGCTTCAGGCAAAGAAAGAGCCTTCAGCGATATTCGCGCTGCCAGATTCGAGCTCTACGCACACCCCCTCAAACCCGAAATACCCATGCTGCTGGTCACACTGACCATAGACGCCGACCCCAAAGACAAAAGCGGCAAAGCGTCTCTCGAACTGACAACCACCATATCGAGTTCAGTTGCAAACCAGAATATCAACAACCCCTACTGGCATATTTCCAGCGATTGAAGCACATTCTCTTTGCCGATCTGATTTTAGCAATAACCAACCCGTCGGAAAATCAGATCAAAAATTCAGGTCAACCGCCTGATTAGCGTCGCATGTTCACTAAAAGCGCTAAGCAGAGTTTGCTGATCAGCCAGCTCAAAGTCGGCAAAATCAAACCCCGGCGCGACAGCACACCCAACCAGAACTGCCTCAGATGAAGTCGTCTCAGCACCAAACCAGCTGCCCGCCGGAACAACGACCTGCATCTGCTCGCCAGACGCAAGGTTCTGACCAATTTTTGCACCAGAATACTCGCCTTTAGGGTCTATTTGATGGATCAACAGACTTCCTCCGGCGTGAAAATACCAGATCTCATCTGACTTCAGACGATGAAACCTCGATACTTCGCCAGGCAGCAACATAAAATAAATCGAGGTCATATAAGGCCTTGCGCCCTTGTGCCCAGGCAAAAACTGCTGATCGATAAACCCAGCTGAGCGGTATATTTCGGCAAACCAGCCACCCTCCGGGTGCTGCCGCATTCCAAGCCCTTCAATCCACTGTTTTGCCCGTTCAGAAAGTATTTTTTTCATAAAAACCTTATCCAGCAAAATTCATTCTTGCGAGATGAAAACTCAAAGCCTCACTTCTCACCACGAAGCTTTGAAAAGCTTACAGTTACAGTTTTATCTGACTGACCAAAAAAAGTTACAGTTTCAGTTTTTTCTTTAACCACGACTCTATCAATGTAACGAGCACCTGAAACCTCCATCTGCGAAACAATATTGCCGGCGGCGTCATAACCCACAATGTTGACTCCGGATCTATTATCTCTGAAACTGAACGGCCAGTAAGTTATCCCGTCGAGTCTCACTCCCGGAATGTTTCTTCCAAAATGATAAAAACCTTATGAGTGTTCGGCGACTCAAAAAGCTTCGGTCTCTCTCAACAAATACAA
The DNA here is from genome assembly GCA_029564115.1 of Candidatus Rifleibacteriota bacterium. The sequence goes on along the minus strand of JAKQQP010000029.1, from coordinate 11,636 downwards.
CTTTATAATATTACTCCGGCCTGTTCAAGCCTTTCAACTCCACTCCAGAATCCTTTTTTTCGCTTCCTTTTCCCATTCTTCGTCCGAATTTACCTGAGTCCACACACGTCTATCCGTGATCCGGGCAATATTTGTGATTTTTTTCGCAATATCCTTGCTTTAATTTTGTTTCCGGGCTAAGCTGAAAAGAGGTTCTTCGTTCTTGATCACTGCTTTTTTATCACCACAGAATTGGAGAATTGTATGAACAACATTCGCCCTGACCTGAAATGGATAACGAACACTCCTCAAAAACCAGACCTGACATTGTGTCATGAGCTTTTTGCCCCCGAAACCGCCAGGCTTTCCCGTCGATTTCACCGGCAAATCCCAGGCTTTCACATGTCTCCACTGCTTGCCCTGCCGAACCTGGCTCAAATGTTCGGAGTCGGCGGCATCTGGGTTAAAGATGAAGCTGTCAGACTCCAGCTGAACTCATTCAAAGTTCTGGGCGGTTCTTACGCCGTTTATAAATACCTTAAAACCAGACTGGGGCAGAATGACACAGAATTGACCTACGCTGAACTCACTTCCTCAGAAACCCGCCAAAAACTTGGGCGCATCACTTTTGCTACTGCGACAGATGGCAACCATGGGCGGGGCATCGCCTGGGCAGCTCAAAAACTCGGTCATGACTGCGTTGTATACGTGCATGCCGAGACTTCACAACCACGTATTGAAGCGATAAGGAGCTATGGTGCTACTGTTAAGATCATAGCAGGCAATTATGACGATGCCGTGCGACAAATCGTAATCGACGCCGAAAAAAACGGCTGGGCGGTTATTTCCGATACATCCTGGGAGGGTTATACCCAGATTCCGGTATGGATAATGCAGGGTTACACCACGATGATGGCAGAAATTCAGGAGCAATTTGCCGGGCAGGGAATCACCCGCCCGACCCATGTATTCGTTCAAGCCGGCGTAGGAGCCCTGGCCGCTGCAGTAATCGGCTATTACCATGCTCTGTTTGGCTCTGAAGCCCCTAAATGCATCGTAGTCGAACCTGAAAACGCCGATTGTCTCTACAAATCAGTCTTGGCCAATGATGGTAATCCACATGCAATAAAGGGCGATCTGGACACGATAATGGCAGGTCTGGCCTGTGGCGAACCAAGCCCGGTAGCATGGAAAATTCTGCGTGAAACAGCCTGCTGCTTCGTGACCTGCCCAGATTACGTTGCCGCCAAAGGCATGCGCATCTACGCAACTCCTCTGCAGGGTGATCCTTTCATCGTTTCAGGTGAATCCGGAGCTGTCACTCTTGGTGCACTCGTCTCGATTCTGCGCGAAAACGGTCTGAGCGAATTGCGTGATTTTTTAAAAATCAACCAGGACTCCCAGGTTCTGTTCATAAATACAGAAGGGAATACTGATCCGGTACACTTTCGCCAGATCATCTGGGAGGGTTCGAATCCTGTTCCCCGCGAATACTGGACCGATTCAGACTGACAAATTTTTCTCAGCTTCAGATATCGGGGCAGCGACAATTAAACTGGTCGCTGCCCGTTTTTATTTTTATAGGTTTATACTCAGTTTTACTATTGATATAATTTGTTGTGAAAAAAACATCGTCGGGAGGCAGAAAAATGGTTATGCAGGCAGATATCGGTCTGATCGGGCTTGGAGTCATGGGCGAAAATCTCATTTTGAACATCGAAAGCCATGGCTACACAGTAGCCTGCTATAACCGGACCACTGACAAAGTTGACAGATTCATCGAGGAGCGAGGTAAAAACCGCCGATTCATCGGCTGTCGGTCGCTCGATGAGTTTGTCGGTTATCTAAAAAAACCGAGACGGATCATGATGATGGTAAAAGCGGGGCAACCGGTAGATGAGCTCATTCAGTCTCTTCTCCCCCTCCTGGAAGACGGCGACATTCTCATCGACGGCGGCAACAGTCATTATCACGACACAGTCAGAAGATGCCGACAGGTCGCCACAACCGGCAAACTGTTTGTCGGGGCCGGGATTTCCGGCGGTGAAGAAGGAGCTCTCAAGGGACCATCGATTATGCCTGGCGGCGATGCCAAAGCCTGGCCAAAAATCAGCCAGATCTTTCAAACCATTGCAGCCAAAGTATCCAGCGGTGACCCTTGCTGTGAATGGGTTGGCCCTGATGGAGCTGGCCATTTCGTCAAAATGGTTCATAACGGCATAGAATATGGCGATATGCAGCTGATTTGTGAAGCTTACCAGATTATGGCGAAAGGCCTGAGCATGTCTCCGGCTGAAATGAGCACGGTCTTTGCCGACTGGAATCGCGACGAACTCGACTCGTATCTTATCGAAATTACTGCAGATATACTGGCCCGAATCGACAAAGAAACAGAAAAACCCGTCGTAGACATCATATTAGACACAGCCGGGCAGAAAGGCACGGGAAAATGGACATCTCAGGCAGGTCTCGACCTGGGAGTCGCCATTCCACAGATTGCCGAAGCGGTTTTTGCACGCAGTATGTCAGCGGTAAAAGAAGAGCGCATCGCCGCCAGTAAAAAGCTGACAGGTCCGCAAAAACAATTTTCAGGCAATCGAGCAGATTTTCTGAACAGTCTGAAATCAGCTGTGTATGCTGCAAAAATCTGCTCATATGCCCAGGGCTTTCAACTTCTGCGAGCCGCCTCTGAAGAATTCGGCTGGCAGTTGAATTTCGGCCAGATCGCACTGCTCTGGCGAGGTGGTTGTATCATTCGCGCCCGCTTTCTCGATCACATCAATGATGCTTTCACAGCAGATCCAGCCCTGGCCAACCTCCTGCTGTCGCCTTATTTCAGCAGAATTATCAGTGAAGCCCAGAACGGCTGGCGCGATGTCATAAAAACAGCTGTCGACTGCGGGATTCCAGTGCCGGCAATCGCTACCGCTCTCACCTATTATGACAGCTATCGCTGCGAACGTCTGCCGGCAAATCTGCTGCAGGCACAGCGCGACTATTTCGGGGCTCACACTTTTGAACGGATCGACCGGCCACGTGGCCAGTTTTTTCATAACGACTGGCAATCTTGACGGATAGTGAATAGTGACCGGTGAATAGTTGATAGAAAGCAGACCAAAACTGTCACTGCGAGCAACGCGTAGCAGTCTTGTAAAAAAAGAGATGGCTTCGTTTTATGCAATAAGACCGACTGTTTGTCGTTGTCGCTTTTCTGATTGATTTTAAAGCGAAAATGCAAATATGTCAGATCAGCAGCCAGGGTTTGTATTTGCTTTGGCTCGACAAAAAATCATGCTTGACCTGTACAACTCAAACGTTGTAAAATATTTGCTCTTCAACATGGGAGCGTATTAATCTTTACTACGCGAATCGCAGATCTTCCGGTTCAGTTCGGCAGAGTTTTATGACGGCTCCTCGCACAACAGTACACATAAAGGACACACTCTCAAAATGCAGCAAGAAAACATGCGACGGGTCAGAAATATCGGTATTATAGCTCATATCGACGCCGGTAAGACCACTACAACCGAAAGAATTCTTTACTTTACAGGCAAAAACTACAAACTTGGCGAAACCCACGATGGCACAGCCACAATGGACTGGATGGTCCAGGAGCAGGAACGCGGTATTACTATCACCAGCGCCGCCACCAAATGCCACTGGCTCGACTGCGATATCAACATCATCGACACTCCGGGTCACGTCGACTTCACTGCTGAAGTTGAGCGTTCACTGAGAGTTCTCGACGGCTGTGTCGTCCTTCTTTGTGCCGTAGCCGGAGTTCAGCCCCAGTCTGAGACCGTCTGGCGTCAAGCCGACAAATACAACGTTCCAAGAATAGTTTTTGTCAACAAAATGGACCGCACCGGTGCCAACTTTGAGCGGGTCGTCACCCAGGTCAGAGAAAGGTTGAAGGCACAGCCTCTGGTACTGACTCTGCCCATAGGCGGTGAAGAAAATTACATCGGCCATGTCGACCTGATAAATATGACCAGCCGCATCTGGGCCCCTTCCGAAAAAGACCCGGCAGGGCAGATGGTTGAATCGAATGAGATTCCCGCCAACCTTGCTGAAGAGGCAAAAGCCGCCAGGGCTTCTCTGCTCGACATCCTGGCCAGCAGCAATGACGAAATTCTGGAACGCTACATGGCTGAAGAGCCAATAGACCGTGAACTTATCACAAAAGCCATTCGTGAAGCCACTATCAGTAACAAAGTCGTTCCGGTTCTTTGTGGTTCCGCTTTTCGCAACAAAGGCGTACAGGCTCTGCTCGACGCAATTGTCAGTTACCTGCCATCACCACTCGACATCCCCGATTCGACTGCCTTCAATCAAGACACTCTTGAACAGATAACAATTCCAGCTGACCCGAAACTGCCGCTGGCGGCTATGGCTTTTAAAGTCGCTTCCATGCCACACATAGGCAAACTTGTATACACTCGCATCTATGCCGGAACCCTGAACGTTGGCGATCAGATATATAACGTCACCCGCGGCACCAGAGAACGCATTGGTCGCATTCTGCAGATGCATGCCAACCAGCGCCAGGACCTCGAAACTGCACAGGCTGGCGATATTGTTGCTATTGTCGGGCTTAAACGCATCGGTACCGGCGATACTCTCGCCCTGGAAAAAGACAGCCCGGTGCTCGAAAAAATTACTTTCCCCGAAACAGTCATTTCGGTCGCAATTGAGCCCAAAACCAAGTCTGACCTGGCTAAACTCAGCACCGTTCTGCACACATTGATGGACGAAGACCCAACCTTCAAAGCCTCGATGGACGAAGAAACGGGTGAAACCATCATCTCTGGCATGGGCGAGCTGCACCTTGAAATCATCGTTGACCGCATTCTGCGGGAATTCAACGTAGGAGCCGTCGTTGGTGCGCCGCAGGTCGCTTATCGTGAAGGTATCAGACGCGGTGTTCCGACCGAAGGCAAATGTGCCAAACAAACCGGCGGCCGAGGCCAATATGGCCACGTCATCATGGAAATCGAGCCCCTGCCTCGTGGCAGCGGTTTTATTTTCGAGACAGATGTTAAAGGCGGCACAGTACCTTCAACCTTCTTTCCGGCAGTTGAGCATGGTGTAAGAGAAGCCCTCAGCGAAGGCCCACTGGCAAAGAAACCGGTTACCGACGTTAAGGTCACTCTTCTCGATGGCTCTTACCATGAAGTCGACAGCAGCATCATCGCCTTCAGAACAGCGGCTATCGAAGCCATGCGTATTGGGCTGGCCAAGGCATCGCCTGTGCTGCTCGAGCCATATACCAGAGTTGAAATCGAAACTCCCGAGCAATATCTCGGCGATATCATCGGCAACATCAATTCACGCCGTGGCAAGGTCGTCAACATGGAAATGCGTGCCGATATGCGCACTATTGAATGCCATGTGCCGCTCGCCGAAATGTTCAACTATTCGACGCATCTGCGCTCACTCTCACAGGGCCGCGCCAGCTTCAGCATGGAAGTAATGCACTATGTCGAAGTACCGGAAAGCGTCGCCACTAAAATTCTGCGCCCAACCAAAGACAAATAAGGTTTAATTGTGCAAATGCCGGTCTGCAAACGCAGACCGGCATTTTGCATTTAGAATGTCTGATTCTTACTTACTCAAAGGCGCTGTTGCAGATGCGGTGACACACGAACCGTCGCGCTTCTGCAGCCTCCGACCATTACCCTGCCCAGCGACTTTGCCGTTACCACTACCTTTACTGTTTTTCTGGCAGCCTTCACTGCAGCGGCTTTTACACTGACCCTGACCGAGGCCATTCTTCAGCCCGTTTCCTTTACCCTGACCCAGACTGGCATTGCGTTTCTGACGGTTACCAGATCTAGCGCCAAAGCCGGTTCCGTTTTTTGGCTGCGGTTTGCTGCCATCACCATAACCACGACCCTCGCCGGTGCAGGTAGATGGGCGGTTCTGCACGGCCGTTGAAGAAGCGGAGTCTGAATTTGAAGTTATAACAGTCTGGTTCTGCACAGAACTGTCTGAAGTCTGGGCCATAACGACACCGAGACCAAGCAACATAGTTACGATCATCACAATGCTGAGCTTTTTCATAGACCTACCTCCATTAATTTTATCGATACAAGCCAATTCACTTGTTGCGTCCATAGCGATAGCGCTTCTGCTGCCCCTGCCGGTCAGTAAATTCAATGTCGCCATCACTGGCCCAGCGGCCCTGATAAACTTCTGAACTATCTCTGACAATCGTCAGGCTGCCATCATCTAGCTCACTGATCACCAGCTGCATGCCAGACCGGGTATTGCGCAAAGTTGCCAGCGGCGCTCCTTCTGCACTGCCAAAAGCGATCTGCCATTCAACACCGTCAACCGTCATGGTCGCCGGCATGCCATCAGCAGCTGGAGCCGGTGTAGTAATTACCGTGCCATTAGCGCGGGTGATCTGCAGGGAACCATCAGCCTGTTTCACAACACTGCACTGCTCGGCGCCAATCGTTACTCCGTCAGCATTGACGACGACATTACAACTGCCGTCGCCTCTGCGAAGCCCCATGCCAGTATTCGACCCCTGCACCTGGTAATTGCGGTTGCGATAGCGTTTAGAACCACTAAGGCCTTCGGTTACAGCTCTCAGGCTAACGCCTTCGTCGGCGCTGATTAACGAAGCGGCGAGAGTGCGATCGACCAGAAGACTGGCTTCAATTGCGGCAATTTCTTCATTCGGCGGTGTGTAAGCCAGATCCGACGAACCAGAACCGGTACTGGCGCAACCGGTGAAAATAGCCATTAACGACATCATTGCAACGAACAGAATCAGTTTTTTCAATTTAACAACCTCCGGTGATTTTGCGAACAAACATGTCGTTGCAATGGCCATGCCAGGATTTTTCAACACCTTCAAAACCTTCTATTTAAGCAGTTTTAAAAAAAGTTCCCGAAAGAAGTGCGAGCTCCGGGTAGCAAAATGAGTGCAAGATCTTGCATCCAAAAAGTGCAAAGCATTGCACACCCGGGCAAAACAGTAACTTCAGAACATATTCCATAGTTTCGTTCTATAAGCCTATTTTTGTAAAATTTAAATTCCAATCATGCTGATAGTAATGTTTTTACGATTTACCTGCGACTGCATGCGGCACATTCTGAACAGAGGGCCGTTAATATATATCTGGAACAAAATTTGCTGATTGAGAAGTACAGGGATTACAATCTTGGAAACAAGTAAAGGTCAGTATGAACAACATGAATTCAAATTCAGACAGATACGAAAGTAAGCAAAACCCGGGTGCAACCAGGCGAAAGCTGACATTAGCCCTCACCCCGGTTCTGATAATTGCATCGGGCATTCTGGCTTTTATACTCTCAGGCTGGAACGCCAGCCGCATTGCGCCACTGCGACAGTGGGCAGCCGAACGTGATGGCAAAGAACTTTACACAGAAATAATTCACGAGGGCCCGATGTCGCCAGGTCAACTTCTGCAACAACCAGAAGAACTGGCAGCTCTGGTTGCCTCGTTTCCTCAAGTTACAGCAGCCTTCATGATGCAAGGTTCAGAAATTGTTGCAAGTTACTCCAATCTTACGGAGTTCGAACTGCAGACCAAACAATTACCGCACGAAACCGGCGCCATTGTTCTGAATGACCAGTTTTCGCTTTATCGACGCTTTTTTGGGCCGGGGGCAACCAGTGAAAACGGTAGACGAAGGTCGCATGATGGCAACGTGGGAGGAATCGGCAGAGGTCCGCGCTGGATGCGCTCAGACAGCGAACCGAATGATCAAACCGAGGCATTGAGTTCCGGCCAGATGCCAAGAATGAGTATTGTGTTCGTGTTCCAAAATTCAGACAGACAGCTGATTATGCCGCTTGTCTACCAAAAATGGCTCTGGCCGGCTGTATGGTTTGCTCTAACCATACTCTGGGCTCTGGTTTTGCTGTTTCAGAGAAGAGCCGCCAGCCTTCTGGCGCAAATTCAAAAAGAATCACATCTTGCAACAATCGGCCAGATGTCAGCAAGGCTGGCCCACGAAATTCGCAACCCGCTCGGTGCAATTCGCGGCATGGCTCAGATTCTGCAGAAAAAGCTCAGCGACGAAAACCAGCTTGCCATGGCCAGAACCATCGAGCAAGAAACCTTCAGGCTAGACAATCTGACCGGCGGCATTCTCGACTTTTCACGTCCACCCATTATCAATCCTGCCCGTATTGATATAAGCAGTGTAGTCAGCGACACACTCAAGCTCTTTCAGCAGCGAAATCCCGAACTGAAATTTAATTTTAGAGCACCCGAAGAGCCAGTTTTATGCGTCGGTGACGAAAATGCCATCAGACAGGTATTTCTGAATCTTCTGAAGAATGCAGCCGATGCAGCAGAAGCAGAAAATCTGCCAATCAGCGTAGAAATAGCTCTATCAGAGCAGAATGTGAGCATAAGGGTCATAAACGCCGGTGAACCCATGTCAGAAAAAAGACTCGAAGAAATTTTCGAACCCTTTGTTTCTTCCAAAGCCCATGGTTACGGCCTCGGGCTGCCAATCAGCCGCAAACTGGCCGATTCCATGGGAGGCAGTCTTTACCTTTTCAATGGCGAAGACCATTCGATTGTCGCTGAATTCATTTTGCCACAGGTAAATAAAGCATGAAAAAAGATATTCGCGGTACGATTCTGGTAGTTGATGACGAGTCTTCATTCAGAAGCATGCTGAGCACTGTTCTTGCTGATGCCGGCTTCGAAATACTGACAGCCGGTTCAGGTCGCGAAGCTCTCGAAATAATTCTCAGGCGGGCAATAGATCTGGCTGTTCTCGATCTGGTGATGCCTGGCATCGACGGGCGCGAGCTTATGCACCGGCTGCACGAGAAGATTCCGGGCCTGCCGGTGATTTTTTTGACCGCACATGGCTCGATTCCGTCTGCAGTAGAGGCTATCAAAGAAGGAGCCTCGGATTATCTTACCAAACCACTGCCACACGTTGACGATCTGGTTATTACCGTTAACCGGGTTCTCGAACTGCATCACCTTAAAAATCAGCAGCGCCATAAAATAGCTCTTAACAAAAACGTCGACCCGTTCCCATGCGCTTCGCCAAAAATGAAAAAGCTTCTGGAAATGGCAGCGAAAGTTGCCGGCACTGACGTCACTGTGTTGATAACCGGTGAATCAGGCACAGGTAAAGAACGTATGGCCGAATTCATTCACATGCACAGCCAGAGGGCCGCAGCCGAAATGGTCTCGGTCAACTGTGCCGCCATCGTCGAAACTCTTCTGGAAAGTGAGTTGTTCGGCCATGAGAAGGGGGCTTTTACCGGGGCATCAGAAAGAAAAACAGGGCAGTTCGAACTTGCCGACAATTCGACCCTCTTTCTCGACGAGATAGGTGAAATGTCGATCAATCTGCAGCCGAAACTGCTGCGGGCCCTGCAGGAAAAGGAATTTCGCCGCGTCGGCGGCGCTCAGATGATCAAGTTCAATGCCCGCCTGATCGCAGCGACCAACCGCGACCTGAAGGCGCATTGCCAGACCGGCGCTTTCAGAGAAGACCTTTATTACCGCATTTCCGTGTTCAGAATTCACATTCCGCCGCTCAGAGAAAGGCCGGAAGACGTAATTTTTCTCGCAGAAAAATTTGCCGCCGAGGCCGCCCACCGCTTTGGCAAGCAAGTGCCGCACCTCAGCCAGGAAACAAAAGACGCTCTGCTGAACTACGAATGGCCCGGCAATATCAGAGAACTCGGCAATATTATCGAAGCTTCGGTGCTGCTTTGTGAAGAAGAATTTCTCAAGCCCGAAAATTTACATGGTCTGGGAAAACAGCCGCAGAATGCAACCAAAACAGGAACCCTGGGAGAAGCTGAAAAAAAAGTTCTTGTCGAAGCTCTCGCCAGATTCGACGGCAACCGGGTTCAGACGGCAGAATATCTAGGCATGAGCCGCCGCAACCTTATTTATAAACTTAAAAAACACGGCCTGCTCAGCCGTTAACCGCGCAATCAACTACTATTGATTACTGCAGAAACAAAGTTGAACCGGTTCGTCGGCCCGGTCTATCAGTCGGGTTGCTTTTTCTCCAGCGATTCACTTCGCTCACAAGCTTACGAAAAAGCAATCCCGACTTCTCCCCGTGCCTACTATTACAAACGATTCTGCTTTTGATTTGCAGTTATCTATACCCGCCTGTCGCTGAACGGTGTTTCAACAAGCGCCAGTTTTCAGACAAGCAAACATAGCAACCGGGCCCGATCGAATTCAGGCCTGGCTTTTTTTCTCAGTCAGCAGAAAAAGTCTGCATGAATTTGGCTTCGGCACTGGCGAGCAGAGACTCGTCACATCGCAGCTCAGCCTTCAGCATATATAGAGGTTGAAAGGCTTTTTCCACCCAGGCCATGAGCTGTAGACTGGCACGGCAGGGCACCGGGCGAACGAACTTCACCTTTAGTTCGCCGGTAACCGCCTCTATCGAACGGTTGAATAGACAGTGCGTCATTGCCGCGTCGAGGAGAGCGCAGGTAACACCGCCGTGAATAATTCCCTGGTAGCCCTGCAACATGTCGTGAGCCTGAAAATTCGCATAGACGACATGATTATCGTCGGCCATGAAGTGCAGATGCATTGAAAGAGGGTTTTTCGCTCCACAAAGAAGGCAGCCGGCATGCGAACCGGCTGCCAGAACCGGCTGAAGCCGGCCCTGAGTGGGGAATTTATCGGCAGAAGTTTCAGCCGGCATCGGCACAGCCCACTGCTTTTTCTGTCAGAGCTGCTCCGTCATAGGCCTCACGAATGTGGGCTGCAACCTGCGCAAATGCCTTGGCAACCGGAGTTTTCGAGTGCGTGTATACGAAAGGCGAGCCATTGTCACAGGCAACACCAACCGCCGGGTCAATCGGAATTCTGCCCAGAAAACGCACACCAAACTCGCGGGCGGTCTTTTCGCCGCCACCAGTGCTAAAAATGTGAGTCTCACATTCGCACTTCGGGCAGACAAAACCGCTCATATTTTCGAGCACCCCAACAACTTCGACGCCAAGCTGATTACAGAAGTTGATCGATTTGCGTACATCGGCGGCTGCTACTTCCTGTGGAGTGGTGACGACCAGGGCCGAGAAGTTGCCTTTAATCTGCTGGCAGACAGAAAGCGGCTCATCGCCAGTGCCTGGAGGCGAATCGATTACCAGGTAATCGAGTTCGCCCCAGTTGACTTCGGTGAGAAACTGGCCGATAACTCCGGCCTTCATCGGCCCGCGCCAGATTACCGCATCGTCAGACTTATCGAGCAAAAGCCCTATCGACATGACCTTAAGGTCGCCGACTTCAGCCGGCAGCAGCATTTTTCCGTCAGACAGGGCGCGCACATTCTGCAATTTGAGCATGGTCGGAATGCTCGGCCCGTGAATATCAACGTCGAGCAAACCGGTTTTGTAACCTTCAGAAGCGAGGGCCACGGCAATATTTACTGCCACGGTGCTCTTGCCAACTCCGCCTTTTCCTGACATGACAACGATCGTGTGTTTGATGCGGTTTGGTGATTCATCCGCGGTAACGCGTTCGCTGCATGAAGTGCTCGAACAACCACTGCACGCACTGCCTTTGCTGCTGCAACCTGAAGAACTGCTGCTGGTCTGACTCATATTCTGGTTCCTTTACTTTTCTTTCTTTTCAGTGATTTTTTCAGTGGCTTTTGCGGTAAGAAGGTCT
>JAKQQP010000019.1 GCA_029564115.1 Candidatus Rifleibacteriota bacterium | reverse complement strand
ATTTACCGCAGCTATCTGCGATTCACTGAGGACATTACGCTTCGGAATGACTTTAATTTTCTTTTTGCCGCTGCGCACCGTGGTATCCATAGAAGTAAAGCCGGGAATGTTTTCGGCTTCAGTCTTTACGGTGGTAGCAATCCGGTCGAGAACATTGAGGCTTTCGCCACTGTATTCAACCTGCAGTGGAGCCTCGCTGCCGCCTGCCGGGCTCGGAATGCTGATTGTAACAATTGCATCGGTAAAAGTACTGAAGCTTTTTCTGGTTTTTGCGAGAAACTCATCGATAGAAATGCTTCGCTTGTCCTTGTCGGCTATCCTGAGTTTGACCTCTGCGAGATAAACCCCTTCAGAAGAGCGCCCAAAACCGCCATCTACCTTGCCAACAGCACTGAGAACGGAATTTACATCGGGCAGGCTTCTGGCAATCTTTATCGCCTCAAGAGTGCGCTGTCGCGTTTGCTCCAGGCCATAACTGGTCGGAAATTCAAGCTTGACACTGACATTGCCCATGTCTGCCGTAGGCATGAAACCGCCGCCGATAATTGGCGCCAGCGACAGTGCCTGCGCCATCAGCAGCACAAATGCAATGATGAAGATAGCGCTGGCGCCCATGTTGCTCTGCGCCATGGCAATCATATCCATATATAGCTGAGTTAGCCGGTTGAACCACTTGTTGAAGCCCGTTTCCAGCTTTTTCAACAATCCTGACTCGTTGGTGTCGTTTTTTAAAAGAATTGAACTGAGCAGCGGGATGATGGTAAAAGACAGAAACAGTGATACTGCTGTCATAATCAACATTGTTGAAGCAAGCGGTTCAAGAAACAGGCCAACCATGCTGCCCATGTTGGCAATGGGAAAAAGCACGACGATGTTGGTGCCACTGCTTGCCAGGACCGGTATTGTCGAGGCGCTGGTGCCTTCTATTGCCGCTTTTTTGGCGTCGCCAGTCTCAGCGAACCTTTTCATTATCGCTTCCAGGACGACCAGTGAATTGGTTATCAGAATCCCAACCGAAAGGCCTATCGAAATCAGGGTCGAGAGATTGAGGGTATAGTTCAGATACTGCATGAAAAAGAAGCCGATGACTATATTGAGTGGCATGGTTATGCCTGCAATCAGCAGAATCTTGAAGTTGTAAAGAAACAAAAAGAGAATGAGAGCAGTCAGGATAATTCCCTGAAAAATGCTTTCCCAGGCGCTGTCAGCGTTTGCCTGAATAAATCTGGCGTCATCAGAAACCCAGTTCAGCTTCCAGCCGGCCGGCAAAGTCGCCGAAATTCCGGCGATGGATTTCTGCAAATTCTCTACCGTGGTAACGACATTGGCATCACTGCGTTTAACAACTTTAATTGCGATACAGGGCTCATTTTCAAAGAAAGCGATCTGTCTGAGCTCAGCGGTCGACATTTTTACTTCAGCGATGTCTTTGAGAAAAATTATTTTTCCGTCGCTTGTGTTGCTGATTTCAAGCTCTTTGAGGCTGTCGACATTTGAGACATCGCCGCTGAATTCAACGCCGATTTCAGTGCCAAGCTCTTTTATGCGACCAACCGGAATCGTCTTGACCGCTGAATTAACGGTATGTACTACGTCCAGGGTTGTCAGGCCTCTGGCGGCAAGCTTTTCGCGGTCTATCAGAACCTGAACTTCACGTTTTGCGCCACCGATCAATTCGGCATCAGCAACGCCCTCGACGACTGTAAGTTTATCTCTCAGGTAGTTGTCTGCATAATCGTAAAGTTCTTCTATTCTGGTCGGTCCGGTAAGCGCCAGATTGGCCACCGGCTTGGCGTTGATATCGAACTTCAGAACCTTCGGGTTTTCAACGTCTTCTGGCATATCGGCCTTTGCCAGATCGAGTTTTTCGCGCACGTCTGTCGCTGCGACATCGACATTGGTACCGAGATTGAATTCCAGAAGAGTCTGGCAGGCATTTTCCATGCAGGTTGAACTTATGTGCTTGAGCCCTTCAAGGGTCATCATGCGATCTTCAATTCTTTTGGCGACATCGGTCTCGATCTGCTCAGGACT
>JAKQQP010000014.1 GCA_029564115.1 Candidatus Rifleibacteriota bacterium | reverse complement strand
AAACTCTGACCAGATATTCATCATGGCCCGCCTTTCTGCAAAATACAGATAGCGGTCGTAACCGTATTTGTCAGAGCTTTTGACAGTTGAATGACTCAATTGCTGTTCAATTACGCGCAGTTCAACGCCGAACTTGGCAGGAATGAGGCTTCTTGCCGTGTAGCGGAAACCATGAACTGTGGTCGCTCCTGGAATTCCGGCTTTGGTAAGGATAATGCGCAGCGCTTTTGATAGAGTGCTGTCAGAAATCGGTTCGTCTGTTTGTCTGACCGAGAAAACGAAATCGCCATGCCGATAAAGTTTGAGCTGCTGCAGATAGCCGATAACCGTTTCCGAAAGTGGCACTGAAAAATCAGCCTGGGTTGTGAAAATATCCTCGTCGTGAATCGATCTGCCGCGGACTTTCGCTTTATGCAGGTTCCAGACGCCTTTCTCCAGGTCGACATCATTCCAGCGCATCGTTCGCAATTCTGCGCAGCGCAGGAATATGTGAGGCGCTATTTTCAGCGCAAGAATGGTTTCGGGTTCGCCGGTTGCGTATTCGTCAATTGCCAGAAGCACTTTCTGCAGAGTTGAAATATCTGTTGTGTGTTTGAAAGGCCTGGTTTTTACTGCTTCGTATTCTTCTGAAAAAATATGCGTGGTTGGGTCGGTGACGAGCAACCTTTTTGGCGTCTTATCGGCGGTGTAAACAATCTGGTCATCTGCATCGCGAACCGGTTTGCCGGCAGCATGAAACATCTGGCGATAGGAGATGAACAGGCGGTGTGCGGTATCCTGCTTGTTCAAAGCCTGTAGACTGTCGAGAATCTCCCGGATATCTCTCTCTGAAATGCTGACTAAAGGCTTATCAAGTATGCTGCGGCTGTTTTTGAGAATCCGGTCATATACCTTGGCTTTGTGGGTTTGAGTATAATTCTGTTTGTCGATCCACTCGTCGAGATATTTTTTGAAGGTCAGGCCCTGGCTTTCGGTTTTCAGCAGACGTTTTTCCTTTTCAAGTTTGCTGACGGCCCTGGGTTCGACGCCTTCTCTCCTGAATTTGTCGATCATGCTGAGG
>JAKQQP010000004.1 GCA_029564115.1 Candidatus Rifleibacteriota bacterium | reverse complement strand
GCAGTATACTGAAGCGTATTGAATTCTATTGTGCGATGCGCATAGTGAGGTATTTTAATGCATCCGGCGACCTATCTTAACCCTTTTACCGACTTCGGCTTCAAAAAGCTGTTTGGAGAAGAGTATAACAAAGATCTGCTGCTCGACTTTCTCAATCAGCTTCTTAAAAACGAGCAGGGCCGCATTAAGACGCTGACTTACCTCAAAAACGAGCATCTCGGCCGCTCTGAAGCCGACCGCCGTGCGGTTTTCGATCTTTACTGCGAAAATGAGCAGGGTGAGAAGTTTTGGGTTCTGTTAGAAAAGAGCCATCCTGATGGCTGTTTTCTTACAGAACCCTATGGCCGATGTTCTTTACAAGGCCGAATAGTTGAGATACAGAAATCAAAGCAGAAGTTCTTCAAAGACCGGGCACTTTATTATTCGACTTTTCCGATCGCCGAGCAAGGTAAAGCGGGCGACTGGGACTTCGAGCTGAAAGCGGTTTATACTGTCGCAATTCTCGACTTTGTTTTTGACGACGACAAAAACGACTCAGAAAAGTATCGTTACGATGTCAAGCTCACCGATGTCGAAACCCACAAGGTTTTCTACGACAAGCTCACCTTTATTTACCTCGAAATGCCGAAGTTCGAAAAGACTCTCGAACAGCTTGCAAGTCGTTTTGATAAATGGCTCTACGTGCTTAAAAACCTCGAACGCCTGCACGATATTCCCGAAAAGTTCAGGGATCGCATCTTCAGAAAGCTATTCGCTGCCGCCGAGATTGCTAAATTCACCCCCGAAGAGGCCAGAGCCTATGAAGACAGCTTAAAAGTCTACCGCGACCTGAAAAATTCGATCGACACCGCCCGTGAAGAGGGCCTTAAGGAAGGCCGTGAAGAGGCCATGGTAAAAACTGCCTTGAACATGCTCAGTGATGATCTGCCAATCGAGACAATCGCCAGATACACCGGCCTGACTGTCGATCAGATCGGGCAATTGCGCAAAGACAGCAACAGCGTAAAAGAACCAGCCGCCAGTTACATCCCAGCCCGAAAACCCCGCGCCAGAAAGCAACCCTGATTCTGCTTTCCCTCTATCCCAGGCCTGCCAAACCGTGAAAATCTTGCCTGCTTATCCGCGTTCATCCGTGGGAAACTCTTTCTTCTCTTCGCCTGCTAAAAACAAGCCCCAGCATTAATCCGTGGGAAAATGGTCCCTGAGCCTGTCGAAGGGTGGTTGACAAAACGGTAGTAATGCAATACGATAATTATAATAAAAAACAGTATTGCATTACTATCTAAAAGGAATGGCCTGATGGAAGAAATCTTGCAGTTATCCCGGTATTTTATCCGTATTCTGAAGCGGGACTTCCGGAGGACCTGTCTTGAAAAATCTCTGATGGCGGGGCGCTTGACCATTATCACCGGTCAGCGTGGCGTTGGCAAAACCGTCTTTCTGGTGCAGCATCTTCTGGACTTCTGCGAAAACGATCAGCTGATAGACAAAGCGCTCTATCTTCCGGCAGATCACTTTTCTTTTGCGGGCAAATCCCTGTTCGAGACGACGCGGCATTTTTATCAGCTGGGCTGCCGTTTGCTATGTATCGATGAAATTCATAAATACCCGGCCTGGTCGAAGGAACTGAAAAGCATTTACGATACATTTCCCGGTCTGCAGGTCGTGGCCTCGGGCAGTTCTGCCCTTGAAATACGCAAAGGCAGTCATGATCTTTCGCGGCGGGCCGGGGTATTTTCGCTGCCAGGACTGTCTTTCCGTGAATTTCTCGGCATCAGACTGTCGCTGTCTGTCCCGGTTTATTCGTTGTCAGATATTCTGGTCGGTCATGAAAAGATCGCGGCCGAAATTGCCGCCACTGTCGAGAGTCAGCAGCAGAAGATTCTTGCCCTTTTCCATGATTATCTGACTTACGGCTGTTTTCCATATTTTCAGGAATTCCCTGATGTCAGACTTTACCACCTCTCGCTCGAACAGAATATGCACCACGCAGTTGAATCGGATCTTCCGGCCATTTACCCGAATCTGACCGGTGCCAGCATCATGAAAATTAAGCGGTTGCTGGCATTTATTGCCGGGTGCGTTCCTTTTACCCCTGATCTGAAGAGCCTGAAGCAATTGCTCGAGATTGGTGATGAGCGAACTCTCAAGACTTATCTGAAGTATCTCGAAGACTGCGGGGTAATCAGAACCGTCACCCGCAGTGGTTATGGCATGCGTGAGTTTGAAAAGCCTGAAAAGACCTATCTCGATAACCCGAATCAGCTGTATGCCCTATCAGGTGGCAGACCTCTGAACACCGGCACTTTGCGGGAAACCTTCTTTCTTAACGCGGTGGCTTCACGACATGCTGTTTCGATTCCGGCCCGCGGCGATTTTCGCATCGACAATGACAAGATCATCGAAATCGGCGGTAGAAACAAGGGTTTTTCGCAGATCGACCGCGCGCCCAACTCTTTTCTGGCCCTGGATGATGTCGAAGTCGGTGTCGGCAGAAAGATTCCCTTATGGCTTTTCGGCCTACTTCATTGACGTGCTCTCTGTTTCTGAGTCCGCCGAAGGCCAGCAAAAAAACACGGCATTAATCCGTGTCTATCAGCGTTCATCTGCGGCCGCTTTTCTTGATAGCTGCAGTCAGTTGCCAGCGACCACACCATTGACTAGCCAACAGCCAGAGCACTGGCGAGCCAACCTGAGAAAAATGCTACACGAAATCCAGGGCCAGCATTAAGGTCGAACCCGACAACATCCGATCGACGATGCACGATCCACGATGCACCGTCCTGTCTAATGTCCTTGTAACTTGTCTTTTCAGGCAAACAGCAGGCGGCGGCCCTTTGGTAAAGGAACCATATCACACGTCAACCAGTAAAATATTCGAATGCATGGGTTGCCGGGTCAGTTGTGCAAGTGAGCGAAGGTGACGATGCTTTTGAGAGCTCTGGTTAGAGGCCATTCATCGGATAATTGAGCAATTATTTCGTTTTGTGTTTCTGGGGTCAGGTCAGCAAAATTTTGGGTCAGCTCTGTGGCTGTTGCTTCAAGGCGTTCCTGCCAGCGCAAAAAATCGTCTTCGTCTGCAGCTGTGGTGAGTTTTTCAAGCCCGACCCCATATGATGCGGCCAGATGCTGCAGGTATTTTGTCTGCGGCTGATTGTGCTCGCCGTTGCGGGTGATGATGATGTCGATGTTATTCACCTTGTTGGATTTCATAATGGTTCGATCGACCATGATTTCGAACCCCCATTTATCTTCGCGGTCGAAAAGAATCACACGCGGTGGCCAGGCATAATCATGTGTCCAGTTGATATGAACATGAAAGTCATTGATAGAGAGATTTTCTAAGGCCGTTTTAGGAAACTCGCCGGCAATACATATCTCATCATACCAGCAGTTGTTGCAGGGTTCCCATTCATGGTAGACGAGCCCGTTTTTAATCTGTTTCAGGGTGTGATCGCGCAGAAAGGTAAAGATAGTCGGGTCGGGCAGGTAAATAACGCTTTCATAGTAACAGATGCCTTCTTTCAGCCCAATAGAACGGCAATTTGAGTTGTATCCCGGTGCCGACACCTTGATTGAGGCTTCATTTTTATCAATTGAGATGCTGGCGGTGGCATTTTGAAT
>JAKQQP010000598.1 GCA_029564115.1 Candidatus Rifleibacteriota bacterium | reverse complement strand
ATGGGCAAAGTTCAGGTTATCGGCAAAGACGCACAGAGCGAAAAAATTGACCCGTCAAAACAGAAAATCAGCTTCGACATGGGCGAAAGAACTGCACCGATGCCAGAATTGGTTCCGGAAATTGGACCGGCGGTCTATCGTCCGATGACCGAAAAACCGGTTCTCGAAAATTTTCACCGCGAAGAAAAAGATGAAATTTCGGCATCAGCAGGCCTTGGCACCAATGGCGCCCGAGAACTCATCATCAACGGCAAAGGCACCAAAGAAGGCTACACCGGCGACATCGTCATCAAACGCGAAAGCCGCGACGGTTTCAAGTCGTTTGTCGACACATCAAAAACCGGCCTCGAAGCCAATATCGCCTCTACCGGTGAAGGCAGCTACACCCTGCTGGCCGGTGGCGAATACAGCGTCGAAGAATATGCCCAGCGTGGCGTAACCAAGTCACCGAGTCCCGATGCCGGTATTGAAAACAGCACCAGCCGCATCTGGGTCAATGGCAACTCGACTCTTGAAGATGGAGCTTTCTTCAAAGGCTATGCTTCAATGGATTCACTGAGCCGCACAATAAGCAATGCAGCCCTCGCTTTCAGTGAAGACCAGACGGTTTTCACCATGGCTGCAGGCGCCAGTTATCTTAAAAAGCTTGGCAACAAGATCAAAGGCCGTGCCGAAGCTGATCTCAAATCAGACAAATTCACGGTTACAGCAGGAAGCGATCGCGAACTGACCAAGACGGTTCTGCGTCTCGGAGCCGATTACGAAGTTTCCTCTAAAGCGGATGCAAAATTCGGTTTCAAACACATGAGCCTTATGGAAAGCGACGCGACCGCTCCCTACGCCAGTCTCGACTATCGTCTTTCTGAACCATGGCAACTGGTGCTTGGCTATGAAGAAGACCTCGGCAACGACAGTCTCGAAAAGATCTTCATGCCCGACCACTATGTTGAAGGCAATGCCCTCGAAGCTTCTCGGCAAAAAACCATGACAGGCTCACTGAATTACCGCACAAACAAAGGCGATGTCTTTGGTGTCGATCTTTTCAGCCAGAAAGAACAGGATGCGATTGAATTCGTCGACAGATACGTGCCGGGCAAAGGCATGCTGGCGTCGAACTTTCAGTTTCTTGACGATGTAAAACGCCGTGGCATGGCCGTGCGCGGCAACTTTAAAATCGAAGACCATTTTAAAGTAAATATCAAGAGCACTTTTCAGAAGCCAGAAGACGAAAAAACCGGCAGAAAGCTTTCTTACGAACCGAAAAGAATACTGGACGTCGGGCTCAATTATACCGAAGGTAAAGTTATGGTTGATTTTTCACGCAGAGCTGAATTCGACCGCTCAGCGGTTACAAATCTGGGCACCTTCGGTGCCGACGATTACAGCCGCTCCGATCTGGCAGTGCGCTACCGCCTGAACGACCGGTTCAGCACCTATCTGAAAATCAAAGATCTCTATGATGAAGCAAAAAGCTTGCGTTACGATGTTCCCGAAGAAGGCAGAGTCTCTCTCGCCGGT
>JAKQQP010000591.1 GCA_029564115.1 Candidatus Rifleibacteriota bacterium | reverse complement strand
GTTTCCCTCTGATTCGGTAACCTTGATGCCTTCACTGATTGATTCCCATCCGTGCGCTACACCTGTGCCACAGGGCAGAGGAAGTCGGGCAATCACTGCTGCGTCCTGGAGCAGCCCTTCGGGTGTGATCAGGCATGGTTTCTGTTGCAGTGAAAGGGACCCGGCTCCCCCACCAATGTAATTGCGCTGCAGACCGAAGCAATAAAACATATCCTGAATCAGTGCCGAGATGCCACGACTAAGACCGTCAACGAAAACGATGAAGGTCTCATCGTTGCTTTTTGCTGGCTGACCCCATTTTTCGGCGAATGGAGCCAGTTGTTCTTCGTAGATGGCGCGGGGGTCGTCAAGATTTTTTATGCAGACGATCTGAGGCACTGTCTGCATGGCAACCACAACGCAGCCCTTTTCGTAATTTTTTCCGTCATAGATGACCTGGGGAAAAATCCCGCCAAAAACAGGAACATTGACCGTTTTCAGCAGCTCATTCAGTTCTTCCGTTGAGAAACCGCAGGCATCGGCGGCAAGGATCATCAATCCACCGGGTTTCTGCTGCAGGCATAGTCGGTCGATTGTTTTGATAAGGCATTCCAGGTTGCCGGTTTTCTCAAAGACTGCTTTCATCGGAATTCCTCTGATATCCTTTAGTTGCTGTCTGCCGTGATAAATACTTTATCTTGTGTCATTTTAGAATACGACAATTCATATTGCAATCTCATTCTCATATGTTTCTGGCTTAAGTGTCAGAAGCTACCGTATTGATCAGGCTGCATAAAAAATGAAAGTTGCCCGCTTCACTGTCGGCGAAACGGCCAACTGCAGGGTTTATTATGTTATCTGGCTGTAATTATCTCAGCCGCAATGCAGGTATTTTTTTACAAGTTTCATCAGAGCATCGCCGTCACCGAAGAGATTTTCGCTGAGATGCTGATCATCGAATGCCTTGAGACTGGCAGCGATGCCATCGATCATGTAAGGCGGGAAAATACCATTGTTTTCATAGAAGGCCCGGTCTGCCAGCAGTCGCTCGCCGGCTTCAAAACATGAGCTTGGCAGCTGTGGCAGGTTAAGTTCCTTCTGATTTTTGCCCACATCAACACTCACATAGAGTTTTTCAGCGATTTTAAGAGCTTCGGGATTTTCGAGGCCGCGCAGAGCAGCGGTGGTTATGCCGGCAAGAAGCAGATAGACGTTGGCTGAGCCGTCGGCACTGCGAAGCTCAACGGTTTGATTGCTCATCTGGTCTTTAAAAGCTTCTTTTTCGTTCGGATTGGCATCGTAAATCATGTTGTCAACGCCTTTCCAGCCAAGCGGAACCCTGACAAGAACCGAGCGGTTACTGTCGCCCCAGCAGATATTGGTCGGGGCTTCCTGGTGCGGTACCAGTCGCAGAAACGAGGTCGGAACAATGTTGCCGAAAGCTGTTATAGACGGTGCCAGTTCAAGCAGGCCGGCTATCATCTTTTTCGCAGTATCGTTGAGGGCACCCTTTTCATCGACCATCATGTTGCGCCCGTCTTTGACAAGGCGGGAATGAACATGCATGCCGCTGCCGGCGTGTCCGACAATGATTTTCGGGGCAAAACTGACTTCAAGACCGTATTTATAGGCGACTTCGCGAATTGCCCACTTGGCGATTACCAGTTGGTCAGCTGCATCTTCAACGTTGACCGGCAGAAATTCGATCTCGTGCTGAACGTATTCCCAGTCACCAGAAACGATATTGCCGACTTCTGAGTGCCCATATTTGATCTTTCCGCCCATTTCAGAAATGGCTTTCATCGCTTCGGTTCTCACCAGTTCCCATTTGGCGAACGGGTGTGATTCGTGATAGCCTTTCTGAGGCGTGATCGTATAGATCTTGTCGAGCTCTGAAGAAATATAGAATTCAAGTTCTCCCAGGGCTTCGAGCTGCATGCCGGTTTTTTCCTGCAGCGCCCGGTGCGCCTTTTTAAGGATATTTTCAGGGGCAATGCTCAATGGCTGCCCGAATTTGTCATAGTATGAACACATTATGTCGAGGGCCGGAATCTCTGAAAACGGGTTGACAAAAGCTGTTCTATATCTGGGTACGACGTAAAGATCGCTGGCACTGGGGTCAACGTAGCTGAACAGGCTTGAGCCATCGACGCGCTCGCCTGTCGACAGAATTTTATCAAGGTGTTTGCGGTCGTTAATGATGAAATTGAGCAGTTTCAGTTT
>JAKQQP010000587.1 GCA_029564115.1 Candidatus Rifleibacteriota bacterium | reverse complement strand
CAACTGAAGGGCCAGGCGGGCAGCCTGAGCCTGTTCCCCGGCTTTCAGCAGGGCTCTGATGCGGGTAATCAGTTTCTGTTCCTGATCGCAGCACTCCTGGGCCTGATGCGAGAGTTTGTAGACATGCCCGGCCTGTTCGGCCAGACCCTGGTTGAAACGGGCGAGCTGGTTGCGCAGGTTGATTTTTTCGGCTTCGATCAGTGCCTTCGGGTTGGCGGCTTCGAAAAGACGCAGGGTTGAACTCAGAATACCGGTTAAGAGGTTCCACAGGCGTTTAAACATAGGAGGGCTCCTTTCTGAATCGAGAGTTTCTGACTTTTTCCGCTTTCAGTTTTTAAGTTCCGGAAAGTTCGAACATTTTTTCATTTTTTAAAAAGTTTTTTCGTTTCGCCTGGCGTTAAAGCAGGAAGCCTCGAAGAATTGTTAAACATTGATCAGTAGGCACTTGTTGTTCAACTGGTTATCTTTGTGAAGAGGCAGCTTCGGCATATCAACCGGGTTGATTATTGTCCGAGAATTGCTGACGTTAAAGGTAGCCCGACCGGCTTCGGATGAATCTGTCTGGTCTGACGGTCGGGGCGGTTTTCAGTAGCTGTCAAAGCTGTAGCTGTAATGGTTGTCGCCCGGCAGGTTGTCGTATTCATAGGTTTCCTGCTCTTCGTAGGTGCGCAGAATAAGTTTCTGCAGGCGTCTGGGGAGCTTTTTGAATTCGCTGTCAGAGCTTGAAGCACTTTTATCACGTTTCTTCATAACAACCTCCAGCTTTGATTTTTTTTCGCTCACACTTTTTAAGTTCCGGAAAACTTTCAGAATTTTTCAATTTTTTTAAGGAAAATTTTGGTGCATTTTTCGGTGCGTTTTTTTTGAAAAAAGCGGTCAAATTTCCGGAACTGAATATGATGAGGCATTTAACAAGTTCATCTGCAGGAGGTCCGGTATGAAGCAGGCGCAGAAAGCGACATTTGTTTCTTTTGTCAGAAGCGGTTTCCGGGTGGTATTTATGGC
>JAKQQP010000584.1 GCA_029564115.1 Candidatus Rifleibacteriota bacterium | reverse complement strand
CGCATTAATGCCAATGGCCTGGAGTTGCAGCTGGAAGAACTTCGGCAGCGAGCGCGGCAATATCTTGAAATTGCAGGAAATCGCATCGCGGAAGATTACGATAACAGGCCGGAACTGCATGTGATAATTTTAGATCAGAGCACCGAAGGAGACCCTTATCTGCATATTTTGTTTTCAAACTGGAAGGTTTTGCAGAAAATTCATTTCAGAACCTTTATGAGGGACTGCCGGGCCTTCGAGAAAAAAGACCATAGTGAACTTCTGCAGCGGGTTACTGACGAGAAAATACAGTTCAAGATGTTCCTTGATGAGCAATATAAAGATATTATGCGCTCAAAGCAGCAGAATGGCTGATCTTGATTTATGTCTGAGTCGGTATTTTTACAGGCTGAACCGGATGGGAGAGACTACGGAGCCGCCAAGGAAAACAACCTGATCTTTTAATTCTTCCGGTAAGCTGCTGGCAACGGTAAGCAACATTTGTTCATTTGTAGAAAGTGGCATCAATGAACCCCCAACTGCTGTTGTAACTCTTTGGCTGCCAAATCGCGTTCGCGGACTTTTCCGCCTCTTATGGCATCAACCAGGGATAAAAGTTCATATAGTCTCGGATCGGCTTCAGCTGCTTTTGGAACAGATTTGTATAATGGCAGAAAAGCCTGGCCGCGAACTTTCCCGTTTTGGTGTGGCCATACTGGCGGGATGCTGCCATCATCAAGCAAGTGTTTTTTTAACGGGTCGGCAGCATGGGCCGTGGGAATGCCTCTGGTTAGTTCGCCTCTTTCGGGCGGGAAAACATAGCGCAGACCATGGATGATGAATTCATATAATGCGCTGGTATTGGGCTGTCTGGTATGCGGATTGATTAAAGATGCTTTAACTGCTCTTCGAAAGCCGGCATGAACTTCGGAAGAACTCATAAAAAGCTCTTTTGCCAGAGAGGCGAAGTTCCAGGGCAGGTCATCCACATTCTTTGCGGCCAGTTTGAGAACGATAACGACATCTTGTGATTTTAGCATACCAATATAATATTCGCTATTCGCGAATAGCGCAAACTGTTATTAACACAGAAAATTATTTTATTTTCAGGAGGCCCATGGGGGCCGCTGGAGCGTTGGCCAGGTGGACAGGGCGTGGGTCGTGTGCAGGTCGGGAACCTGGCTGCCGTTCTATTCGGCAGCGGCTTCTGGTTGAGGCTGGCGGAGGCCGGTGTGTTCCATTACGACATCTTCCAGGCGGCGTTTGAATTCGAAGAGGCCGATGACATCTTTCCGGTGATAGCGAGCCAGAGAATCAGGAGAAAGGCGCTTTCTTGCTTCTTCGGCATAGGTTGCCAGGGTTTCCGGGGCGTAAGAGGCAATAAACACGCGGGCTTTTTCGCGGCTTTCCCGTTCCTGATCGATCTGGTTCTTTTCGCGCTGTTTCTGCTTTTCGACTTCGGCGAAAGTTTTTTGTTAGCCTGCTCGGCTTCATTTTTCACCTGTATGTCTTCCATGTATGCCAGGCCGTAATCATTATTCAATGCTTTAACAAGGTAGGCTCTGTAGTTCTTGATGGCGCTAGATTTCTCGTTTGTGTAAACAACATTGCGCATAACATATTCGAAACCGTTTTTTATCAGCGAGTCTTCAAGAGCTTTTTTTACGGATTTTCTGGTTTTATA
>JAKQQP010000580.1 GCA_029564115.1 Candidatus Rifleibacteriota bacterium | reverse complement strand
GGGCATGGCTACGTGCTGACACCTGGCCGCTACGTCGGTGCCGAAGAAGTCGAAGCCGATGAAGAACCCTTCGAAGAAAAGATGACCCGCCTCGTCGCCGAGCTGAATAAACAGTTTGCTGAATCGGCCACCCTTGAGCAGACAATCAAAAAGAATCTGAAAGGGCTTGGCTATGGCATCTAAGGTTCTTTCTTTTCCAGCCAGGTTACTTGACGATGTTCGGGTTATCCTGCGTCAGGCCCGCGGAAGGGCTTACGCTGCTGCCAACGCTGCCATGGTTGATGCCTACTGGCAAATCGGCCGCCGCATCGTCGAAGAGGAGCAGGGCGGAGCTGCGCGTGCCGAATACGGCACTCAACTTATCCGACATCTCGCCCGCGCTCTCGGTGATGAGTTTGGCAAAGGGCTCTCAGTCGCCAATTTAAAGAATTTCAGGCAATTTTATCTCGTGTTCCCAGATGCCGGAAAAAGCTACACACTGTGTAGCGAATTGAGCTGGTCGCACTGGCGGCTGATTATGCGGGTCGAAAGTCCGCAGGCGCGTGACTATTACATCAATGAAACTGCCCGCCAGCAATGGAGCATCAGAAGTCTGCAAAGAGCCATCGAGACCCAGACCTTCAACCGGTTGCTCAAGACGCCGGAAACTGCTGAGCTTGCCAGCACAGAGCCCAGTCCTCTTCATCTTCTCAAAGATCCATACATTCTCGAATTTCTAGACCTTGCTGAGCACTCAGACCCCAGTGAACGGAAACTGGAAACCGCTCTCGTCGGTCGCCTTCGTGATTTTCTCATGGAACTGGGGAAAGGCTTTTCCTTTGTTGGTCGCCAGTATCGCGTCAGTACCGAAACCAGTCATTTTTATGTTGATCTCGTTTTTTACAATTATCTTCTCAAATGCTTCGTCCTCATCGATCTGAAGACAAAAAAGCTATCACACGCAGACATTGGTCAGATGGATATGTATGTCCGCATGTTCGATGACCTCAAACGCGGCGAAGACGACAACCCCACTCTCGGCATCATTCTCTGCGCAGATAAAGATGAAACACTGGTTCGTTACTCTGTTCTAAGCGAAAGTCGCCAGCTTTTTGCCTCAAAATACCGCCTGATACTGCCAAGCGAAGAAGAACTCAAAGCCGAGATCGAACGCCGCCATATTCTCGATTGGCCGAAAAAGGAAGATCACAATGAGTAGAAATGCAGATAACGGCGGATCATACGAAAAAAGTCAGCCCGACCGCTTCGTTGAAAAGAACACCCAGCTCGACGGGCCTCTTCATATTCCCACTGCACTCACGAATTTTCCATGCAATTGGTCATGGTCCCGATTGGACGGCGTTTGCGATGGAGTATTTGATTGTCCTCACTCTACGCCCGAATTGACAGAAAGCGGGCCATATGTTGTTCGAACACAGGATATTGTTACTGGGGTGTTTCGAGCCGATCAGGCAGCACATATTTCTGAAAAAACCTATACTGAACGTATCGCAAGAGCAACCCCAGAGCGAGGTGATTTGCTTTATAGTCGCGAAGGGACATATTTCGGAATTGCTGCAGAAGTTCCTGAAAACACCAGAGTATGTCTAGGGCAGCGTATGGTCTTGATTCGACCTGATAAACATAGAGTTGATTTTAGATATCTTCGTTACTGGCTAAATTCGCCAATAATGGCTTCACATATACATGGTTTCCGTGATGGCTCTGTCGCAGAACGATTGAATCTTCCGACCATTAGAGGTTTGCCAGTTCTCATACCGCCATTCGCAGAGCAGAAAGCCATTGCGCATATACTGGGGACTCTGGATGATAAGATCGAGTTGAATCGGAAGATGAATGTGACGCTCGAAGCGATGGCGCGGGCGTTGTTCAAGAGTTGGTTTGCCGATTTCGACCCGGTCAGGGCCAAACTCGACGGCCGACAGCCTGCAGGCATAGACGCCGCCACTGCCGCCCTGTTTCCTTCCGAATTCCAGGAATCCGAGCTAGGTCCTATCCCGAAAGGCTGGGGCGTGAAAATCGCTGATGAGCTTTGTGATGTCTGTATTGGCAAGA
Organism: Candidatus Rifleibacteriota bacterium; assembly: GCA_029564115.1. The sequence continues at coordinate 9,393 of JAKQQP010000580.1, read as the reverse complement.
CACCACCGCGAAAAGAACATCATTGGTTTACCGAAAACCCAAAAGATATGCCTTGGATGTCGATCCGTGATCTGGGAGATGCAGGAGTTTTCATTTCTAGAACTTCTGAATTTTTAACAGAAGAGGCGGTTGAAAAATTTCGCGTTCGCCGAATTCCAGACAATACAGTGGTCTTAAGTTTTAAGCTTACCGTTGGGCGCGTGGCTATTACTGACGGCGAAATGTTGTCGAATGAAGCAATTGCCCATTTCAGGCTCAATAATGAAACTTCATTCGGTTCCGCCTATCTTTTTTGCTACCTCAAAGGTTTTGGTTTCGAGCAGCTAGGTAGTACTTCGTCAATTGCTATGGCAATTAATTCAGATATGATTCGCAAAATTAATATCCTTGTTCCTTCCAAGGAACTTGCAGATATATTTGAGGTAACAGTAGCGCCGCTTTTTAGAAAAATGAAATATGCTCAAAGAGAGTCGCATGGTCTCGCTGCCCTGCGCGATACGCTGTTGCCGAAGTTGTTGAGCGGAGAACTGAGTGTTCCGGAGGCCATGAAAGAGGCTGCCAGCGTATGAAAAGACCGTATTCAATCAAGATATTTCTGCCTGGTGGTGATCCTGATGGCCTTCGAACCATAGAAAAATCGAACTGGAGCGGTGCGGGAATTGTTATTCCCAGGGCTCTGATGGTGGAAGCCCGGCAGCGCCGTGAAGTTTCGCGTACCGGAGTTTATATTCTTATTGGTCCGGCCGAAGAGTCCGGTTTGCAGCGCATTTACGTCGGCGAAGGTGACCCGATAAAGCCCAGGCTTGAACAGCACGCGGCCAAAAAAGACTTCTGGACCAGCTGCATCGCCTTTACCAGTAAAGACGAAAATCTCAATAAGGCCCATGTTCAGTTTCTGGAATCACGCCTGGTAGAACTTGCAACCAAAGCAAAACGATGCCTGCTCGATAACAGCAATGTTCCGACGTTGCCTTCACTTTCAGAAGCAGACGCTGCTGATGCCGAGGGTTTCCTGTCTGAGATTCTGCTGTGCTGTCCGTTGTTGGGTCTGAGTGTGTTTTCCGCAGCCGCAAGCTCGCCCCAAAGCGGTAAAACTCTTTATCTGTCAGGAAAGGGCATAAAGGCCGAGGGTCAGGAAACTTCAGATGGTTTCGTGGTGAAGTCAGACAGCGGATCTTCGAAAGCTGAATCACCGTCTTGCGGTCATTATATAAAGCTTTTGCGGGCAGTTTTAGTTGAAAATGGTGTGTTGAAAGCTGCTGGCGATGATTACGTCTTCACTCAGGATTATCTGTTCAATTCACCATCAACCGCTGCCGGAGTAGTTCTGGGCCGTTCTGCCAATGGGCGCACTGCATGGAAAACCAAGAGCGGTAAAACGCTCAAAGAAATTCAGGAAGCCCAGGCCCAGGAATGACAGCATGACATTTAACGAATCAACAGTTGAACAGGCGGCGATGACCTGGCTCTCAGAGCTTGGTTATCCGACAGCATACGGCCCGGAATGCGCCCCCGGCGAACCGGGGGCCGAAAGAGACTCTTACAAAGACGTCATTCTTTATGATCGGCTGCGGAATGCAATAGAACGGCTGAATCCGAAGATTCCGGCGGCGGCGAGAGAAGATGCCTTCAGCAAAGTCTGCCACCAGGTCAGTCCGTCATTACTGCAGAATAACAGACGCTTTCACGGCATGCTGCGCAATGGTGTCGAAGTCGAGTATAAACGACCTGACGGCAGTATCGCCGGTGATCGCGTCAGGCTTGTCTCTTTCGATAAACCAGATGCCAATGACTGGCTGGCAATGAACCAGTTTACCGTGGCTGAAGGGCAACATAACCGGCGACCTGACATAGTTATTTTCCTGAACGGCCTGCCTTTGGGTGTTATCGAACTCAAGAACGCCGCTGACGAGAATGCTACGATCTGGTCTGCATATCAACAGCTGCAGACATACAAGGCGCAGATCAGCGCATTGATGAATTATAACGAAGTGCTTGTGGTTTCTGATGGCCTGCAGGCACGTATCGGCTCACTGTCTGCATCGCAGGAATGGTTTAAAGTCTGGCGGTCGGTCGGAGAAGATGTCGAAGCGCAGCAAATTTCGCTCGAACTTGAAACGATGATCAGAGAAGTCTTTGAAAAACAGCGTTTCCTGGACCTGCTGCAGCATTTTATCGTTTTCGAAGAAGATACTGACAGTGACCGGCTGAATAAGATCATTGCCGGGTATCATCAGTTTCATGCCGTTAACATGGCGGTGCAGGAAACGATCAGAGCCAGCAATATGATTGATAACACCTTCAGGGAGGATTCCGGCACTTACTGGGCCGGGCCGATGCAGAGCGGCAAAAAGGGTGACCGACGGGCCGGGGTTGTCTGGCATACCCAGGGCTCAGGAAAAAGCTTTTCCATGCTGTTCTATGCCGCCAGAATCGTAAGACATCCTGCGATGCAGAACCCTACTATCGTAGTGCTGACTGACCGTAACGATCTCGATGACCAGCTGTTCGGGCAGTTTCAGCGCTGCCATGAAATATTGCATCAGATGCCGGTTCAGGCCGAATCGGTCGAGCATTTGAGAACTTTATTAAAAGTCGCCAGCGGCGGGGTAATTTTTACAACGATACAGAAATTCATGCCGGAAGAACGCGGCAGCAGAGTAAATTTGCTCTCAGACCGGCAGAATATCGTTGTTATTGCTGATGAAGCGCACAGAAGTCAGTATGACCTGATAGACGGTCTGGCTCGCAACATGCGCGACGCCCTTCCCAACGCTTCTTTTATCGGATTCACCGGCACGCCGATCGAGCAGACCGATGCCAATACCCGGGCGATATTTGGCGATTACATAAGTATCTATGATATTCAACGCGCAGTTGCCGATGGCGCGACCGTGCCGATCTATTATGAAAGCCGTATTGCAAAGCTTTCACTGAACGCTGCCGAGTTGCCGCATATCGACGAAGAGTTCGAAGAGATCACCGAAGGCGAAGAAGACGAGAAAAAGCAGCAGCTTAAATCGAAGTGGGCAGCACTCGAAGCTCTGGTTGGCGATCCGAAGCGCATTGCTCTGATTGCCCGCGATATCATCGATCATTTTGAGCGCCGGCTCGAAGCCATGGACGGGAAAGCCATGATTGTCTGCATGAGTCGCCGTATCTGCGTCGATCTTTTTGCTGCCATAATAAAATTGCGACCGGACTGGGCCGGTGATGCGGAAGATGATGTCGAAGCTGAGCGAAAGAAAAACTGTGTCGTTAAAATCGTCATGACCGGAAGTGCCGATGATGGCCCGGAATGGCAGAAGCATATACGTAATAAATTGCGCCGCCGGGCTCTGGCTAATCGTTTCAAAGACAGCAAAGACCCCTTCAGAATTGTCATTGTGCGTGATATGTGGCTGACCGGCTTTGATGCGCCATGCCTGCACACCATGTATGCCGATAAACCCATGCGCGGCCATGGCCTTATGCAGGCAATCGCCAGAGTGAACCGTGTGTTTCGCGATAAACCGGGTGGACTCATCGTTGATTATCTGGGTCTTGCCGATCAGCTCAAACATGCACTGGCCACCTATACTCAGAGTGGTGGTAAGGGCTCGCCCAGTATTGACACCAAAAAAGCAATCGCCGTCATGCTGGAAAAATATAATATTGCCTGCGATATGCTGCATGGTTTCGACTGGGGTGCCTGGGTCAGCGGAACCCCGGCCCAGAAACTTGCATTACTGCCGGCTGGTCAGGAACACATTCTGCAGCAGGAAAACGGCAAGCAGCGCTTTGTTAAGACAATAACCGAGCTTTCGAGGGCCTTCGCTCTCTGTGCTGCCTCAGATGATGCTCTGAAAATTCGCGATGATGTGGCATTTTTCCAGGCTATAAAAGCACAGTTTGCCAAAAACACTGCTTCACAGAAGACCCCGGAAGAACTTGATCATGCAGTGCGGCAACTGGTGTCGCAGGCGATCATGACTGACGAAGGCGTCATCGATGTCTTTGCCGCCGCTGGCCTTAAAAAGCCCGATATTTCAATTCTGTCGGATCAGTTCTTGAACGAAGTGCGCGGACTCAAACATAAAAACGTCGCAGCGGAACTGCTGGCGAAGTTATTGAAAGATGAAATCAAGGCCAGGTCAACGCGGAATCTGGTATTGAGCCGGCAGTTCAGTGAGATGCTGCAGAAAACGCTCAATGCCTATCATAACCGGGCTATCGCAACCCAGGAAATAATCGAAGAACTGATAAACCTGGCCAGGGATATGAGCGCGGCAACGAAGCGCGGCGAAGACCTTGGCCTTAACGATGATGAAATCGCCTTTTATGACGCTCTGGCTGCCAACGAAAGCGCAGTCAAGGCCATGGGGAATGATGAGCTGAAAGTCATAGCCGCCGAGCTGGTTACCCAGGTGCGTAAAAACGTATCGATCGACTGGACCGTTCGTGAAAGTGCCCGTGCCAGGATCAAAGTCATGGTGAAGCGCATCCTGAAAAAGCACGGTTACCCACCGGATCTCCAGGAAGAGGCGACCAGAACCGTTTTAACACAGGCAGAAATGCTCTGCGCCGAGTGGGCTGTTTGATTAAGAAAAGCGTCACAACAAGTGATCATATGGAGGATTGGAGGTTTTTGATTATTTTCCGATATAAACCCTAAGAAATTAATACTAGAAAAAGTATACCGGGATTTGCACAAAAAACTCCAATCCTCCGAGAGTTTAGTGTTTCGTTTGTTCAGGATCGTCTTTTAATTCAGAAATAGTGTGCTCTTTAGATTTTTCACATTGAATATCTTTGAGTTTTTTTTCGGTGAGGATTTTTTCATACTCCGGGTCTGGTAAAGAAGTTTTTACATTAATTTTCAAGCCAATACCTTTGTAATAGGTTATGCCACAGACTTCTTTCTCGAAGCTCCGTTCTGCCAACGCTCGACTGAAAGCGTTGTTTGTTTTAGTTTGCTCGTGATTTTTTTCGCACCAGGTAGTGTAAGCTTCGTAAAGGTCGCTCAGCTTGGTTCTTGCGCTCTGATGCAAATAGCATTCCTCGGAGATAAATTTTGCGAGCAGATCTTGGTCACCACGGTAGTCTTTGGTCGCGTTCATAATTTTGGTTGGCGGATTTAAACCGCTATGCTGCCACTCCAAGCAACCTTCGACAGCCCAGTTTAAGATTCCAGGCCATTCTTTTTTCAGTTTTTCTGGCAGTTTTTGGTCTCTTTCGGCCTCCGGAATAACTATTTCAAAAGGAATCAGGCGGATTCGTCGCCACGTGCTCTCGGTCGTGTCCTTGATGATTGGTCTGTGATTGGTTGCCAGCCAGATTTTATGAGTTGGCAAAAATTCAAAAAAATCTTGTCGCATTAATCTGGCCTTGATTGCGTCTCCACCTGTCATTTGCTTGACCAGCACTTCGGATAACCTTCGCCCTTCCTCGGTTTCCTGACAGACAACCATTCTTCTTCCTTTTAAATCAGCCAACTCGGTCGGGTGTCTATCGCTACCGCTTCGAGATGCCATAAGTAATTCTGGTGCGGCCGGTCCAGAGTAGTCGCCGATCATTTCTTTCAAACAATTTATGGTCAGGCTTTTTCCGTTGGCACCTGCGCCGTGAAGTATAAACCAGCACTGTTCGTTGATCATACCGGTCAGAGAATACCCAAATGCGCGCTTAAAAAAGTCGATCATCTCTTGGTTGTTGGAGAAAATTCTGTCCAAAACTCGTTTCCATGTTGGAGCCTGTGCATCAGGATCAAAGATAACCGGTGCAAGTTTGGTAATTAAGTCGTCCGGGTCATGTTTCCGCAGTTCCCCCGTTCGCAAATCGATGGTGCCATTCTCGACGTTCAAAACCATTTGATCAGCATCCAGCATTTCCGATTTGACAAAAAAATCTGGCATACTTGCCGCAGAATTCAATGCTGAAACAATATTTTTGTCAGACTCGCTCCGTTTAGCCCATTTTGCAAGGTCCTCTACACCTATGGTGTCGTGTTCTTTGGCCTTGCTAACCACTTCTTCATATAACTCACTAATCACAAGACTTTTGTAGAGCTCTTTCACGCCCATTGGATTGTACACGTATCGCCTGCCGTCCCACATGAACCAGCCCATGTTCTCAACAAAAATAGCCTTTTTGCCTGCCAGACGCTGGAAACGTTCAGCATTACCCATGTCGGTGCTCTTGTGCGGATTGTAAAGAGCCCGAGAGCATAAGTTACCCGCTTGGTCCAGTGACTCGCGGACCAAATGATATTTTTTGCCCCCGTGGGCAAACGAATAAACAGAAGGTCTCGGTCCTGAGGCATTGAGTATGGCAACCGGGCGGCCATCACCGTAATCGCTTTCTGTAGGTTCGAAGATGCGTTTCTTGTCATAAAGGCTTTTGTCGGCGAAAACATCAGTGACGCAAAAAGTCCTAAGGCTGCCATCTTCGCTGAGGTATGCAAGCTTGTGATCGCCGTATAAAATGCCTTCGTCACCAAGCATGGCCGTTAAGCGCTTTCTGACCTTGTCTTTGTCAATGTCAGAGGTTGTTTCCAGTTCGGACTCGATATACTTGCTTTTGACTTTTTCTGATTCAGGCTTCAATGAGCGTTTCGCCTCGCTGACAAGTGTTTTATACGCATTAAGTTGAGCAATCGTGAGATGGGGTACATTGGAATTCTTGAGCATATTGATCTCCATTATTGTTTGCGAGCCGGGATTAAAACTGGATTGCCACGACGTTGTATCAGCGGTGGTTTACAGTATGCACCGCCAACAAAGTCGAGACGACATGGTTGATAGACGGAGTCATCGATGAGTGTGCGTGTTAGACATGCCCCGCTCTTGCCGATTTTTATCCAGCCATAACCCGCCATCCAAAGTTTCTTAAATAAAGTATCAGTGACACGCTCTATCTCGTGACCATCGTCGATGGAAAAATAAAAGCGCTGGCCTCGAATTCCGCGTAACTCAGCGCCAGTCTCGGCGTTGTAAATGCAGCTGCCGCTGCTTGGAACCCAAAGTATTTCAGTATACGCCAGTTCGGGGACGGCCTCGTCAAAAATCTCGACAAGCTCGTCGCACGAATAACATCGCCCATCTGGTGAAGAATCGTGGTCGATCATCCCAATGCTGGGACCAAGATGCCATCCAAAAAATGTGTTAGTTCTAGCTATAGCGCCAGTTTCAAAAGGCAGCTGACTCGTTGTTACGATTCTTTTTCTTTCTCCTGGCTGTAAAAGAGGGATTCCGTAGCAGAACGCATGATGTGGTGTGGCATTTGTAATTTCCTGAGCGAACTCTGCCAGAGAAGTTACCTGGCGAACTTCGACAAATCCCTCTGTCATCTGCCCCCCCTGGTCTTGCAGGAGCTCGCCGTCTGGTCCGAGATGAAAAGATTTTGATAAAACGTGGTCTGATCTGATAACTGAGAATTTGATTGTTGGCATAAAAATCTCCTGCTGTCGCGTTTTTTTTGACGCGACAATTTTTTCAGTGCCCAAAGGGGGCACCGAACTATTTAAAATGTTGGTGAGCTTTAAAGGAAAGAGGCGTTTACGTCGTTAACGAAGGGTTTTGATTGAAGGCATGGAAGTCTCCTGAAGCAAGATTTTTAAAAAGGTTCCCGCCTCAGAAAATCTTCGCCCACAACTTGCTTTTTTGGCGAAAAGCTGTTAGAATACCCGTGTCTAGAGGGTTTTCGGGGCTTGGATTTTTTTTAGCTTCGTGAACCTTTTTTCTATGTCCAGTATACACGGTTTAAACGCCTCTGGCAACCGGAAACCCGCATCGAAAGCCGGGAAGTTTGGTGTGTGTTATTTTTACCAGCTTTTATTCTTTTTGATTTCGGCTTTGTAAAGACGATTTATGGTTGGTGCATCCAGCTCGGCAATATCCTTCAAAATATTGATGTGCTTTTCTATTTCGTCATTATCCATAACATTTAGTTCCAGAAGCATTTTTATAAGTGTTTCCTGATTTCCCAACACCCTGAACACGCTTTCTCTTCTTGTTTCGTTATTTTGGTCTGTTTCTTCTTTTTTCAGGCGGCGTTTTTGGCCTGTTTCCTTTGCAATACGTTTGTCTGCAGAAAGTAAAAGTTCGGTGAGAGTTAAAATATTCTGGCCAATTTCAGATTGGCTTCGAATTCTGTCTCTTTTTCCAGCCACGCCCTTTCCGAAGCTTTCCGTCTCCCCAAAGTCGCTGCATTTTCCAATTAGAACGGCGTTTATTTTTTTCTTAAATTCAGTTTGTAGCCAGCTTGGGCAGGGAAGCTTCAGGCAAAGCAGGTTGGAAACATTTATAAGTATTGCCCAGCCTGGCAAATTTTCTGCGCTATTTTTTAGTGTCTTTGCCAAACTAAACTTTCGATATTCTTCTGTAATTATCCGATCCTCGTTAATAACGTCTATTTCCGATGGTGTGTGTTTGTTTGCTAATTTTATTTGAATTTCTCTGCAGTGCGACTGGAATTCCTCACGGCTGGCTTCCTGATAATCAAAAGGAGTGTAGTCGCTTTGAAGGATGTTTGCCATGGCCTTTATGAAAGAAAGGGCCGTATTGGATTTTATAAGCATTGCTGCTTTCATAGCGCCTTCCAAGGAATATGCCGAGGGATGACCATTTCTATTTTTCAGGTGGTAATTTTTAGATGTCTCATTTGAGGACATCAAGAAGTTAACTTCTTCTTCTGATAACTTAAATTTTTCTTCTTCACCAATCCAGCCGAGGTTATTACTTGTCTTTTCGTTAAGCTTGCTTGTGCTTATGCCGAGCAAACGAGCGAGGTCGGAGTCGAGAACCACATTTTGGGCTCGTATGAGCTTTACGATTCTCAAAATTTCATTCTTTTTCTGACTTTCCTTTGCTCTCATTTTTTTTCCCATGGTTAAATTGACCAGATTTTACAAGACCCAAAGTTGACTGGCAAATATTTAACAATTGAACTTTAGCGGATTATTATATTAGCTTTTTTTTTGAGGTTGGTGCGGTTATACGCTCGGCCGATGTGAGCCAGTCGCTGTTTGATAATGGTCGAGTTCTTAAATCTGTATTTATGCAGAAGAATAGCCATATCAAGAATTTTAAGTGATAAACCTAATTGGAAGGCAATTCAGATTAACTATTTTTTAAAATCGGTTTGGGGTTCGATGCTTTTTTGCTGGTTGCATTGCTTGAAAAAGCGATGTAATCTGAATTTGCTAACATGAAGAAAAACAGGAAAGTTTCCATGCTTTTCTCCAGTTTTTTCTCCATATCGGAGTGAAAAATTGGGGAGTTGCGGTTGTCTGGCGAAAAATGGCAGGCTTTGAAAAGTCGATGAACGCCGGAAAATACAAAAGCCCGCTTTGCAGCGGGCTTGCGGCTGGGGTGCAGGGACTCGAACCCCAATAAGCAGTTCCAGAGACTGCTG
>JAKQQP010000575.1 GCA_029564115.1 Candidatus Rifleibacteriota bacterium | reverse complement strand
GGCAGCCCCGGACGTTTCGCCATAATACACCGGAAAACCGCCTGTGTCGAGTTGTAAGAGGTAATCGGTTTGGTGAAGCAACTCAAACGAAGGCTGGTGCAGCGAACATATTACCAGACAGCCCTGTGCTGCGAGGTTTTTAACGATTGTCATCATTTCGATGGCATCACCCGACGATAAACCACTGGTAGGCTCGTCGAGAAGTAATACTTCGGGCGAAGTGAGCAACTGCAAGGCGATTGCCAGCTTCTTGCGCTGCCCTCCCGACAACTGTGATTGCCCGTGACTTCCCGCCTTTTGATGCAATTGACCTGTTAAACCGGTTTTTGCAGCAACCTCCGAAACAATTTCGCTGCCGATATGCCGGGCAACAAGCCCTGCTTCTTTGAGCAGGTCAAGTCGCTCATGCAGAATTTCTTCCACGGTAAACTCTGCGATAAAAGCCTCGTCCTGCTCCACATAACCCCTTTTTACCGAATCGCCATGCTCTGAATAAATCCGGATTACTCCGGTTTCAGGGCGCAGCGTTCCGGCCATCAGCCTGAGTAAGGTGCTTTTACCCGATCCGCTTCTGCCCGATAGCGCTACCACTGCAGGCCCTTCGATCGTCAGACTGACCGGTTGCAACACGGTTTTGTTCCGGTAGCTATACTTCACATGATTCAGTTCAACACCGATTGTCGCTGCGTGTAAACCGCAATATTGCCGCATCAGCATGGTATAACTTATGCTGTTGCCTTTATTATCGCCAATTTCCATTCCCGGCTTTATTTCGGCAATTGTATTTACAACGATAGGGTGGTCGTTCATTAAAAAGCCCCTGTCGCAGAATTTTGCCAGCAACAATCCCGAGGCAGCATCGTGCCATGATAACATGCCAGGTAATTGCATCCGTATGTCGCTTTTTCCCGGTGTGGTGCTATCGCTGATGAGTTGGCGCAATGCCTGCTGACTTTCGCTCTCAATATTCAGGCTGTCGGCAGCTAATGTCAGATAATCGTCGGTCTCGGTTTCTTCGCCTTGCCGATCCGAAATCAGCTCGGCCAGCCTCAGCCACAACAAGATGCGGGTTGCCCTGTCGAAGCGCTGATTGATTTCGTTACAAAAACGTATCAGTTT
>JAKQQP010000550.1 GCA_029564115.1 Candidatus Rifleibacteriota bacterium | reverse complement strand
GAATCTGTATTTGCCACTGATAATCTGAAGAAATCTGCCTTCAGAACCTTTGTCTGCGGCCGGGCAGACCAGGCCAATGAAAAGAAACGCTGCGAGAAAACCAAAAGATTTAACTCTGAACATTTTTTCCCTCCAGTTTTTTGCCCGTGGGCATGTCTCACAGGTAAATCAACTGAAAAGCAAAAAAGGAAAAAGCATGCGCCAGTGTGAGCCTTATCGATGCATGGCTTCATCACCTACCGCCTTGACCAGTCTTCTCAGTCCATCACTCTGCTGTGCGGTCGGTCGTGTGGCAGAGCGCGTCTTAAATGGTGGTCACAATGTACCGAAAGATGTTATCATGAGAAGGTATGAAGCGGGTTTGTCGAACTTTTTCCGGGTTTATCAGCCTGACAAGTTCCAAAAACCCTTTCCCTGGCCAACAGAAGGGCCCACGCCTTGTCTCTTGCGCTTTTTTCTTCTCTTCTGCCTCCTAAAAAAACAAACACTTTGTTTACCCGTGTCCATCCGCGTTCATCCGTGGGAAACTCTTTCTTCTCTTATGCCTGCACTTTGTCAGAGAAGAAGTCATAGCCGCATGAAACTGCCGAGAAACGTTTCCGGAGAACAAAGATAACTTGCCCGGCACCTTTGAAGTTGCTAAAATCGTTCGTGTATATTCTGGAATCGAGGATAGTTTTATGAACACAAGAAATTCTCTTGAAGACAGAATTCTTGATGATTTCCGCCAGTTGCCCGAAGAGCTTCGCGGAAAATTTCTGATAATGATCAAGAATCTCAAGGCTGAAGCTTCTTCCCGGAACTTTGCAGATCGAACATCTGAATGGACCCGCCAAAACATGGAGTTCTTCGAGGCATTGCAGCAGCGTCATTTCAAGGTTGCACCTGATATAGACATAGACAAACTGATGCAGGACATGAACAATGATTTACCTTGATACCAATGTTTTTGTTTTCGCTGGTATCTAGCAGGATCTCGCCAGGAAAGAAAAGGCCTTGCGCCTTATCAGGTCTCTGGCAGAAAGTTCTGAGTTGCGCCTTTCGTTACTGGTTCTTCAAGAACTGGTCTTTACGATGGCAAAACTTCGCATGGATGCGGAATTGATCAGGGGCGATTTCACCTGGTATTCAAAATATATTGCCTGGGAAATCTCACAGGAAGATTTTATTAGTGCTGTGGAGCTTGGCCTGGAACTGGACTATCTGCGGAATATTAACGATTTGGTTCACCTTAAAGTTGCTGAGCGGTATTGTTCGAAACTTATAACATTTGACCAGGATTTCAAAAAAATGCAGGAACACACACATATTGAAATCGAGATCTTGAGCTGATTTTGCCCGGCAACCTTTGCCCCTCCAGCCTCCTGACATGGCCTGCAAAAGAAACAAACACGGTGTTCCAGATCATGGAGAAATTTTAATGAACATAAAAATAATTGAAATGAGCAGCCTCATCAGTCTGGCGAAACACCGGAACCCCGAAGTGAGAAGGTGGGCCTGCGAAAGAGCCAGATTTATCCATGGACGTGACGGCGTGGCAATCATCGATCTGCTGCTTAAAGATAACGACGAAGATGTTCTGTTAGCAGCTCTGCAATATCTGCTGGATTTTCCTGATCCAAAATACGTTGCCCCGCTTGCCGAACTATATAAAAACCAGACGGGTTATATTGCCGGCATGATAGCCGATTATCTGTCCAGGAATAATGAACCGGGCTGGATTCCCCTTTTTGCCGAAAGAAGGCAGAAACCCGGTTTTTCAAGCATCGAGACCCTTCACAGCCTGCTTGGCCTCGGTCAGACCGGTGCCACTGAGGCACGGGAAATACTTGAAACGGTTTTGTCTGAAACCGACGCTGAGGCTGATGAATACATTCTTGAAGCTTTGCTTGAATCGCTTTTGCGGCACAATAAAGGTTTAAAAGCCGTGCTCGGGTTCTATGCAAGGTTTTTCAAGCCCCATTCTGCAAAGGTTTTGCATGCCATTGTCAGTCGCTGCGGTTTTCCGTATCCTTTCGAAGAATTGCAGAAAGATCTCGAAAAAAGAAAACCCGGCTTGATTGACAGAGCAGTCAAATGCCT
>JAKQQP010000540.1 GCA_029564115.1 Candidatus Rifleibacteriota bacterium | reverse complement strand
TCTATATTATGAAGGCCTGTAAACGGCTACTTTTGCTGCCATGTTAATGGTTTTAACCAGTGATTAGTTTTTTATCTCATCCGTGTTTATTCGTGGCTGGTGTTTTTTTTCTATATTATGAAGGCCTGTAAACGACCACTTTTATTGCTGTGTTAATAGTTTTAATCAGCGATTAGTTTTTTATCTCATTCGTGTTTATTCGGGTTCATCCGTGGTTGGGTATTTTCTTGTTCATCAGTGTTGTTATTTTAAATCCTGGGTGACGACGTTTTCCCATCCGAGGGGCGGGGGAACTATGAGAAAGCCTTTGATTTTGCTGTGAAGGGCTTTGGCTGGTCTATCGAGAGGGTTTTCTTTGAGGTAATCGGCCAGAATCTTTTCTGCCTCGGCGAAGTTTCTGGCTTCAACTTCGGCTAATGCCGACTCGTAAGCGGTTTTGGATACCATGGCCTGTTCAAGTGTCAGGCTATCGTAACTGAGGCGATCGGCGAGCACTTCATAAACTTTGACCTGATTCTTTTTGCCGGCGACTTTCAATTTAGCCAGATAACGTGAAATTACCGCTGATTCTGCGAGCATGGCGGTTTCTTCGCTGACGAGAATCTCGGTGTTGAAAAGCTTGTTTCCGGTTTCCAGGCGGGCAGCCAGGTTGACGTTATCGCCGATGACCGTGTAGTCGAAACGCATGGTCGAGCCCATGTTGCCAACCACTACCAGCCCTGTGTTTATACCGATTCTGACCTTAATTTCCGGGCGACCTTCGCTTTTCCATTTTTCTCTGAGCTTTTTAAGAATGCGTTGATTTTCAAGGGCGCAGCGACAGGCTCTGATAGCGTGGTCTTTCTGATCGACCGGGGCACCGAAGACCGCCATTATCGCGTCACCTTCGTATTTATCAAGCAGCCCATCAAATTTAAAAATGATCTCGGTCATGGCCGTCAGATATTCATTGAGAAGGCTGACCACGTCGAGTGGCGACATACCTTCCGAAAGGGCTGTAAAACCTTCGATATCGGAGAAAAAAATTGTCAGGTTGCGCTCTTCACCATGCAGATTGAGTTTCGAAGGATTTTTAAGAATCTCGTTGACGACCGAAGCGGTGACATAATGCTGAAAAGCCGTTTTTATACGCATTTTCTCTGACAGTTCAGCGTAATATCGCCGACCAAAAGCGAAAATAAAGGTGAGTGCCGTAGCAAATATGCTGGCAGAAACGTCTAACATCAGGTTTTCTATGGTCATAGCCAGAAAAGAAGCCAGAAGCAGCGAACCGGTTATCAGCAGACACAGAATCACTGCCGGCACCGGGTTCAAAAACGGCAGCACTGCGAGCAAAAGCAGCAGCAGGGAAACGGCGAGCACGGTTCCCTGCCAGGCGGGGGGCGGGGTGAGATAGCTCTGATTCAGCAGGTTCCTGAGAGTAATTGCATTCAGAAAGGGCGAATATTCGTTACCTTTGATGGGGGTGAAATGCTTTTCTTCGGTCATGGAGCTTGCGGCCCCCACCAGAACAGCTTTGCCTCTGATGGCTTCTTCTGGAATCTTGTCATGGAGAAGGTCGTAGAATGAAAAGGTTCGAAAACTTCTGGGAAATACGTCATAGTTGAGCAGCATGAATTCGCCGTTAACCAAAGGAATGGTCTGCAGGCCGGTCTGCTGCTGACAAAACATCGAACCACCGGAAATGTCAAAATTGTCGTGATCGAGACCTTTGAATATGCGAAAAACTTCGGTCTGAAACGACAGCACAGTCTTCTGCGCTTCGTTGGTAAAAGCCAGAGAGACGCTGCGCACAGCTTCGTCGCGATGCTGCTTGAAATAGGTCGGCGCGGTAACGGTCGCCCTTGCCAGAGCCGGGAAAGGCGGTGTCATGCGACGGTCATCGCGTCTGAATGCCCGCAACACAGTGTTGCCGGCTTCTTTTACGGCGCTTACCAGTTCTGCGTCTGATTCGGGGTAGTCTTCTGACGGTGCCGGAAAAAACACGTCGAGCCCGATCACTCTGGGCTGAAACTTTGCCAGTTGCCTGACTGCACTGGCATATATTTCCCGGTCGCCCTGAAACAGCCCCGGAATACCGAGGATCGAGCGGTCATCTATGAGGATAACCGTTATTTCTTCGTCTATGGGCCTGGTCGGAGTGAGCTGGCGCAGGCCTGACATTTTTCCTGCCTGGGCACTGTTGATTTTAAGCCTTGCGGCCAGCCACAGGTCATGCAACCAGTTGTCGATGCCGGCAAAAAAGCTGTTGAAAGCTAGAAATAAAACGAGCAGTGAGCCTGCAAAAAACAGACTCACTGCCCAGACATTACCTTTTCGATTTAAGAAGAACGCTGACATTGCTTTGTCTATCTGTTATTGCTTCAGATAGTTATGATAGGGTTTCTTTAGCGGCGGCAATTTTTTTTCGTCCTTATCGTCGTCATCATCGTCATCATCGTCATCATCGTCATCATCGTCATCATCGTCGTCATCATCATCACCTTTAGAGGGGTAACCTGGCTTGACGGGATAATTGCCGGTGGCAACCCCTGTGGCTGAGCCCGATACGCTCGATAGCCCTGTTGAAAATGCATCGATTGGATCTACCGAAAGCGGGATCTGTGGCAGGCTTGCTTTAATTTCTTTTTTGATTGCCTCTGGTTCGGCACCTGCTTCTATCAGTTTTTTCACTTTTTCGCGAGTTGCTTTGGCAGCAGTATTGCGCCACTGGCGTTTGTGCCCCTTCTGCTTGACATGCTTGCGGTTGTAGCGACCGGCCGGATTTTTCGGTTTTTGTGGTTCGTAGAGTTTGTCGTCGCGCATCATGCTTAAAAAGCGGGCATATGCTTCGCGGTACTGCTTCATGTACTGAACCATTTTGCCCCTGGTTTCGGGGTTACTGGACTTTCTTGCCGATTGATAAGCTTCGAATGCAAGCATGTATTCCATGACTGCCTGCTCGAGTTCGACAGGCTCACGCAAATTGATCGAATCGACATCGATCTCAACCTGCGATTCCATTTCGGGGTTTTCTTCGTCTTCGGCCAGCGCCGGGAAGCACATGGTCAGGATACCAAGAACCAGAATCAGCCAGACTTTTTTCATACGCCTCTCCTTTTGTTTCAAGCTTACTCGGAAATCTTTTCGCCTACCAGGGTTTCGGTTATTTCATCCCACTCTGAGCGAACCTCAGAGGGTAATTTGACTTTTTTGCTTTGCATCTCGCGTCGATACAGCGCTTCGTTTGATTCTCTTTCGAATTTACGCGTTTCTTCAAGGCGAAGCAGTTCTGAACCACGGTAGTTCTGCATGCCGAGCACATCGGCCATCAGGCTTATTTCGTATGGCTCGACAGTGTTCCAGTAGTCACGGGCGATGACTAGAACCGGCGGGTCAGGTTCGGGTTTGAATTGCTCGGCTTCGGCCATCAGAGTGTAATT
>JAKQQP010000515.1 GCA_029564115.1 Candidatus Rifleibacteriota bacterium | reverse complement strand
AAGGGTAATGTTGTCGGAAAGCATGGCCGGAATCTCGATTTCGTCGATCTTCGGGTAAATTTTGCGCATGACGGCGAGTTTTTCTTTAAGCAGGTCGCCGCAATCGGCCATGCGTTCGAGAAATTTCTGGACGTTCGGCTTGAGAATGCCTTCGAGATTGTAGCCAACGCTCATGTTGAAAATGAAGCCACGGCCTTTGGCGTTGTTCCAGCCGAATTTATGGCGCAGCACATGCAGCATGATCCAGGCGTTCAAATACTCGTCGAAGCTGGCGTCGAGTTTGAGTTCCTGCGACCATTCGCAGTTGTAGCCTTCGTCCTGGATGTCGATGCAGGGTTTGCTGACGTTGAGTTCGTCGAGAGTCTGCACGGTTTTCAGTTCGAGATAGCGCGAGCCGCAGAGCCAGGCGGCGATGAGATTCTGGGCCATCTGGGTATGCGGGCCGGCGGCGACGCCGAGCGGGCTTTCAAGGTGCTGGCCATATCTGGTAAAAGTGAACGGGTCGTCGGCTTTCGGCACGAAGAACAGGTCTTTGTGAATACCAAAGATCTGTGAGGTTTCGTCATATTCGCGCAGTATCCATGAAGCGAGGTGCTCGATGCTGATTCTGGAAAATTCTTTCGACATAAAAGGGGGAAACTCCTTTCCGGGTTCGGTGCGCATTTATTTTTTGTGATTTTAACACAATCTGCCAATATCGCAACCACAGATAGGCATGGATCAAGAAAAAAAGAATAAACCACTGATGAACACGGATAAACGTGAATTATTGATGACTGTAAAAATCAAAATCGGTTTACCCGGTTCGGCGGCCCGGTCTATCAGTCGGGTTGCTTTTTTGCTGACAGGATGTCAGCGATACTCGGCAGCATCAGGATAGATGTTGCCGGGTGCTCCAGCCAGGCAATGTCTTTATCAAGTTATCGCTCAGTAGAACCGCTCTATCCTGCGCGGTTCTACATAAGCACCTCCTGTGCAAAACAAGCTTCCGAAAAAGCAATCCCGACTTCTCCCCGTGCCTACCCACTCTAACATTCGGCTTTATTTATGCAGGAATCAATAAGAATAAAAAAATGGCCGATGATGAACTCGGCTGGACGCAGATAAAAAAACGATTTGATTAAACTGCGATACGGTCGAAAGTGGTGTGTGGTTCAGGTAGAGGCAGGCCATCTTCAGTCAGGCCTTCAAGGTGAAAAATAATGGCTTCCCTGAGATTTTCACGCGCCTCTTCCGGCGTTTTACCGGTGGCCCCGCAACCAGGAACATCGGGCGCATACGCCGAATAATTTTTTCCAGACTTTTCAATTACAACAAGAAATTCTTTCATTGCATAAATTCTAACATACATACTGCGAGTCTGGCGAAGCAGAAACAAAACTCTAGCGCAAACACAACCTTAGTTTATGGCCAAATATATAATTAAGGCCGGTCAGTCATTGCAACGCTCTGCGATCTTCGCACCCTCATAGTTCCATCTGCTCACTCTGCTCGCACGACCGGAGCTCGGGCTCTGTCGCTTCCGCCATCCTGGCTCACGCGACATAACGACGTCCTGTCGAAAAAGCCGCATCCTGCGGCAATCGCCCGCGTTTTGCCCTCCAGGCAAAACGTCCGGTCTTAGCGGCATCGTTT
>JAKQQP010000652.1 GCA_029564115.1 Candidatus Rifleibacteriota bacterium | reverse complement strand
CTGTGCCTTCTTGAGCATTTCTGCTGTTGGCAGTTTGATGATCAGCTCAGTTCGTTCATCGATTCGCTGTGCCTCAATCGTGCCGTGATGTCCTTCAATTATGGCCTGGCAGATCACCAGGCCAAGACCTGTTCCCTGCGCTTTTGTCGTGAACAGAGGCTCAAAAATATGCTCGGGCAGGCAGTCGAATCCTTTGCCGGCGTCTTGTATTGTGAGGCAGCAATGGTCTGTCAGAAGCTCTGTATGAATCCTTACTTTTTTGTCGGCAAGTTCCGCCATTGCGTCCTGAGCGTTTTTAACCAGGTTGTTGAAGACCTGATACATGGCTTTAAGGTCGATCATCAGGTTCATGTCAGAGTTGTCAGGGAAGTCGATTTCGAAGCCGATGTCGCTGAAAGCAGTCTGGTGAGCGAGAAAGTTTTTGATCTGAGCGATGAGTTCGCTGGCCGGGATTGCGGTTAACTGTGGCTGCGTTCGCCCCGTATAAGTACGGAGTGTGCTGATGATGTCGCGGCATCTGCGCGTTTCTTCAAGAATCGCGTCGAAATCTTCAGGGGCAATGGCGGTGCCGCCCGCAGCAGCTTCTTTTAGCATGCCAGCTGTGACGAGAATAGTGCCGAGGGGGTTGTTTATTTCGTGGGCAATGCCGGCTGAAAAACGGCCGAGTGCCGCCATTTTGTCTTTTTTGGCCAGTTCTTTTTGAACTTCTATAAGACGGGTCTGGGCCGACGACAGCTCTCTGACCATCATATTGAAACTTCTGGCGACATTTTCGATTTCGTAACCGCTGTTTTGCATCGGTGGCTGATCGAGGGGAATTTCTTTCCAGTGACCTGCTGCAATCTGTTCGATGCCATGTTTTAGGGCGCCAAGGGGCGCAAAAAGCTTTCTGCCAAGGAAAAAACCAAGCAGCAGCAGGCCGATTACTTCCAGAAGAGCCAGGCGCAGCATTAGTTCATCGACGAGACTGCGTGACAAAGTCGCTCTCTGAGCCGGGTAGCCAGTCATGATGTAGCGGTCGTTACTGTGGTTGAATACTCTGATGCGGTAAAGGTTTTCTTCTACCTGCATTTCATGAGTGATATTTTCGCGTGCGAGCTTCATCAGATGCTTGAAATCAGGGTTGAAACCTTTTGAGAACAATACTCCAATGGAGTCGAAAAGGGCAAAGAACTCGGGAACTCCGTTTTCGAGAAGCGGGGTTCTGGCCATGCACAAGCTGACATCGGGTTTTCCCGGAAAAGGAACC
>JAKQQP010000488.1 GCA_029564115.1 Candidatus Rifleibacteriota bacterium | reverse complement strand
GCAGAAGAACGGCAGCGACGCAGCAGTTCCGGCAGAATGTTCAGACGCAGAGCTTCGAATGGTGCCACATCACGAAAAAACGAGGTCTCTTTGGTAGTAATCTGATCGATGATGTCTTCGCGCAATTCGAAGTTTTTTTCTTCACGCCCCATGAAATAAAGCTGACTCAACGAACTGCAGCGGTATTTTTCGAGCAGACAATGTAGCCGCTCACGGATCAGGTATTCCTTTTCGTGGTTAAGAGAAATGCCGGTCAGGTCAAATATCAGCTGAATCCATAATGAGAGCTCATTGCGGTCAAGCTTTATGCTCATGTCTTCATCTCCTACATACATCAGAATCTGAAGGGCGTGAGAATGAACTGCCGATGGCATCGCGACGGGCGATTCTCTGGATTCCGGCAGGGATCTCGTTGAGAGAGAGAACTTCATCGGCAAGCCCGGCTTCAATAACTGCCTTGGGCATGCCGTAAACGACACACGATTCACCATTCTGGGCCATCACATAACCACCGGCTTTTTTAACCAGTCTTGCGCCAGTCAAGCCGTCAGAACCCATACCTGTCATTATCAGCACGGCAAGATTACCGGCAAATGAATTTACAACCGATTTCAGCAGGTAATCAACCGAAGGGCGGCAGCTGTTCTCAGGCGGATCATCAGAAAGTCGCAGCTGATAACTGCCGGGCCCTGCCTCTTTAACCAGCTTGAGGTGGGCGCCACCCGGGCAAAGGAAAAATTTTCCGGGTTCGAGAGGCATGCCGTCGACGACCTCGTAAACCTGCTGACCTGATTTTTCACGCAGACCAGTAGCCAACGGCCCTGAAAAAAAGGGCGGAATATGCTGAACGATTATCACAGGAATATTAAGAGGCTGTGTGATGCTGGCCAGCACTTCGGCGAGAGCCGGCGGGCCACCTGTGGAAATGCCAATAACGATAAGATCGGCAAAACCGACATTCTGCCGGTTTCTTACTGCAGCAGATGAATCAGATTTTTTCTGGTTGTCTGCAGGATTTTTTGCCAGCCCTGCCGTTAAAGGAGTTTTTCGGATCCCGAGACCCATCATGCGCCTGATGCGCAGTCTTTCCTGAAAAGTCTCAACCGCCAGTTTCAGCTGCGGTCGAAGAAGTCGGCTGGTTTCTTCGATAGTTTCACCGTCAGGTCTGGCAAGAAATTCAAAAGCACCGGCAGTGAGAGCCGCAACACCGGTTTTCTGAAGATCTGCGTTGGAATTGCCAAGCATGATGGCGCCGCAGTCAACCTGTTTTTCACGAATTTCGGCAAGAACCTGGAAACCCGACATTTCTGGCAGGTTGCAGGCAAGCAGCAGCAGATCGGGTTTCTGTGAGAAGAGTTTTTGAACCGCGATTCGCCCGTTGGGAGCGTGGCCG
>JAKQQP010000443.1 GCA_029564115.1 Candidatus Rifleibacteriota bacterium | reverse complement strand
AAAACCCGCCTTGTTGGCGGGTTTTGTGTTATTCGGCATTTGACTCCGGGTGATTATTTTTCATTTTGAGATTCAAGTTCGGGGGGCAGGGGTTCGGCTTCAGCCTGTTTGAATTCCCAGTTGTCGATGCCGGTGAGTGTGAACCAGGCCCGGTTATAGGCAAAGGTGACATGTGTCTGCTGCGCCTAACAAAGAGTCGTGCAGAGGGTTAAAAACATTAGGTTTAGCAGTGTGCCGGTCAGTTTCATGTTTAGCATGATAAACCCTGACCTTAATGGGTGACCAGAGATTTTTATGACGCAGCAGAAATCTCTTCAGTTTTTGTTTTGTTCCGGCGCATTTCCGGGTCGTCTTCGAATTTTTGGGGTATTTTCAGACTTTCCAGGTCATGCAGAGCAAGATACATGGCCAGCATACCGAGAGCGCCCGAAGGCAGACCGATTGTGCCAAAGCCGTAATCCTCTATGTCCATAACCGCAAAGGCAAAAAAGACAAAGAACAGAACGAACGAAACTGCTCCCCAGATACTTTTCTTTTCTTCACGGGTAAATACCATTTTTCCCATGGTTAAAAATCTCTGCAGAAAAGCCATCGGTATCAGCATCGCAAAACCGGCGATTATCGTTGCCTGAAAAACGTGCTCAGTGAGCCATTCCATGCCTTTTGAAAAGCCAATTACCAGGGCAAAAAGAAAACAGAACGCGATTGCGATTTCTTTGATCGATTCGAGCAAGCCTGCCCTCCTTTTACCTGATCTCGGTGTGCTGCCGCCGGCAGCCAGCTTTTGATTTCTGGGGGAGATGATCCGTAACAATTTATCAGGTCTGGCACATCCGGGCGATAAAAAATTATTCAAAATCGCAGACGATGATGCGCCTGATAAAAGGCAAAGAGGCAAGTCGAAAAAGCACCTGCCGGTATTCGGGCTGATGGGTTGAGCCGATACACAGACATTCACCAGACTGTGCACCGATTCTGCCACTTGAACCTGGCATGAACTGCACGGTTTTATCGATCGCCGCAACCTGGCTTTGGGCATCTTCGGTATCGGGAATGCTGAATTCGTAAGCCACTGCCACTTTACCGTCTGCCGGGCCGCGCAGCCCTGCGGCATCGATCTGGCTGAGATCTATCTCTACCTTTTTCCAGACATCATGGGCGTCAGCACCGCTATGGCCGAAATGCCAGAAAACCGGGAGCAGGCACAGGGCAAGAAGCAGCATGATTTTTTTCATTCATCCATTCTAACAGCGAAACCATTTTATAAAAAGCAGACTGCGCCATTTTTCTGCCGCCTTGCCGGCAACTGCAAAAGCAACCCGGGTGATAGGCCGGGCCGAAGAACCGGTTAATTTTGTTTATGCAGTAATCAATAATCGGTGTTGATACCGATAAGGCTATGAAAGAGCTTGATATGGGCACTCTGCTCG
>JAKQQP010000432.1 GCA_029564115.1 Candidatus Rifleibacteriota bacterium | reverse complement strand
ACCGGGAATTCTTCTTCCATCATCGTATTTGCCTGCTCTGGCATCGAGAATGGTGAGAGGAACGCCACTGCTGATGAGGGTTTTGAGGCCCAGGGTGTTCACGGTCGCCGGGGCATCGCCAGATTCTTTGGCGGGTTCTTTAGCCGCGGCTTCGGTGGCTTTGTGGTCGTGCTTATCAGAGGCGCAGACGCCATCGGGGCATGATTCGTCGGCTTTTACTTCAGTTTTAACTTCGGTGGCAGCCTTTACTTCGGCGCCATGGCCATGTTCGCAGCTGGCGCAGCCAGCACCTGCATAAAGATTGATGCCGAAGGTGGCGGTTAAAATCACTGCGAGCAGAAAAAACTTAATTTTCATACTTATCTCCTTATTGATATCAAATTAGTAACATCTAATCTGATATTACACTAAATTAGTTTAATGTCAAACTAATTTTTTCCGAGCAGAAACTTCAGTGGAATATGCAGTCTTCTGGCCCATGCCGCCTCACTGTGCGTCGCTTCGGCATCGAAAAAGCCAAAAAGGTTTTTATCTTCTTCATAACCTTTGCTTTTGAGCAACTCAACCATCTCAAAAAAGCTTTCTGCGATTGGTGGCTCAAATTCACCGGTATCGAGATAGATGCGCGAATCCAGTGGCAATTTTGCAGCTTTGCGTATCTGAGTGAAAATTTTGCCGTCAGTTTTCTGAAAGGCGCTTGAAAGGCAGCCAGCGAGAGCAAATGCGTCGTTGTAGGCCAGAAGCATCTGCAATGACATCAAGCCACCCATCGAGGAGCCCATTATCGCATTGTCATGTCGGTGCGAAGAAACATTGAAGCGGCTTTCGACAAAGGGTTTGACCTCTTTGACCACAAACTCGGCATAGGCTTTGCCTTCGGGCGTAAACAGGTTGAGTTCCTTCATTCTGTCAGGGGAATTGGGAATTCCTACCACTATGCATGGCTTTATTTCTTTATTGGCAAGCATTTCTGAGATGGTTTCGTCAACTTTCCAGTCGAC
>JAKQQP010000401.1 GCA_029564115.1 Candidatus Rifleibacteriota bacterium | reverse complement strand
TGAAAAGCCTGAAAAGATCTATCTCGATAACCCGAATCAGCTGTATGCCCTATCAGGTGGCAGACCTCTGAACACCGGCACTTTGCGGGAAACCTTCTTTCTTAACGCGGTGGCTTCACGGCATGCCGTTTCGATCCCGGCCCGCGGCGATTTTCGCATCGATAATGACAAGATCATCGAAATTGGTGGGCGAAACAAGGGTTTTTCGCAGATCGACCGCGCGCCCAACTCTTTTCTGGCACTGGATGATATCGAAGTCGGTGTCGGCAGAAAGATTCCCTTATGGCTTTTCGGCCTCCTCCACTGATGTACTCTCTGTTTCTGAGTCCGCCGAAGGCCAGCCCCCAAAAACACAAACACGGCGGTTCATCCGAGCTAATCCGCGTCCATCTGTGTTCATCCGTGGCAACTCTTTCTCCCAGGCCTGCTAAACCCAAAAAATCTGGCGCCTATCCGTGTCCATCCGCGTTCATCAGTGGGAAACTCTTTCTTCTCTTCGGCCTGCTCTTCTGTGTTCATCTTGTTCACAATCTCCAATGAGTTTTTTGTTGCAACTGCAACCATTTGCATACAGCTCTTTACTTTGTCACTAAAAAAGTTTATTTTTAGTGACAAAAGCGTGTGGTTTTATATGAACAAAACAACGTCTCAAACAATACTTTCAAGAATTTATGGTCGTGGCAGGGGTGCTGTCTTTACCCCAAAGGATTTTCACGATCTGGCAACAGCTGAAACAGTTCGTCAGACTCTGTCACGTCTGGCAGAAACAGGGAAAATTCGTCGGTTGCTGCGCGGCGTGTATGATTATCCGGTATTCAGCAGTCTTTTCCAGGCGCCGGCCAGCCCCGACCCGGATGCCATGGCTCGAGCTATTGCGCGAACTCATGGCTGGACAATTTCACCATCTGGTGAGACGGCATTGAATTTACTGGGTTTGTCAACACAGGTTCCTGCGCACTATCAGTATTTCAGCGATGGCCCCGCGAGGAAATACGACTGGAGTGGCGGTAGTATTGAATTTATTCACCGCACAAACCGTGAGACAACTGTTTTGTCGCCGACAACAGCACTGTTGGTGCAGGCCTTGAAGAGTCTGGGTCGATCTCGCATTGACGATACTGTTATCAGCATTCTACGAACGAAGTTGACTGCAGGCGAACGCAGGCGGGCCGAGCACGAAGGCCGCTATGTCACTTCCTGGGTCTATGAGTTGATCAAACAGCTGGCGCTGGAATGAGGTGTAATTTTGCGTAAATTTGCCCGCCGACCGGACAAGGACAGAATGGATCTTTTTCGCGAAACTGCCCGAGCAATGAATGTACACGCCGCGATCGTCGAAAAAGATTTCTGGGTTTGCTAGATGCTCGACTACCTGTTTCATCTCAGCCCTTTTGCTGAACTGCTTGTTTTTAAAGGTGGAACCAGTCTTTCCAAATCATATGGTGCCATTTCAAGGTTTTCTGAAGATATTGATCTTATATTGGACTGGCGTTCACTTGGTTATTCAATTTATGAACCCTGGCAAGTCGTCAGTGCAACAAAACGGGATGCCCTAAGCCGTGAGGCTAATGCCAGAGCTGGTGAATTCCTTGTCGAAAAATTTCTCCCGATACTGGTCGAAGATGTAAGCAGACTTATCGGAAGAAATGCATCTTTCAGCATTGCCAGCCAGGAAGTGATTTTCAAGTATCCGAGGGCTTTTGCTCTGGCAGCGATCATACCGCAGATAAAACTCGAAATTGGCCCTCTGGCGGCATGGCAGCCAAACGAGGAAAGGAAGATCTGTTGTTTTGCGGCAGAGCATTTTCCTGTGTTTTTCGAAAAATCACATACTTCCGTAAGAACAACTTCTGCAGAACGAACATTCTGGGAGAAAGCGACGATTCTTCATCAGGAAGCTCATCGTAGCCAGGATAAAGCTTTGCCGGCAAGATTTTCCCGGCATTACTATGATCTTTATCGCTTAAGCCTGCTTCCTGTCGCAGATTCTGCTTTGGCTTCGCTCAGTCTTCTCGAAGCGGTCGCGCAGTTCAAAACTCGCTTTTACCGGTGTCCATGGGCAAGATACGACCTGGCGAAACCAGGCAGTATTCGGTTGCTGCCACCAGGCCATCATCTGGAAGAATTACAAAGAGATTATCGTGCAATGCAGGCAATGCTTTTTGGAGTAGCCCCGGATTTTAACGAGATTATTTCTGGCCTTGGTGCCCTTGAAAAAAGGATAAACAATCTTGCAACCGCACCAACTATTGATCTTGGCACAAATCCGCTTACAGCAAGGCCTGAAAAAAAACAAACACGGTGTTAATCGGTGTTCATCAGTGGGAACCTCTTCTTCTCTTCGTCCCCGGCCTGGTCGAAAGAACTGAAAAGCATTTACGATACTTTTCCCGGTCTTCAGGTTGTAGCCTCAGGCAGTTCCGCCCTTGAAATCCGTAAAGGCAGTCATGATCTTTCGCGGCGGGCCGGAGTGTTTTCGCTGCCGGGTCTGTCTTTCCGTGAATTTATCGGCATCAGGCTGTCGCTGTCTGTGCTGGTTTATTCGTTGTCAGATATTCTGGTCGGTCATGAGAAGATCGCGGCCGAAATTGCCGCCACTGTTGAGAGTCAGCATCAGAAGATTCTTGCCCTTTTCCATGACTATCTGGCTTACGGCTGTTTTCCATATTTTCAGGAATTCCCTGATGTCAGGCTCTACCACCTCTCGCTTGAACAGAATATGCACCACGCGGTCGAATCGGATCTTCCGGCCATTTACCCGAATCTGACCGGTGCCAGCATCATGAAAATTAAGCGGTTGCTGGCATTTATTGCCGGGTGCGTTCCTTTTACCCCTGATCTGAAGAGTCTGAAGCAATTGCTCGAGATTGGTGATGAGCGAACTCTCAAGACTTATCTGAAGTATCTCGAAGACTGCGGGGTAATCAGAACCGTCACCCGCAGTGGTTATGGCATGCGTGAGTTTGAAAAGCCTGAAAAGATCTATCTCGATAACCCGAATCAGCTGTATGCCCTATCAGGTGGCAGACCTCTGAACACCGGCACTTTGCGGGAAACCTTCTTTCTTAACGCGGTGGCTTCACGGCATGCCGTTTCGATCCCGGC
>JAKQQP010000651.1 GCA_029564115.1 Candidatus Rifleibacteriota bacterium | reverse complement strand
TTCAGCTTCAAGAATGGCAGCAGTTACCGGTTCCTGGCTGTGCTGGCTTTTTATCAATCCGATTATTTCGGCTTTTGCCGGCTGTGCCGATAGCTCGATTTCAGCCCAGCCTGCAAACCCTGATTTGACAGTGATCTGGTGCATGAAAATCACTCTCTCGCCTTTTTTGAGCTGGGGGCGTTCGTGTTTTCCTGTATCCTGGCTCAGTGCTTCCGGCAGATACAGCCTGGAAGATATTTTTTCGAGTTGAACCGTTGGCGCTTCAATGTCGACTCTCAGTGTTAAAAGGCTTTGCTCGGGTTGCCACTCGGAAATATCTATTTTTGAGCGCTGCCACTCAGGCAGGCGGATTTCAGGGGTCATGGCTGCAAGATGAGAAACAGAAACGGCAAGCCCGACAGTGAGAAGTGATTTCAGCAGGTTTTTTAACGGCATTGTGTTGAGGTGCTCCTGTTTTGATTCGCTTTGTATTCTACTATCAGGCGCGAGATTCGGCAATAATTGTGCTGGCGTCTTTTGCCGGCTTTCTTTGCGGCAGCAAAACGATGGTAAGGGCGACAAAAATGAGTACCGTTCCCACTAGACCGCCAGACTCGAGTTTTTCACCAAACAGTATATAAGAAACCACGGCACCGGAAACCGGCTGCAGATAAATCAAAAAACTGGCCAGAGAAACAGGTATCGACTTCAGAGCGCTGTTCCAGAGTGAGTAGGTTACCACGGAGTTCATTATTGCCAGATAAAGCAGTATGAGGATGGTTTGATTGCTCCAGGTTCCTGCGCCTTTGAAATACACTTCGATGAGTGCCGGCGGTAAAAGCATGAGAGCGCCGAGAGCGAAGGTGTCACGACATATCAGGCGCCAGTGATAACGTTCGACCAGCCGCTTTCCGGCTATGCCATACATTGCCCAGGAAAATTGCGGCACCAGAGTCAGCAGGCAGCCGACCCAGATCTGCCATGCAGCTAGTTCGCTTTTGTCTGAAAAATCACTGCCGAGCAGTGCCAGACCTGCCAAGGCCAGAGCAATCGAAAAAAACTGTGCTGTTCGAATTTTTTCTCCCAGGATGAGTGCCGCCAGAATTATCGTAAAAAGCGGCGGCGTACCTGATAAAATCGAGGCAGCCATCCCTGGTGCCCAGATTAACCCGTAGTTCATGCCAACGATTAGAATAAAAACGCCCCAGAAAGCCAGACCGACAAAGCTGCGCCGGTCTTCGACCGCCACTCCGCCCAGGGGCAGGCTGCGCTCTGAGATCATAAAAACGCTTCCGGCTATCATGAATCTGATAATCCCGAGTAGCAGGGGTGGGACGTCTGCCAGTGCCAGTTTAGTGAGAGGGTAGGCAACACCCCATAAAAATGCCGCAAAGGCAACCTTTATTATTCCATTAATCATATTTTGATAATAGTCCGGTTTCAGTATTGTACTTTGAATTATTTGGTCGGGCTCAATTTACCACAATTTTGCCGGCGCTTCTACTTCTGAAAAGACTATCAGGCAGCTTCCCTTCAGCTATTGTTAAATAAAATTGTGAAAATGTTCGTCGGCGTCTGGACGTACCCTGCTGCGATTCTTATAATAGACCTATAATTCTTAAAATCAGCAGGTAAAAAATGATACAACCAGCTTCTTTTCGTTGGCTGACAAAATATCTGGCGGTTGCGTTGGCGTTGATGTTCTGCGCAGTTCTGCCGGCTTATTCCGCAGGGCTGAAACTTGTATATGAACAGGTAGTCAGAGATTCCTGGGGTAATGAAATCGGTTACCGCAGCGTTAGTTTCAGCAATCCGTCAGATTTACCCGCCGGGTCGGCCTGGCGCAACTATCTCAACCTGAAGCTGGCTGATGGCAGAACGATATACGAGTATGCCCGTGATACATCGCAACAGCTTGCCAAGCCGATGACTCTCACTTTAAGTGATCGCAACAGCAATTCTTACACTTCAAAAAACAGCAGCGGCTACAATCTCAACCTCTATAATTACATCAACAGTTTTTCTGCTGATTCGAGCAAGACATTTTTGTTTCTGCATGAGTTCGGTCATGTGGCCATGTTGAATGCTTACCCGAGCACTTACAATTTCAGTGGCCTCGACTACGGTAACGACGGCAAGCATTACCTCGACGAGATTCTGCCAAATGACAATACCGCCTGGGTCGAGGGCTGGGGTAACGCCTTCGCCGCCAGCAGAAACAATGGCATGGTTTTTTCCTTCAATCTCAACAACATCAGTTCACTGGCGTTTCTGCAGAACAACAGCTTCAACGAGATGTCGCGAAACGAGCTTTTTGTCGCCAAGACTCTTTACGACAGCTTCAGTAAAATCAGCAGTGGTCGCGAAAAAACTTTTAATGTAATCTCTAGAACCGGCCCACATTACTCTCTGCGAGATTTCTGCCGCAAATATGTCGCTCTTTACCCTAACGACAAAGTCGGCCTGGCTAAAATACTTTTCGACAACAGTCAGGGGCGCATGACTCTCAATGAGCTTCTAGACTACGTGAATGGCGGGTCTCGAACTGTCAGTCGTGACTTTTACACCTACCTGACCCAGGCAGGCCTCGTGGTGGCAACATCCGGCAATACTGCTCAGCCAGCAAATCCCACCGGTTACACCGGTAGCACGAATACCACTACCAGCACTTCCACCACCAGCACTTCGATCTGGGGAAGGCTTTCCAGCTGGTTTGGCAGAATTTTCAACTTTGGTGCTCAGAGCCCGATTGTGCCGTCGCCTGCCGCCTCGATCGAGCCTTCGGTAGCAACCGGCGGTGCTGTAGCTCCGTTACCGGAAAATGCCGCCACCGCCCCCGAAATGCCCGGTACTGCCGCCGGTGAATTCGACAGTATTAACGATCTAGGTCGTGCTCAAGAACTTTATTATCAATGTTTTGCCGAATATAACCGCCTGATGGCTGCTTCGAACAGTGACAAACAGCAGGTGCTTGCCGCCCAGAAACGTATGTTGCAGGCAAAAGAACGTGTTAAGGTTCTGCGTCGCGGTTTAAAATAGAGGTTTACAGATCACAAAAAAATCCCCCGGGTTCCGGGGGATTTTTTTTAGCAGTGGCTTATTCTTCGCTTTTTTCGTTTTCTGCCACAGAGACGCTGCGCTTGCGCAGAGTCGGAAACAGAATGACGTCGCGGATTGATGCTGAGTCAGTCAGCAGCATGACAATTCTGTCAATGCCGAGACCCAGACCACCTGCCGGTGGCATACCGTATCTGAGGGCGTTGACATAGTCTGAATCCATCTGATGAGCTTCGTCATCGCCGGCTTCGCGCTGCGATATCTGGTTTTCGAAGCGGGCCAGCTGATCTTCAGAGTCATTGAGTTCTGAAAAAGCGTTGCCTATTTCACGGCCATAGATAAACAGCTCAAAACGGTCGACTTTGGCGGGATCGTCTTTGCTGCCTTTTGCCAGAGGCGAGGTTTCTTTGGGGTAGCCAAAGACGAAAGTCGGGTCCATGAGAGTGGCTTCGATTTTTTCTTCGAAAATTTTGACGATGATTTTAGCGGCGCTGTCATTCTTCTCAATCGGAACATGCAGTTTCTTGGCCTGTTCTGCAGCGAGTTCACGTGAGCAGCTGTATGACAGTTCGCTGCAACCGGTAACTTCTTTGACCAGGTCAAGCATGCTGACGCGTCTCCAGGGGCGGCCAAAGTCAAGTTCGCGTTCCTGATACGTTACTTTCATGTCAGGAAAAAACTTTTTGGCAGCGTGGCAGATGACTTCTTCCGAGAGATCCATCATGGTTTCCATGTCGCCGTAGGCCTGGTAGACTTCCATCATGGTAAATTCGGGGTTGTGTTTGATCGAAATACCTTCGTTGCGGAAATTGCGGTTGATTTCAAAGACTCTTTCAAAGCCACCAACCAGCAGCCGTTTGAGATAAAGTTCCGGGGCGATGCGCAGATAGAGTTCCATATCGAGCGCATTGTGGTGGGTGATGAACGGTCTGGCGGCGGCGCCGCCGGCAACTGGGTGCATCATTGGAGTTTCTACTTCGAGATAACCATTCTCGGTCATGTATTCGCGAATGCTTTGCATGATCTGGCTACGCTTCATGAAGGTGTCGCGGACTTCGGGGTTTGACATGAGATCGACGTAGCGCTGGCGATAGCGAAGTTCGACATCGGTCAGGCCGTGAAATTTTTCGGGGGGCGGGTTGATAGACTTCGAGAGAATGGTGATCTTTTCTGCTCTGATCGAAACTTCGCCGGTCTTGGTTCTGAATGCGGGGCCTTCGACGCCGATGATGTCGCCGGCATAAAGCCTTTTGAGAAGGGCAAAATTTTCTTCACCAATGACGTCTTTGCGGATGTATACCTGAATTTTACCAGCCTGATCAGAAATGTGAATGAAGGCGGTTTTGCCCTGGTCTCGCTTGGCGACTATACGTCCGGCCAGCTTCATCGCAGCTGTCATGAAATGTTCTTTTTCGACAGCTTCAGCTTCGGCTTTTTCGAATTCTGCCCTGGCTGTTTCTGATGAGTGGGTGCGGTCGTAGCGCTGTCCATAGGGGTCGATTCCATCTTTTCTGAGTTCTTCGATAACCTGCAGGCGCTGTTCCTGGGTCGAATTCAGTTTCAGTTCTTCCATCGTTTGATAAACATCCCTTCAATAAAACTTAAGGTTATAAAAATAAAATAAGGGGCGAAACGGAAAGCCGTCATCGCCCCATAAAATTCAATTGAAACTCACGCGAGCAACCTGACGTTCATAGCCAGTGGGCCCTTATCACCTTTGGAAAGCTCAAATTCAACCTGCTGGCCTTCGCGCAGAGTTTTGTAGCCATCGCCTTCTATCTGCTTGTAATGAACGAAAATATCCTGGCCTTCCTGACTTTCGATGAAGCCGTAGCCCTTGACGTTGTCAAACCACTTCACACGACTTTGCATTGCAATTCTCCTGAAATAATTAATGCTTCAACTTTGCGGCGATCCCTGCAAAAGTTCGTTTGATAAACTTATCACAAATCTTTGTCTGGCGCAACAATTGCGGCAATTTGACTGTAGACTGTCATGTGCAGGGCTTTTTGCAGTTGGCTGCATGAGTATAAAATCTGGAAAAAACATTCTGTGTGTTTTTTCTAAGCTTGAATTTTCGCTGTTCAATGAGTGAGATCTGTGATCTCGATGTGTTTTACGAATTCTTCCGGTGTGGCTGGCGAAATGACCACAGTGTGCGAAGGAAAACGCAGCACTATTGTTAAGCTCGGATCAGTGACAAACGCACGGTAAGTACCCAGTGTTTTATTGTGAAAAAATCCTGAAAACGAGAATAGTTTGCCATTTCCAAACGTACGAATGCTTCCACTCATAATATCTGGTTCAAATCGTGCAGACCGCAGACCTTTCAGCGGTAGCCGTGTTGCCCAGAATAGTCGATGAATAAAAATTGCGTCAGGCGCGATTGTGTAGCTGCGAATCGTGAATAACGCCCCGGCTGTGATGAGAGCCAGTGGAAAAAAAGCGACCCATGTTATTTTACTGTGGCTGCTAAAAATAAAGCCGGCAGCAATGCCCAGGCACAATATTGTCGTAATGGAAGAAATGGCAAAGAGTGATCTGCTCCACGGCGCCTGGTAATTTCTTTTCATAACGTTTGTTTCTGTTGATCTCTCTAATGGAAAGTCACATAGATAAAGCTATCATGGTTCATCGGTTGAAGGCAACAACGAAATGGCAAGACCCGGATGAAAATGTGCTTTACCAGGCTTAAATCCGGTAAGGTAAAAAATGTGGTTGAGTGTTGCTCCAAATAAGATTATATTTGTTAGCGACGGCAGATAAATATAGATTGTTGCAGAGGAATACCAAATATCGCCAGCTAGCGCTGATGTGCGGCTGTTTGCGTTATATAAACACCGCCGCCGGAAACGACTGGAACATAT
Organism: Candidatus Rifleibacteriota bacterium; assembly: GCA_029564115.1. The sequence continues at coordinate 28,466 of JAKQQP010000651.1, read as the reverse complement.
TCAGACCCGGGTGTCGGGCAAGAGAGGTTATGCCATGGAACAGGGAAGCTGGGGCAATGTCGAACGAGCTCTGATAATTCTTTACTGGCTGCTGATTTATATGCTGACAGTATCTTTTGCCGATATATTCGCACCTCTGGTGAGCTCTGACATGAGCCTCGACTACATACTGATATGGTACCCGGTATTCGTATATCTCAAAGCAGAAGGCAACCTGAGCATGGTTGCCTGGTTTTGCTCGATTATGGGTTTTCTGGACATAGCCATTATTTCAAGGTATTTTGACGAATACAACCATATCTGGCTGGGGTTACGTACTGTGTTGCTGCTGGCCGTTCTTTTCCCCTATTTCTGTGTTGCTCTGTTCTATTTCAATGGCGCAGTGGACACATACCTTCAGGAAAACCTGGTAGAGTCGACAACGCACCACTGAATTACAGCCTGGTCAGGTTATGCACCCGGTGAAACGACGTTCAAGAATATGGGCCCACGCGATGCTGATGGCATCAGCTTCGTTGTGGTCTTTTACCTTGACCTTGAACTCGTTTTCTATCCAGTGAACGACATCTTCTTTGCTGGCGTTGCCATAGCCGGTTACGGCAAGTTTAACCTTGCGCGGTGGGTAAAAAAACACCGGAACATCGCGTTCTGCAGCACAAAGCCTGGCGACACCCCGAAGCTCACCGAGAGCTATCGGGGTTCTCGGCGAGGTCCGGGCCGGAAGAAAAACGTCTTCTATGGCAACTTCAACCGGGTCGAAGCGGCTGAACATTTCGAGCAGAAACTCGCGCAGCCGAAGCAGGCGCTTCTGAGTGTCGCCTCGATACAGCGAAATGCTGTCGCTGAAGAGCAGACGCTCTGATATGCGGTCTAAAACGCTTATTCCAAGTTTGTCCGCCAGGTCAAGGCCAATGACTGCTTCAGTTTTCGTCATCTTTTTTCAGGCGCTTCAGGTGTTCCGGGTCGGGGAACAATACCACAGAAACACCACTGGCGACGCCGCCGGTGACTGCGGCGACCAGAACAGAGTTTCTGCCGGTATACTCAGCATAAAGAAGCACCGGAAACATGATGCAGAACATGAAAATCATGCGCTTGATCATATGTGGAGGGAGCTTGCTCATCTGTTGACTCCATTATGGCCAGGTCTTCTGTTTCCTTTGTTGCGATTCGGTGAGTTGCGGGAGAAGCGACGTTTTCTGTCCTGGCGGTTGTTGCCATTGGTTTGACCGTCGGTAGTTCCAGGTCTGGCTGGTCGGCGGGGAGGCATTGCGTTGACTGCGACCTGCCCTGGAGTTGGTTTGAGAGGTGGACGGTAGTTGTCTTCCAGCTCTCCAGAGTCTGCCATGTCTTCTTGTGAAGCGTTGTCAGCGTGACGCGTAGCCGATTGTTCCGCTTTTTCCCGTTCGTGGCGAAGCATTGCCAGAGCCAGTTTTATGGCATCGGAATCTTCTTCGGGATGACCGCCAAAATTTTCGAAGTAACGGTGTCGGGCTTCGTCGGTTTCTTGTGGCTGCGCCCTGAAATCGCGTGTTGACGAGCTGTCGGCAACGCTGTCTCTTTGTGAGGTGTTGATAAGATTTTTGGCGCTGATGGGTCGGAGCGCGGGTTCTTCGGCGTCGTTTTCAGGGGCGACCAGACCTTCACCGCTTTCTTCCGGGGTGTTCTCGGAGATGGTCGGCCTGGCTGCCTGCTGTCTCGCCAGTTTTTCGGCCTTGCGTCTTTCAAAGAATTCTGTTTTGCGATCGCGTCGACTGGGCCTGGCTTCTGCTTGTGGCTGTTGCTGGGTTTCCGGGGCGGGTTCTTTTGCCGCGATGGCTTCTTGGGCCGGCTGCTTCTCGGTGCTGTTGTTTCGGGAGTGGTGAGAAGGTAGTCGTATCGCCTCTTTTCTTGATTCTGCCATAATTTTGGCGTCCTGGAAGAATGCCTGGGGCAGAAAGGCGTTAAGGTTGAATTCTTGCGAAGGTAGATTCAGAGCTTTGGCCAGCTGGTTGCGCAAAGAATAAATGTCTTCATTTGTCCATTCGACCTGAGGAACGAGATGCTTGAGCTTTTTGCTGGCGTTATCTGTTCTGAGGAGGGTGTAGTTGCCAGTCATGATGCCCTGAAAGATTTTAAGCTCGTCAAGTATCTCGAGGGGGTAACGGGTTTCTTTTTCGCCTTCAAAGCCGCAGCGATCAAGGAGTTGTTCGAGGGTTGAGTAGACCGACATTCTGGCTCTCAGACCATCGTTATAGCTTCTGAAGTCCTTCAGAAAAACCGACTTCAGATATTCGAATGGCGGAGTCTGGCTGAAGCAGACGAGAAACTTGGTCAGAGCTCTGCGATGCCTTTCAGAGTCTTTTTTTATTTCGTCAGCCAAATTGTTTTCTTTTGAAAAAATGGCCGCAATAATCTCTTCGGGCTTACCTGAGTAGTCTTCGACGGCTTTAAAACGGCGGCTGAGGATTTCACCTGTTTTTCCTTGATATATGCTTGATAGTATTATCAGAAAAAAGTGAATATTAGGGTCCATTATTTCGCGCTCGATCCATCGCCACAAGCCTTTGCGGATATACTTGTTGCATCTTTTGTGCATCGTCGACAGGCATTCGTGTACAATTGCTTCTTTGAGAGCGAAGAGGAGATCTTGCGAAACGCCTTCGGTGCTGATGTTGACTTTGGCTTCTGCCGATTTTGCGGTTTCGCTTGCCTGGCTCTGGGGAGCGTTGTTTTCTGGGCGCCGATTGCTTTGGTTGCTGCGGTTGTCCCGATTGTTGCGGTTGTTGCGATCGTTTGTCGCCGGTTTTTCGGCGGGCTTTTCTACGGGTTCAGGCTTAACGATGTTTTCGAGCTGAACTTCGATAATTGGGCAGCGAATTCGCCCGGGCTGCGTGCTGACGCTTTCGGTGCCTTTGCGAATAAGAATGATTGCTTTCTTGATGCGCAGTGCTGATACTTCGCGTTCTTTCTGAAACAGCTTTGCCTTGCCTGGAAGACCGTATTTCTGGCCGACGCCGAGATGCGGAATAGAGATATCGACGATGATGAATTTTTCTTTTTTTCCGTCTGGTGCGCTGAACACCATGTCGATTTTTTCTTTGCCGTTGTCGAGCTGGCAGTCTATTTCAGAGACTTTCCAGTCGCCGGTTCCAACTCTTTGTCGCAGGCTTTCGGCTATTTTGGCCTGATTTGCTTTAAGTCCTTCTTTTATGCGTGAAAATTCGCGTTCTGCTTTGGACTTGTCGGGCTGTCTGGTGCCCTGTCTGGTTTCGGTTGTCACTAATAATGCTCCATTTTTTTGTCGGCGATCGAAAAAGAGATCACCTGTAATTTGCGGGCACAGCATGAAAAAAGCTGTGCTGTTCCGGATTTTTTCGAATTCCGGAGGCTTCGTGTTCCTGTCGGGTCAGAGAAAAATGCCTTTGCTGCTGCTTGTTGAAAAAAACTTGCCTGAATGTCAAATGCGGACAGGTCGGCAGTATTTTTGCATGAGCGGTTCTTTGCGTTTTTCAGGCAGGAACGTTGAACGAAATGATATGGTGGGTCTTCAAAAAAGAAGTTGGTTCTATTTTGATGTTTTCGGCACCATATTTTTCCAGGAGGTGGGGGAGGTTGTGATCGAGAGTAAACAGCCCGATTTTTGAAAAAAACGGATGCAGAAAGTCTTCGATAATGCTGATCAGCTTGTTTCTACTGCGCAGATAATTGATCAACACGACTCGGGCTCCCGGCCTGGCTACTCTGAACAGTTCTCTTACGGCTCTCTCTGGTTCGGGGACGACTGTCAACACGTAGGCGGCCATAATGCAGTCGAAGCTTCCGCTGGAAAAAGCGAGGTTTTGGGCGTCCATCTGCATAAGGTCTACGCGGCAATGGCTGGACTCGTTAGCTTTGCGTCTGGCTTCGCGGAGCATCCCATGGCTGTAATCGAACCCTATCACTTCAACGTTTTGGGGGTAATACTCGAGGCTTAACCCTGTTCCCACGCCGATTTCAAGGACACGAGAATCTCTGTGGGGCGCCAGAATTTCAACAGCTCGTTCCCGGCCTGATGTGAGGTAAGGTTTGAATATCAGGTCGTAAAGCGGGCTGAAGCGGTCATAGGTTTGCTGAATATTCTGGTGATCCGTCAAAGTGGTTCTCCGTAAGGGCAGACTGTTTGCTTTGTGTCTGTCAAACCATCTACCACCATTTATAGCACATGTTTCAAACCCTTGGCAAGTTAATAAATTATGGACACTGTTCATGCCCTCTGCTATACTTAAATTCTCAGACAATGGAGGGTACGCCGCCTGCAGTTTACAAAATTGAGAACGGTCTGTTCCCGACAATTAAAAAAAGGAATTCTGAATGGTTCGTCCTTTATATCCTTTAAGAAATCCTCCCGGCAAAAAGCAGTTGCCGGCCGTGCCGCTCTGGAAAAATCCGCACTTGCTGGGTGCTGGAGCGATAGTTATTGTGCTGTTGCTGGTTTTTGTCATTCATGTTTCCCGCTCCGGGGTGATAAACCCTGAGGCCGTGCCTGGCGGCGACGAGAGTGGCGGAGCTTTTTCTTTCCTCAGACCGTCTAAATATTTTGGCGGCAAACCGCGTGATTTGAAAGTTCACCAGGAGCAACTCGTCAAAATGGGCATAGCCTCGCAGTCTGAAGCTTTGAACCGCAAAATCGAGGCAAAAGACCTGCGCGAAGAACGTCGGATTCTGGCAATTCAAAAGTATGAGGCTTCCCGCGAGACAGCGGTTCGTTTTCAGAAAGAGCGCGAAGAGCTGCGCCGGCGACTGCAGACACCGACGTCCCAGCAGCTTAAAGAGGCTGTTATGGCTCTCGAAGATTCTGACACGCTTGGTATCATGAAGCTTGAGCGTCTTCTTGAAGAGAAACTTCTCAGTCATGGCGGCAGTGGCGAAGATATAGATGCTCTGGTTTATGCTTATGACCGCCTGGCCAAGGCTTACGAGAGCAAAAATATGCAACAGAAGGCAAAAGATGCCTATGTCAGCATTTTTCGTCTGATGAAAAGACAGGCCCCCGATTCACAGGGGCCTGACTGGGATAACGCGATCGGCAATATAGAACAGTTGCCGGTTAAATCTCAAGGCAATTGAGTATGCAATTGTCATTCAACGGGATATTGTGCGAAAGAAGTGGCGCCAGTTCGGCTATCGGGCGCATGATCACGAAACGCCTCGTTTCTTTCGGGGCGATGTCCTTTTCGTCGTGGTTGAGTTTTTCGACCAGCTGGCTGGTGTTCAGGCTGGTATCGGCAAAAGACGGGAAAATGCGCAGATGTTGAATTACTTTGTCAGAGGTGTTGACCACGTAACCGCCGATATAGACGTAGTTGCGATCAATTCTGATGCCGGTTTTTTTGACTACTGCAGGCCCGGTGCTTACCTGAGGCAGGCGTATGTATTCATTGCCGACTTTTTTGAATGCAAATGCTTTGCCGGGCTTGAAAGCCTCGGTGGTTTTTCTGGCGGCCTGGGCAAAGTGGCTGTTAAAAGAGAGGGCCATCAGAGACGCAAGTATCAGACCGAAATGTTTTCTGTTAACTTTCATTTGTTTGACCTCGGTAAATCTTCTTTGTTAGCTATATCGGTCATTTAAGGGAAGGAGTTTACGACTTTTGTATAAAATTTCTTCAATTGCGATTAAACAGGCCAGAGGTATAACTCTCGTCGAAATTCTCGTTGCTTTGTCGGTCGCTTCTCTGGTCATGCTGCCGATTATTCTGCTTTTCGGTGTTTCTGAAAAAGTAACCTACAAGAGCATAAATGAGGTTGTCGCCTGCAATCTTGCTCTCCAGAAAATAGAAGAACTGAAAAGCCGGCCATTCGAAGATCTGCGCAAGATTATCGAAGCTGCAGCCCCTGATGTTGTCGAGGGGCCTTTTCGTGAAGTTGTTCTTCCTCTCGAGCTTAACGGGGTCTGGAACACTCCAGGGGTTGAATATGCGCGTGAAACACGCCTGTCGTTTTACCCAAACATAGACCCTGACCCTTCTCGCCCCGACTTTGAAATGCAAAAACGCCGGGTGCGCATCAGGGTCGTTGTAAAATTCATTGAAGCGGCCATGGGCAAAAAAGATAACGAAAAATCTTTTGAACTGGCTACCATTCTCGGTGACGAAACTCTCGGTGCCGGGTTGAATGCATCGTTTCCGGTGCCGATAAACAAGCCCTGATGAGAGGTGACACCATGAGCCGCAATTTCAGTAAAAACCGCCACGCCTTTACTCTTGTCGAAGTCATGATCTCGCTGCTGATTTTTGGCATAGTGCTGGCTATCGGCTACACTTTCCTCAACCGCACATTTGTCAGCCTTGAACGTCAGCGGCAGTCTCTCGATACCCTGCATGAGGCCCGTAATTTTTTGATGGTTGTCGAGCGTGATCTGCGCGAAATGGTTGAGATTGTTGAACTCGATACTATTTTTAAAAGCAGTCTGTTCGATGAGGAAAATGCTCTTTTCTTCAAAATGACGATCGTAGTGCCTTCGCGCGGCGGCAATGCGCTGCAGAAGATTACCTATTCATACGAGGGCCCTGAAAAATACGCTGACAGTTCCAGCCGCGAAAAGATCATTTATCGGCAGGTAGATGGAGGCGTTAAAAAGGCTTTGATAACCAAACAGATGGATTACCTGAAAATATGGGGCACGGATGGCACTATATTCCGCAATCGCCACACCGACGAAAGCCTCGCCGATTACCGAAACTATTTGACCCCACATTATTATCACCCTTCGAACCCTTCTGCCAGCGGCTTGAGAGACCTTGCCAAAATCAAGGGGGTTGAAGTTCAATTGTCGATGCACGAAATGTTCGACTCAGATGGAAAGCCCATCAAACAAAGAACTTTTGTTACCAGAATTTATTCAAGAATTCTTAATGCAAAATACGAATGAATCTAGTATAAGTGAAGCAGTCATTGCCATAAGCCAAGGAGTCATCTGTGAAAACAGCAATTATCCGTCAGAAGTTTCTTGATTTTTTTGGACGCCATGAGCATAAAATTGAAAAATCGGCACCCCTCATCCCGCAGGATGACCCGACCATCCTGTTCATCAGTGCGGGCATGGCCCCATTCAAGCCTTATTTTCTTGGCCTGAAAAAAGATCTTAGCCGGGCGGCTTCCTGCCAGAAATGTTTCAGAACTACTGATATTGAAAATGTTGGTTACACTGCCAGACATCATACTTTTTTCGAAATGCTGGGTAACTTCAGTTTTGGTGACTATTTTAAAAAAGAGGCCATTGCCATGGCCTGGGAATTCATCATCAAAGAAGTTGGACTGCCAGCCGACAAGCTTTATATCAGCGTTCATCACAGCGATGATGAAGCGCTTGAGATCTGGCATCGAGATATTGGCGTCAAACGCGACCACATCGTTAAACTCGGCGATAAAGACAACTTCTGGACTATAGGCGTTGGTCCCTCTGGCCCCTGCTCAGAAATTTATATCGACCAGGGCCCCGAAGTAGGCTGCAAAAGCCCTGACTGCGCACCTGGCTGCGATTGCGCCCGCTTCCTTGAATTCTGGAATCTCGTATTTACGCAGTATGATCGTTCTGAAGACGGCTCTCTGACCCCACTTGAACGCAAAAATATCGATACCGGTATGGGACTTGAAAGACTCGCTTCAATAATGCAGGGAAAGCTGGATAACTTTGAAAACGACGTTTTCGTCGGCATAGTTAACAAAGTCGAGAATCTTACCGGTCATCGCTTCGATGAATCGCCAAAAATCAGAACTGCTCTCAAAGTTGTTTCTGATCATGCCAGAGCGCTGTCTTTTGCTCTGGCTGACGGTGCTTTGCCGGGCAGCGAAGGTCGGGGTTACGTGCTCAGAAAGATTCTACGCCGTGCTTCCAGATTCGGTTACAGCTATCTCGGCCAGGATAAGCCTTTCCTGCACCAGATAGTTCCTACTGTGGCTGAGATCATGGGCGACTACCCCGAAGTTGCCGAAAATGTTCAGCACGTCACACGCATTATCAAAAATGAAGAAGAGCGTTTTCTGCAAACCCTCAAAACCGGCAGCGAGATGCTCGGAGAATTCATCGCTGAACTCAAACACGGCAAAAAAGATATGTTGCCCGGCGACAAGGCTTTTATGCTGCACGATACTTATGGCTTTCCCCTCGACCTTACCCGCGAAATCTGTCGTGAAGAAAAGGTGCAGGTCGACGAAGCGGCCTTCAACAGCGAACTGGAAAAACAGCGCGAACGCGGCAGAGCCAACGTGGTATCCGCTTTCGTGAATTTTCAGGCGGTAAACCCTGGCGATTACGAAGCGACACGCTTTACCGGCTACGAAACCATGCATGAAAGCGCAAAAGTTCTCGATGTGGTTGAAGCAAAAGACAAGGTGCTTGTCATTACTGATAAGACGCCTTTCTACGCTGAGTCAGGCGGCCAGGTCGGTGACAAGGGTACAATTGTCGCCGGTGGCGCCGAGTTTGTCGTCGAAACGACCGAAAAAGCCGAAAACGTCTTTTTGCATATCGGCTCATGGAAATCTGCGGCCAGGTTTGCCAAAGGTGACCAGGTTGAAATGCAGGTCGAAACTTCTATACGGCGTGCGACAATGCGCAATCACACCGCAACCCATCTTTTGCACAAGGCTCTCCAGGAAATCCTGGGCGATCATGTCAAGCAGGCTGGCTCGATGGTTACCCCTGAGCGGCTGCGCTTCGATTTTACCCACTTTGAATCAATCAGCCCGGAACTGATCGAAAAAATCGAACAGCGTGTTAACGAGCAGATTCTTGCTGCTCATAAAGTCAATGTCAACGAGACCAGCTATGATGATGCGGTAAAATCTGGGGCTATGGCTTTGTTTGGCGAAAAATACGGCGACAGAGTCCGCATTATCAGTGTCGGCAATTATTCAAAAGAACTTTGTGGCGGCACTCATATCGGCAATTCTGCCGAAATCGGCCTTTTTACCATTGCTTCCGAATCTTCTATTGCGGCCGGAGTTCGTCGCATCGAAGCGGTTACCGGGGCATCTTCTCTCGAAACTCTTCACGAAATGCGCAAGTTCGAGCGTGAGCTTGCCAGAGTGCTCGACTGTGACCAGAAAAGCCTGATGCAGAAAGCCGAGAAGCTTATGTCAGAAGCTCGTGAATTGCGCCGTGAGCTGGACAAGATGCGAAAATCAGATGCCCGAGGTCGTATCGAAAGTGTTAAGTCCTCTGCCAGGCAGATTGCCGGGGCCTCTGTCATTCTTTCCCGCACCGATGGCTTGAGCGTAGACGAAATGAAAGAAATGTCTGACGAGATTGTCGGCAATGCCGGCGCCAACACTGTGGTGCTGCTTGCTACCGGCGGCGAAAAGGCGGGGTTCGTTCTTAAACTTACCGGAGATCTCGTTAAAAAAGGCATGCATGCCGGAAAGCTGATTAAAGATATTGCGAAAGTTGCGGGCGGCAGCGGTGGCGGCCGACCAGACATGGCTACAGCCGGCGGTAAAGACGTCGAAATGATCGATGCCGCCCTTGGTGAAGCAGAAAAACTCATTTCACAGGCATTGAACGGCTGATGAAAATTCTTGCTCTCGACATCGGCCAGAAACGAATTGGAGTCGCGACCTGCGATCGTCTCGAGATCGCAGCTTCGCCTTTCGTCATGGTTAAAGCCGGCAAAAATGCCGTCGATGAGGTAATTAAAATCATCGAAAAAGAGTTCGTCGAGGCGATAGTCATTGGTCTGCCGGTTTCTTTCGATGGAATAGAGCGCGAATCATGTCAGCGTGCCCGTTTTTTTAAAAATGAGCTCGAAAAAAAGACGAGTTTGCCGATAGACTTTTTCGACGAACGTTTCACCAGTAAAATTGCCGAGGCGTCACTGATCGAATCTGGTATGCGCCGTGAGCAACGCCGCGAAAATGTTGACGCAGTGGCTGCGTCGCTGATTCTACGTGGTTACATAGAATATCGCAGAAACCATGGAATTCAGCCTTGAATCAACTTAGTTAAAGGAAACAACAATGAGTAATTTAAAATATAAATGCGTTCTGATCTGTGAAGACATTCGCCAGGAAGTCGGCGGTCGAGTTAGTCTGATGGGAGTACTTGGTTCTAAATTGCTGGTGCAGAGCTTTCCGCTGCCTTTTCCGAAGCTTTGCCTGTTCATTGAATGGGGCGAAATTGTGGGCAAGGTTAATGTCACCCTCAACATCATTCCGCCAGAAGGCGTCGAAATACCTAAAGTTAAACCATCTGCACCGATTCAGGGCCAGCCCGGTCTGGTCGCCCGCTCGATGATCGTTTTAAGCAATTTCGCTTTTCCGGCCCCAGGTAACTATGTCTTCGAATTTGAAGCTGATGGCAAAGTTGTCGGTCGCGAAAATTTCCTGATCGAAAAATATGAAGGCCCGACTTCTGCCCCTAACTGAGATTAAGACCTGATGAACAATAATTCAGCTGCTTCGCAATTCGACAGTGTTCTCGAAACGGCTCTGCACAAAACAGAAAGTTTTTTCGACCTTGTGCTTTCGGTGATAAAGCCTGTTTCAGAAGCAAAATTCAACAGTCTGCTCGCAGTGCTCGAATCCGGTTCTGTAATCGAGCGGCAGCTTGTTGCCAGGTTGTTTGTCGAACATCTTCAAGAAGAAGGCGCTGCATTTCTTGGCTCTCGTCTAGATGTCGCTCGCCCCAAGCTTTTTGTCGAAGCGGCTCCCATACTTGGCAGCCTGAAGTATGAGCCTGCTCTGCCGGCTCTGCAGGCTGCCGTTACCCCACACCATCCCGATCTCGTGCTTCCGGCTATCAAGGCTATTGCACAGTTGCCTGAGTCACGAAAAGTCGATGACGTGCTGGTGAACTTTTATCTCGAGTTTCCTGATGAGGTGAAGCTTTCTCAGAGTATCAGATATCTGCTGCCCCGCCAGGCGACAATCGTTCATGAGCTGCTCGAAAAATATCGCTCGCTCAACGATGACCGGCGAATGTGGGTACTCAAATATCTTTCAGAGACCTCCAACCCTGAATCGGCAAAGCTTTTCAGTGAAGAACTTGCCTCGTCTCCTCTTGAACGAGGCTTATACTGCGTGAAAGGCCTGGGACGCATCGGAAACGACCAGTCGGTCGATGCTCTCAAAAAACATGTCAACAGCCCGGAGTGGTTTCTTCGCAAGCGCATCGTCGAAGCTTTGGGGGCAACCGGCCACCAGGGTGCTGTCGAACCACTTTTGAAGATGCTCGACGATGAGTCGATACAGGTGCGGGCCGCTGCCGTCGAAAGTTTATCAAAAGTCGGCAGCCTGAAACCGGATCTCCTCATTCAAAAGCTGGAACAGGCTGGCAAGTTGTCGAAGATCAACCTGATTCGTGCTATGGGGCAGCTTAAAAACGAAAAATTTGTAAAGCCACTGGTAGAAGTTCTCAAAGACAGAGATACCCTGTTTTTCAGCATAGATGCAATTGGTGATCTGGGGTTTGTTCAGGCAGAATTTCCCCTGCGCCGCCTTCTCAAAGACGATGTCTGGTTCAATCGCCTGAACGCCCTGGAAGCCCTGGCCAAACTCAAAATTTCTGAACTTGGCCAGATTGCCCAGGAAGCCATGCAGGACGAAAATGATATGGTTCGTAATGCCGCCAGCAGAATTATCGCTGCTTTGAAGGCGCGACAGGCCTGACGCTCCTGCAGAAATGATATATTGAAAGCCGTCACTGGTCGGCTCGTTCGCAATCCGGCGATGTGGCGATTTATCTGAACGTTAATAATGCTCGCCTTCCCCCTCCGAGAACAAGCACAACTATCACTTTTGCCTGAACCAGCTATAATTATTGATTGATTTTTGTACCCCCCTGAAAGTATAATTGCCACTCAGACAAGTAATGTACACTGCGCAGACTGCATGATGCTACTGGTTGAGCAGATTTGAGATGGCCTGTCCGTTGTTTCCTCTTTTTCTGCTTTATCTGGTAAAACAGTTTGCCGTAGCGGAGGTTTGATGAAGCGGAGAATTTTGCCTTATGTGCAGTGCTTGGTAGCAAGTCTGGCTTTCTGCAGCAGAGCCAGGGTTTCGCCGTATGCCGGCAGCTCGGATTTTTCGGGGGCGTCGAAAGAGGCGATCAGGTCACCATCGAGGCAGGCAGCAATTCCAGATGCGGTTCGCAGCAGGCCATCTTTAATTTCTTCTTTAATGGCTTTCAGGGCATGGTGATAAATGAAGTAAGCGGTTACAGAAGTCAGAAGAAGCGCCAGAATCGCCAGAAATAAACCCTCTGAAATAGGGTAGATGTAATACTTTCGAATTTTGTCAGGTACTCTCTTGTTTATTGAATACATTAGTTCTCTCTAAGGTTTGTGTGAATGCGCACGTAAAATTTAGCACATGAAATTCAATAACTCAAATTTTATGAGGGACGCTCCGCAGCGGCCTTGTTGCCTGACAATGAAAAAACGCTTCAATTGTTTTCTGACTGTTTGCCAAAAACAATGCGGTGCGCATTCAGAAGAATGATGATTTTGTTATCTATTTTGCCGACACCGCGAAGATATTCGACGTTAACCCCTTCACTGACCCGGCTGGGAGGCTCGATTGCAGATTCCTGCAGACGAATTACCTCTTGGACGCTGTCGACAAGGAAACCGGCTTTTACTTTTTCTTCTTCAAACGAAAGAATGATGATCTGGTTGCTCGGCTTGCGGTCAGTCTCAGACAACTTCAAACGGCGCCTGGTATTGATGACAGGGACTATTTCTCCGCGCAGATTTATGACGCCATCTATGTGGGTCGGAGCTTTCGGAACCCGCGTTATTGGCACCAGATTGATAATTGCTTCGACTTCCTGAATTTCGAGGGCGTAAGTTTCGCCGGCCATCGTAAAAGTGACCAGCTGCACCAGCTCGATAATTTCTTTTTGTTTGTCTTCATCGTCGTCCGGGTCGGAATCTTTGTTGTCGGCGCCCATATTTTGCGGGCCAGCCGTAAAAACTTCAGTCTGAAAACTTTCTGGTGGGGCTGCAAAACCCCCTTGCGACAATGGTTTGGCAGGCTCCGGCTGCCTCGCTTGCTGTGGCTTGGCGGTGGGTGACGCTGCTGTTGCTGGAGGTTTAGGGGCAACTTTCTGTTTTTCTGGCGTAGACTGGGGATTTTGCGCTGGCGGCGGCGAAGTTTTTGGCGGTGCCGGTGGCACAACATTCGTTGTTATAGCAGCGCTTTCAGTCGATGCGGCATCACTCGAAGCAATAGTGGTAGCTATCACCTTTTCAATCTCAGAAATGGATTCTATTGCATCTCGAAGCTCTTCAACATCAGAATCGGTAATGACGACCATTTTGAAGGAACGGTCGAACTTTTCATTTTCGAGATCCTTCACATCGGGCAAAGACTTGATCACTTCACAGTTCATGTCGTCGAGGGTTCTAAGAATCATAAAAACCCTTGGCCCTTTCAAGAGGCAGTCTGTTACAAGTGATACCTGTAGAAGGGTTATTTTTCTTCCGTCAGTCTCGGCTTCCTGCAAACTGTTGAGCTCGAGTTCATTGAATTCCATGTCGCTGAGGTCTGCACTGGCAAAATTCAGACTGTCGTTGTCGAAGCCCCGAGATTCTGAAATCGCGTGGTGGGGTTCGTCGCCAGCCGGTGAAGCATTTTGTTCGACGCCAATCGACGATAGTTTGGCAGACAATTCAGAAATATCTATGTTTGAGTCTGTCGATTCGATACTGTCATTCACCAGGGTGCGCAATACATCGAAGGTTTCAAAAATAATGTCGATTACGACCGCGGTAACCCCGATTTCCCGGCTGCGCAGCTTGTCGAGAATCGTTTCCATCTCGTGGGTCAGCTGTGCTATTTTCTCGAATCCCATGGTTGCCGACATGCCCTTCAGGGTGTGGGCTGCCCGAAATATCTCTTCGATAGCGTCGAGATTGGCGGGGTTCTGCTCAAGGCTGAGCAGCATTTTGTCCATAGTATCGAGATTTTCACGGGAGCCGTCTATGTAGGCACCCATATATTCAGAAAGATCCAGGTTCAACCCGAAACCTCCTCGATTATCACGCTAATCATGTTTGGATACTCTGACCTTTCTGGAAAAATGACGGAATGTCAAGGATCAGGGCTATGCTTCCGTCCCCACGCATCGTGGCCCCCATGATGCCCGGGAGCCCTCCAAGGAGGTTGCCAAGTGACTTGATAACAATTTCCTGTTGCCCAAGAAGTTCATCTACCATAAAGCCGGCACGTTTATCGCCGGAAGCACAGATTACGATCGATATTTCATCGGTTTTGGCCTCGATGTTCTTCTGGTCTTCTTCGCTGGTCGGCACGCCAAGAACATTTCTGAGTCTTATTATCGGCAGAACGTCACCACGAAGTAATGTGACTTCCTGGTGCTGAACGATGTTGATGTCCTGCCTGGTGATGTCCATGGTTTCAAGGACAGAACCGAGGGGGATCGCGAACATTTCGGGGCCGACTTTAACCATGAGTGCAGGAAGAATTGCCAGGGTGAGCGGCAGCTTGATGGTTACACGCGAGCCCTCATTTACCTTCGATTCGAGTTCGAGAACGCCATTGAGATCCTCGAGTTTGGCTTTAACTGCGTCCATGCCGACACCGCGCCCTGAAAGATCGCTGACTTCTCTGGCCGTCGAAAAACCGGGCAGAAAAATGATCTTGATTATTTCTTCGGGAGGCATTTTGGCAAGCTGCTCAGATGTATAAAGGCCGCGCTCGATGGCAAGGCGACTGATGATAGTCGGGTCGACCCCCTTGCCGTCGTCGATGACTTCTATTAAGACGTTGTTACCTTCGTGTCTGGCTACAAGAGTTATTGTGCCAACCTCTGACTTGCCCCTGGCTACGCGTTCTTCGGGCATCTCTATGCCGTGGTCTATGGCGTTTCGAATGAGATGAACCATCGGATCGCCGATTTCATCGATCACGGTGCGGTCCATTTCGGTCTCTTTGCCTTCGACTACCAGATTTATCTTTTTATTCAGTTTTTTGGAAAGGTCACGAACCATGCGCGGAAATCTGTCGAACACCTGTTCTACTGGCACCATGCGTACCTGCATGACGACGTTCTGCAGTGAAGAGCTGATCTGGGAAACGCGTGTAAGTGTTTCGTTGAGATCTTTCAGTTTATGGGCTGCGCCAATGTCTGCCAGGCGGGTACGGTTTATGACCAGCTCCCCGACAAGGTTCATCAATTCGTCCAGGCGGCGCATGTCGACACGAACTGTCTGGCTGCTGCGCTTGTCAGCTACCACTGCCGGCTTAACAGCCTGTTCTGCCGCTTTCCCTGCAGCTATGACCGGAACTTTGGCGGCCGGGGCAGGGGCAGCTGGTGCAGGGGGCGTAGCGCGGCGCGGCGGCGGAGAAACGCCGGCTTCGGGCTGACGAGCCTGTTTTTCGTCTTTGGCTGCTGGAGCCTGGGTGGCTGGTCTTCGCGTGCCAGCCTGGGGTTTTGCCGACGGTGTCGCGACCGGTTCTGGTTTTGCCGGCAGCGGCGCAGTTTCTACGCTGCTGAAATTGTCAGGAGTCAGGGAAGTTATTTTGACAGTCTCAATTTCTGAGATCGACTCGATCGCGTATTTGAGCTGTTCTGGTTCTGCATCTCCGAGAATCACCATTTTGAAAGAGAGATCGAACTTTTCTTCTTCGATGTCTTTGGTGTCAGGTACCGATTTGATTATTTCAAACCCGAGTTCTTCCAGGCCACGAGTAACCATAAAAGCTCTGGGAGCTTTTAACAGGCAGTCCTGGACAAGGGTGATCACGATCAATAAAATCTTTGAGCCGCGTTGATGAGCTTCGAGCAGCAATTGCTGTTCGAATTCATTCATAGTGATATCTGCCAGATCTATCGACAACTGTGCCTGGTCATCGGCTCCGGTTGCTGCCGCTGAAACACCGGCAGTACTTTCCACGCTTACTGGCTCGTCTTTGCCTGGCGAAGTCTTGCCCTTGGGGGCGTCAGCAAGCTTCTGAATAATCTGATTAAGATCTATATTTGAATCTGTCGCCTCGATGCTGTCGTTGACAAGTATTCGCAAAACATCGAAGGTCTCGAAGAGCACGTCGATAATCGCCGGTGTGACGTCTGACTTGTGGTTGCGCAGCTGGTCGAGGATGTTTTCCATTTCATGGGTGAGATGCGCGACTTTTTCAAAACCCATCGTTGCCGACATCCCCTTGAGGGTGTGAGCAGCCCTGAAAATCTCACCAACAGCTTCCAGGTTGCTGGGATCCTGCTCAAGGGCAAGCAGAAACTTGTCCATCATATCGAGGTTCTCGCGCGAACCGTCGACGTACATTCCCATGTATTGGGAAAGATCAATATCCATCAAATGCCTCGGCAATAGCTAATGTTTTTAAACAGCATGCTGCAACAGAGTAACAATTATACAGCAAATCGTCAAAAAGGGGAAAATAATTAAATCCCGATACTCTGTTGACAAAAGAGTCGAGATGTTCAGGCGGCAAAAAGCCGGTTGGTAAAAAAGTCGAAGCCGGCAGGCCTGAAGTCGTCAGGAACTTTCTGACCATTGGTTATGTATGCCAGGGATTTGCCCGTTTTGAAAAGCACTGCGAGTAGAGGCCCGATAGTGTTGGTTTCATCGACTTTGGTGAAAATGATGTGCTCGAAACCGACCCTGCCAAAACACTTTATGGTGTCGAGCATATCGGTGTATTTCGAAGTTGCTGAAAGAACCAGATACCTTGAAGCAGAGGGAAGGCGATCTATAAAACTTCTGAGTTCACTGAGCTCCTGGGTGTCTTTCTGACAGCGACCAGCAGTATCGACGATGATCAGACTCTTGTCCTGGTGTCTGGTCAGGGCGCTGTCGACGTCTTCGGGCCTGTATAAGACCTCCATGTCGACGTCTATGATCTGCGCATAATGTTGTAGCTGGTCTGTAGCACCGATTCTGAATGTGTCCATGGTGAATAGAGCCACAGAGTTGCGAAATTTTGCGTTGAGCCCGTAAGCTGCCGCAAGTTTGGCAATAGTGGTAGTTTTACCAACGCCAGTGGGCCCGATAAGAACAACGATGTTGGGGCCTGTTGTTTCGCGCAGGTTTATTTCCGATGAAAATTTCAGTTTTTGTTCGAGCCAGGAGGTCGTGGCTCTGAAAGCTTCATTGGGAATAGTCAACGCTGATTTAGGCAACTGTATGCGAAGATTTGAAACCAGATCGTCGGCAACCTCGGCTGGAGTTTCCATGGCAAGCAGTTCTTTTTTGACCTCGAAGAGTCCTTTTGGCAGATCTGGTGTTTCACGATCGATTACTTTGCCGGTATCGATGTTCATTTTTTGCAGAGCGGCAAGAATAGTGCCCATTTTAGACTCGACCATTTCAAACATTTTCGTCATTTTTTCGACCTCTGGGGCCGAAACAGTGGCAGTAGAATCCTGACTGTTTTCAGAAGCAGCTGACCTGGCACTGCAGGTGGAACTGCTTCTTCCTATTTTACCGGCAATCTGGTCGATTTTTTGCCGCTCGGTTTTTACTGCATACAGATGCGACAGAATGTCCTGTATCTGGTCTTCCTGGAGCCCGCTGTCTTGCCCTATTTTTTGTGGCCGTGGGTCCTGGTCCCCTTCCTGGTTGGAACGCAACCCGTGTATTTCTCGTGCTGAATGAGAGTGGTGCACAGGTTTTTGATTGCGGGCATAGTTTTTGATCGCTGTCCGGTCGATTACCGGTGCTTGCCCATCGGCCTGTTTTATCTTGCCGGCAGCAGGCCTGGTCATTGTTTGGGGAGCCGCGTCGAGTGAAGGACTGGCTGGTGGGGCTGTTCTAAATGCCGGGGCAGCTGGAGGCAAAGCTTTGTCGGTTTCAGGGATAGTCGAATAAATAGTGCGTGGCATACTTAACTCTTCAGAAGGAAGAGGGCGAGAAGGAGCGACGGCGTTTTTGCGCTCGGGACGGGGCAGGCTGTGCACACAGATTGTCAGTTCAACCATCTCTTTGTGCCCAAAACCAAGATAAATGAGGTGCTTTACTCTTTTCGTGGCGATTATTTCGAAGTTGCCCTTGCCAAATTTATTTTCGGCTTTCATATTTGCTTCAAAAAAGGTATCGCCAACAACTTTGTCGTAATGTTGAAAACTCATTGTTGTGCTTTACCTCCTTTAAACAACTTCGCGAGCCTGTAAAAAAAACCTTCAGGGTCATTTTCGGGCAGAGTGTCAGGTACTTCATGAAACGCTTGCGAAACAATCTTCCGCAGACCTGTCGCCGCTGGCGACATTGGTGAAAACAACATTAGAGGGGTCTGCTGTCTGACAGCAATGTGCATGTTGCGATCTTGAGGGAGGGTTCCCAGGTGGTGCACCTGAAACCCTAGGAACTCATTCGCCACCCGCGCCAGACGCGAATGCACCTGTAAGCCCTCTTCGTCGGTTTCAACACGGTTCACCAGCACTGAAACGTGGCTTTCAGGGCGGCGTGAGCTGATAATTTTGATGATGCCATAGGCATCCGCCAGTGCTGTGGGCTCGGTGGTGGTGATGACGACTATCTGATCGGCAGCCTGACAGAAAGAAATGACGCTGTCGCTGATGCCGGCGCCAGTATCTATCAGAAGAAAGTCTGCCTTGTCTTCAAGAAAGCGCAGCTGACTGAAAAGTCTCTGAGCCTGCTCGCTTTCGATATCAGCCAGTTCAGCAACCCCTGAGCCACCGGCAATTATCTGTATGCCGTGCGGCCCCTGAACCATGACTTCGTCGATGTTCATGCTGCCGTTCAATACGTCCATCAGGCTGTGTTTGGGTCTGATGCCAAATATCACATCGATATTGGCGAGCCCAAGATCGGCGTCAAGAATAATAACTTTCTGGCCGGCTTGAGCCAGACATATAGCCATGTTGGCTACCAGACTGGTTTTCCCGACGCCACCTTTTCCTGAAGTTACGGTTATGGTGCGTGCAATTTTTTCGCCGGCCTTGCGGGGAGTTCTGGCTTCGAGGCGCTTGAAGACAAACGGCTGAATCTCTTTGCGCGTTTCAGCTATTATGGCCTCGATGGGCTTGATAATCGGATCGTTCATTGATTAGATCATCCCCGGCAATTGATAAATTAAACCTTCGCTCAGACAATACAAAAAATCTTTTGAGTCGCTTTCAATGGCTGAAATTCTGCTTCTTAAACTGGGCTCATTTTCGGGCGGCAGATATGTGCAGTTAGAAAGTACCATTCCGGCAGTTACGAGGTCAAGCGCCAAAAATTGTTTTGCAACAATTTTTATTCGGTTACTGGAACTCTCCTGTGGAGCGGATTTGGGGCTGATGAAGTCGAGCAGTCCGATAGGAGAAAAATAACCGGAGAGATGAATGCTTTTAACGGTTTCGTAACAGCGCAAAATAGCTTCCGGATGCGGCGGCACCATTATGCATACCGCATCTGTTGCGTGCAATATGCTGGCACAGCTTTGCAGCTCGTCGGCTCTTATGCTTATCCAGACCTCCGATGAGCTTTTCAAGCTTCGAATGACGTGTCGCAAAAAGCCAAATCTCTCTTCTTCCGCTTTGTGGGGAAGATCAGAAAAATCCTGCTGCTGAGGAAGTATTGTCAGTGGCGTAAGTCCTGCGTTTATTCTGACTGGAACAGGGTAGCGCAGGCGGATCTGGGTTTGCGGAATCGAAATTTTATCGATCATGCCAGCTTGATCCCAGAAGCATGCACGGGGCGAAAACTGCATGATCCCTGAAACCCAGCTGGTAACAGGTGGAAATTGTGCGCCGGGCATGTCGGGAATTATCAATGCAACAGCTGCAAACGGAGATGGTCTGGCGACTTCCGATAAAAAACTTTCGGCTGTCTCTGGGGTGCTTTGTGCCAGTGACTGATCGGCCAGTTGTTTCAGTCTTCTGAGTGAGGATGCCTGGTCGTTCATGTGGCGTTTTAATTACCTTGCATTGAAATGAGTCCTATGGATTCAAGTTTAACTGATGTTGGGATTTCCTGGTATGACAAGACGGTAAGCCTGGGAGCGATCCTTTCGGTCAGGCGCTTGATACTCAATCTCAGGGCCGAACTGCACAAAATGATCGGAGCATGCCCCATGTTCATGACCTCTTCGATCTTGGCCCGTATTCGTTCCAGCAGTTTTTGCGCCGAGGTCGGGTCGATGGCAAGATTGGTAGAGCCATCTATTTTTTGCAGGGCGCTGCTCAGCAGCTGTTCTAATTGAGGATTCAACGATAACACCCTCAGGGTTCCGGTTTCGTCGACCAGAGGCTTGCAGATGTGTCTGGCAAGAGCCTGACGCGCAATTTCGGTGAGGGTGTCTATTTCGTTAATGCCTTTACAGTCTGCGAGAGACTCGAGAATGTTGACCATGTGACGTATTGAAACGCTTTCTTTGAGAAGATTCTGCATGATTTTGAGAAGAGCCGAATGATTGACCACGTTAGGCACAACTTCTTCAAGAATGAGGGGATAATTCTGTTTGACGTTGTCGAGAAGCTGCTGCAATTCCTGGCGACCGAGAATTTCCTGGGCATTTTTTCTAATGACTTCTGTCAGGTGAGTTGCAATTACAGTAGATGGATCTACAACGGTGTAGCCGGCCATTTCTGCTCGTTCACGCTGCGAGCTTTGTATCCAGATGGCTGGCAGGCCAAAAGCGGGTTCTTCAACTTCTATACCGCTGATCTTGCTGGTCACAGAATCGGTGACCATTGCCAGAAAGTGGTCGGGCAGGATCTCATATTGCGCAAATTCGCTGCCTTTTATTTTGAAAACATACGATGAAGGGTGAAGCTGAATGTTGTCGCGAATACGAATCGGGGGCACCACAAGCCCCAGATCTATGGCTATCTGCCTTCTGATCAGAGTTATTCTGTTGAGAAGATCCCCGCCCTGATTGGCATCCACGAGAGGAATGAGATTGTAACCGATTTCGAGTTCAAGAGGGTCGACTGAAAGCAGGGAAGAAACGTCTTCCGGGCCGGTGGTGGCGGCCGTTTCTTCTGCTTTTTTCTCTTCTATTTCTCGGGCAGCGACTTCTTCTTCTGTTTTGTGAGTTACATAGGCCATGGCGCCGAACACAACCGACAACAGAATGAAACTCAGCTTAGGCAGGCCAGGTATCAGGCCGAGAAAGCCCAGAAGTCCGGAAGCTATACCCAGAACTTTGGGGTTGGTTAACAACTGGTTGCTGATGTCGTGCCCCAGACTTGAGTCAGAGCTTGCACGAGTTACGACGATACCGGTCGCTGTCGCCACAAGCAATGCAGGTATCTGGGTAACCAGGCCGTCGCCGACAGTGAACAGAGCGTAGGCGGCCATGGCGTCGGCTGCGCTCTCACCACGTTGAAAAACACCAATGACAAGCCCGCCCAGCAGGTTGATGACCGTGATTATTATGCCTGCAATGGCATCGTTTTTAACAAATTTACTGGCACCGTCCATGGAACCGTAAAAATCTGCTTCACGGGAAAGATTCAGGCGTCGACGCGTTGCTTCGTCCTGGTCTATGGCTCCGGCGTTCAGGTCGGCGTCGATAGCCATACCTTTGATCGGCATTGCATCGAGAGTGAAGCGTGCAGCTACTTCAGCAACGCGTTCGGCACCCTTGGTGATAACGATGAACTGAATCAAAACCAGAATCAGAAAGACAACGAACCCTACAACGTAGTTGCCGCCAACGACAAAATTGCCGAAGGCTTTGATGATTTCGATCGTTGCACCCTGGCCCGAGAGAATCAGTCGCGTTGAACTCACATTCAGCGAAAGCCTGAATAATGTCGTAATCAGCAGCAGGCTGGGAAAGGCTGAAAACTGGAGAGCGTCTTTGTTGTAAATGGAGACGAGGAGAATTGTCAGAGCCAGAGCTATGTTGAGGGTCAGGAATATATCGAGTATCGCTGACGGCAGGGGAACCACCATCATTATGACGATCAGGACTACCCCGAAGGCGAACACAACATCCTTGCTCCTGAGCAGTTCTGCAAAGGGAACGTTGTTTAGGATTCCGGCGTTACCTGACGACACAATTGCCTCCGACATAAATCCAAAAAATACACTGCAGTTTTATAAAACGATACTGAATGCACCGAATAAAACAGCGACCAGTTATGGCCCGATTGCAGACAATGCATTTTTTTCTGTTCAGGAACCCCCGGCTGGGTAACGATCTGAAATGCCTTTTTATGCACCCGCCGTCTGGTTTTTCATGCGATAAACCTGGGCGAGAATTTCGACAACTGCGGCATAGAGATCAGGGGGTATCTCGTCACCTATTTCTAACATGTTATACATTTGCCGTGCAAGGGGTTTGTTTTCAATAATGGGTATATTGTTTTCTTTGGCGATTTCTTTTATTTTTCTGGCGATCAGACCGGCTCCCATGGCTACCACCTTAGGGGCGGTATCCTCGCCCTGCACATATTTCAGGGCACAGGCAATGTGGGTAGGATTGGTGACGACTACAGTCGCCTTCGGGACTTCTTCCATCATTCGCTTGCTCGAAGCCTGACGCTGTTTTTCGCGAATTTTTTGTTTAACCCTGGGGTCCCCTTCGCGTTGTTTGTATTCTTCTTTGATTTCGTCTTTGGACATCTTTATGTTTTCTTCATGACGCCATTTTTGAAATGCC
This sequence comes from Candidatus Rifleibacteriota bacterium, assembly GCA_029564115.1. Next base: position 5,912 of record JAKQQP010000651.1, on the reverse strand, counting down.
CAGTCTGCTATTGCCAGAGCAAGAAGAACTAGAATGATTTTGATTGCCATAGAAAAAATTAGTTTGAGAACCAGGATAATAGCAGGCATTGGCTCTACCTGGATCATTTTTATCAAAAATGGAAACTGATCTCTTATTGTGGCATATGGGATGTAAGCTACAATAAGTATTTTCAGGATCGATTTGACAAGCTCGGCTACGAGTTTCCATGAAAAAATATTTTGAATACCCGAGATGGGATTCAGCCGGTCGATATCGGGTAGCAACGGATTGAGACGGAATAGAAAGCCTGTTTGAATGACGTTCGAAATGATGGCACCAAGAAGTATGGCAAATAGAAATGGTGCCATGACCCGTAGTATCAGGAGAACGAACTGATTGAACAATACCAGCGTGTCTGGCATTGTCAGTCCCGAAAAAATGGCGTGCGAAAGTGTGTAACGCATGTAGTCGCCGCATCTGCCATACAGGTCCGGGCCGTAATAGCGAAGCATGAGAAATCCGATCAGCAGAATCACAACAGAGCTGAGATCCTGTGATTTTGGAACATTGCCGCGATCTATGGCGTCCTGGCGTCTTTTATCGGTCGCCGGCTCAGTTTTTTCGCCTGCGAACAGCTGCAGGTCAAAAGGGCGATTTACAAAATCAATATTTGCCACTGACTGTAGCCGCTGTTGTAAATTCGTCATTTTCAGGCCATTCTGTCGAGCAGAAGATAGATTTTCTCCAGACTTTGGTTAAGAAGAAGAATTATAAAATCCCGCAGATAGGGTATGATGATCATCATTACCCCCAGGCCTCCCAGAATTTTCAGAGAGAAGCCCATCTGAAAAATATTCATTTTCGGAACGGTTCTTGCGATTATACCAAGGGCAACGTCACCAACCAGAATTACGGCAATTACCGGCATGGCGATCTGAAGACCGCAGACGAAGATCATGCGACTATATAACATGATTTCTTCAACTATGCCGCCGTTGATTACAAGCCCGGCGAGGGGCACCATGTCAAAACTTTTAAAAAAAGCTTCAAGTATGATCAGGTGTCCGCCAATCATTAAAAAAATAAGAGTGCCTGTCAGCTGAAAAAATTCTGAAACGATACCGAGTCCCTGGTTCGAGCCAGGGTCAGCGACCTGGACGAACGAAAATCCAATTTGCATACCTACTATGCCACCGGCCAGTCTGAGAATACCGCTGATTATAATTACCATGAAGCCAAGAGAAAAACCCAGCGCCAGTTCTTTTACGACCATTATGCCGTATTCAAAAATGCTCAGTTGCGGCAGGCTCTGTGTCGCTATCAGGTGCGGCAGTATTATCAGTGCGCACAGAGCTGCGAGTCCAGCCTTTACCCGCATCGGAATAAATGATTCAGCGAAGACCGGAGTATTGATGAAAAAACCGCTGAAGCGCACCAGTCCGATGAGAAAAAGCCCGGCGCCGTTTAGAAATGCTGCTTCTGTCATGAGTTACGCCTAGCGGGCAAAAGTTTGCAGCTGCCCAAGCAGCTGAGTGCTGAAGATCATCAGGCGGCTCAGCATCCAGGGAGCGAGCCATATCATTGCCAGTACGGTGATCAGCAACTTCGGGATGAAAGTAAGACTCTGTTCCTGAATGGAGGTTGCAGTTTGAAAAATACTGATAATTACCCCGATGATCATGCCGAGCAGTAAAATTGGAGCTGACAGCTGCAGGCAGAGAAAAAAAGTCTGTTCGAATAATTTGAGAAAGTCCAGTTCGTTCATGCATTACCGCCAAAACTCAGAACAATGGACCTGATAACAAGATTCCAGCCATCGACCATCACGAAGAGAAGAATTTTGAATGGCAGAGAAATCATTACCGGCGGAAGCATCATCATGCCCATGGACATCAGGATGCTGGCCACAATCATGTCGATGACCAGAAAGGGCAGGTAAATCACAACGCCCATCTGAAAAGCGGTGCGCAGTTCGCTGGTAATGAATGCAGGTATAAGGCTCAAGGTGCTCAAGTCTTCGCGGGTTTGCGGCTTGGCTCCGCTTTCCATGCCGGCAAAAAGCGCCAGATCGGTTTTGCGCGTATGCCTGAACATGAAGTCGCGAACCGGGGTGATAGCTTTGTTGTATGCCTCTACATAGTTTATGTCGCGATCTATGTAAGGCTTGAAACTGTTCTGATAAATCTGGTCGATTACCGGCGACATTGTGAAAAAAGTTATGAACAGCGCCAGGCCGATGATAATCTGATTGCTTGGTTCCTGCTGAGTTCCGAGGGCACGTCGAACAAAGCTGAGGACGATAAGAATACGGGTGAAGCTTGTCAACATTATCAGAATAGATGGAGCCAGAGACAATACCGTCAGAAGTATCAGAATCTGCAGTCCGGTGCCAAGCTGACTGCGTTCGCGCGAAGGATCGACCTGAATGGAAATCGCCGGTATCGGAAATGGCGTGTCCTGGCGCTGAGTTCTGTCGATTCTAGTGGAATCTTCAGTATTAACACGGGCGCGACCCGGCTCAGACTGTTGAGCAAACCCGGCTTGAGCTAACAGGATGAAAAAAAGGCCGACGACGAAAAATCGTACGCACGCTACCCTCAATGGATTTTCATGTATATGGTGCATTCTTGCTGACGAAACTCAAAAATTTGTGAAGGGCACTGGTTCGTCTGCTATTTTATACAATATGGTGCACTGTTCCGCAAGGGTGTAATTAAAAAAATCAGGAGTCTTTTTCCTGGTTGTCACTGTTTACTTTTTTTAACAGCATGTTTTGAAGTTTTTTTACTCTTTCCTGCTGTCTCGCCTGATGGATGTTGTCCTGGGAAATGTCTTCTTCTGGTTGCCCGTTGCTGGAATTTTCTTCCTGCTGCCCACTGCGTCCCGAAATAAACGAAAAAAGTTTTTCCATTCCGGGGAGTGGCGGAGTGTTGTATTGCAGCCTCAGCGAATCGAGAGTGTCTTTGTCGGTCAGCTCACCCAGAAGATTGATGTTGTTTTCGGTTACGCCAAGAATGAGGACTTTGCCCATGATGTCTACGATATAAATCAGTCTGCGGTTATCGAGCGGGAGTATGCCGAGAACTTTGCCGAAAACATTGCCGCCCAGTCCTGTTTTTTTCTGGATGAACCAGGAAATGCCGAAGGCAATAATAATCAGAAAGAAAAGAGAAGAAAGTATGCGAAGGGAAGTGCCCATCGGATCTGCGTCGGGGAAAACTGGCATAGAGGCAGGCTGTGTGTCTAAAAAAAGTGGGGTTGCAGTTGCCAGAGTAGAAAAGGTGGCTGGTCCGGAAGATAAAAAATCGTCGCCGGTTAAGGCGACGGGTTGCGCAAAAACACTTGAAGCGGCCAGAATAAAAATAATAAGTGCAAATTTGACTGTGTAACTGGTCACTATGATTGATGAATTTTAACGAAGGGCTTTTTGGACGGCTTCTATAACTCGGTTTGGCTGAAAAGGCTTGACGATGAAGTCTTTTGCGCCAGCCTGAATTGCGTCAATGACCATTGCCTGCTGCCCCATGGCGCTGCACATAATTATTTTCGCAGCAGGGTCAAGCTTTTTTATGGCTTTGACCGCGTCGATCCCGTTCATTTCCGGCATGGTGATGTCCATGGTCACGAGATCAGGTTTCAGTTTTTGATAAAGCTCGACAGCCTCTTTGCCGGTCTGCGCTTCCCCGAGAACATCGTAGCCGTTTTTGCTCAGGATGTCCTTTATCATCATGCGCATGAAGGCTGCGTCATCAACTATAAGAATTGTTTTCCCCATACGAACCAAAAGTCTCCTTAGAGAGCCTGTATTCTGTCTTGTGGATTGACAATGCTGGTAATTCTGACGGCAAAATTTTCGTCTATGACTACGACTTCACCTTTAGCTATCAGCTTGTTGTTTACAAATACTTCCACCGACTCGCCTGCAAGTTTATTCAACTCTACTACAGAACCTATACCCAATTCAAGAACATCTTTTATTAACATACGGGTTCTGCCTAATTCAACTGTTATTTGCAGTGGAACGTCGAGCAGAAGGTCTATGTTTGACTGCAGGCCAACACCCATGGGCATTTGCAGCATGCCGAATTCGGCAGGCGAGCCCTGCATCTGTCCAGGCATCATGCCAGGCATGCCCATTCCGGGCATTTGAGCTGGCATGCCCATACCCGGCATACCCATCCCGGGCATCATACCAGGCATGCCCATTCCTGGCATCTGCCCAGGCATGCCCATCCCCGGAATTTGCCCTTGCATGGGCATACCGGGCATTTGGGCTGGCATGCCCATGCCTGGCATCTGGGGTGGGGGTTGCGGCGGCATACTGCCCGTCATTGGAGCAGGTGTCTGGGAAGATATGCCTGCGCCCGGCGGTGGCGGTGCTGGTTTTGGTTTTTTGGGTGGTTCTTTTTCGGGTTTGCTTAATTCATTAGCCATGACTTCTGCAAAACTTGCCGGAAGCAGTTGCACCATTTCTGTTTCAGCAACATCACCGATTCTGAGGCTGAAACCTATGCGGAGAAAATTTGCCGAATCGCTGAAATCCGGCATTGCCGGTGGGCCATCGTTGTAGTTGACCAGTAAAACTTCAGGTGGCGAAATATCAACGCGCTTTTTGAAGATTTCAGAGAGGGTGGTAGTTGTTTTGCCCATCATCTGATTCATCATTTCGCCGACGGCAGAAAGATGCATCTCCTGAAACTCGGCTTCACTGCCAGTTCCACCCATCATCAAATCTCCGATCAATGAAGATACGCTCTTCTTGAGCATCAAATAAGAGTTGCCATCGAACCCTTCGACGTATGAAATTTTGGCGAGCACGAATTCTTCGCCGCCGCTTTCGCTTGCCAGTTCGCTGAAGTTGATTACGCGAACCTGTTCGAGCATGATGCGGATTTCTTTGTTCAGCAGAATCTGGATTACCGACGAGGTAGCACCCAGAGAAAGTTTGGCTACTTCTGAAAGCTTGTCGATGGCTTCCTGGGAAAAATTGGCCGTTTCGCTACCACCTGTGCTCGAACCAGAGTCAGAAGGAGGGGAAGGCTCGTCGCCGCCCGATGCGCTTGCGTTGAGCAGAGCGTTGATTTCTTCTTGCGTTAATATGTCGCTCACTATAATTCCTCCTCTTGACCTGTCGGCTCAAGAACTTTTGTGATTGAAATTGCCATTTTTTTTCCGAGGATGCCTGGTCGGCCCTGAAATTTGATAAGGTTGCCAACACGAATGTTCAGGTCATTTTTTAGAAGCTGATCTGTCAGCAAGATGTCGCCAGGCTGCAGACCAAGGACATCTTGAAGAGATACCGTGGTGGTGCCAAGTTCTGCGACAAATGGCAGATGTACTGCCTTGACCTGGTGACTTATAGACTCAACATTGGTTTGTGCCGGTTCTTTACGAACAGCGGCAAACCATGATGCGGCGTTGAACTTGTGAACTATCGATTCAACGGTGTTGTAGGGTATGCACAGGTTCATCATGCCGGTAACATCGTGTATCTTTATCTCGATGCTGATTGAAACCACGACTTCACTGGGCGGGACTATCTGAGCGAACTGAGGGTTTGATTCGACGAGCTCAATCGAAGGTGAAAGATCGATGATGTTTATCCATGCTTCACGCAGTCGATCGATGACCCCGGCCATAACCTTTTGCATTATCTGACGCTCTACTTCGGTCAGCTGGCGCAGAACTCCGAGAGGAGTGCCGTTGCCACCAAGCAGGCGGTCGAGAATGGTGAACACGACGTTGAGGTTGATGTCGATCAAAACCTTGCCGTCAAGATTCTCTGAACGGAAAACAGTTATGAAAGTGGGGTTGTAAATCGACTGAATGAACTCTTCAAATGTGCGTTGTTCAACCGAGACGATCGTAGCCTGAGCAAAGGCACGCAGGCGTGTCGAAAGGTCCGTTCCCATCAATCTCACGAAAGCCTC
>JAKQQP010000323.1 GCA_029564115.1 Candidatus Rifleibacteriota bacterium | reverse complement strand
ACGGAATGATTTAAGCAGAGGGGCGAGCCTGTGGGCTCGTTAATGCTACAGTCCCGGTCCCAAGTCCGGGCGAGCAAAAACAAACAGGAGAATGTTACGATGAATAAAACACTGGCAAGACACAAAGAAGCGGTCAGGCGCAGGGAGCAGGCAGAGCTGGCGATGGTTATAACAGTTCTGGTCGCAGTCAGTTCAGTATGGTTGGCCTTCGCGACAGTTTCAGCGATCATCGGAGCGTAAAATGGAAAGGAAAAGCGTAATGACAATAAGTTGCCCAGAGTGCGGAAAAAAGATCATCGCCAGAACTATCAAGGTTGCCTACCGGCTGGTCCGGCAGGGCTGCATGTGCGAACGCTGCAAGGGGGAACAGACATGGTAACGATAAGCATAATGAACCGGACTGAAATAAGCGGAGAGATCGAGATAGCACCCGGCGATGTCAGACTGTGGAATGTATTCGACGGGAAAATTATAATCGACTGGAAAGACGACGACGAAGAATACCTGAAAGACAATCAGGAGCCATACCTGGCTGAAATAAGAGACGCGGTTCTCGAAGAAGAGGACCACAACCCCAGATGAAATGAACCAGGGCCCCGGAGAAATCCGGGGTTTTTTATTTCCCCGGACTTGGTGACAGAATTCGTCACCCGATGAGAGGCTTTAATCCTGAAAAGGTGACAGAAGGTGACAAAATGAAAAAAGTTCTGTCACCGCGCTCGCGCAGACCAGACGCAGGGTTCAGAGGCCGGTGTCAGAAGCGTCAAATTTTTTCCACAGGTCCCTATATAAAACCTATACTACTTTTCTGTACTAGTATAAAAAAATTCTGACACTCTTGACACCGGGGTCTGTATCTCGCTCTCAGAGCGGCTAGACGTGGTGACAGAATTTTTAGCAATTCTGACACTTCTGACACTTCTGTCACCCGCTGGGCAGAAGCCAAGGATCATCATATCGGGGCAGTGGTCTTTATTAACCGCACCAGAAGCCGGCCAGCGCGAGCGAATAAAAGGCGAAATTTACGTAAAGAAGGCGAACGAAAAGGCGAACAGAAAATTATATAAATCATATAAATCGTCATGGTGTGGTAAATTTACCACACTGTGTCAGAAAACTGACAAAAAAAATACCCGGCGGTTAGCCGGGTGAAGTTGGAGAGGAATGTTACGCTACAGATACAGCGCCACGAAATGCAGCCCTGTTTCGGTCAGTGAGTAGAGCTTTCTGGAGCCGGGCAGGGCTATGTGAAACAATAGCCATCGGCTTCAGCCTTAAGCAATCGTTGTCTGGCAATCCGCATGGTTGTTTTCCATTGGACAGAAGCGTTCAGCAAAGTTACCGGGAATCTGAGTTGATGAATCAAATTTTGCGGTCCTGGCGCTTGCCGATGTATTTATTGAGAGCATCGAGGAAGTCGCCGACGCCCTGCGCTGAGTTCTTGAATGGGTTGAGTGCCCGGTATGCCTTGGTCCTGACTTCAGAGATTTGCGGGTATTCTTCGGAAACGATCTGA
>JAKQQP010000319.1 GCA_029564115.1 Candidatus Rifleibacteriota bacterium | reverse complement strand
CCAGAGAAGCGCACGCTGATTATCTTTGAGGTCGACTGTCACAACCCGGTCGGCAAGCACGGCGCTTTTAGCGATCTGGTCGATTTCTTCATGCCAGACAAACAGGTCCTTTTCACGCAGCACGTCGACAGTTTCGCCCAGAATGGTTCTGGCAAGATACCAGCCCGGCTGCAGCGCTTCAACCAGGCGACCGTTTCTGAACCGCAGGCCCACTTCCGCATTTTTGACTCTTACCAGTCTGATCATATTTTTTCTCCCTTCTGAGCTTTATTTACAGCGGCTTTTTACAAGCCGAAATCTGGCGGTGCCATCGGAACAACCGGTTCATCAGCCAGCCACCCGGCGATGGAAACAGCTTGAGCCAGCCTGCGAACATTTCGCTGGTCTTTCGAGCCTGCCCGGTCGGCAATCGCCGGAAAAACCACCTCGATATCCGTCCGAGGCGGGCGGTATCTGCTGTCTGCATGACCCCCGGGCCGGCTACCTTCACCGCACTGACCGCAGCTGCATTCCCGGCAGAAGGCCAGAAGGCTTTCTGACTCAGAACCTTGGCAGAACGTCGATCAGGCAGATCGGGCCCGGCAGAATTCCCGGTCACTCCTCAGGCGATAGGCTGCTTTTGTTAAAGCAGTAAGCTGGAACAGGATTCGAACCTGCTACCGATGGCGTATGAGGCCATTGCTCTACCCGATGAGCTATCCAGATGTCTGCATCACCTTCAAACCAGGGCCGACATACCCATACCCACAGGGCGGGCATCGGTGTGGTCGAATCAACAGACAAACTTATAAATGCAACCGCCGTGCCAGAGTTTATCTTTTTACAACTTTCAGCATCAGCTGCAGATTTTCACGAATCTTCACCCCAATACTTCCTTCAAATTTATATATTCTTATATATTTTTTATAATTTTTTATATATAATTTTATAGATACAGCAAAACATGCAAATCCAGACAAAGTCCCAGCAATTTGCCACATTCAGATTAATGATCATCTTTCTTTCCTGCGTTTATGCTCGGAACGGATACAGACGACAATTTCGTTGCCAGGAACTTAAATCCCTGCCCGCACAGGAATGACTTATGAATTGTCGTTATTGAACTCGTATTTGTTACCGCAGACTCATGTTCACCCCCTCCGGGTGCAAATGCATGGGCGACAAAATGATCACTCAGACGGTCGTAACAGAGTGCCTGGCTGAAAAACAGAGAAGTGAAAATGAAAAAAGTTGTAATCGGGTTTCTCGGAACCGTTCTTGACCGGCGCGGCAAAGAAAAACGCTGGGAAAACTGG
>JAKQQP010000230.1 GCA_029564115.1 Candidatus Rifleibacteriota bacterium | reverse complement strand
ATCGCCCGTTGCAGGTAGGGGCGGTTTGTCCAGGTTTTGCCGTCGAGGTCGACCAGTTCGAACGGAGTGAACTCACCGCCAACCGCCACTTTGCGAATATAAAAAGGCGGAAACGGTTTCTCTTCGACGTCGAGCGCCAGCGCCGGCCCAAAGCAGGCGCTAACCAGCAAAAATGATGCAAGTAACAGTTTTTTCATGCTTCCAAGTTAACAGAGCCTCGATCAGCTTGCAAGAGTCAAGCCTGCTGCAACGGCCGACATGTCGTAATACTCTGCCGGAAAGAATAAGGGTCTTTTAACCTGCATTTAATGGTTGTTGCTGTGTTTTTTTTGAGAGCATGATAAAATTGCAGTGTTTTAAATCGACTTTACAGATTGGTTCGGCAAATAAAGCAGCATGCTGTGAGACCAGCCACGAGATTACCGCAAATCGAAGGTGAAATCAGTAATTAAGTCTTGGCACGATTTATTAGACCAAAAGAGGCAGAAATATGAGCTTTGACGATAACGACGGGTATTCAGACAGTAACGAATTCAGTGGGTTTCCGCCAAAACAGCAAGCTGGCAGATCTTGCCTTTCGCATCTCTGGGGCATGTTTTGCTCGACAACATTTTTAGCCAACGGCGCACTGTTCGCCTTTTTTTTGATTGGCCTGCAGGCCAGCCGCGACCTGGCTTTCATTGCTGGCTGCATTTTTCTTTTTGCGTTTTTGTGGCAGCGCCGTGCCTCGCGAACTGGCTGCCTGACGCCGGTTTTCGTTTTTGGCTTTCTCATTTTCTGGGAGCTGGTCATCGTTGGTGGCTTGTTCTACCAGACCGGTATTTATAAGCAGGTCGATCTAAATAAAGTTAAAAGCAATCTGCAACGCCAAGCCCCCGAAGCCTATAAATACGCAGAAAAATTTCTCGAAAATTCGGCAGTCCAGGGGAAAATGCTGGTCGACTCAGCAGTTGGCGCAGTTAAGAATGCCGTCGCCGAATTCACTTTGCCCGATGAAACCAGAAAACTGATCGACCTTGAAACGGCTTTTAGCGAGCGTCCCGGTGACGTTGGCACCGTAATGGCCCTTGCCGAGGCCTATGCTGCCCGTGGAGACCTGGCTTCAACCCGCCTGTCTGTGGCACTTTACGAAGCTCTGGTTGAAACTGAACCCACTGATGTCTGTCTTGAATCATTGGCCGAGGGGTATGCCCGTCTGCTTCGCCATGATCTTGCTTTTTCTACCGCTTTGCGTCGAACCTGGCTGCCGCAGGCCAGCCTTGGCAAAGTGGCCAGGCAGCTGGCATTTCTTGCCGTCGACAGCGCTGACCTGACTCGCGGCATTTTTGAGCTTGAAAGGCTGGCCAGACGCCCAGACCCCGAACAGGAAGAAGTCAAACTGCTGCTGGCCGCCCTGTACAAAGATGCCGGCCATAAAGAAAACGCCATGCAACTCGTCGATGAAATACTCGAATCTGCCCCTGAAACGCTGGCAATCAACAGAGAAGCCGCCGCTTTTAAAAAGCAGCTGACGGAGAACTGAAATGAAAAACAAAAATTCGCTGTTTATCATAGTGTCGGCATTTTTGCTTCTGTCTTCGCAGGCGATGCCGGTTCAGGCTCTTGAATTTTCCAACGAAGAAATACTGGCCAGTGCCAGGGCCGTCGCTGCCGGCACCGCCACTGAAAAGCAAAAAGCCATAGCCTTTGCCGAGAACGACAAAATAAACAATCTGGCAATGTCAGGTAAACTGGATAATTCTGAATACCAGGCCAACCAGAGAGCTTTTGTCGCCAAAAACGATGAACTTATCAGGCAGGCTGCCAATAAACGCGGGCTGAGCGTTTTGCCGCCTGTCACAAAAGTCGGCGACTTCAAGCCTGGAACCGATACCGACCGTCAGCTCGCCAGCAATAAGGGGCCTCTCAAAGTTGACGACGTCAAGAACATGCGTAATGACTACAATCAGCAGGTTGGCAGTTATTTAAAGTCTGCCGGCCTCAAACCGGCTGCGCACGAGAACTGGGCAAAAAAGCTCACTACCGATATCATGCCTTCCCCAGATATGCCTGCCGGCGAATTTAAAGCGGCCACCACCTGGATAAACTCTCAGGGCGGGGTTGCCTACAACAGCGCCGAAGCGGCAAAGCTGCAGCTCGCCATCGATGGCAATGCACCGCAGAATCTGTCGTCGTATGAAGCCGCCGCCTACCACAACGAAATGCAGAAGAAAATTCAGCTCATGAATAACGAAGTGCAGCGCTTGCGCCGTGAACGCCGGCAGACCAGCAACCCTGAACTGGTCGAAAACATCGATATCGAAATTCGCAAACATACGGCTTTTATGAGCAAATATATCGAGCGCGACAACCACGTGGCTGACTTGGTTCTAACGCCTGACGACCAGCAAACGCGGCAGAGGGAAAAAGAGACGCGACTGCTTAAAGATGCCCAAAGGCGCAATGCGGCCAAAGAAGCTTTGCGGGCCGAAGCCAGTGTTGAAGCAATGAACGGGCACCTGGCAACAAAAGCCACCGGCAGAATGAATGAGGCAATATATGGCGCTGCCCTGGCCGGCGGCGATGTTGCTGCTGCCGACCGAGCTGTGGCAGCCAACTTGAAAAATCTGACCGCGCCGCAGCAGTCACAGGCGCTTGCCGATCTCGAAGCCAGATTTGGGGCAAAAGCTGCCAAAGCAATCAACGCTGAACTGAAAAAAACAAATGCAGCGGCAATACCCACGGCTGTCTCAAAAACGCAGACGTTGTGCGGGGCTTTAGGTCTGGTGAATACCGCATTGAATATTCGCAATCAATATGAAGCCGGCAAAAGCGCCACCGAAATTCTCTGGAACATGTCGATTGGCGGCACTCTTGAGAATGTCAGCAACGAAACTGCTGATTATACCAGGCGCGAAATTGAGCGTCTGCAGGCTGAATACCGTGCTGCCGGCGAAGACCCCGATTCGATAGCGACCAGACTGAAGATTATGGCCCAGGCATCGGTTAAAGGAACCTTTCATGGCTCTCTCATCGGTAGCTACGACCTCTTGAAAACTGCTTCGAAAGGGGTTGCCGGTGCTGCCGCCACTGCCGGTGAATCAGCGCTTTTTCTTGTCGGCGAGGCGCTCGATACGCATAATGTTCTCGAACAGTCCTATGCCGAAATTCAGGCACAGAACATGGAACAAAGCGTTCAGAGTGCCCGCGCCATAAAATTCGGCAAAGATGCTGTTGCTGAGTTGAAACGTCTTGCTGCCGAGGCTGCTTATTTTAAATCTGTTCTTGAACAGAACGCCAGATCAGCAAAACTTGCGCTCAGACAACTCGATCACCAATACGAAAGTCTCGCGGCTTTTGTCAGAAACCTGGATGAGGCTAGTGATTCCAATGAGCCTCTCGATCTGACAAAAGTTGACATGCGCCTCGAAAAGCAGCTGAATGGATGTAGTGCCGCAATAAAAACTCTGCTGCAAAAAGCCGAAATTGCCTCTTACGATTTGCAGGCGGGCAAAAGCAAAACATCTGCGGCCAATATTGCCGCCGGTCTGTTAACGGCAGCCGCTCAGCAGAAAGCTGTGCTTGACCGCACCGGTTCCGATTTCGAAAACCTCGACGAAATTGCTCGTGCCAGAGGTAACGAAGAGCTGCTGGCAGAATTCGAAACCCGGCGGCAACAATTGCTTGAAGCGGGCCGTCAGGCTGCTGCAAATGCCGAAATCATGCGCAAAAACGAGGCGCAGTATAAAAAAAATCTGACTGCTTTTGATACGCTCAAAGACAGAATTGAAAAAGCCGGCCGTTTCTTCGGCGATAGCCGACAGACTTACGAGGGAGACTGGCTGGTCGTTAAATCAAGGCTTGGCGAAATCGCGCGACCAGATGGTCGTATGCCAGAAAACTTCTTTGGCGAAGTTGGTACTCTCGAACGCGTTCCTGACAGTCTGAAAAGAGACCTGCTAAGATTGAAGCTGCCTGCAGTTGCTGATATGGCAGAGTCATCGGCGCTCGCCGCCTCGGTTTTGAACAGGCGCAAGCCGCAATATGAAAGTGCTCTGGCTGCATACAACCAGTTGCTGGCAGCCATTAAAAAGTTACAGGCGCAGCCTGTCGCCGCCAAAAAAACGACAACTCCACCAGCGAAACCTCCGGCAAAGACTCCTGAGAAAGCTCCGGTCGTAAATACTGCTCGACCGCAACCGGCTCAAAAACTCCTGCCCTGCGGCCATCGCCCCGGCGAATGCCCTAAACCGCTGTCACTCAAATGCAGCTTGCACAGCGGCAAAATCAGCGAGCGCTGAGCTGCCCCGGCAGACAATTAATTGGTTTGTATCAGAGCAGATAATCGATCAGTTTTCGGGTGGTTTGTCGGAAGTCGGCAGACTCTGAGCCAGTTTTCGCTGTTTGCTCGCGAGAGTTTTTGCTTCTTCGCGTTTGCGGGTCATTTCTTTTTTTATCGCCATTTTCAGCTCAATATTGGTATAACCGAGTTTCTTGGTCAGGGTATTGAGGTATTCTTCTTCTTGAGGTGCTATTTCGCCGTCGGCGAGAGCCATGCACACGGCAGCTTCGAGAAGAGCCCAGGCTTCTTTTCGGTCTTCGGGCTGCGGAATGAAAAGCTCACCCTGTTTAACTGCCTCGACGATGCCGGCAAGCGATTCTTCAGGCATTTCGTAACGGGCGGCAAATTTTTTCAGGGTTTCCATTTCGCTGGCGTCGATATGGCCATCAGCCAGCAACATTTGCGCTGACATGCTGATCAGTTCTCTACCTGAGCGCACAGCTTTTGTGCTTTCTTTTTCTTTGACTATTTCGGCGACGACTTTTTTTTGCAGCAGCTGCTTCTGGTGCATTATCTCACAAAATTCCTGGCTTTTTTCATTGATGATTTTTTCGAGTATCCATTCTGAGCCGTCGTTTAAAATAGTATTACAGTAACTGCAGTTGATGGCGAAATTAGAAGTGAGCGGGCCGCCGCATTTGCTGCAGTGAGCGCTGCTCAGAGCGTTGTCGATATTTGTCTTTATGCCGTTTTGTCGCACCAGGACCAGAACATCGCGCCTTGGCTTGATGAAACGATGCAGCTGCGGTTGCCTGCCTTGTGGAGTTATCGTTACCGGCAGGCCGCTCCAGACGATGAGAACATACAGTCGCTGACATTTGGCGGCTGGTATGATTGCTTTCAGGGTGGCCGAAGCGAATGAAACGTTTTCCATATAACTGTAGGTCTGCATGCCTTTTATGCCGAAAGAATAGTTTTCGCAACACTTGGCCGTGGCGAAGCGCAGCAGTGGCTCGAGTATGCGGCGGCGCTCGACGAGGCGCAGCATCCAGAAAATCACGGCACAACGGTCTTCGATCTGGTGAATCGTAAAACCAGAATCCTGCGAAATGACGTCATTCCAGCCGGGCACGAGGCGGGGGTTGGCGTATTCCCATTCACAGGCCTGGGTTACCTTTGAAACGACCCAGTCGTAATGGCCTGAACGTATGAAGGAAGAGCATATCGCACAGATAGTGGCCTGGCCAATGCTGATCGGGGCACCGCAGTTCGGGCAGTTGCCTTCGAGTAGCCCTGGTTTGGTGAGGGTTTTTGCCGAAGGTCGTCTGACGAAAGACCAGAATTCGCTTATTTTATGTTTCTGAGAACCGGCGTTGAGGGTTTCGCCGGTTTCGATATCGGTGGCCGTTTCCATAACCTCACCGCGCACCAGAATATGAAGTTCATCGAAGTTTTTGTCTGACTCGAGGCGGGCGATTTTTACTGTGTACAGATCAGTTTCGAGACATTTGAACTTGATTCCGGCTTCTTTCTGCTCTTCGACGCGGCAGCGAAACTGCTCATACAAAGCATCAGAAACCATAGCCTGTATCGTTTCTATTTTTTGCTCGAAACAGGCGTGCTGAATCTTGTTGAAGATATTTTTGAATTTATTTAAAAACTCTGCTTCAGAAAACAACGGGTCGCGATTCTGTAGCGCTTTTACTGCATTTGCGAGGTCTTTGGGGTCCTGGATTTCGACCATCGAAGCTACAGTGCCGGGCTTGCGTGAGATCGGCAGCTCGTTGGGGTCGAAACCCGAACTTTCACCGAGAGTCGTTTCTTTGACTTTAGACCAGCTGTCTGCCAGAGCTTCTATTTCGGGGCCGATTATGTCCCAGAGGTCTTGTTTAAGGTAACTGTGGTGCGGGTTGATCTTTTTTTTCTGGGTTGAACTGAGCTTCGAAAGAATTCGCACTTCACTGCCCGAATAGCGACTTTGCAGGGCGTTGTTCGCCCTTATGGCAAAGAGATGGCACATGGGCAGCATCAGCAGAAACGTCACGGGTTTTTCGAAAAAATACCAGCTGCAGGCAATGAGTGCAGCGCCAATAGCCGCCAGAACAATATTGTCGATACGCTTCTGATGCCAGAGAAAAACCGGAAACACAAAAGCCGGCAGAACCACAAACGCTTCAAGAGGCGCGATGAAAAAGTAAAAAAAACAGAAGAACAGCGAGGCGCTGTAGATGATGTAGACAATCGGCTCAGCTCGTTGCAGAACGCGCAGAGCAACCAGACAGATGATGGTGAACAGTGCCAGAAAAGAAACATCAGGCGAGAAATAATGCGCGTAGTTATGCGCCGGTTCTTTGATTTTGAGAATTGACAAAACCATCGGAATCGTGAAGTCATCGGTGATACGATCGAAAAAATAGGCCATGATCGCGGCCAGCAAAACCAGACTGATACTTACGGTATAAAATGTTTCTTTATTGATTTTCATAAATTATAAATGAACCGGTTGCTTTATTGTAACACCGTTCGTAGGCAAGTCCTGGCAAAGGCTGCCCAGGGTTTTAAGCGGTTGGGTCGCTCAGATGACCTGTTTTGCCACTTTTTCGAATCGTGCAGGCACCGGAATGGTTCTGACAATTTCTTCGACTGTTGTAATACCCTGCGCTGCTTTTTCGATGGCGAAGTCATACATGGTTTTGAAACCCTCAGGCAGCGGAACGGCCGCTGCACTGCCTATCGCGCCTGTCGCCACAATCTTGCGCAGATTGGCGTCGAAGGGAAGAAGCTCGAAGACGCCGCAAAGCCCGCGATAGCCGGTTCGGCCGCAAAGCTCGCAGCCCTTTCCGTGCCTGAACGGCATGTCTTTGGGCAGGCCCGGCAGAAGATCGAGGGTTTCCTGGTCGGGTTGATAAGATTCGATGCAGCCGATACAGACGCGGCGAACCAGACGCTGCGCCAGCACGCCGATCAGGCCGGCGGCAAGAATGTTGCGTTCAACACCGAGCGACAGCATGCGTGCCACCGCCGAGGCAGCATCACGCGAATGGAGGGTGGTCAGAACCAGATGCCCCATTTGCGATGCTCTGACGGCCATAACGGCGGTTTCTTCGTCACGAACTTCGCCGATTACGACGATGTCAGGGTTCTGGCGCATGAAAGCGCGGGTGTAGTCGGCAAAAGACATTACCGGGTTAATCTGCTTCTGGTTGACTTTGGCGATTTCATATTCGATTGGGTCTTCGACTGTCAGAATTTTTTTCGAGTCGCTTTTCATGTGCTCGATGACTGCATAAATCGTCGTGGTTTTGCCACTCGAAGTTGGCCCTGAAACAAGAATCAGACCGCCAGGCTCGTGCAGCATGGTGCGGAAAAGCTCGAACTTTTTCGCCGACATGCCGAGGCCTTCGAGCTTGATCGTCAGACAGGTCTCGTCGAGAACGCGAAGAACGCAATCTTCGCCATACATGCCTGGCAATATCGAGACACGGAAGTCGATGCGCCGCGACCGGTCATCCTGGCCGGTGTAACGCGAGACTATGTGCCCGTCCTGGGGCAGGCGCCGGTCGGCAATGTTGAGTTCTGAGAGAACTTTTATGTGCTGCACGACTGATTGAATGTTGTCGGGGCTCATTGGTGACGGAATTTTACGCAGAACGCCATCGATTCTGAGTCTGAGGCCGACGTCGTTGCTGAACACTTCGATATGGATATCTGAAGCACGCATACTGACAGCGGTGGCAAGAATATCGGCGCAGATGGCTGCTGGCTTCTGGTCGCGCTCAAAAGATATTTTCTGGGTGTAATTCAGGGCAATGCGCTCTTTCACAGGGTTTCTGCTCATTACGGCATTCGGCAGATCGCTTTCTGTGAAAGCGAAATCGAGCGCCTGATCGACTTCATAAGAATTGAGCTGCTTGTGCTCGACAGGAAGCCCGGTGATCTTTTCGACTTCTTTCAACACATGAATGTCTGATGTGTCAAGCATGCCCAGAGTGGCAGACTCTTCTTTTGACGAAGGTCGCCGGCCGAGCAGAACAACCTGATGCTTGCGGCAGAATTCTTCGGTAAGAGTACGCATGAAGTCGCGATGAAGCGCAAAATCGGCCTGGTCAAAAAAATTACGACGGTTTGTCGGCATGATTACCCCTCATTTTTTTTATATTACCCTAAAGACTAACCTGTTCTGATCGATTTGGCAATTGCCAAGTTCAAAATCACTGCGCAGGCTCCATTTCGAGATGAAAGTTCAGTCGCTTTTTGCTGCAGAAGCTGCGGGGGCAAGAATACTGCGAATTTTTTCGCTGAGACCATTTATCGAAAACGGCTTTTGAATGAATTCCATGCCTTCTTTGAGTACGCCGTTATCGACGATGACATTGGCGGTATAACCCGACATGAACAGAACTTTGAGCTGGGGAAAAAACGAGCGTATCTTATCAGCCAGCTGCCGCCCGTTCATACCCGGCATGACCACGTCAGTCATCAGAAGATCGAGTTTATTATCTCTGTTTTCTGAAATTTTAAGGGCTTCGGCTGGCGACTCGGCGGCAATGACTTTATAGCCGAGCATTTCCAGCATTTTTTTGCTTATTTCTCTTATGGTTTGTTCGTCTTCGACAAGCAGAATCGTTTCGCCTGAGCTCCTGGCAGCGGCGGGGGGCTTTTTCTCGACCGGGATTTTTTCAACTTTACCGGAAGCTGCCGGTAAATAAATTTTAAAAGTGGAGCCTTTGCCCGGCTCACTGTAGACATTGATAAAACCATTGTTTTGTTTGACTATGCCAAAGACGGTCGCCAACCCCAGGCCAGTGCCCTGTTCTTT
>JAKQQP010000212.1 GCA_029564115.1 Candidatus Rifleibacteriota bacterium | reverse complement strand
CCCCGATGAGGTCACAAGAGGTTCTTCCGGCAACCAGGCGATCATGGATATCGAGCGCAGCGGCGAGGCCGATATTCTCATCAATTCGGCTGATCTGCTGCCGGTAACCCCCTCGAACTATGCAAACTGGAAAAAGATTTCTCCCGATTTTCCTCAGAATTTTGCCAAATCCTACTGGTGGAACGATAACTGGTTCTACCGCAGGCAATTGACCATTACCAACCGTTCACCATCGATTCTTCCGAAAACCTATGAGATAAAGCTGGTCTTTGACCACCAGAAACTGGTGAGCGAGGGCAAATCACTGGCAAACGGCGACGACATCAGGGTTGTCTATTTCAACGGGGTAAGCTTTTCGCAGATAGACAGGTATCTCGACCCGCTTGCCAGCGGCTGGAATCAGACCGACACAACCATCTGGTTCCGCCTGCAGGACCCAATTTCTTCGGCCCCCGGGGCCTCAGACAAATACGCTATCTATTACGGCGCTGACAGCGTTACGGCAGCGAATCCGCCAGCCAACCCCGCCAATGTCTTTGTGTTTTTCGACAATTTTGAATCGGGCAAGAACGGTTGGAGTCAGGGGCGTGTTCCAAGCTACACTTCAGCTTATGGCGACAGGTGGGAACGGGGAACGGTTAATGGAGATGGTCTTGCGGATGAAGACGGGCAAGGCCCTGTTTCAGCAAGATCTGGCGCAAATTGCTGGGCAACAGACCTTGACAATACCTATAATAACAACCCACTAAACAAAACAATGGAAATTATTTCATTGCGTTCCCCTGATTTCAGCCTTGTTGGGAAGTTAAATCCAACTCTCACTTTCTGGGATTTTTATGACATCGAGAATGGTGGGGCATTCGATGTTGGGGCATTGAGAGTTTGTCAAGGACCTGTTCCTGCAGAAAGTGATCCAATGCAACTGAACGGCACCCAATTGCAGTTGCTGGAAAGTGCCTACATGAATCAGCATGGCCCATGGGCAAGACAAACTTACGATCTTAGTCCTTCATTAGGTAAGACAGCCTATCTTGAGTTCACCTTTGGTTCCGATCAGGGCGTGAATGCGTATGGTTGGGCCATTGATGACGTGCTTATCAGGCAGGTTGCTTCCCCTGAGCCGGATAACCCGGTAATGGGGGTCGAAGAACAGGTGCCACTGACCCCGACAATCAAGGTTTATTTTGACATAGATGTTTCAGACAGCGCTATCCCCGGCAATGACATCATCGATGGGGTCGCCAGTGGCACTGAAGGCAACACCGGGCAGACCATATCAGACAATCATGCGACCCTGCCACTCGAGTGGCTCATTCGCGGGCAGAATTTTAAAACCTACAGCAACACCTTTTATGCCTCGGCTAAAAACACTTTTAATATCGGTGAGACGATTTACTGTAAAGGCACAGGCTATACACCCAGTGTTCCATGCATGGTCAAATGGCTCGATCCATCTGAAAATACGGTGTTGTCTGCCAAAATTTTTCCTGATACAACCGGTAACATTTATTGCTCGCGCGAAATGCTGGGCACAGACCCCTCGGGCCAATGGCGAATAATTGTAACCAATGTCTCTGAGGCGGTTGTATTGGCAGAAACAGGTTTTAATCTTAATTCACCAGCCCAGCTCGTTTCTCAGATAATTTTGCCGGAAAAGGTTATCAGTGGTCAGCAGTTCAGCATTGTTCACCGGGTCAGCAATGCTGGGCAAACCAGTGCTATCGGGGTAAGTTCATCGGCTCTTGTCGGCTGGGGCTCTGGCAGCGATACAGCAGTTTCGGGGCCGGTACCCACATCGGTTACCGTTCCCGGTGGCGGCAGCGCCGAATTTGTCTGGACAGCGGTCGCAGGCAGCCAGGGACAGCTGACTTATCGTGGCAATTGCAGCGGCACGGTTGAGGGCACCGCGAATACAGTTTCGTCACCAGCCGTAACTTCAAATGTCTGCATGATCCTGCAGGAAAGCGCTTCGATCACACTTGTTCAGGCTGACGACACACTGATAAGCAGGGGGCAGACCGGACTTCCTGAACGGGTTACTTTAAAAAACGCCGGGACAGCAGACCTGAACATAACCGGCATTGA
Organism: Candidatus Rifleibacteriota bacterium; assembly: GCA_029564115.1. The sequence continues at coordinate 6,082 of JAKQQP010000212.1, read as the reverse complement.
CCTTTTATATCACCAGGGCGCTGTCGATCACAGCGACAAATACACTTCGGCAATCGTTCAGCCCGATATGCCGGCGGTCCTGCACGGCAATCCTTTTCCGGCCTGGTGGAACACCGGCTACGCCTACAGACAGCGCCTGAAAATTACCGGCGATGCCAGAAACTATGCTGCCGGCTGCTCTGCGAGGATTGTTATCGACACAAATCGGTTTATCGCTGCAGGTCAGATGCAGGCCGATGGTGATGACTGGCGGGTCGTCTACTGGAACGATATTACAGGCACCTGGACAGAATTGAACCGGGACCGCGTCAGCGGCGAAATTACCTGGTTCAAGCTGCAGCGTGATATTCCTCCATTCGGCGTCGATGAAGGATACTTCATATACTACGGTAATACCGGTGCCACCAATCCACCGAGAGACCTCAACCAGGTTTACCTGTTTTTCGAAGACTGGGAGCTGCCTGTCAGAGGCGATGGGTGGACGGGCAAGCTTAATACCGTAGCCAACAGAGATATAAATGGTGACGGCGAATGGAGAACCGGCACAGACACTCGGGATGGTATCTATATTGTGAGAAACAGGTCTGCTGGCGGCAATTTTCTTTATAGAGGCTCTCAGGCTCTTTGTTTCTACAAGGTTCGTTTTGGCACCATAACTCCATTCGTCGAAATTTATCGCATGCTTGATACTCAGCGATATCCGGCTATCAAACTATCCTGGTGGCGCTATTTCACCCCCAATAAATGGCAGACTAGTCACGGAACGGACTACATCTGGGCCAGCAGTATTTACAATGATGGCGCCACGGATCAGGAAATAATTTTTTATCCAGGCAACGGACCCAATGACTCTGTCTGGCACAGCGAAGAATATGACCTGTCTGGCTTCAATCCGGGAGCTTCCGCACGATTGTCTTTCAGGGCAAACTTCTGGAGATATGACGCCTATATGGTCTTTGATGACATCAAGGCGATGATGGCGGCACCCGACTGCATCGGTCTTGGCGAAGAAGTCATACGGCCGACAGAGCTGATTGCAACTTTCGCGGTCGCGGTTCTGCCCACTGCTCCCGCAGGCGTTTATCAGCTGAACGCTTCGGCAACGTTCAACAGCATCATTGGCACCGGAACCTACGTTGATTCTGATGCAACTACCAAAGATTCATGGACCGTTTCGAACCGTACCATAGAAACTTTCAGCGACTCTGCCATGACGGTAAAAGAAGAAAAATTTCCGGTCAGTGCCACTGTTTACGGCAGATTTTCAGGCTTCGCCCCGGGTGCTACCACAGTCAGATGGTACGATGGCTACCCGACCGGCAGTCTCATTTTTACCGATAACCCGACCGCTGACGCCGGCGGCAGCTTTCCGCTCAGCAGAGCGATTCCGGCGGCCGGCAAAAATGGCGTGTGGGCCATCAGAGTCATACAGGGCGGCATACAGGTTGCGACCGGTTCTTTCAGGGTTCTGACCATGCCGGAAATTGGTTCGATCTTCGAAACCACCCCCGCCCAGACAACGGTCGGAGTCAAATTCGACGCCAGACTGGAAGTAAAATCGTGCATTTCAGCCTCAGATTTTAATTTTGCGACGGTTGGAGCCACCCCACCCGGCTGGCAGGCAAACACCCCGGCTAAAGTAACGGTCGTAAACACTGCCGCCTACGCTGCCAACCCCCAGACTAATTATCTCGGCCTGGTCAGCACTGTCAATGAAACTCTGACCGCATCAAAAACGCTCAGACTAAAAGATTGCAGCTCGATCAGAATCAGCTACGATTATTCGCTGGTCTGGGCCGCAGCCTGCAGCTTTTTTGTCGAATATTCCACCAACGGCGGCGGCAGCTGGACAGTTCTAACCGGCAAAACCAACGCAACCGGCGCCGGCAACTGGGTCAGAGAGACCCTGGAAGTTCCTGATTCTGCCGGCAATGCCGCCGGGTTTTGCCTGCGTTTCAGGCTTGTCGCCCCCGGAGGGACTAACAGAGCCTATGTCGACAATGTCTTTGTTACTGCCAGTTCGCCAAACATTGAAAAAGTAACATTTCAGCCCAGATCCTGGATAAAAGACCCATCCGGTAGCGGTGATGCATCGATCGCAGGCTCACCACTGCCAGTTTCTCAGACGATTGCGGCCGGGCAATCGGCAGTGTTTGCCGCAGAATATATGCCCCTGACTCAAACGACAGCCGGTTCAAAATTATATCTGCACGGCCCGGGAGCCCCGGCTTTGCTTGCCAGTGGTCTGACAGCCTATTCTTCAAGGGAGCTGAATGCTTCTGATACAAAATCTACAGGAATTGAAATTCTGCTCGAAGAAATATCCGTTTCCCCGGCAACCCTTGACATGGGCAGTGTCGAACCCGGTTCGCAAAGCGCTCCAAAACTGCTTACAGTTTCCAACACCGGTAATATCGGCCTTGAGCACGTCTCCTGGGAATTTTACAATCTTGCATTCGATCCGTATTTTATCCCAAACAGCGCAATTTCGGCCGACCCGGAGCAGATCGGCGCAATAGCTCAGGGCGGCAATACGGCAGCAGACCTGAGAATATCGATTCCGGCGGGAACCACTGCAGGAACCTACAAGGCAAATCAGTTCGTATTCGAAGACAACGACCAGGACGGAAACTCCATCGGCGAACCCATCGGCCAGTTCGAACTGCAGGTTACCGTGCCTCAGGTTGAAAAAATCAGAGCGGCGGCCGATTCCCTGTTTCTTGGCTCTTTTCTTGCGGGCGAACGCACGGCCACTGCCACGGTTCTGGTAACCAATATCGGTAACGTCAATCTGAATATCGTCAGGTTTGTTCCGGTAGATTTAAAGTCCGGCGCCAATACCATCGCCTCAAAAAGCTTTAACCTGAACCCCATTGCCCGTGGCTTTCTGGTTAAAGGCAAAAGTTACCTTCAGAGCCTGTCGCTGACAATCCCGGCGGGCACACCTGCCGGCACCTATTCGGGCAATTGCTTCTTTCTCGATGATAAAAATGCCAATTTTGCCTATGAAGTCGGCGAAGCCAGCGATGCCATTACCATCAGCGTTGAAGTCGGCACCAACGAAAGTTTCACTTTGTCAGCTGCAACAGTTCTATTGGACCCGACCCCGCCCGGTAACATTGGTGTCAGTGGAAATATAACGATAACCAATACCGGCAATATTCCATTGAATTATCTGCGCTACAAAGCAGCTGATTTAATCAAAGGCGGAGAAAGCATTGGCTCTGAGTATATTTCGTTCTCGCCAGACCCGATATTGCCAATTAATGACCCCGGCAGCGCAATATTTAAAGCTTATGTAGTAATGCCTCCCGGCCAGAAAAATTTGGGGCAGGAGTATGCTGGTGTTCAGACAATCTATAATGACAAAAACCAGAATGGCATCTACGACGTCGGAGAGGCCAATAGAACTTTTACACTCGAAATCCGGCCCGGAGAAAATATGGGGTTTGTTATTCCTCAGGATGTCGGAAACCTTGGTGCCGGTCTGCCTCTAGACAATGTTTCAGGCAACATTGAAGTCATCAACATCGGCAACAAACAAACCACCAAATTGAAGTGGGTTGTGATCAGCCCTCTGGTTTCGGAGACAAATACCATAGTCGCACCTGTATCATTTCTCCCGGGTAATAACTGGCACCTGGCGAATGATGTTGGTGCCAGGCAGATTGCAACAATCTCATTAACGATACCAGCTGGTCAGCCGGCCGGAACATATATCGGCGAATGGCGACTTTACAGCGATTCAAATAATAGCAACACCTATGATGTTGGTGAGTCTTTCGATACTTTTCTTATTCAGGTTGAAGTTGGGGCAGAAGGCATCGATATCATCGAACCGTCACTCTGGCTCGGTGCCGTGAAGCCGGGCGATTCAACTTCTTCCAGCATTTTCAGCGTCAAAAATATCGGGGAAAGAAGCCTCACGAACCTGAAGTATAACAAGCCTGATCTGACCTCAGGGCTGCTGCCGCCCATTCCCGCATCGAGGCAATTCTATTCTGCCCCTGACCCGATCGGACTGATTGCCGGTGGCGTTACGACCGGCCCGTCAGTATATCTGTCAGTACCGAACAATACCGCCCCGGGTATTTATACCGGCTCTCTGATGGTCTATCAGGACGACAACAACAATGATGTGCGTGATGGGGTTGAAATCAGTGACAGCATCGACCTCGGCGTCGAAGTCGTTTCGACGCCGGTGCTGAAAATTGAACCGGCGATTCTCGATCTTGGTGCGGCCAACAAGGGCGAGACTGTTTCGAAACCATTTGCCGGCATAAATGTCGGAAATATCGATCTCGCAAAAATTAAATACGTTATTTTTAACATGGTTGACGGCGGGAACATGATTCCGGTATCCAGCATGTCTGTAACCCTCCCGGAAACCCCGTGGGCGATACCTTACACCGGTGTAATCACCGAAAGTGGCGTTTTTACGGTAAATACGACTTTTTCGACGCCGACCAGTAATTTTACCGGTGAAGTTCTTTTCTGGGAAGACAGCAACGACGACAACATCGTCGGTGCTGATGAGGCGATGGACATAATTCAGGTCAAACTGTCGATCGGCAAGAAAGATCTGGCGGTTCTTGAGGATGAACTGAACTTCGGAGTTGTAGAAAAGGGCACCGGCTCTTCAGAGATGAAGTTTACCGTCAGAAACACTGGTACAGTACCGCTGACAAGCACCAGAATTCATACAGCACCTCTTCTGGGGCCTGGGACAATCCCCACATCCGGCTTCATCTTCAGCTCCTCAATAATCATTACACCACCGGAACTTAATCCGGGTGTTACCAGAGATATCGAGCTCTATTTTTCTACGGATGCTGCCCTGCCGTCTGGTGTTTATTCTGGTATTCAGACTATCTATGAAGACGTGAACGGTAATTCTGCCTTCGACCCTGGTATAGACCCGCATGATAATATAAACATAATTGTAACCATAACTTCCGGCGGGGTTCTCTCTTATGAATTCGTTGCCAACCCGGGGGTACTTTCGGCAACCATAGGGCGGGGAAAATTAAAGGAACTCCCCTTTAAACTGCAAAGCCTGTGCAACAATGCCATAACAAACATCGAAATTCAGGAAGCTGACCTTGCATCAGACGCAACTATCCTTGCATCAACAAACTTTTCATTTAACCCGGCAAGTGCGATAGCGTTGGGCGCTTTTGCCATTATCGACGCGACAGCGACGGTCGGTATTCCAACGAACCTGCCTGCCGGGCATTACGTAGGCTACCAGCGCGCAATCGATCTTGACCATCCCGCGGCTTTTTCTGACATTCTGCTGGATATAACGGTTCCGGCAACCATACTGAACCTGCCGGCAAACCTCGATATGGGCAATCTACCTGCCGGTGCCACTTACCTCGGCCAGTTTCCGATACAGAATTCCGGCCTGAACGATTCCGACCTGTTTTTTACTTTTTCAGATTTTGTCGGGCCTTCGTTCACGATTCCGGCAGCATCGGCATCTGTTGTCATTCCATCTTACTTTCTGGCCGCCGGAGGCTCTGTGGCGGCATCTGTTTCGATAGTCATCGGGAGCACCGTGCCCCCCGGAACTTACCTCGGAACACTGACCCTCACCGATAACGATTTCCCCACAGAAACCGTTGCCCAGATGAACATAACTTTTATTGTCGAATCTTCTGTTTCCGGCGTTGTCGACGCGGTGGTCCAGACCGTTACCAATGCAGAGGTTACCAACAGTGTAATTCCCTCGGAAAATTACATTTTCAGTGCTTTTGTGTGCGCAACCGACACGGTTAACGATATTTTTGAAGTGCAGTTACGGGTAAGAGAATGGCGTTACGACGACTCCCTTACCCCGCTGGCGACGCACACGATAACAATTTTCGGTTCTACCCTGAACCAGAATCTGGAAAAATGGTTCCGTGTGAGTATGCCGTTCAGTTCAAGCAATTCGCCGGATCTTGGGAGCTTTACTTTTGAAATAACCGTCAAAAACGGAAATTCAGGTGATACAGCTCTTTTCGATGGCTGCCAGCTTGAAAAGGCTATACACGACAATGGCGAGACAACTACTCAACCCACGCCATGGACAAACGAC
>JAKQQP010000210.1 GCA_029564115.1 Candidatus Rifleibacteriota bacterium | reverse complement strand
TTCGTTTTCCTTTTTGAGAGTCTCGGTGTTGCTTATCTGCGATTTGAGGTTGTCTATGTCTGAATAATCGAGGCGCATGGCCTCCATCAATGCTTCTTTGTTTTTGTTTAGCTCTATTTCTTTGTTCTGCAGAGCCTGTTTGAGTTGCTGGTTTGCTTCTGAAACTTCTGCTAGTGCAGTTTCCAGTTGGGCAATTTCGTTTCTGAGCTGTTCCGTCTGTTCAGGGGCAGCCGCTGCAACCGGCAGAGCTGTGGGCAGGGGCTGGTTTTCGAGCGAGTCTCTAAGCTCGACAATGAGTTTCTCGGCATTGGCCTTTTCGAGCTTTTCGGCTTCAAGAGCTTGTTTGGCGCGCTCAGCAGCGTCACGAAGTTCTTGAGTTTTATTCATTTCAAGAAAAAGAGATTCTTCGAGTTTGGCGTTGGTCTGCCTTATGCTCTGTAATTCTTTTTCGAGGTTCTGGTAGTCTTCGGTATTGCGCGGGTCATGAAAGGCAGCACCTTCGAGCTGCACAATTGCAGACCTCAAGGTGAAAGTCATACTCTGAATCTGCTTGATAACCTCTTCACGGCTGTCTTTTGCGCTTAGCGAGGGCACCTGGCCTTTGAGAAAAACCAGCAGATTTCGTACTATGTCATCGAATGCGAGATATTTCACTTGGTTATTCCGCTTCTGATAGAGAGTTGTTGTCTGAGACTACTGTAAAGTACATTCTAATGCAAGCCTGTTTTATCTGTCGGCTTTTTTTAGCCGGTAGACGGCCCATGCAGCTAGATAAAGCGCCGCCGTCACTGCGAACACAATGCTAATATCGTCAAGAATCGTCACTCTCGTTAGATCTAGAAACATGGCTTTTCGTAAACCTGAAAAAATATAGGTCGAGGGAAAGAAGGGCGCAACTTTTCTGGAAAGTTGGCTTGTGTGCTGCAGACTCGGGATCAGCTGAAAAAAAAGAAAAAGAGCCGTGCCGATAGCGTTGACTGAACCCTGCGTTTGCACAAAACTGGCAATTATAAGACCGATAAAAATAGTCATGAAAGCGCCTAGAATTGCAAAGATCATTATATAGTGCCAGTTGTTGCCCCATTTGGAGTTTATTGTGAGCATAATGGCAATGGTTGCCATGCACATAAAAAAGCTGAAGATTGACTTGCCGATGATGAATTCACCCGGAGTGATAGACGTTAAAAAAATTGCGTTGAGAGTGCCTTTCTCTCTTTCTTCAACTATTGCCATCGGTAATGCCAGAAAGCCGATCATGCCGATTGCCATAACTATCAGCATGGGAAACATGGTGTCGGAAACATTGCCAGAATTGCTGGTCGTGCCGGCTACCGCTTCAGTTTTTAGTTGAAACGGCAGCGGTGGTGGCAGTAGTTTGAGCTGGCTGCGTATTTCGTTTTCGAACACGCTTTTCAACGTTTCAACTCCGAACTCCGGCATATGAGGCGGGAACAGGATTGTGACCCCCTGAGATGGTTTACGTTGAGATTTTTCAGAAATCAGTTCAGGCAGAATTATGCCGAATTTGACGTCACCCTCAAGAATGGCCGATTCAAGGGCTTCACGATTTTGAAAAAAAGTGATTTTTTTGTCAAAACCCTTGCCGGTAAGTCTTTCGATCAGCGGCTGCTGTGGGCTGCTGATCATGCCTATTTCGGGTATAGCCGCAGCTGTTTTGCTGTCTGAGATCATGTTGCTGAAGAGCAGAGAAAGAACAATCGGAGTCAGCACCATCAAAATGACATGATAATTTCTGGTGCCGTCGAGAAGGTCTTTGCGAAATATTGCTGAAACTGCCGAAAAATTCATATGGTTTCCTCGTTTTCCGGTTTCCAGGTGTCTCCGGTAACTTTGAGAAAAACCTCTTCGAGCCTGGCTTCCTGGGTGTGTAGTCTGATGATAGGGGTTTCTTTGATCAGAGACGCGAGTTGGGCTTTGTCGTCGGCATTTTCGATTGAAAACTCGCGTTCCTGCTTCTGGCCGTCTTGTATGAATTCAACTTTGGCAGCTCTTTTCCCAAACTGTTTCTTCAACTGGGCTGGTTGCCCACAGGTCACAATGCTGCCCTGGTTCATGATGGCGATTCTGTCGCAGAGCGTGTCCGCTTCTTCCATGTAGTGGGTTGTTAGAAAAACAGTGGTGCCATTCGCTTTGAGTTTTAACACAAGGTCTCTAATCAGTTTGGCAGAATGCGGGTCGAGAGCTGAGGTCGGCTCATCGAGAAAGAACAGTTGCGGGCTGTGTAGAAGCCCCCTGGCTATAAGCGCTCTCTGACGCAACCCCCGGCTTAGATCCTTGCAGGCTTTTTGCTGGTGCTCGGCCAAAAATACTTCTTCCAGGACGGTGTCGATTCTTTTGCGGTCAACCTGGTTGAGATCGGCGAAAAATTCCAGGTTGTGCCTGACGCTGAGCCTATCGTAAAGATTCTGAAAATCGGGTACAACCCCTATCGTTTTTTTTACCTCGGGCAGACAGGAAGGTACCGGTTTCCCGAATATTTCTATTTGTCCGCTGCTGGCAGGAATTTCTCCGATCATCATTCTGATACTGGTCGTTTTTCCGGCGCCATTCGGGCCTAAAAAACCGAATATTTCACCCTTTTCTACAGAGAATGAGATTTCTTTGACTACCCTTTTGTCTCCGTAGCTTTTTGCGAGGCCGGAAACATTGATTGCCTGCGATGTCATTTTGTTTCCTCTTTTTGCAGATTGAGGTTATTGTAACAGATTGACAGTTTAAATGCATTGTGGTTGAATTGAGAACAGAAAAGAGGGGTAATGAAAACAGAACAAAAACCAGCCAGATCTATATTGGTAACCAGTTTTCAGGGCGGAATAGGGAAGTCTTTTGTAGCCACTGGTTTGGCAAAAGCCTTGTATAAAAAAACCGGCAAACCGGTAGCTTTACTCGAACTCAACTTTCTCAGACCATCTTCTCTTCAAGAGACTCTGCCCGACGGCAGAGATATAAAAAACGCATTCCTGGATTATTACATGGGAAATTGGGCTGCTCTCAACAAGCAGTCTCTTGCAACTCTGTTTTATTGCCGTGATGGGATTTATTATATACCTTTTTGTGTTTCAAGACCGAACGAATCACTGCAGCCTCGCTTCAATCTGAGTGAATCAGATATGGTCAATTCTCTGAACCATTTGATCAGAATTTTTGAAGAATTGCATGGTTATATTATTGTAGACGCGACCTTTCAGCTTTCGCCTCTGCTTCATTTTCTTCTTCATCGTGTTGATGTGCTGACTTATGTTTATTCCTCGCAACCGCCTTCTCCCGCGTTTGCGCAAAAATTCTACGAAGAAGTAAACAGGCGTGATTTGTTGCGAAACAAGCTTTTATGGGTAAGAAACCACGCCGAGGAAGGGGAGGGAAAAGCGGAAAACTCCCTGTTCGAGCCTGAACAGATTTTGCCGTTAAGTGGCGAGGTCGTGGGGGACGGTTCTGCGTGCCCTGTTGACATGTGCTTTAATGAGTTGGCCGGAAAAACCGTGGCTTGTGCTGCATTGGGTGTTGTCCCCGGCGAGACTGAAAGCAGAGTGGAAACGATTCCGGAAGAAATAGTCGAATATTCGCGTATGGTTCGCCAGGGGATCGTCGGTGATCTCGAGAAGCGTTTTGGCATTTCGGATCACGAATTGCGAGAGGTTGTTGAGGGCAAAATCGATGAAGCAATGAAACGAACTTCCCCTCCGAACATTCCTGGTCACAATGCCATTGCAGAGGTCAGGAAATACCTGGTCGATGAAATTCTTGGCCTGGGCCCCCTTGAAGATTTTATGCGCGATGAAGACATCGATGAGATCATGGTCAATGGCTATGATAAAATTTTTGTGGAAAAGGGCGGCCGATTGATTTTGACTGATCGCAGGTTTAATAATGCCGATCATGTCAGAACGGTTATCGAGAGAATATTGATGCCGGTCGGACGCACCGTTAATGAGCGGAATCCCTACGTCGATGCCAGATTAATCGATGGTTCGAGAGTGCATGCCATCATTCCGCCCCTTTCTTTGACCGGGCCAATGATCACGATTCGCAAATTTTCCAGAGTTCCCTTTACAATGGAAGACCTTGTTTGTCGCTTTAAGAGCGTGACCCCAGCGGTGGCTGAGTTTCTCAGACTTTGTGTCCACCTGAAAAAGAATATCATTGTTTCCGGTGGTGCCAGCTCTGGCAAAACTACGTTGTTGAACGTTTTGTCGAATCACATTTTACCCACTGAAAGGGTCATCTGTATCGAAGATTCAGCTGAACTCAGACTCAGTCAGCTCAATCTCGGCCGTCTCGAAGCTCGACAACAGGGAACAGAAGCCAAAAATCAAGTCACTATCAGAGATCTGGTGCGTAATGCTTTGCGAATGAGACCTGACCGAATCATTGTAGGAGAATGCCGCGGCGCCGAAGCTGTAGATATGCTGCAGGCCATGAATACAGGGCACGATGGCTCTCTAACGACTTTACACGCGAATTCGCCGCGCGATGCTTTGGCCAGACTCGAGACAATGGTGCTTATGGCTGGTGTCGATCTGCCTTTGCGTGCGATTCGAGAGCAGATTGCCAGCTCTGTCAACATTGTCATTCAGAACGGCAGACTCGCTGATGGCCGGCGTAAACTGCTGGAAGTCGTTGAAGTTCTTGGGCTCGAAGACAGCATTATCAAAACTCAGACTATATTCAAATTTGAAAAGAAGTGGATTGATACAGATGGTAAAGTTGTAGGTGATATTGAGCCAACAGGTAATCTGCCTGAATTCATAAAATCTCTACCCGGGTCTTTTATCGAAGAGAATGCCCATTTGTTTAAAAATAAAAAAGTTCCCTCACCCAAAGAGGAGGAATCAAGTAAATGACTTTTATTCCGGCAGTAAAAATACTTGCGATTCTCGGTGTCATTATCGGGCTGTATTTCTTTCTTGAAGAGCAGATGGATCTCAGCCTCGACCCTAACAAGGGTAAAGAGGCTGGAAGCGGTCGCTCAAAGTATCTGCAGAGTATTACCGGCGCCAGTCTTGAAGATCAGCTCATCGAAGTGTTGCTGATGATCAGCTCAAGTCTGAAGGCTGGCAGAAATCTCGATCAGGCATTTGAGCTGGTCGCTGTATCAACCCCGCCCCCAATTTGTAATGAATTCAGAACCCTTGTTCAGGAACGACGTCTTGGAGTTCCGATGGTTGAAGCTCTGAGCAATCTTGTCGCAAGAGTTCCGAGTCAGGATCTGCGCCTGGCCGTTAATGCTACGATTTTCCAGCAGGAGACGGGCGGTAACCTTGAAGATTTATATCGCCAGATTGTTCTGACAGTTGCCGAACGTAAAAAAATCATGGGCAAAGTCGTTGCCGGAACTGCTCACGCCAGGCTTTCCGGCAATCTTGTCGGCTCGATTCCGATTTTTCTTTCAATTCTTATCATTGTTTTTGACCCGAAATACCTGTTGCCGATGCTTGCCAACCCTTACGGTCAGATAGTTCTCATTGTTTCGATATCTGCCGCAATTGTCGGTCTGATGATAATTAACCGGATGACCACCAATATTCTTCCGGATTCAGAAGACATAATCATCATGAAAAATGAAGCCCGTGCCGCAAAAGGTCGGTCACGCTGGAAGCTTTTGCGCTTGCTGATTGCGCCACTGGGCGTTGTGAATCATATCATTCCTTCTGTTGTTATGTCGCGCCATAAAAGCGAAGTTAAATTTCTTCTCGAGGCCTCAAATCGGGCTCCTGAATTTACTCCTGAAGAATTTATCGGTGTGATGGAACTCTCGGCGATAGTGTTCATGGTTCTGGTCGGCGTGTTCGTCAATCCGCTCTCTCTGGGGTTCATTGGCTGGATTGGCCTGCTTCTGATGGCTCCGATAGGTTATCGTCTGCCGCGCATCTATCTTGCGCATCTGATCAAAAAGCGCCAGAAAAATATCGAATTTGAACTGCCTTACGTTATTGACCTTCTTTCGCTTGCCATTGAATCAGGCCTGGACTTGACCGGCGGTATCGCCAAGGTTGTCGAAAAATCAAGAAACACAGATATAATTGTTGAATTCAAAATGTTTCTGGCTGATACCAAGGTTGGCAAAAGTCTTGAGGAGGCTCTCGCAGACATGGCCGAAAGAGTCAGGGTTCTGTCTTTCTTCTCGTTTGTCAGTTCACTTATTCAGGCGCAGCGACTTGGCGCCGAAATTGGGCCGACTCTTCGCGCCCAGGCCGAGCAGATGCGTTATCAGCGCATGATTCTCGCAGAAGAGAAAGTCAACAAGTTGCCGGTGAAGCTGCTTGTTCCGCTTGTCTTTTTTATCTTTCCAAGTATATCTGTAATTCTTGTCGGTCCGGCCATACTGCAGGTTTCTGATAATTTCCCCAAGGTTGGCGATACGAGGCGGATTGAAAGAAAGACTGATCTGAGCGCTGGCTTTCTGGGCAAAAATGGGCAACTCGATCAGGCTATAATTATAAAATCAAAAGAGACTGAAGCGACAGATAAAGCAGTTGAAGCAGATCAAGACGCTCTTTCTGCCGGCGAAAACGGGCAAGAGCCAGCTGGGCTGCTGGTGCCAGAAGAAAAAACAGAAAGCATGCCGCCACAGGGCGAACAATGATAATATCTGACGATCTTTTTACTCGATAAAATGCCAGAATTCGGGTAATCGTGAATGATTACATGCACGGCGGCGATTGCCGTCGTTTTTTTTCTGACTTTTTCATTTTATTTCTGTCTGGCTGATCTCAAAATGTCTTGTTTTATTGAATTTGCTTTAAAAATAGTGGCATTTAACCCGCTGTTTTTCGATGTGTACCCTCGTGGCTGTGTTGCGCCTTTAAAGGCAAAGTTTGCAGATTTTTACAAAAAAATGGCAAGCTCAGGCCGATTGTGACTGCAAGGATTTCGTACAGCAAAAAAAGTTTTTTCTGGCTTTGGTTATTCTCTCTGAGTTCCGCGGTGTACGCAGTTTTGCGCGATAATAATCATTGACCGCAGCCCTTTTGCTTTGATATTATCGGCAACATCCTCCAAAACACGTAAAAAAATTTGTCGTCTGGGGAATTCAAGAGATGGGGTTGTTGAGCAGTTTCAAGGTTATGAATGTTCAGGGTCTTGATCAGGACATTATAACCTTCAGGACTACCCGTGCCTGTTCAGTGCTGGGGCTATTATTTCTTTTCGCCGGTTCGGCGATAATATACCAGCTGATGGCAGGCAGGCTTTTCTTTTCTCTTTTTACGTTTTGTATTTTTGGTCTGCTGGTTGCGTTCGCTTTTATTTTGAGCGGCCTGATACTGTTTACCTACCGGAAATCAGCATCTCTAGACAAAATGCAGCAGAAGATAATACTTGATGAGTCAAGTCTGTTGGGAGTTCGCATCACCGCTTTTCATTTCAATGAGGTAATGAACGTTGAGCTGACGCGTGACTCTGAATGTTTTTGTTCAAGCCACGCCAGCCTCTGGATAGTTAAAGCTTATGTCAGCCATGGTGGTGGCTTCTCTGTCGAAAAGGTATTTGCCTCAGTCAGCCCTTCTGAAGCAAAATATGTTGCAGAAACCATATCACTGGCGTGTCGCAAGGAACTGGTCATCAGCTGTATGACCAATGAACGTCTGATATTCAGCCGAATTTGATTCTTTTTTGAAGCTGATTCTCTTATCAGACTCATCATGGCAGCGGTCGGCTCGGGGCAGTTACGAGCTTTTATCGGTTTCTTTCACCCTGAGGATTGTGCGGATTTTTTCTCTTTTTGCTCGCAGTAAGGCTTTGAGATTTTCGATGTCAGACTTTTCTGCGAGTTTGTCTGGTTCGTTTACGGGCACATCGACAACTTTCGAGTAAATGATGACTTCGTTTATCAGATTTACGGCTTCGAACCAGGTTACATCGTCATTGGCTGCAAAACGACCATCGCCGTAGCCGAGTGTAAGGCCACAGCCGGCAAGTTTTATCAGCGCCTCATATTCGGGATTCTCGATGCTGATATCTTTGTAGTTGATTTTGTTGGCATTGAGTCGATCTCGGGCGAAACTGTCGAGTATGTATTCAAGGATGAGTGCCAGCTGTCTTCTGTTGGTGACAGTTCCAGCGTCGTTGCCGGCAAGAATGCTCTGTAATCTTATCTGGTCTATTTCTTTTCCGGCACGGTTGAACAGGCCATTGATCATATCGTTGATATCAGTTGCTGAAATGAATGAGTTGCCGTCGAAGCTCGGGCGGAGGATGATTTTGTCGAAAGCTCCTGAAACGGTCAGGTTTTTGATGGCGCCCATAATCGGGTGATTGAGTGGCAGATCGATGAAGCTTATGCCGTCCAGCTCTCTTGCCCCCATCAGATCTGCAGAAACAGATTCGTAGAACCGGTAGATGAACAGAACTGCTTCTTTCATGGTCAGGCGGTTTTTACTGCCGAAAGTTCCGTTGGGGTAACCTCTGACAACATATTTTCGCTGCAGGTAAGAAACAGCGGCCCGATATTTTTCGCTTATTCTGTAATCACGATAGTCGGTCGTAGCCGCTTCAGAAAAATCGATCATTTTGTTCGCTTTGAGGCTCATACATGCCCGAGCGAGGGTTTCAAGAGCTTCGCCACGCGAAAATGCTTTGTTGCCGGTGGTTACGATACCAATTTTTACGAGGTTTTTGTCGGTTGCTTCGGGGTGCCCAAGCAGGTCAAGGGCAGTCGCAAGCTTTTCTGCAAAGCTCTGGCGGCTGATATTTTTATTAAGAGCTCTGGAATTCGTCTGAGCGAGGGTTAAAAGGCCAAGATCAAGACTTAGTCTTACTTCTCTTGGAAGATTGCCGGTGCTGTCTGCCCACAGTGACTGAAAAACGCCGTTGCCTGCAAAAACTGCCACGACAAGAACCGCTGCTAATAGACCAGAGTAATAATAACCATTTAGTTTTGCCATTTGTTTGCGCTCCGATTTTTTTCTTTGACAATATATCGGCAGTTGCCGCGCCAATAATTAGTTCTGGATGTCGTTGAGTTCAATTACCTGTTCGCAGGTTCTCGAGCTGGACATTTTTTCATATCGGCGCCAATAAACTTGCATCATCCGGGACAGGTGGTAAAATAGCGATACCTTCGAAGGAGAATCAGAAAATGAAGCCAATTTATAAACTCTTATTGCTTATAATGTTGCTGCTGCAGGGTATGCCAGCAGTTGCCCAGATGGACGGCGGGCAGATCTTTACACTGGAAAACGGACTGAATGTTTTTATCAGACCGATGCGTGCTTCACCGGTCGTAGCCGTCAATTTTTGGATCAAATCAGGCTCAGTTAATGAAGCACCTGGCGAAGAAGGCTATGCTCATCTGCTCGAGCGCATGCTTTTTCGAGGCTCGACAAAGTTTCCTCTTTCGGCGCTTGAAAATGAGATAAAAGCTGTGGGTGCCCGGCATTCTTCTTTTACGGCCAACGATTATACGAGCGTTGCCATGGTTGGGGGGGCTGTTTACTTTGATCGATTGCTGGAACTTTTGTTCGAGACGGTATTTAATTCGGCTCTTGACGCTAAGGAGCTGGCAGAAGAAGCAAAGGACGTTATCAAGGAAATAGAAAGAATCCCGGCAAACCCGAATAATCATATTGTTCAGCTGATGATGCAGGAAGCTTTTAAAGTTCATCCGTATAAAAATCCGATTCTGGGTATTAAAAGTAATCTGGAGCAGATTACTAGAAACAGACTTCTGGAATTTTATAAAAAACTTTATGTGCCCGGTAACATGTGGCTGATTGTAACAGGCGATATCGAGCCTGAGGCAGCTCTGGCATCGATCAAAAAGTACGCTGCCGGCATTCCCAAAGCTGCTGTGCCGGTGGTGCGTGTTCAGCCTGAGCCACCACAGAATGGATTGCGTCTGATCAGCGAACACGCCGACGTTCAACAAACTTATATCCGAATGGGCTGGCGTGTTCCTGGGGTCGAGAGTGTCGACAAATACGCACTTTATGTCGTTGCCAGAATGATTGGTGGTGGAACCTCCAGCTGGCTTTGGAACGAACTCGTCGAAAGCAGTCAGTTGGCTTCGTCTGCCGGGGCAGGTTATTACTCCAGTCAGTATCCCATGCTTTTTCAGGTGGGTGGGGTGACTACCCCTGGAAAGGCACGCCTGTTTGTTGAGGCTGCCCGCCGGGTTGTTTACCGGTTGATTGATGGCGAGGTCAGTTATGACGAAATAGAGGCTGCAAAAAAGCAGATTATCGCAGATGATATCTTCGGAAGAGAAAGTGCAGAGAATCAGGCTGCCAATTATGGTCATTTCGCCATTCTTTCAGATATTCGTGATTCTGACCTGTTTGTCGAAAATATTCGCGCTGTCAATCTTGAAGACATCAGAAGGGTTGCGGTTGAATATTTTAATGACAACAATCTGACTGTGGCTCGAATTGACCCCGAAGCTACCCCGGACAACGCAGCACCAGAAATGATAACTCTTGATAACGGTGTCAGAATTATTTTAAAGGAAAATCACAGTTCTCCTGTGGTTGCTGTGGTGGTAAAAGTTGCTGCCGGTGGCTTGCGTGAAGAAAAACGCGAGGGAGGTCTGGCATATTTGACGGCAGAAATGCTGGCCAAGGGCACAAAAAACCTCAGTGGCTCAGAAATTGAGTCGACATTTGCGGCCATGGGCAGCAAATACACTGCCGAAGTCAGTAAAAGTTTTGTGGCCTTTTCCCTGCACTCTCTCTCTGAAAATTTTCAGAAATCTCTTGAGTTGTTTCTGGATATTTTGGAAAAACCAGATTTTGCTGCTTCTGAACTCGAAAAACTTAAAACCAGAGCTGAAGAAAACATTAAATCAGAAGAATCCGATATTTACGCTTTCGCTTCTCAGCAGGCACTGACCGCCATATTTCCCGAGACTCCTATCAGTTACTCAAATTTTGGCCGTATCGATGATCTCAAAAAGTTCAAACGCCAGAATCTGGTAGATTTTCATGAAAAGCACTATGTCGGTGGCAACATTGTGGTAGCAGTCGTTGGAGATTTTTATACCAGAGAATTAAAAGACTTTTTGCTTGCCAATTTTGGCCGGTTTTCAGGCAACAGTCCGAAAGACTTCAAATTTCCCGACTTAAAAGAAATCAGAGAACCGATAGCGGTTGAGCTGAAGGTTAATATGGAGCAGGCACAGATCATTTACGCTAATCGTACGTTGCCTGCCGCAGACGAGCGCAATGTTGCTCTTGAAGTGGCCCAGGCGATTCTTTCTGGTGGTGTTTCGCCTCGATTGATCAGACATCTGCGTGATCGCGATTCACTAGCATTTTCGAGCTGGGCGTTCAATACCGGTATGGCTAACACGGGTTATTTTCTGGCGGCTGCCATCACCTCGCCGGCAAGAGCTGCTGAAGCGGCAAAGGCGTTACGGTCTGAAATCGAGCTGTTTAAAAACAGCGCTCAGAAGAGCGACGAGCTCGACCAGGCGAAAAAATACCTCATCGGCAAATATTCTCTGTCTTTGACAGACAATTTGAGCATGGCAGAAAACTTTTCTTCAGACGAACTGCTTGGCAGAGGCTTTGATTTTTACAAGCGCTACCCGCAGCTGCTCGCCTCTGTAACTCCTGAGCTGCTCCAGGATGTTTCGCAGCAATATCTTCTCGCCAGCGGTTCCTATTCGATGGTGACTACTGTACCTTGATTTGTGGAATCGGCAAAAAAAATGGCAGACCTTTTAAAGGTCTGCCATTTTTTTTTTGAGCAGGTTTACGAGCCGTATCTAGCCTTTATCAGGTCGAGAATTTTAAACCCTACAGCTACAGAAGCTCGTGACAAAACGACGGCAACACTGAAGAGAAACAATGTGGTAAGTATGGTCATGTTGAGGTCTCCCGTTTATACAGCTGCGCCAACCGGAATTGCCGAATAGCTGAGACTGCGTGCTTTCATGGAGGCAAGGATTTCAGGGCCGATGCGGGTGATGTTTCCTGCGCCAATTGTGAAAATCACGTCTCCGGGTTCAACATAATTCAACAGGTGATATTTAACGTCATCGACGTTTTTGACCATTTTAACTTTGCGGCGATGGGCGACGGGCATGTGATCGAGAATTACTTTGCTGGTAACGCCTGGTATCGGTTTTTCGGATGCCGCATAAATATCGGTTATGAAAAGCTTGTCGCAGTTGTCGAAGCACCGTCCGAACTCTTGGGAAAGGAACAGGGTGCGCGAGTAGCGATGAGGCTGAAAAACAACCACGACGCGTCGGGCTCCCAGACTCGATGCTGCTTCGAGAGTCGCTTTTATTTCATTGGGATGATGCCCATAGTCATCGATAACGGTTATACCTTCAAACTTGCCTTTAATCTCGAAACGCCTGCCGGCGCCATGGAAAAAGTTGAAGCCATTCTGAATGGCTTCGAGCGACATGCCTGTCTCGAGGCAGAAGCCGATTACCGGCAACGAATTGAGAATATTGTGTCTGCCGGGAACATTCAGAGTGAACCGGCCGTAGCTCTGGCCGCCAAGAGTGAGGTCAAAACTCGAGCCAAAGGGGTGCAGGTCGATGTTTTCGGCCATCAGATCGGCTGCAGTGGTGATTCCGTAGGTTATGGTGCGGAGGCGTTCGGGAAGGTTGAGGTTTCTGGTGATCGGGTCGTCCGCACACAGAAACAAAGCCCCCTCTGTCGAAATGTGGCTGGCAAAGAGTTCAAAGGCTCTGATAATTGCTTCCAGGCTTGAATAGTGATCCATGTGATCGTTGTCTATGTTGGTGATAACGCCATACTGTGGAAAATATTTCAGGAAAGTGGCGTCACTTTCGTCGGCTTCTGCAACCAGAAGATTTGAATCTCCTGTGGAAGAATTTCCGTTCAGAGCCGCAACATGGCCGCCAATAACACAGGTGGGATCTTTTCCGGCACATTTTAAAACGGTGGCGATCATAGAGCTTACTGTAGTTTTGCCATGACAGCCAGCTACAGCGATACCGCAGGTTGAGTCGAGAAAAAGCTCGGCGAGCAGGTCTGACCTGTGTATTGTTGGAAGACCGCGTTTGTGAGCCGCTGCCAATTCAGGGTTGTCGGTGGTTATTGCCGTTGAAACCACGACTCTGCCAACATCTGAAGGTATATTGCGCGCACTGTGGCCAATATAAATTTTGGCCCCATTCGCTTTAAGTTCTTCTGTTCTGTCGTTACCGTTAAGGTCTGACCCAGAGATTTTGTAGCCCTTGTGGAGATAAATACTGGCCAGACCACTCATTCCAACGCCGCCGATGCCGATAAAGTGAATCCTGTTACGACGTGTCATCTGCTTTTTTCTGCGCCTCCTTGCAATTGCCTGAATGCTTCAGGATCTATTTCTCTGTAGATATCGGTCGATTTCTCCCGATACCTTAGAGAAAAATTCAGACAACGCAATTCTCTGTGGAATGACGGTTGTTTGCAAAAACCGGTTGTCAAGATATCACAAAAAGGGGTGACATGCAATTAGTTTAGGCAGAGGGCACGCGGCGACGAAAAAGCAGGCAATGCTGACCAGAAGTAGAAAAAACTACAATGGAAGGAAGTTGAAGAGATTTAAAGCCGTGCGCTCTACAACCGTAAGGGGCTGATGACTGCCATGTTACAAAAAAATGCTGGCATTCGCGACAATTGATGCGGTCATTGGGTTCTTTGTGGTCTCCCTGCCTGTTCAGCGGAGGCAGACGGTGCCCCACAGGTCTGGCCTGATTACTCAGTGTCCGGTTAACCAGTTTTCTGGTTAGTGCGTCTGGTTTTTTCATGTGCTTACTGTATCATTTCTTGACTAAGCTGCAAATAGAAAATAGATTGGGTTGTATGACTTCTGAAAAAATAGAGAATATTTTCTGGTTGCTTTTTGCCGGTTGGCTGATTCTGAGAATTTTGCTGCTCGGCAGTCAGTATATCGGCAATTCCGACCCGGTTGCCACAGCCGAAATATTGCAGTTTTTCACACAGGAAGATATCGATACGGGGCGCGAGTACTCGTTGCGCGGTTTCTGGTTCAAGACTGTTTACGGTACGTTATTCGTGGTTTTTTTGATCTTTTTGTTGCACAGCGGTTTTTTCAGCAGCGTCTGGAACAAATGTAACGCCTGGTTTGGCGAGGGACTGCTGCGCACTGATCTGGTATTCATCCTGTTTTTTCTTCTGGTTGTTCAACTGCTGTCGTTGCCGATGTCTTTTTATTTTGGGCATTTTCTCGAGGTCGAGGCTGGTTTTGCCAATGTAAATTTCGCTGGCTGGCTGCTTAAATACCTGAAGTCTGCCGGGCTTAACCTTATTTTTGAATGCACGACCATTATGCTGCTGCTTACGGTCATTCGCTGGTTTCCGGTTGCCTGGCCAGTTCTGTTGCCCGCAGCGATGGGTGGGTTGGGGCTCTTTGTCACTTTGCTCGTGCCTCTGGTTGTCACGCCACTTTTTTACGAACAAACGCCACTTGCAGAGGGTGAGTTTCGCGATCGTCTTCTGGAGATAGCTGCCAAAGCCGATATGTCGGTAAAAGAAATTTATGTTGTCGATGAAAGCCGCTATTCAAAACATACAAATGCGTATTTTACTGGTGTTGGGCCTTTCAGACGCATAGTTCTTTATGACACTCTCCTCAAAAGCCACACTCCCGAAGAAGCTGCCCTTATTTTTGCTCACGAAGCCGGCCATTGGAAATACAACCATGTAGCCTGGGGTTTGTCGTTGGGAGTTCTTGGAGCCTTTGCCGCCGCTGTGGTTTATCTGCTGCTGTTTCCGTGGCTGTCGCAGGTGCAGTGGTTTGGTCTGCCGGCAATCGCTTCGGCACGCAACATACCCTTCATCATTGTAATAACCATGCTGCTGCAGCTCTATTTTGCGCCGGTAGAGAGTCAGATCAGCCAGTTTATGGAACGCCAGGCCGATCGCACCGCCATCGAACTCACCGGCCTGAACGAAGTTTATCGACAGGCCCAAATAAGGCTGTCGCGTGATAACCGTTCAGAGTTGCTGCCGCATCCTCTGAGGGTTTTCTGGCTGTACTCGCACCCGCCCACGATAGATCGAATCAAATCGGCAATGTAAAAGGGCCATCTCACAGATTTTGTGAAAAATTCTCTGCGTGATGGCCCTCGTCTGCCGGGTGTCAGATTATGCTTTCCTGGTTGTTCAATGCAAGAATGAGGCTGTCGACACCGAATTCTTTTTTGAAACGGTTCGAAAAATCGACAATCTTCACAACCTGGTTGTTGAGATCCCAGCTCGATGTATGGCCGGTGAGAATGTGATACAGACAGCCATTGCGGGTAACCGGGCCTTTGACCTCGATTTTTTTCAAAGACTGGGCAAACTCGTTGACGCCGCTTTCGAGCCAACGGCGGGCAAGTTCTGCTCTGGCCGGTTCGTCGTCAAAAGTTGGCAGAAACAGGCCGATCGTCTGGTCGAAGAGAACTTTCAAGGCTTGTTCATGACAGGTTTTGCTCAAAGGATGTTCAGGTGACTTCTGAATCAGCAACTCTTTTTCGGAGTCGCGTTTGCCTTTTAATTCAGGCAAATATGGGATTTCAAAACTGATTCGTTCGTGATCCTTTTCGGTGATGAGGCTTTCCTGGGTTGGGTCATCGGTCAGGTGATTCACGCCGAAAAGAACCTTTTCCGGTACAACTTTCCAGGTGCGGCGGGTTTCGTCGAAGTGGTCCATCAGGCCCGCCACAGAAACGTTTTTGCTCGAAATCAGATAAATGATTTTGTTGCAGTTCTGGACAATCTCTTTGGTTACTTTAGTAAACATCGAGCTGGAGTCTACAACAACAAATTCATAATGCTCCATTACAGTCTGCATCAAAGAAAAGGTGTGAAATTCTTTGAGACGCACATCGGTAAGACCGTTTTCCTGGGGAAGCAAGGTTAAAAGACCACAGTCGGTTTTAACGACGTATTTTTTCAGGTCGGTAATTTTTTCGCGGTCGATGAGCTCGTCGATAATGCGCGAACGTTTTTCGACTCCAAGGCTGCGGGCAACGCGGTCATCGCGGAGGTTCGGGTCGAAAAGTATTATTTCAGTGTTCAGCTCTTTCTGCATGGCCATAGCCAGATTTCGGGCAAAAAGGCTTTTGCCCGAAGATGTGTCAGGGCCCAATACCGCGTAAACATTGTGCATCTGAATCTGTGCCGAGCCCAGGTTGGTCTTGGAAAGCCTGTTGCAAAGAGTTTTGATAATACTGAGCGATACGCCGGGAGAGGTTTTCAGCAGTTGGCGAAAACTCTCTTTTTTCAGTCTGATGACTTCTGTTTCTGCCAGGGCAATTGCAGAGGCAGTGCGTGGTTCATCGGTCAGCAGCGCCATTTCGCCAAAATATTCACCAAGCTTCAGGTGTGTGAGTATTTTGCGCCCGCCCTTGCCGTCATCACAAAAAATCTGCACTATACCTGATTTTATGATAAACATTGAGTCAGCCTGCTGGCCTTCTTTGCAGATGAAGGCATCTCTCACAAAGCTTACTACTTCGGCCTGTTGACTGACATTGCGCAGTTCTTCTTCTGAAAGCTCCGAAAAAAGAGATACAGCTTTAAGAAAATCTGTCTGAATCATTGTTACTCCTCTTCATTTCCTTTGGCAAAATCCTACAAATCGTGTTTAAAACTGTCAACCATATTCGATCAGTCGGGCTGAAACGGGTCTCTGGTTCTATATTGCAAAGCTTCGGCTATGTGAGCGGCTTCTATTGTTTCTGAACCGGCCAGATCAGCAACGGTTCTTGAAATGCGGATGACCTTGTCATACCCTCTGGCGGAAAGGGCAAATTTTCTTGCGGCATTGAGCAGAAGATTGTGAGCTTCTTCGGTGATTCTGCAGGTTTCGTTCAACATTTTGCCGGGGATATGCGCATTCAGATGGCAGGCGCAGGAAGTGTTGCGCAATTTCTGTATCTGCCGGGCGGCAACGACTCTACTCCTGATGACGGCAGAACTCTCACCGGAAGGCTTGCCGACAAGTTCTTCCGGGCTCAATCTGGGCACCTGCACCTGAAGATCTATGCGGTCGAGTAATGGCCCTGAAAGCTTCTGGCGATATTTGGCCAGTTGCCCTCGTGAGCAGATACATTCGCGAACCGGATCTGTTGAAAACCCGCAGGGGCATGGGTTCATAGCTGCTGCGAAAAGAAACAGAGCCGGAAAATGGCAGGTTTGAGCGGCCCGAGAAATAGAAACGGTACCAGAAGTCAAGGGTTCTCTTAAGACTTCAAGAACTGATTTTTTAAATTCTGGCAGCTCATCGAGAAACAAAACCCCGTGGTGCGCAAGCGAAACTTCGCCTGGTGATGGCACTTTGCCGCCACCGATAAGCGCAACATCGGAAACCGTATGATGAGGGTCTCTGAATGGCCTTTGCCTGATCAGACCGGTGCCGGCCGGCAACAGCCCCTTGATGCTGTAAATGCGGGTTACATCGAGTGCTTCGACAAAATCGAGCGGCGGCATTATCGACGGCAGAGCCCGGGCCAGAAGGGTTTTTCCTGAACCCGGGGGGCCGGCCAGCAGAATGTTGTGACCGCCAGCGGCAGCTATTTCGAGTGCGCGGCGGGCGAATAGCTGACCTTTGATCGCGGACATATCGAGTTGTGGCTGATCATTGCCGTGCGTTTCGTTTGCTTCGGAGGCTCTTGGTTCTGGCTTTAGCTCTGCATCGCTGCAGAAAGCTTCTACCAGATTCTGAAGATTCGAGAAGGCAATTACCTGCAGATCAGGAACGACAAGAGCTTCGCGAGCGTTTTCTTCTGGTATCACGATGCCTTTGTAGCCAAACTGCAGCGCCATGAGAGCGATGGGCAGGATGGCTTTTGTGTGTCGCAGCTCGCCGTTGAGGCTTAGCTCGCCGACAAAAATGTAGTCTGAGACTCGGGCCTGTGGGATCTGACCGGTCGATACCAGTATAGAGACGGCTATGGGCAGATCGAGGCCGGAGCCTTCCTTGCGCAGGTCGGCGGGTGCCAGATTCACTACCAGTTTGCCCGGTGGCAGGCGGCAGCCAGAATTCTTCATTGCAGCCCGAATGCGCTGCCTCGATTCTGATACCGAAGTATCAGGGAGGCCTACCAGATCAAAGCCTGGCAGGCCACCCGCCATGTCTGTTTCTACTGAAACCGGCATAGCTTCAAACCCGGCTATGGTCGCGGCGCAAACTTTCGAAAACATGCCGTCACCCTCTCAAACGCTCGAATCAAGTTTGTTTATGCAATTATCAACATGTGACTCGACAATGTTAACACAAAAGCGATACAAACTTTTTAAGAAATTTGTTGCCGGAAACCGGTGCAGAGCAAATTACATCTTGCCGGCAGCCAGCGCCAGTTTGATAGAGTTGATGCGGGTCTTTCTGTCGTCCGAGCGTGAGAGCATGACTATCGGGCATCTGGCGCCGATGATCATGCCGCCGGCCTGAACATTGCCGAAATACAGCAGGGTTTTGCCGAGAATGTTGCCGGTGTCGATATCTGGAGCGATCAGAATATCGGCTTTGCCGACCACTTCGTTGAACAGACCCTTATGATGGGCTGATTCGAGGGAAATGGCATTGTCGAGTGCGAGAGGGCCATCGACGATGCAGTCTTTGCCAAACTGCCCGCGTTCGCCCATTTTGGCGAGAACTGCCGCATCGAGAGTGCTCGATATTTTCGGGTTCACTTTTTCTACAGAAGAAAGCACCGCAACTCTCGGCACTTCGCAACCGAGTTTTTTAGCCAGAGCTTTGGCATTGTTGATCAGTTCAATTTTTTCTTCGAGACTGGGGTGGGGTATCATGCCGCCGTCAGTGAGAAAGCGCAACTGGTTTTCCCATTCGAAGACGAGCACATGCGAGAGAACATCAGATTTTTTTATGCCTGTTTCTGAGTTGAGGATCGCCTTGAGAAGAATCGGCGTCGAGATGTTGCCTTTCATCAGGGCGCTGGCGCGGTTGGTGCGCACGAGTTCCACTGATTTAAAGGCCGCTTCTTCTGGAGTCGCAGCGTCGATAATCTCAGGACTGAAACCAGGAGCGACCCTGTCAATAAAACTTTTTATCGTTTCTCTGTTGCCAACGAAAAGACAATCGACGAAACCCATGTTGCTGGCTTCGTAAGCGGCAGAAACCGTGTCTGCCTCTTCGGGCATGCAGACGGCCAGAGGTACTCTTTTGGTGCCAAGCAGTTTATCGATATCAGCAAAATTCATATTCTCTCCTTGTAGAAGTTGGGCAGGCTTGTTTGTATTTTAAAACTTACAGATCAGTATTCTTTAACGATCGAGGGCTCGGCCAGTGCGTTGCAGGCATGTGCTGCGAGCGCTTTTAGCTCATTCTGGCCGGGCTTGAGCTTCACCGGAGCCAGAAACGAGACTCTTTCGGTTACGCATCTTACCACATACGGGTTCTGAGCAATACCGCCGGTCAAAATGATGGCGTCGATATCACCCTTGAGAACTGTAGCCATGGCGCCGATTTCTTTGGCAATCTGGTAGGCCATTGCTTCAAGAACCAATTTTGCCTTCTGATCGCCGGCTTCGATGCGTTTAACAACTTCACGGCAATCAGAAGTGCCGAGATGGGCGACCAGACCACCTTTGCCAACCAGCATCTTTTTGAGCTCGTTGAGCTGATATTTGCCGCTGAAGCACATTTTCAGCAATCCGCCGAGGGGCAGGGTGCCGCAGCGCTCTGGGGAAAAGGGGCCGGCATCGTTGGCGTTGTTGACGTCGATCTGGCGCCCCTTGCGATGTGCCGCAATCGATATGCCGCCGCCGAGATGGGCGACGATATAGTTGACTTCTTCAGGCTTTTTGCCTTCTTCACGGGCGACTTCAGCTACCACAGCTTTGATATTGAGGGCGTGCGAGAGGGATAACCTGGGGATTTCGGGGTAACCACTTATTCTGGCAATGTCGTCGAATTCATCGACCGAGACAGGGTCGGCAATGAAAGCCGGAATCGAAACTTCTTCGGCGATTTTGCAGGCGATCAGCCCACCGAGAATCGAAGCATGATCAACCAGTTTGCCTGACTGCAGGTCGTCCATCAGAGATTTTCCGACGTGGTACACCCCGCCGCTGAGCGGTTTGAGAGGGCCGCCCCTGCCGATTACGGCTTTAAGATCTGTTGGCTTGCAGTTCCAGTCGGCAAGGGCTTTTTCGACAGCCTTGAAGCGAAAATCGAGCTGCTCGAGATTGCAGCTGAACCCGGAGAGTTCCGCGGCAGAATGGGTGATGTCGAGCTCTTTCTGCAATTCTTCGCCCCGAAAAAGGGCTATTTTTGTCGAGGTCGAGCCGGGGTTGATGACCAGTATCAGGGGTTTTTCAAGCATTATTTTCCTCGCGAATTATTATTTGTGGCCACGGCATATTGATAGCAGCGATGCGATCGGCCGGGCAGAATTGCTCAAGGGGGAAATCGTGCGGCGTAAACCAACCGACTTCTGTGTTGGCGGTAATTTTTTGCAGACAATCGGCAGGAGCGTCAGTGAAGCGGCATTTAACAAAATGCAGTCTGACAGTGATGTCGGGGTAAGCGTGTTCGAGCACCAGAATTGTTTTTTCAGGGACGATGTGAATGTCGAGCTCTTCGAGCAGCTCACGCCGGGCAGCGTGTTCGGCTGACTCGTCTTTTTCGAGCTTTCCGCCCGGGAATTCCCATAGGTTGTCGAGATAGCCACCTCTGCGTTTGGCAAGCAGTACTTTGTGCTGATGCACCAGAACCGCTGCAGCTACGTCGATTGATTTTATTGATTGCATTGGCGGTTTCCTCAGTAAATTTTGAGCAGCAGGCCTTTAAGATACTGACCTTCAGGGTGTGAAAGCGAGATGGGATGGTCGGCTGCGTGAAAAGATTCGTGTATTATCTGTGCCCGCCGCCCTGATGCTGCGATTGCATCGCGAACAGCCTCGAGAAATTCAGCTCGGGAAACCTGGCTTGTACAAGAGGCGGTAAAGAGAAGCCCGCCGCTTTTAACAACTTTGACGCCGTCGAGATTGAGGCGACGATACGCTCTGATGGCCTTTTCTGAGTCTTTGCGACTTTTGGCCATGGAGGGCGGGTCGAGAACCACCAGGTCGAAGCTTTTTGCGGCGCAGTTTTTTAGATACTCATACATATCGGCGCAGACCATTTTGTGGTTGCCGTCGGCATAGCCGTTGAGTTTTAAAATCTGTTCAGCTTCGATCAGTGCTGGTTTGGCGATGTCGACCGTTACTGTCTGCCTGGCGCCACCGGCAATGGCGGCGATGGTGAAGGCACCGGTGTAGCCGCAGACGTTGAGAAAATTACTGTTGGTGGCTACCGATCTGATCAGATGACGGTTGTCGCGTTGGTCGAGAAAAAAACCGGTTTTCTGGCCGTTGACCAGGTCAGTAGCAAATTTAAGGCCATTTTCTAAAAATTCGATTTTTGCCGGCATGTTGCTGCCGTAGATCAAGCCGGCGAAATCGGCTTTGGCAAGTCTGATCTGGTTACGGCGCCAGACCCATTTAATGCCGGGGGTGCTGTCGAGCAGAGACTTTAAAATTGTCGGCAGAAAGGCTTCCAGTCCGAGTGAATAAATCTGCATCGAGATGGCGCCGGCATAGCGGTCGACGATCAGCCCGGGCAGACCATCGCCTTCGCCGTTGATGAGCCGATAAGCATTAGTGCTGGTATTTTTGAAAAGATTCAGGCGATGTTCGACTGCCTGCCTGACAAGGGCTGCTACCGATTTTTCAGGGTTGGCATCGCGCTCTGCCGGAATCATTCTGACGAGTATTTTCGAGTCTTTATCAGCGTAGCCGCAGCCCAGATACTGCTGCTTGTGCGAATAAACCTCGACGATGTCGCCGGTGCGCAGACTGGCGGGAATCTCTCTGAAAGCTTCAGCGTAAGCCCACGGGTGCCCTTTCAGCAGAGAAAATTCTTTATTTTTTTTGAGTGTCAGCGGTAATTTTTTCATAAACTTCTTTCTGCGCGGCAGTTTGCGATATTCTAAGCAAAAAGCGAAAATTTATCAATTAGTACATCACATCTGTTTTGTTTATGTAAGTATTGGTAAATTGGTATAATGCGGTTTAAATTGGCTGAAAAGGTGGAGACAATGATGAGGAAACTGTTTTTGCTGCTGATGGTTCTGGCAGTCTGGTCTGCTCCGGTTGTGGCATCTTCTTACAAAGACGACTGTGACAGCTGGAAAGACCAGATACTGTATTTCGTTCTTATAGACCGTTTTTTCAATGCCGACAAAAGCAACGATCATGAGGTTGACGTTGCCGACCTCGAGGGGTTTCATGGTGGCGATATTGCCGGGGTCACAGAAAAGCTCGACTACCTTGACCGGCTCGGTGTGACCGGTATCTGGCTCAGCCCGTTTTTTAAAAACCGCTTTGAGCGTTTTTTCAAGCAGCAGCCGTATCATGGCTACTGGCCGCACGATTTTTGGGCGGTCGATGAAAGGTTCGGAAACATGCAACAGCTGCTCGAGCTGCGCCAACAGCTTGCCAGCCGCGAAAAAAAGCTGCTGCTAGACATGGTGGTTAACCACGTGGGTTACGATGCCTCTTTTGTTGAGGCCAATCCTGACTGGTTCAACCCGGCGGGTGAAATCAAAAACTGGTCTGATAACGCAGAACTTTATCACAAGTCAATCTACGGCTTGCCCGATTTTGCGTCGCATAAGTCTGTTGTCAAAACCTTCTTCAGGCTGGTGGCCCGCCACTGGGTCGAAAAAATCAGACCAGATGGTTTCAGGCTCGATGCTGTAAAGCATGTGCCGCCCGAATTCTGGCGCGACTTCAATGCCAATGCCATGCGGCTTGGCGGCAAAAAATTTCTGCTGCTTGGCGAATTTCTTAACGGCGATCCGGCAGAAGTGAGAAAGACCTGGGTAGAGGGCGGCTTTAACAGTCTGTTCGATTTTCCGCTTTATTATACGATGAAGTCTGTTTTTGCCGAAGGCGGCGATTGCCGGCAGCTTGCAGCAAGGCTTTACCATGACGGCAAATACCCCGATGCCGGCCTTCTTGCCACCTTTCTCGACAATCACGATCTCGATCGCTTCATTACTTCCTGTGGCGGTGACCAGCGACGTTACATGCTGGCAATGGCGTTTCTCATGACGGTCAGGGGTATTCCGGTGCTTTGCTACGGCAACGAAGTGGGGCTAGAGGGGGCGCATGGCAAACTTCCCGAAAACAGGCGCTCGATGGTTTTTGACGAAGAGAATGAAATGTTTGATTTTACCCGCAATTTGATCGCTTTGCGTCGCAGCAGTGAAGCTTTGCGCCGTGGTCTGCACTGCCACCTCTTTGCCGATGAGACCGCCTTCGTTTTTGGGCGGCTTACACCTGACTTTCTGGCTGTCGTTGCCTTTAACAACAGCGATGCACCGAGAAGAATCGAATGCGATTTCCCCTTCGAGACGGCTGGCGACAAAAGGATTATTGCAGCCTGGAACAGCGATAATCGAGCGATTTTGCGACAGGGGCGGTTCGAAACCTTTCTGCCCGCCAGAAGTTTTGCTGTGTATCTGCCTGAGAGCGCGCCCGGGTTTTATGAAAAAACTTTCAGGCACTGGCAGAAGCGTTATCACCACGAAAAAGCCTGGGGAACAAAGAAGGTTGTGCTGAAACTCAAGATTGATTACCTGCCAGAAAAGGCAAAGGTTTTTGTTACCGGCAGCGCCGACGAGCTTGGCAGCTGGAACAGTGACAGGAGCGTGCCGATGCTGCCCGTTGCAGATGATGAATACGAGGTCGAGGTGAAATTGCCCCTCGGCAAAATATTTGAGTGCAAGTGCTTTTATCGTCTTGACGGCAATACCGTCTGGATGGAAGGCGACAACGTGATTGCCGAAGTCAGGCCAACGGGCTCTGAATACGTTCACCTGACCTGGAAAACCATGGAGTAAGTGCCAACAGGCTTGCAGAATAGAAAAAAATCCCCCGGCAACCTCGATGATTGCCGGGGGATTCGTTATTTTGCTTCAGACTGTCAGGCTTCGGCTTCCTGTTCCATTTCTTTTTCGCACTGGTCGATGAGAGTTTTGAGGTTTTCGGCTTCGACTCCGGTCGGGTTGGCGTGCAAAAACCTGCGGGCAGTTTCGATGGCATCTCTGAACTGGCGTTTGCGGGCGTAGATGACTGCCAGATTGTAATAGACCTGAATGAATTTGGGGTCTATTTCGAGCACCTTCATGTAGGCGGTTATGGCTTCGTTGATGCGGCCTTTTTCGAATTCTTCGGTGCCGATGTTGTAATAGGCGGCGGCATCTTTGGGGTTGAGTTCGATGGCTTTCTTCCAGAGTTCGATAGCCTGGTCATACATGCCTTTGTTGTAATAGGCGATACCGAGCTTGTTGCGGGCTTCTGAATCCTGGGGATTGTATTTGATGACGCGCTTCCAGATTTCGATTGCCTTGTCGTACATTTCGCGGTTGTGGTAAGCGGTTGCGAGGTTCGACAGTATGTCTGAATCTTCGGGTTTGTATTTGAGAGCTTTTTCCCAGCATTCGACCGCTTTGTCGAAGAGTTCCATCTTGATGTAGGCAATACCCAGCTTGTTGTAGAGTTCGCCGTTTTCGGGGGTGATTCTGATGGCGTCTTCCCATTCGGCGATGGCCTGGTCGAACATGTTCTTCTGGAAGTAGGCGATGCCAAGGTTGTTGTGGGCGTCGACATCGTTGGGTGCCAAATCGATGACTTTGCGCCATGAAAGGATTGCGTCGTCGAGCAGGCCCTTTTCGTCAAAGGCGTTCCCGATAACGAAGTAAGTGTTCGGGTTGTTGGGGTCGAGTTCGACAGCCTTTTTCCAGTTGATAATGGCGTTGTCGAGGCGTCTTTTCTGGCGGTAGGCATGGCCGAGCTTAAAATAAAGATCGGGGTCGGTGGGGTTGAGGTTTTTGGCTTTTTCCCATTCGGTGAGGGCCTCGTCGAAACGTTGCAGGTTGTAATAGGCAATGCCGAGATTGTGGTGGGCTTCGAAATGTTCGGTGTCGAGCTCGATTGCTTTCTGCCACTGAAAGATGGCTTCCTGGGTTTTGTTGAGCTTGGAATAGGCGATGCCGAGTTTGTGGTGCAGCTGCGGGTCGTCGCTGACGTAAGAAATCGAGCGGTTCCAGAATTTGGCTGCTTCGGCAAAGTCTTCGAGGCCGCAGTAAGCGTTACCTATTTTTTCGCAAATATCGGCATCTTCTGTGCGTTTTTCGCGGACCGTGTTCCAGTATGAGATGGCTTTCTGGAAGTTACCGGAATTATACTGGGCGACCCCGAGGTTAAAGTGGGCTTCGACGTCGTTGGGGTTCAGTGAAATGCATTTTTCCCAGCTGGCGATGGCTTTGGTCAGGTCGTCGAGCTTGCCGTAGGCCGAGCCAAGCTTGAAGTAGACTTCTGAGCTGTCTGGGGTGATATCGAGAATTTTCTGCCAGGTTTCAATGGCTTCGCGATGCTGATTCAGCTTACTGTAGGCGTTGCCGAGGTTGTTGAAGATTTCGGGCTGGCGCGGGTTGAGCGACAGGGCTTTTTTCCATTCTTCGATGGCCTGCTGATACATTTCGAGGCGGTAGAAGACTATGGCAAGGTTGTTGTGCGATTCTGAATTTTTCGGGTTGAGTTCAATCGCTTTAGAGAAAGCGATGACCGACTTATCGTCGAGGCCCTTGTTGTAGTAGGCCACGCCGAGTCTGAAAAACACGTCGGCATCTTCGGGGTTGAGGTTGGCGGCTTTTTCCCAGAGGGAGATGGCCTGGTCTTCTTTGCCGAGGTTATAGTAGGCAATGCCGAGCTTGAAGTGTATTTCCGGGTCGTGGCTGCGAACTTCGAGGCATTTTTCCCAGTAGTCTATGGCCCGCATATCTTCGCCTTTGTTGTAATAGGCGATGCCGAGGTTATGCAAAACTTCATAATTCTGCGGGTCTAGTGAAACCGCGATTTCCCATTCTTTAAGGGCTTCGTCGATTTTATTCAGCTGATAGTAGGCAACCCCGAGCTTAAACCGGGCTTCGCTGTTCTGTGGGTTTTTGACCAGCGACTGAACCCATTCGGTAATTGCCTGTTCATATTGCCCTTTGGTGTAATAGGCTATACCCAGATTGTAGTGGGTATTGGCTTCATCCTGCAGATAAGTGCGCTTCATAAGGCCTCCAGAGTCTTCTATTTATAAGTTTTCGCCATTGCCTGATCGCGAATTAGGAATACTTTCGATTTTGTTCACCATCGAACTGATTGTGTTGCCAAACGTTTCAAGAACCGATTTGAGACGGTTTCCGCGAAAGTTCTGCGTTAAAGTTATGCGGGGTGCGGTGAGCATAGTGGATTTTAGTTGCAACCGGTGTCTGAAAGCAAGTATTTCATTAAAATTATTAGAAAAAATCATTGAACTGCAGTCTTTGGAACTTTTGTTGTCTTTCAGGCGCACGGGTAGACCGCTTGTGATCGTGCTGCAGCCATGTCTGAAGAGTGTTGAGACAATAAATTGCATGAACAGCTCGAAGGAACTTGTTAATATCTGAGGGTCTGGTTCTTTGACCGTTGTCATGGTCATTACCGGCTGTCTGGTAATTTTTTGCCACCAGACCTGGCGGTTTTTAGATATTTTGTAAAGCATCGATACGTCAGTTGTGAAACGTATATTAGGCATGGGTTCGCATGTCTGAGCTTCACAAAAATCAATGGCGACAGCTTCCAGGTGAAAGCTCGGAGCAGTAAAATCGAAGCTTTGTCGATGCCCGGGTTTGATTTTGGGACGGCGAATCAGTGAGCGAACCACTTCGTTGCCTGGCAGCGAAGTGGTGTCAGGTGCGTTAAAAATCGGTGGAACGCGGCTGGGCGGTTGCGAGCGTTCTGCTGGAAAAGTCTGGGCTATTTCGCGGCGGAACTTTATTGCTGATGGCAAGCGTTCCGGGAAGCAGAATGGCAGGTATGGTGGGAGTATAGACGGTTCGAGAACGCTGCTGCTGTTGCCAGAGGCCGAAGATATCGAATTATATGCGACACTTTTCTTCAAGCCGGTCAACATCGAGTTAAGTTTGCTTTGCAGGTGATTGCGCTCTTTCTGCAGGGCATCTATGGTTTCAACCAGTTCTTTTTCCTGGATTTCGAGGAGATCCAGAGATTTTTTGAGCTCGGTGTTGCTGGTCACAACGTGGTTAAAATCTTTTTGAGTCTTTTCTAGAGTTGCGAGCGTCTGTTGGTGCTCTTCTGAGAGCTGGGCCAGGTTTTTACTGACCTCACTAAGCTGATTTTCAAGTTTTGCAATCAAAGTTTTCTGGTGATAGCTTTGATTGCGAATGTCTTCTAATTCGGAAGTGGCTGTTTTTAGAGCTTTTTCATGGGTTTCCAGGCTGCTGTTCGCCGAGCCCAGCTTCAGGCTCAGGTCTTTGGTGTGCACCTGCATTCTGGCAATTTCTTCGCGCAGGTTATTGTTGCTTTCATTGGCTTTTTGCAGGGTTTTCTGTGCAGTTTTCAGCTCAACTACGGCGTCTGCCAGACTCATTTTGAAATCATGAATTTTCTGATCGCGCAGTTGAATTTCATGCCGGAAAGTTTCTGAAATATTTTGACCGTGCTCTGATTCAGAATCTGGTGCCAGTCTTTCAATCAACGCCGACAGATCTGATTCAAGAAATTTTTCTGTTCTATGCCTCAGGTCAGCATTGATCAATGTATCTGGAAACGCCGGTGTTGCATCCAGCAATTGCCTGGCCAACAGCCTGAGGGCTTCCAGTTGAGCCAGCAGGTCGTTTTGCTCTGGGTTACCGGAGAATTGCTTCATTTATTCAGAATTTCTGAAGATGCTGGTAAAGACAGACGCTGATATTGTCGCCGCCTCCGTTAAGGCATGCACCTTTGATAAGCATTTCTGCAAGTTTTTTCAAGTCGGTGCCTTCCGGTTTGTATTCACTGTTGATGATTTCTTCAAGGTCGGCAGCTTCTACATAGCCGCAAAGGCCATCGGTGCAGAATAAAACAAGGTCTCCATATTCAAGCGGGAGGTTCTTGCGGTCAACCTTTATAGAGTCACCAATGCCCAGTGCTCTGGTTATGACGTTGCGCTGAGGGTGCACAAAGGCTTCTTCTTCGGTGATACGCCCCTGGTCGATAAGTTCTTGAACAAGAGAGTGATCTTTGGAAATGGGCGAAAGCTTGTTGTTGCGGAAACGGTAGGCACGGCTGTCGCCGACGTGGGCAAGCGCCAGGCCGTTGCGGTAGATAAGTCCACCGACTATTGTGGTGCCCATTCCTTCCATGTCGGGGTTTTCGCAGGCTTTTTGGTAAATGGCCTTATTAGCTTTTTGAAACCATTCATCGAGGAATATTGTTTTGTCGGCATTTAAAAGATCTTCGGGCTGTTTCTCGAACAGATTGCGCACGACATTCTCTTTAACGGTTTTAACCGCGAGCATAGACGCAAATTCACCGGCGGCAGCTCCCCCCATACCGTCAGCCAGGATCAGCGCTGTTACTTCGATCTGATTTCCCAGTGGGCCGCACCAGCTTATAGAAAGGCTTTCAGCATAATCTTCATTGTTCGGGCGAACTTTGCCCTTGTCGCTCAGTGTGTAAAAACTCATTTTATTATTCTCCGGCTTGAGTCTCAACGCATTCTAATTGCTTTCCCGCAGCAAGTCAACGACAGAGAGAAGAAGCAAATAAAAAAATCTCAAAATAAAAAAATCTGATGTATTGCATACACTGCAATTATGGCGGTTCATCGGTCTATTGGCCGTTTTATGACTTGTTTGCCCGCTGTTTCCAGGAGCAGCAGGCTTTTTAAAGTTGTTTCAGAGATGGCCGCCTGATTTCAGTATCGATCCATTCGGGGACAAACGGCTGTTTGTATGTATAATTGGGCGTGCGTATCAGCTTGACCCGCAGCGGTTCGTTCATGCGCGAGCGCTTCTTGAAAATCGGTAAACTCGATTGCAGCTCTGCAAACTTGTGACTTCTACCCTGACTTTCTGTTTTTATTTCAGTAAAGTCGGCTGCACATGGAATAAAAGAGCTAACCGCTGCCGGCTTTTCTTTAAAAACAGGGTTTTCTGAGTGTAGCTGTCGTGATTGCGGCTGGCAGCGAAGTTGACGCTGAGTAACTGTTTTGAAGCGATCGGGGGCAGATACTGCCGGATTCTCGGATTTTTCGGATGGCACACTGAGGTCGGCGAGATAATAGGTGAAGGTGTTTATGCGGTCAGGACAGCTTCTGGAAGTAGCGGTGACAAATTCATATTCGTTATCAGGGAAAGATGACCATTGGAATAACGACAGGCTGTCTATGACTTTGTTTTTATCTGTGTAAAGAGCAAAATTGCGGCCAGAGATTTTGCTGATACCGGGCAGATTGATTGTATATTGGTATTGCAGAGCGGGCATATTCAGAAGTTGCGAGGTATTTTGCCACCGCTTTGGGCATACCAGGGTTTCTATTACAGATGGCAGATTCTCGCGATGCCGGGGATATTTGAAGAGATAGCGTCTGTATGCTTTTTTAAGCTTCGTAGAGGTTTTTTCGCGACAGCGGTAAAAGGAACTGTGGTCGATCAGCTGCGAAAGAATTGTGACGGGAGGAGGCAGCGCGATGGTTGCGGGAGCCTGATAAAATGAATGCGAGGGGCTTCCGGTGCTGATAAAAGCGGCAGTGAAAGTGCCTGAACTTTCATAGCCCGACGGGCAGACTTCTGCTGCAAAATTTTGCATGAACGGTATGCTGACTATAGGTGAAACAGAAATGAATATCGATGCGTTAATTATGCCGGAAAGTTCCATACTGCCGCCGGGTGTCAGCGTTTCTATCGGCAGCAGATATGCTTGCGGTTCTGCGGTATGAACGCTTTCAGGCTTCCATGGGAATCTAAAAGACCTGAAACGGGCCTGGAAGTGGGTTTCTCCAAGGGGTAGAGCACCATACAGGGGCGAAAAGTTGTGTAGGAATCTCTTGATTCCGGGTGCAAAATATCTGAACCCGATTTTTTTTGTGATGAAGTGCTGGCCAGAAAGTTCGATTTTTACGGGCTGCGGCTGAATTTTTTGCTCAGCTGGTCTGGTGTGAAGCGGGGGCAGGCCATGAAAAACTTTGTTGACAAATTTTCTGGCTCTGAGGAAGAGTTTGCGAGAGGTTACAATACTGATACTCAGACCCGGAACATCTTTTTCGGCAAAATGAAACTTGCTTCGTTCTATGGATGCGATAGCCGGGCTTATCGGTTTCTTGCGCTTTTCGTGCTTGAACTGGAGAGAAGACACATATTTCATTTCCGGCGGCAGATATGTTTCCTGCCAGTTCTGTCTGAATTTTTTTATGATGGCGGCAGTTTGTATCTGCGGGCATTGTTTTTGCTGCTGGGGCAAATAAGTTTCGCGAATTGCCATCGCAGGATTGGCAGCATTGAAAAGCAGTTTTCGCGGGTTTTTCATGCTGATTGCCGGCAGAAAAGCCTGTTCTTTTTTAAGGGTATATAAGCCGGTTGATACTGCTTTTAGTGCTTTTATCAGAGGCAGCGACAGAATTCCACGGCTGCAGAGGCTGTAAAAAACTGCTGGCGGGAAAGAAAAGTCGGGAAACCCAAATGGGTGAGGAAGAAGTTGCTGGCGACAAAAAAAGGTTTTCTGAACCTTATCGCCGATGGAGGGCAGAACGAAATGTTTCTGATGCAGCGCTTCAGGCTTGTCGTTTTTAAGTATTTTCAGGGCTGGAAAGGGATCTATGAATGTTTGGGCAGATTCGAGCCGGCTGAAATTGAAATGTTCGAGTCTGAGCCTGTTTTCTGCTGAGAGAGGCTTTTGCCAGGCTATTGTGGCAGGGATTTCATGGCAGACAGTTGCTGGTGGCCTTTGCGGCTCTTCAAACACTGCAAAAACATGACGATTGCAGAATATTTTTCGCTCAGGTTTGAGGCTGGCCGGGCAGAAACAGTCTTTGTTCGTGTGAAGTTTGAAGCGCAGCAGGCGGAGGGTTTTGTTGCGTTTCGGCAGCTGCTCGACCTTCAGCTTCTGATAATACCTGCCAGAAAGCAGTCTGATGCGTTTCAGGGTATCTGGTTCACATACTCTGGTTACGTTTGCAGAATACCCTGTGAGAAAGAATTCTAGGCCGCGCTCGAGGGTGGTTTCGAATTTTTTAATCTGAAGAGAAGCGGTTATCTGGTAGTTACGTCGCGAAAATAGAGCCGGAAAACGCTTCCCATAGTTGAAGCCTGAGAAAGCGAGTTTTTTGCGACCTGAATAAGCCGAAAAGGTCTCGGTGAGGAGATTTTTCATGCTTTTCAGGGTGTATCTGGCATGTGATTTCGAACCAATGAGAAAATAATGGCGTTTTTGCCGGAATTCGGAACGCTCGGGAAGATACGAGTTCGCTATTGATCTGGCGAAGTTCTGTGGCCAGGTATGAGTGGCGCCGAGATTGCGGTAATCGATCAGCAGTGATTTAAGAGTAATGGCTTGAATTGCCGCTGCAAACTTTGAAGCTTTAGGTTCAGGCGAAGTTTCGTGATCTGTAAAAGAGTGGCGCCTGAGCTTTAGTCTAAGTTTGAATCGATTCTGGCTTCGCTTCTCACAAGGCGAAGATCTGGGTGGTAACTGAGATTCGTTTTCGATTATCTGGTGAGCAGTGTCGTTTAAGGGGAGTCTGCCGGGGCGACCCCAGCTTAGATTGGCAGAAGGTGAGAATTTTGGCTCGCATGCCGTTTCTCGGGTCGTTGAGAGAGGCCGTTGTGTTGAAGTGCTGGAGAGGGCTTTCTTTGCAGAAATTTGTTGATTGACGAGGTAATGCGCAACATCTCTGGCCTCATTGCTGCAGATTGGCAGCAAAACAGCCTTGCTTTCGAGAACCAGATTGCTGAGTATTTCTTTGTCCGGGCCGGGTGCAGCAATCTTAGCGTGGTAACTTGAATAGAATCGCTGTTGTTTTGTTGAACGGCAGAAAATTCCTGAAAGGTCGTAAGAACTTGCCTGAGTCTTTGTAGAGGCAATGTTCGCTGCCAGGAACGGCCTTAGTTGCCCCGAATACGTAAAATTTAGATTGGCCTGGCGGTATTTATGCAAAAATTCAGGCTGCAGATCGCTGTAATTTGCCTGGTGGCGCTTGCGTCTTGGTGCAAAAACAGCAAAAACGCTTCTGGAAGTCGTCTTGAATGGAGCGGGTTTGAAGTTATCGCCAAGCAGAGCGGTTATTGAAGCCTCAGAGTGGATCTGTAATCTGAAGTTCGCCGCCGGCGACGAAAATAAAAAAGTTCCAGCGGTTTCGAAGCTCTTGCCTGTGGCGGGAAGAAATTTTTTGTTTGCAGGCTGACAGCTGCCTTGGTAATCGAATTTTTCGTGGGCCGTCGGCACGTTTTCTGCAAAAACTGGTTCGACGACGCTGGTGCGTGTTTCTTTGAATGCCGGTATGGTAAAGGTTGCAACAGTATGATTCTCAAAATCCTGTAGTTTTTCCTCGGCAAAATAAAAATCCGGTTTGAAAAGGTAACGGTGGTCGCTCTCTTTGTATTTGAAAAGGCCACTTAAAGTTGAAGAATAGCACTTTCTACCCAGAATAGATTTTGAGGGTCTGATTTGCAGGTGCTTTTCAGCGAGTATGGGTTTGCCGGCAACGCTGATTGGCCTTCTGGTAAGGAATGTTTTTTTCCCGACAGCTTCTGGTGGCGAATCGAGAACAGGTAGAAACTTTTTGTGGGGGAATCTCAAAGTCATGAGCTGATTATCTGTCCGATTGCATTGAGCTTACTGTTGGTCTGCCGCGCCAGGTTCATCAAATCTTTGAAGCCGGGTTTGACAATGGGGAAAAACCTTCGGTCTTTTCTGAGGTTTATTTTTCCTGGGGCCAGGTGCTGGTCTGTGTAGTTTACTGTGAACACTGTCTGGTAAGCGTTTGCTGCAAAGTCTGGTGCGGTGGTCGGCGAAATTTGGGTTTCGATAACCTTGTCTTTGAGCTGCATAGCCGGCAAAAGAGCACCTTTGGAACTTTGGATCAGATGTTGATAGATGGTTTCGATGACTTCAGGCGGGCGAATGAAAAAATTGATCTTTTTCTGCAGCAGACTGCGAAATGGTGTCTTTGCCTTGAGCGTCATCGGGTAGTTTTTTCTGCGCTTCAACTCATGCAAAAAACTTTGTTCAGACACAATTCTGATTTTATCGAGATCGATGCGGAGTCTGGATTTTTTCCAGCTGATCTGATAAAGACTGCCAACTGTCCGCAGACTGAACACTTCAGCCGGCAATCCGGCAGGAGCGGGTGAGGTCAGTCTGCGGTAGCGAAGCGGAATTCGTGCTGGGATGCGTAATGGGTCAATGCTGACGGCGTAGTCACAGCTGATGATGCCGGCAATGGACAGCTCATATTGCTTACTGACCTTCAGCGGCGAATTGATGAGATGCATGCTTATCTCGGGGAACGGGAAACTGAAAAATTTTCTGACGCCTTGACGAATTGAGAATATGCCTAACATCGGGCTGTTAAAGTCAAAAGAATTTTTGAAGCGGAGATTGCTGAAGTGCTTGAATGAACAGGTTCGACCCTGCAGAATAGACAGCTCAGGCTTATAGCCGGCAAAAATATCCGCTGAAAATTTTTGGGGGAAACAGTTACATTCGATTTTTGGTAACAGGTCAGCAGAGAATGCGAACTCTGGGTCGGTTGGCGTCAGCTCTGGTATGACAACCTCTGGTTGATTGAGAATCTTGCTCAGTTTCAGGGCAGAAACCTCTGAATGAGGCGATATAATCTCAAGCATACGGTTTTTGTCGGGCGCAAAATTACGTTCAAGGATCGAAGAGTCTATGAGGTTGTCGACTTTGTAATATCTGAGCTCGCTATGATCTTTAAAAGAGTCATTTCCGACCAAAAAGCCGGCAGGGAAAACGTCGAACGACAGTTTTCTGGCCTCCGGAATTTTTTTGAAGGCCATGTTGCGCAGTTCGTCTGCAAAAAAGGCGAAATTCTGCTGAAGCTTCTGCGAGGTATTTGACAGCCTGTCGATTGCCTTTTCGCTGGTATCGATGGCGAAGTTCTGATAAAAGAAGGTCTGGTGAAGGCACTCTAAGTCGCTGGCAAAAATGCCCATGTCGGCATGATACCGCTTGCCCAGGCTCAAAGCAGATGGTGCCGGGTGGGAGTAATCCATGAGGAGTTCTTCCCAGGTGAGGCTTCTGGGCACTTTGACCGCATAGGAAATGGCAAAGTTTTCAATCGGGGCAATTTGGGGGCTGGCAGCTGCTGTAGTTGCAAAGCTGTTTTGCCAGTGCTCTGTATGCGGTTGTGAATAATGTAGAGATTCTGAAAAAATTCCAATTCCGGCTTTAACTTCAAAAAAATGCTCTGTTTGCAGCCGCGGCATGCTGACTGCAGTAGCGGTCTCTCGATATTTTCGGTCTTCAATTATGCAGTCTAAACTGAGCGGTTGCAGGCTAAAGGTTGATTTTGCCCAGTGTTGCTCTACAAAGTTCAAGGGGATGGTGAAACCGGGGGTGATAAAAAACTTCTCGTCGGGCTCAAATGACTGATTGGCAATTTCAGTGGGGTACAATTCATCATTGAATGAACAATACTGATAAGGAACAGGAAATATCTGGCTTTCGGAGCGAAAATTCAATATTGTCAGTTCGGAGATTACCATTTCATCTGGAATTACGGCTGGCTCTCTGGCTGAAAAGTCGTGTTCGGCAACAAAAGGTTTGTTGCGGGCAAACTCATCCGGCAGGTCAAAAGTTTCTTGTAGTGGTGTTTCTGGCCAGCATAAAAAGGTCTCGGGGGCCGAGGTATGGGCGATATTGGCGCGGCTGTCAGCTTTGAGAAGTTGTGAGAAGCTTCGCAGATACACCCGTTCGATATCGCAGGCCATCGGAAACTCTGGTGGAATGAAAAAATGCGTTACTCCAGCCGGTTCGCAATATTTTTCAAGATGGCAGAAATTGAATTTGCGGTAGCCGGCAGTCGTGTAGCCAAGAACATGTGACAGAGATGGAACCTCAGGCAGGCGGTTATCGTGTGCAAAGATTATTGGCGAAGGGTAGCGCTCTCTGTTCGGAAGCAAAGGAATTTCAGGGTAAATGCGGTTTTCTTCATTGAAGGAAAAGGAATCTTGAAAATTGTATACTTTTTTCTGGTTGATCTCGCCTGCTGTCGTTCTGACACCGGTAAGCGGCGCAATATAACTTTCCGCGAAGAGACTGTGGCCAAAAAGGCCGGGCGATGGTCTTTGAATCATTCTGCAGGCAGACTCGAGCCTGACTTTGGTGTTTATCCCCAGTAATGGTTGTGAAATACCCGATATTCTTACTCTTATTCTGTAGCTTCCATGACCTTCCTCAAGAAATACCTGTATTCCCGATGAGTGTACAAACAATCTCGATGCGCAGGCCCGGTGAATTTTCTCGAGATAAGGCGCCAATTTTTCGAGAAGATCGCCGTCAAGACATGCCTGAAATGACGCCTCGCTCTGGTCTGGCTGCTTCAGCAGGCTTTCGGCTGAATAAGTTAAAAGGCGGTATAGGCCTGAGATTGCCTGATGCATCAAAGATTCTGGTTTCAATACGGTTGGCCAGGCTTCAAGTCGCTGCCGTGGAAATTCGTCGTTGGCGGTGATTGTGTAACTCTGCTGCAGGTCAAAAATTTTACGTAAATCCTGGCCGGAGAGAAGGTTTTCAGAGAGATTCACGTCTTCGGGGGAGCCTGGCACCTTGTTGAAAAGAACGAAGGTGTTTTCCTGCAGCTGGTAAGACAATGCCGGATTATGTTGCAGAAGGCGATCCATGTTGACCAGACTTTTGTCGTCAGGCATGGATACTATCAGAGAGGCCGGTCTGCTGCCACGCCAGAGGTGCTTTTTAGCTAACAGCTCAGAAATTTTCTGGGCGTATGCAGCGCCTGGCGGGTAATTTATCAGCACGCAGTCGAAACTGGCCTTCAGTTGAATAAAGAAGTCGCGCAGTGAGGTATCTGAAAAGATCAGGTCAGGGTCAGAGAGTTTTTGAGCCGGAAAATAGGAGATTTGATTTGTTTCAGTAAAATAAAAGTTTTTCTGAAAGCGGTTTTCTTCTGAGTGGGCGATCTGGCAAAGATCTG
This sequence comes from Candidatus Rifleibacteriota bacterium, assembly GCA_029564115.1. The sequence goes on along the minus strand of JAKQQP010000210.1, from coordinate 132,140 downwards.
CGTATTCCTGCAGGATTATGGACTGTGGAAAAGAGTTTTTCAGTTTGCGGGGCGAGTCATTATCGAGGTCGATGATCGCAACTTTTTGGCGCAGATTATTGAGAAAAATGGCAAGATTGGCTACAATAGACGCTTTGCCCACTCCTGCTCGAATGGAACTGAAGAAATATATGGGTATTAGGAGAGTAGCCCTGGCCATGTCGTGCACATAATAACACAGACGAGCAGGCAGCAACCACAAAAAGCTTTAAATTTCCAGAGTCATTCCTTCACGGGCGAAAAACGTATTTTCAAAAAGCTTTTTTGCGTCCGATTCCATTTTGTTGAGAACGGAGTCGTTGTGGGTCGGGTCGTGATGGGTTATGATCAGGCGCTTTGCACCAGCTGCCTTGGCTGCTCTGATTCCTTCGGCAGGCGTTGAATGCCCGAAGCCCTGTTTTCCTGAGCCTAAAAGGCCGAATTTATGCGGGGCATATTCTTCGTTTGTATACTGACCGTCATAAATCAACAGATCAGCATTGGCACTCATTTTTAGAAGATTGTTGTCGATGGAACCATCCCCTGGGTGTTCGCAATCTGTTGCGAGAGCCACAGTTTTGCCGTTTTCTTCGATGCGATAGCCGAGAACCCCGTTGGGATGGTTGAGTCTGAAAGCTGAGATAATTATGTTGCCTATTTCCACACGGTTGTCGACAAGGTTTTTAAAACTGATTCTCGCTGAGAGATAATTTAGATCAACCGGAAAATATGAGTTGTCCATTTGGCCGCGAAGGGTGGTTTCGATGCGGTTGCCAACGTCAGCGGCGCCGTAGAGGTCGAAGACGTTCGATTCAGACTCGACGCGTTCGCCTTTGAGGTCTTTTTTGCCTATGTAGGCCGGTGTGAAGAACGGAAAGCCCTGGATGTGATCCCAGTGGGTGTGGGTGAAAAAGATGTGGGCCTGACCTTTGCCTTGCCCGAATTCCTGTTGCATCATTTCATTTCCCAATACCCTGATGCCGGTACCGGCATCGAAAATGATCCGTCTGTTTTCAGAACTTATGATTTCGATGCAGGTGGTATTGCCACCAAATTCGACGGTGTCTTTGCCAGGTACCGGAATCGATCCTCTTACACCCCAGAATTTTACTATCACACCAGTACTACCTTTCGAGTGTTATTACAGGCACACCGAAACCATTGATTCTACAACTCTCTCAAGATCATCTTTATCGTAGAACTCAATTTCGATACGCCCCTTGTTTTTACCTTGACGAATGCGAACTTTGGCACCAAGGAGTTCCTGAAGGTTTTCCTCGACGGCTCTTACGTGCATATCTGAACTCATTAACGGTCTGCCTTTCTTGTGACAGACACCGGAATTATCGGTCTTCGTGTGCGCTATCTGCTTCTCGGTTTCATAAACAGAAAGCTGATCGGTGACAATTTTTTTTGCCCATGCCCTGATTTCTGCGGGGTCTTTCAGGCCAGCCAACATTTTTGCATGCCCAGACGAAATCTGGCCATCAGCAACCATCAGTTGCACCTCAGGTGGCAATTGCAGCAGCCTCAATCTGTTTGTCAGCGCCGATCTGCTTCTTCCGACTCTTTCAGCGAGTTGATCATGAGTCAGTCCGAAATTAAGAAGGATGTCGCGCAATGTTCTGGCTTCTTCGATCGGGTTGAGATCCTGGCGTTGAATATTCTCGATCAGCCCGGCAAGCATGGTTCGCTCTTCGTCGAGTCTGCGTATTACCGCCGGAATACTGTTCATTCCAGCCATTTTGCTGGCGCGATATCGTCTTTCACCCGAAACAATCTGAAACCTGCTGCCGATCTGTCTGACAAGAACCGGTTGCAGAACTCCGTTTTCTCGAATAGACTGGGCTAATTCTTCCAGTGCCTGTTTTTCAAAGATCTTGCGGGGCTGGTTGGGGTTTGGGTAAACCTTCTCCAGGGGTAGAAGCCTGAATTCCATTTCGGAGTATCGAACATCTTCTATCTTTCCCGTAGTATCTATATCGGTTGTTTCAGAGTTTGAATTTAGCAAGTTTTTTAGCATTATGTTACCGTCTCACGAGACATATGGGCATGTTATTATGGTATGTTATCATGCTGACGAAACTCATACAATAACTTATAAGCAAACTTTAGCAATGGGGGTAATTTTTGTGAATCGTTTTTTGAAAATATCGAAAATTCTCTTAATTCTGTTTTTGATAAATTGTGCTGGCGTTGCCGGTGCGCAACCGGTTCAGTCTACTTCAGAATACCAGAAAGCTATGCAGCTTCTCGCTCAGGGATCATATGAAATGGCAGTCGAAGAGCTGAAGGCGCTTCTTGGTCAGGGAAAGTTTCACTCGCCCGCAATGGTTGAAATTGGAAAAATTCGCATCAAACAGGCCGAAGCAGAGATGAGCAATGCTCTTGCCCATTTCAGCGAAGCCGCAGACATGCTCAACAGCGGTATTATTTCAGGTGGTGTCACTGGTCCTGAATTGCCCAAGACTTTGTTCGATCTTGCCCGCGTCTACGAAGAAAGAATTAAGAATTACGCCATGGCAGCTGAAATATACGGCAAAATCATAGAAGAGCACCCGGCTTTTCTTGCAATCGACAAGGTTTATTACAATCTTGCAACTTGCCAGGAAGCAATGGGTATGTATGAAGAAGCCGTAGGCAACTATAAGAAAGTCGTGACAGACTATGGTTACAGTACTTATCTCGCCGCAGCCCAGGAAAAGATGCGCAAGCTGGCGATCGGCACCAGTGCCCAGGCTGGCGCCATAGAGGTGCAGGAAACGATAGCTGACGAGGCAGATCTCAGCCAGGAAGTAAAAGCCAATATGGATCTTGGCGATATGCACGCTGAGGCCGGTAATTTCAAAGATGCAGCCGCGGCATATAGAAAGGCTATTCAGGCCTCGACAGACGTCGAAGATGCTATGGCCGGTTATCGCAAACTCATCAGCATGCTCGATGAAAAAGAAAAAGATTATACCGGTGCGGCGAAAGCGCTCGAAGAAATGCTGCAACGCTACCCTGACGCACCAGGCGGTGAAGATCTCGTTTATCGTCTCGGGCGCATTTATGAGCAGGATATGGATTCAATGAAGACTCAGGTTATCGATGGGCGCATCAGATACCGGAAAAGCAGCGAAAATGTCGAGAAAGCTCTGGAATATTATAATTCTGTAACCGAAAAGTTCCCTGATGCCGATGTATCTGCAGATGCCTTCCTGCGCAAAGGCGAACTTTACGAAAAGGAATTAAAAGACTATGACAAGGCCAGAGCATCTTATCAGGAATTTCTCCGAAAATTTCCCGGTCATAGCGAAGCAGATGAGGTGCGCCAGAAACTTCAGGATATCGAAGGTTATTGACCGACGGCCAGCAGACGCTTCTATTTTTGCCGGCATTCGGTTGTTGAGTATTACTGTACTGGTCATTGCTTTTTCGTGTCTGCCGGGTTTCTGGCAAAAAGCGATGGCTAATGCTACTGTGCATGGTCTGAGCGGCACCATGATTGTGCCAGGCCTCGATGTTTTGCCACATGGCGGCGCTCGCGCCGCCATTCACATGATCGGGGAATCTGAATTTAACGAGGCGACCTTCAAAGGGGTTTTCGCCTTTTCTGATGACTCAGAGGTAGCGATCATCAAAAGGTTTGCCATCAGAGGCCGGTCAGAACAGACAGAACCGCTTTTTGCCGGCAAATATAAAATTAGACCCAATATGGCGGTTGCTGCAGTTCTTGACCCCAATGAAGGGTTTCAGGATTCAGTCATGCTTCTTACAGGCATGCCGGGGAATCGGGTTGTTCTGGGTCTTGGCACCAATATTGCCATGAATCCCGCCGAAAAAAAGGCATCATTCGGAAGATACAGCCAGAGTAATTACGAGGTTGACCCTGTTTTTTTTATTCTTGGGGCTAACCTGAATCTTGATATTGACACAAAGCTTACTATAGATTATTCAGGCAACGATTTTGTCATAGGCCTGAGGCATGCTTTTGACGAAGCCCTGAGTTTTGATTTCGGGCTTTATACTCCAAGTCGAATTTATGATCGACATAGATTCATAGTCGGCGCCAATTTCGGATTTTAATAGATGCTGGTGTCTATTTTTAACGCAGTTTTGATCATATGTCTCACCTGGCTGGCCTTTCGCTATCTTGATCTGAAAGAGCGCACCGAGCCGGTGGAGAGAAGTTACAGCCAGTTCATCGCCGGTATTGCATCGATCGTAGATCTTGTGGAGGGCTACGACAGAAGCCATGCCGCAGAAGTCGCTGCAATCGCCGAAAAAATTGCCCGGTCATCCGGACTTGCTGAAGAACAGCTGCATACTTTGAAAGCTGCGGCAATGCTGCACGATATTGGTGAACTGCTTCTTCCGCGCGAGATTTTTCGAAGTCAGGTGCCGCTCAACGACGAGCAGTTGTTTTTGATGCGGACGCACCCACTGCTTGGTGAGCTTCATCTTAAGAACAATATGGATACGCCCAATGAAGTTCCGGCGGTCATCAGGTGGCATCACGAACGCTGGGATGGGTTGGGCTATCCTGATAATCTCAAAGGTGACGAAATCCCGGTTCTGGCCAGAATTCTAACGCTGTCTGACGCCATCTCTGCCATGCAGAACGATAGGGCGTATCGTGGTAAAAAATATGCCCTCAAATCTGATATTGATAGGGAAATCAGCAGACAGGCCGGATTGCAATTCGATCCTGAACTGGTGAGGGTCTGGTTGCAGATCTCTGAGACACAGAAATAGGGAGAAATACGGTGCTGCGTTTCCAGGCTTCATGGCTGCTTGAATCCGTTAATGAGATAGATTCTGTTGAATCGGTATTTTTTCCTGTTTTTCACCGGTTTTCCGCGTTCAGTTGGTTGAGTCGCCGGGAAATATCTCTCTCTTTGAACTCGCCAATAGACAGTCAGGCGATGCTTGCCAGGGCCTGGGTTGCCTGCCAGGCCGGGGGACTCAGTGAAAAAAACCGCGGTAAATTTAATCAGAAACTGCAGAACCAGCTTGAAGCAGACGCCAACCCTTTCCGAAGTTGGAAAGACAGGTTGTTTGATGCCAGGCAGCTCGATTATCTCTTTTACTGGCGTGAAGCAGCCTACGAAATCGAAGATGTCGAGCAGCGAGAAATTTTCTGGTCGCTTGTTTACCATATCATGTCTTACTGGCTTGCTACACGAAAATTCAAGCCGGAGGGATCGCTGGCTCCCGATGAGATGATGGATGTGTACATAAACAGACATCGTGATTTTCTCAAGGGTCAGAATGGACATCTGGAGGTTTTTAATTTGCCTCTGGCAGATCTTGTTGCCCCCAGATATAACTCTCTGACAGTTTTCCCGTTGATTTTTGACGACGATGAGTCGGCAGAAAGCGAGTTGCAGGCCGTTTTTCATGCCTGGTATCACGGTCATGATGATTTTGAAGCTGCCCGACGCGAGTTGAAGACTTTGCTGCGTCCGATACTTTTAACCATCGGCGGAGCGAATGACTGCACGATATTTTCCCGACTCGCTTCGCAGGCAAGAATGGCTGCAATAACCTGGTCGGGCAGAGATCTGCCTCCTAAACTCTACGAGCAGGAACTGGTAGAGCCATTTCGCAAAGAATTCGCGGCACAATTTCGTAATTCCCGGCTGTTTTTGAAAAATGTAGATCGTTCGGCAGACGCTTACGACTATCTGCTGATTTTTCACAATTGAGTCTGGCATTCATTGTATATCTGGCGATTATTTGTAAAAGTACTGTTTAAATTGCACCTCGCCTTGTGTTAAAATCTTCTGAATCATGCGGCACAGCAAAATAATCCTGTTTTTTCTGGCATTGACATTTTTATTGCCCTGTTATGCCTGTGGTCAGACGACCGGCGGCACTTTTTTCATGGGCGAAGATGTGCTGCATCCTTCCGGTTTCGTTCTGACGGTAAACGAGTTTGACCGCAGACCTTTTCAGACGGGTCTGGGCGGTCAGGGGCGCCAGGATGAAGTTTTCGTCAACATGACGCTTGTCAACACCGGGGTTCGCACTTTCAGAATAGATCCCCTCGTTGATTTCGAGCTGGAGCTGCACAATTCTTTTCCTGCAGCTGTCGATCAGGAAGGCAAAGCCACTAAGAGCCAGTTCAACGTTTTTCCTTCGACGCAATCGCGAATCAATCTGTATTTTAAAGTCGACAGTGACCAACAGGTATCACCGGTTTTAAAATTCAAACTTGAAGATTCTGTTGTTTCGATAATTTGCGACCCGGCATTCGATAAGCTTTATCAGAGAGCAGAAGAAGGCTCTCTGCAGAGTGATGAAGTCGTTCAGTTGGGCCGCCAGCTCATCGGTGCCGGTCGCTTTTCGGCTGCCGAAAAAATTGTTAGGCCCGCCCTCGAGCGTGACTCTAGTAATTCTCAGCTTCTTTTGCAGATGGCAGCCATTGAAGATGCTGCCTACAACCGCGAAAATGCCGCCCATTATCTGCAGATGATAAATCCTGGCAGTATCACCAGCGAGGCCGAGGCTTTTTCTGTGGCAAAAATGGCGGTGTCTATGGGCTTTTACCCCCTTGCCATAGCTGTTCTCGAACCATTTGCCGCAGTCGATCGTCTCGAAAACTCACAAAAGCTCTTATTGGCCAGAGCTTATTATTACGAAGACCGCCTGCTCGAGAGCGAGCAGTTGCTGACGCCTCTTTTGTCTGCCGGCATGGCGGACCAGAACGCTTTCTTCACTATGGGCAATCTTTATGACAAAAAAAATGACCTGACCAGGGCCATAGAATACTGGGAAAAGGCGGTCGAAATCGATTCAAGTTACGCTGAAGCCCAGTTCAACCTTGGAGTTGGATACTTCAAAATGAAAAAGCTTGATAAAGCCCGTGAGTGCTGGGAGAGAGTGCGCACCCTCAGGCCTGATTCCGAAACTCTTCAGGCAGCGGAAGAAGCTTTGAAGGCAACAGAATATTGACTGCAGTCAGTTACACAACAGGAGAATATTATGTCTAAAAAACGACTGGTAAGCGGCATGAGAACCACTGGTTCTTTGCATCTGGGGCATCTCGAAGGAACTCTTAAAAACTGGGTCTCACTCCAGGATAAATATGAATGTTTTTTCTTCGCGGCTGTCTGGCACGCATTTACCGACCGTCTCAAAATTGACAACCTGCCTGCGATTATCGATGAAATGATCGTAGACTGGTTGAGCATCGGCATAGACCCTGAAAAATCTGTAATTATGCGTCAGTCCTCGATGCATGAACATGCCGAGCTCAGTACTATTCTCTGCAATTTTACACCGCTGGGCTGGCTGGAACGCTGCCCGACCTTCAAAGACGACGTTCGCGACGACGAAGCCCGCTCGAAAGTTTCACTCGGCAAGTTGATGTACCCCGTGCTGATGACTGCCGACATAGCTGCCTACAATGCCGAAGTCGTGCCGGTCGGGCGCGATCAGCTTCCCCACCTTGAATTGAGTCGCGAAATAATCAGGCGCTTCAATGGTCATTTCGGTGAGATACTCAAAGAGCCTGAAGCGGTGCTTTCTTCGGTTCCAATGCTTTTGGGCATAGACAAACGCAAAATGAGCAAGTCATACAACAACAGTATCGAACTGCGTGAAACAGCTGCTTCGCTCAAAGAAAAAATTCAGCAGATGATTACCGATCCGCAGAGGGTCAGGCGAAACGACCCGGGTGACCCCGAAGTTTGCGCCGTTTTTGCATATCATAAAATTTATACCCAGGATCGCCTCGAAGAAATCGCCGCCGGGTGTCGCAGCGCCGCTATCGGCTGTCGTGACTGCAAGAATATTTTGTTCGAACGTCTCAATAATATGCTCGAACCGATTCGCTGTCGCCGCGCCGCTATCGAAGCCAAACCTGGCTACGTGGCCGACGTTCTTGCTGCCGGTGAAAAACGTGCCCATGAAGTTGCCGGCGAAACCATGTGCGCTGTTCGAAAGGCCATGGGATTCATCTATTAATGAGCGCTTATCAGGTTAAACTGCCGGTCTTCGAAGGCCCTTTCGATCTGCTCTATCACCTTATCGAGGAGCAGAAGATCAATATTTACGATATTCCGATCGCGCACATTGCCGGCCAGTATCTCGAGTATCTCCAGATGATGGAGATACTCGACATGGAAGTCGCTTCAGGCTTTCTGATCATGGCGGCAACCCTTCTCGAGATCAAGTCGAAGATGTTGTTGCCAAAAGAAAAACCCGAAGAACTGATGACTGGCGATGACGATATCGATGAAAGTTTCTACGAGGAAGATGCCCGCTCCGGCCTTGTTGAAAAGCTTCTTGAATACCGCAAGTTTAAACTCGTGGCGCTTGAGCTTCGTGAAATGGAGCGCAACGCTTCCAGAATTTTCACGAGATCTACCGACCTCGAGCGGCAACCTGAAGAAATACTCGAAATCAATATTGGCCCGGTCGAGCTTCTCAATATTTTTCACGCTCTGGTGCGCCGCCGTGTCAGTCCACCGATTCATCGGGTAGTTCTCGAAAAAATCGGGATCATTGACCGTATGAACGAGATTCGTGATCTTCTTAAGCAGCTCAAGGGCGAGATTACCTTCAATAAAATTTTAAAGAAGGGTGCTGACCGCTACGAAACTGTTCTTTCTTTTATGGCTGTTCTCGAAATGGCCAGAACTGGCGAGCTCTCGTTTGTACAGAAGACCAACTTCGCTCCGATAACTCTGCGGCACGGCAAAAATACCAGATTGTCAGCAGAAAAAGAGACCGACGAAGAACAACCCGAAAGTCTCGAAGGTCAGATCGACTCTGAAACCATATCGGATGAAGAAAACTTGAATCAGCAACTAGCTGTCGCTGAATCACAGGAGTAGCAAATGGAAAATTTCGAATCCCCAACTCACCCAGATCAGGAAACAGATTCCAAGGGACTTTCCGGCGAAGAAATCACCCGACCGGAACCGGCGGAAGAATATGGTTTTGAGCTGCTTTGCGCTGCCCTGGACGGACTCCTGCTGGTACAGAACAAGCCTATCAGCCTTGAAAAGCTGGCAATGGTTTTGTCTGTAACTCCCGAGAGGGTTGCCGAGATCGTTCAGGCCCGAAAGAAAGCTTACGATGAAGATGAGAGAAGTGGATTGCAGATAGCTGTTCTCGAGAACGGCGTGCAACTGGCTACCAAAGCCAGAATTTCTCAGTTCATTCAGCGCCTCGATGGGCAAAAGCTGGTTTCGCTTTCGCTGCCGGCGCTCGAAACTCTTTCGGTTATAGCTTTCAAACAGCCCATTACCAGAGCAGAAATAGATGCTATCCGTGGCGTAAACTGTGATGGTGTCGTTTCTACGCTTCTTGAGAAGAAGCTGATTTACGTTTCTGGCGAAAAGCCGGTTCTTGGCAAGCCCAGGCTTTATTCAACCACCCAGGATTTTCTCTATTATTTTGGGATGAAAAGTTTGAAAGAACTGCCGGTTCCTTCACTCGACATCCCCGAGCAGCTTACCCCGGAAGGCCAGCGTGAAGAGGCTTTGCGTGATCAAAAAGCCAGCGAAAAAGAATTCAACGATAGTCAGGGCCTTATGCCGATAGAAAATAATAGCACTGATTCAGACTCAACACAGACATCGGAGAACTAGATTGCAAGCTTCGCCATACCTTAAACTGACGCTCGATAACGGAGTAGAAGTCGTTGCCGAGCGCTTTGATACCGTACAGAGCGTTTCGATCGGCATGTTCCTAAAAAGTGGTGTTCTTTACGAGACCCCTGAAATGATGGGAGTTTCACATTTTATCGAGCACATGATGTTCAAGGGTACAAAAAAACGTACTCCCAGAATGATAGCCAGCGAGTTCGACCGTATCGGCGGGTATCTGAATGCCTTTACCGCAAAAGATTACTGCTGCTATTACGCCAGAGTGGTCAAAGACAAACTCGATGTGGCAGTTGACGTGCTGTCCGACATGGTCATCAATTCTCAGTTCGATTCTGACGAACTTGAACGCGAGCGCCGTGTCATTCTTGAAGAAATAAAAATGTATGAAGATTCGCCAGACGAGATAATTCATGAGCTGCTTGGCCAGAATATCTGGCAGCATTCGCGTCTCGGCAACCCAATTCTCGGCACTGCCAGGACAGTTGCGTCGATGAAGCGTGACCAGATTTATGACGTTTTTCAACAGCAGTATGTCACGGGTAATCTTCTTATCTGCGTAGCAGGGAACTTCGACTGGGAAGAATTGAAAACACTGCTGAACCGGAAATTGAAGCCCTTGCGCCAGGATTCTTTCAGGCCGCGTGAGACCGCCGCAAAGGCATCGACTGGCTCTACCGTCTTTCAGAAAGACATCGAGCAGGTTCATTTGACTCTCGGCACTACCGGGGTATCGTTTTCAGATGAACGCAGATTTGCTCTGACCATTTTAAATGCCGCTTTTGGCGGTGGCATGAGCAGCCGCCTCTTCCAGGAAATAAGAGAGAAGCGTGGGCTGGCTTATACCGTGTATTCTTATCATACCTCTTATAAAAAAAACGGCTTGTTTGGCATATACGCAGGGACTTCGATGGAGCATCTGCAGAAGGTGCTCGAGCTGTTTCATTCAGAGCTTGAAAAAATTGCTTCCAGAGGGCTGACCCGAAAAGAGCTTGAAGATACCAGGGAACAGCTGAAGGGTAATCTCCTGATAGCTCTGGAAAGCACTACTAATCGCATGAACAGATTGTCTACCGGCTTTCTTTACAATGTTGAACCGCAGCTGCCAGAAAACACCCTCGCTCCATATTTGAGAGTGGGTATGGATGACGTAAAAGCCGTTGCCAGAGAGATTCTCGACTGGAGAAAAATGGCAATAACCATGATTGCACCTTCAGACTCTGCCAGAGAAGTTCTTGCCGCAAGCCCTTTTTCGGGGTGCTCCGAAGTAGCCGGGTCGTCTGCAATCAGAACTCGCAGATCAAAAGAACAAAAGGAGAAGTAATGAACCGTTCCAGAAGAATTGCAGCTCTCCGCGAGCTTTTTAGCGAAAATTACCAGGGTCTGCTGATAACCGATCTGAAAAATATCCGGTATCTGTGCGGTTATTCCGGTTCATGCGGAACTCTTCTGATTACAAGAAAAGAAGCGATATTTTTTACCGATTTCAGATACCAGGAACAAAGCGCCGCTGAAATAGGCGATGTAGCTGAAATAGTCATTTTTAAAAACAATCAGATTGAACTTCTGAAAGATCGCATCAAAAAAGCCAGAATTAAAGCCCTTGGAGTTGAGAAAAGTCTCAATATCAGACAATTCCTCATGTTTTCCGAGGAGTTCAAGAAAGATCTCTACCCGACTGAAAGCCTTGTTGAGCAGCTGCGCCAGATTAAAGACGCCGACGAAGTGAAATCGCTGCAAAAGGCTTTTGCGATTGCCGATCAGGCATTTGCTGAACTGACCAGGGTTATCAAGCCTGGAATGACAGAAAATGAAGTGGCAGCCCATCTTGAATTTTTTATGAAAATGGCCGGTTCAGAAGCTCCGAGCTTTGATACCATCATTGCCAGCGGTCCCAATTCTTCCTGCCCGCATCATCAGCCTGGCTCGCGCAAGCTGAAAAAGGGTGAAATGGTCAAAATAGATTTTGGCGCGGTTGTCGATGGCTATCATTCTGATATGACCAGAACGGTTTTTCTTGGCAAAGCGACTGCGAAGTTCAAAGAAATCTACGGCATCGTCCTGGAAGCCCAGAAAAGGGCTATCAAAGCCATCAAAGTCGGTGCAATCTGCAAAGATGTCGACGCCGTCGCCAGAAAAGTCATTGCTGATGCCGGTTATGGCGAAAACTTCGGTCATGGGCTGGGGCATTCGCTTGGTCTGAATGTTCACGAAGCACCTTCCCTGTCGCCAAAATGCGAAGACTCGATCAGACCGGGAGTGACTTTTACCGTCGAACCTGGAATTTATCTGCCGGGGTGGGGCGGAGTCAGAATTGAGGACGTTTTTCTGGTAAAAGAAAAAGGCCTGAAGCAGCTGACAAACACGCCCAATGACCTGTTCGAAATAAAAGTCTGAATTTTGCCGCCAGGCCCCGCTCGCAGTCTTCTGTCGGGCGGGGTTTTTGTTTGGCGGTTTTTGCGTTAAGTATTCTTGCGTCTCTGCCGATAAACGGCGTGAAAAGAATAATTACCGGAGGTATTGCATGAAAAAAATATTACCTGGTTTGCGAACCATGGTTTCGCTCGGAGCGATGGTGGCGTTGGCCGGTGTTTTTACCTACTCGGTTAAAGCTGATTCGACCATTACCATCCCGGTACCCCAGGAGATGAGAGACAAACAGGTCACGATTTCTTTGCGCATTCCGCCAAATACCGAGCCGTTGACCAGAGACCAGTCCAGGCCCAAGCTCAACTCAAAAAAAAGTATGATTGTCTGGAACTCCAACCCTTCCCCCAAGTTACCCGACAGTGATGAGGCTTTCACCATTTTCAACACGTTTCTGCAGAAGGGCTGGATCAAAACCGCAACTGCCCGTGGTGTTGCGCGTATGCGGCCCATGGATAAATACTACGCCGTCAGGCTGATTCAACATATCAGCGAGAATGTCATCGAGATTGCCCAGGCACCGAACTTTGGCCAGGTTGTCAAAAAATGTAATCTGACCACTTCGGATATCGAAGATCTGCGGCGCATGATCAAAAGATTTGAGAAAGACCTGGTTGTATTCGGCAGCAACACTCGCAAAGTCGATAAAGACCTGTTGATGCTGCAGGAAAAGTTCAAAACGGCGCGCCAGGGCATTCTCAAGGTTCTGCGTGTCGAAGGTGCCGGCGATGGCGCCACTGTGATTCATCTGAGCGTAGACTGATTCTTTAGAACTTTCTCAAGATAAAAAAATCCCGTAAGTTTACGGGATTTTTTTTGTTTTAGGCTGACGGTATTGGCAAAAATTAATATAATGAACAGGATAAGTAAAATATCTGTCCGGAGGCGAAGGATGTACGGAACCAGTCTGCGCAGGTTGATCTGCCTGTTGATGGCCATGTTTGTTGCTCTGACATCGCATGCCGCGAGTTTCGAAAAAGATTTTGTTGCTGGCTTGAATCGCGTGGCAAAAGATATGCATTATGCTGCCCGTGCTGCTGCCGATGGAAATGACACCGCCGTTTCCGCATTGGCGCGTGAATCGGCAAGCCTCGACGCTTTCAAACGTCTGGTTGCAGGCATCGAGACCTCTGATCAGATTGACAAGGTCACCGAACAGATACGCCTTTACGGTTACCGTGTCACCTCCTCATCCGAAAAACGTGCATTTGAAGAAGGTTTGCAGATAATAGAAAGCCGGGTAAAATACCTCGCTCAGACTGAAAACCCGAAGCTGCTCAACAGACTTTCGCCTTTGCAGGCGATCCGCAAAGAATTTTCCGGTAATTTTGCCCGCATCAAAGACAGCAGCCTGGTCGACCGGGCGACTCTTCTTTCTGCCAGAGGCCCGGCTGTCGGCTCCAGAAGAACGTCTTCTTCGGCCAGACTTGGCGCACAGGTCGTTGGCGGTAATACTTCATTCGCAGTGTACTCGCCAGAAGCTACCGATGTAAAATTGCATCTGTTTAAAAATGCCACCGATAAAAAAGGTGTCGCCCATCAGATGAAGAAAAGTGCCGATGGCATCTGGAGCCACTCTTTCAAAGGAGAGCTCTACGGCACTTACTATGGTTTTACTGCTGATGGCCCGAAGGGGCCCGGTTATCTTTTCGATCCTGATCGCCTGCTGTCTGACCCCTATGCTTTCGCCAACGTCGATCATGACGGCAAAAGCATCGTAGTCGACCGCACCTTCAAATGGACCAACCAGAAGTTCAAGCGCCCGGCGGCCAAAGATGCGATCATCTACGAAATGCACATCAAAGATTTTACCGCCCACAAAAGCTCCGGTGTTACCGGGCCTCATAAGGGTAATTACCTTGGCATGCTGAAGGGCAAGGGCACCGGCAAAGTCCTGGGACATCTCAAAGAACTTGGCGTTAACGTGATAGAGCTGATGCCCATTCATGAATTCGACAATAACTTTGCCGGCACGGTCAATCACTGGGGTTACATGACCAGTCACTTTTTCGCTCCCGAGAGCTCTTTTGCCTCCGGCAAGAAAGGCGAAGCTGTCAACGAACTCAAAACCTTGATCAACGGGCTGCATAACGAAGGGTTTGCCGTAATTCTCGACGTGGTATTCAACCATACCGCTGAAGGCAACCATGAAGGTTCTCCTCTCAACTTCAAGGGTTTCGATAATCCTGGTTATTACCGCCTCATGGATAACCGCAAATACTACTGGAATGGTACCGGTTGCGGCAATGAAATGCGCACCGAAAACCCCATGACCGCAAAAATGATCATCGACAGTCTTAAATACTGGGTTAACGAGTATAAGGTCGATGGTTTCCGCTTTGACCTCGGCACCATCATCGACAAAAAGACCATGCAGAGAATCATCGATGAACTGCCTCAAGATATAATTCTCACCGCAGAACCCTGGGCTGCCGACTGGAAGCGAAATCAGTGGGGTAAAAGTGACTTCCGGAATACCCGCCTGTCAAAATGGAACGATGACTTCCGCGAAAAGGTCAGGGCTCTCATCAACGGAAAAGCTGAGCGTAACGATGTGATGACGGTTCTGGCTGGATCATGCTTCTGGTGGGCGGCAAAACCCTCTGAAAGCCTGAATTATCTCGAAGCCCACGACGGTTATACTTTGAACGACCTCTTCAATGGCGACAAGAAAAAGACCAGGCTGGCTGCCGTAGCGCTTTTGACGGCTCAGGGTATCCCCATGATCCATGCCGGCCAGGAATTCAACCGCAGTAAGGGCGGCAATCACAACTCATACGACCAGGACAACGATGTCAACTATATCGACTGGTCTGTAAAAGAAAAGAATCGTGATATTTTTGAGCTGTATAAAGGTCTCATCGCCCTGAGAAAAAAATACGAGAACTTCAGGCAACCTGTAGCCCTGAACAATCAACACCTCGACTGGATTCTCCCCTCAAATCACAATGGTATCGGCATGTTTTTGAAGGGTAACGATAATTTTGTGGTGTTGCTTAACGGCGATTCGAACAACTGGGTTAACTTCAAGCTGCCTATCGGCGGTATCTGGAAAGTAGTCTGTGACGGCGAAAGAGTGAATGATGCTGGTCTTTACACTGCCGAAGGTGATTACAACGTTCCGCCGACCACAGGGGTTATTCTTAGAAAGTAATTTTAAAGCTTGTTTTGCAAATGCAAAATCTGAACACGGCTCTGCCTGTAAGGGCGGAGCCGTGTTGTTAATTTCTACAAAAAAAAGCTGTATTTTTTTTCGTTTTAATTATATTCTTAAGTAAAATGCTTGAGAATATAATTTCTGGTGGTTGTTATGATAAAAATTTCTACCCGGGGCAGATATGGTTTGAGAATAATGCTTGAACTGGCTCGTAATTATGATTTAGCCTCGGTTCAGGCTGATGCCATAGCTAAAAACCAAGAAATTTCGGCCAATTATATCCATCTGCTTGTTAAAGAACTCAAACAGGCGGGTTTGATCAAGGCAGTGCGTGGCCCGAATGGCGGTTATGCCCTGGCACGCCACCCCTCAGCAATCAACGCCTACGAAATAATTGCCGCCCTCGAGGGCACGGCCGGCATAGTCGAATGTACGGGGTCTGCCGGCGTTTGCAGTCGTTCTGCCAGTTGCGTTGCCAGGCAGGTCTGGCAGAAGGTTGATGAAGCAATCAAAGGTGTTCTGACCGGTATAAACCTTGAGGAAATGGCTGGTAAACCTGGTTTACACCTTTATCTTGGCAATAATCAGTTAGATTTTCAGATTTAAATCAGGAGGATTGAAAATGCTTTTCAATGATAACAGTCTCAGTATCGGGAACACACCGCTGGTGAGGATCAATCGGATAACAGCCGGTTTTCCGGCTCAGGTTCTGGCTAAAATCGAGGGGCGCAACCCGGCCTATTCCGTTAAATGCCGAATTGCTGCAGCCATGGTCTGGGATGCCGAAAAAAAAGGCATTCTCACCCCGGGAAAATCAGACGTTACCCTCGTTGAGCCCACGAGTGGCAATACCGGTATCGGCCTGGCTTATGTCTGTGCAGCCCGTGGTTATCCTCTTATTTTGACGATGCCTGAAACCATGTCGATGGAGCGGCGCCGTATGCTGGCAGCTTTTGGAGCAAAGGTGGTTTTAACAGAAGGTGCCAGAGGTATGTCTGGCGCGATAGCCGAGGCTGAAAAGCTGGTTGCCTCTGATCCGGCTCGATATTTCAGCCCACAGCAGTTTAAAAACCCTGCCAACCCAGAGATTCATTTTAAGACTACCGGCCCCGAAATATTCAGAGACACAGAAGGTAAAATAGACATTCTGGTGGCCGGGGTCGGAACAGGCGGCACCATCACGGGTATCAGCAGATATTTAAAGCAGGAAAAGAGTCTGGCTTTGAAGAGCGTGGCGGTTGAGCCGGTGAACTCATATGTTTTGGCGGCGATTATGGCCGGAGATACGCCAAAGCACAGTTCGCACAAAATTCAGGGGCTGGGTGCCGGATTTAAGCCGGACACTCTCGATCTGAGTCTGGTCGACGAAGTGATGACCGTTACAGACGAGGAAGCGATTGAATTTGCCCGCCGCCTGCATCGCGAAGAAGGTATAACTTGCGGTATTTCCAGCGGAGCAGCGATGGCTGTCGCGGCACGGCTGGCACAGCAGCCTGAAAATGCCGGCAAAACTATCGTCACCATTTTCCCAGACTCGGGCGAGCGCTATTTAAGCACAGTTCTGTTTGAAGGCATTTGATTGCCCGGAATCCAGTTGGACACGCAATAATATCTCAAAAACAGTGGCTGGATGACCGCATCATAACCATTGATGACGGTCGGGTTGTCGATGAAAAAAATACCGTGTAGCTTGCCAAAACGTAGTATCATGACGATAGCCATGAGAAATTAGTATTAGAGGTGCAGTTATGCTGTGTGGCCAAAAACGCAGAGGCTTTCTGGCGTTGATCGTCGTGATTCTTGCTGTTGCCGGTTCAATCGGGCTTTATTATGGCTACAAATGGCACAATCAACGTAACTATATAAAATTGTACGATGCCGGTATTATCAGGTATCTTGATATGCCACCGTTCGGTGAGCGTCTGACAGATGCTGATCGCGAATTGATCGGTAATTGTCGAATCGCTGTTGGCACCAGTCGTGATCAGACCAGCCTTTTTTTTAAAAGCATAAGCGACCGTTATGGCTTTATTTTTACGCCCACAGAAAAGGGCTTTGCCATGGAAGTCAGAAAGAATTACCGCGTAGTTGGCGAATATTCTGATGAAAAGCTGACTCTAGACTGGAACCCTGTTTTGAACGCAAAACAGAAAAAAGAAGCCCAGGAAAAATTCGCCGAAGAAATTGCCAGAAAAGCCGCAACGCCGGCTGATTGAGAACTTTCAGCCGCCTGCTGAAGTATAGGCTTTGATTGTTTTTTTCCAGAGCATGGTGCAGGCAAAAGTAGCTGCCAGCGCTATGCCAAGCCCTGCAAAAACCATGGTTGGGTTCGCTCTGCCCAGCAGTGCCGTTGCCGGCACACTGGCCACATAGGCAAATGGCAGAAAAGTGAAAAACATGAATTTTATTCTCGATGGGTAGATGTCGATCGGGTATCTGCAGACAGCAAACATCGACCACATCAGCTGTGCCATGTTATCAAGCCGTTCAAGAACTACAGCCAGGCACATCAGCAGCATGAAAAGGCAATAAACCAGCAGCATGGCACTGGTGATAGATACGGCAAAAAGTGCCAGACCAGCTGCAGTCAACTTGATGGTGCCGTTGTAAACAAGCCAGGAAAGCAAGACGACAGCGGTGCTTATGCTGCCGAGTTCTTCAAGAGAAATGCGCCTGAAAGAAAGAAGCATTTGCGCGTTTACCGGCTTGGTGAGCAATAAGTCTAGATTGCCTGAATTAACCATGTCACCCATGGCAACGAGATTCGGGTAGAGAAAAATGAACTGCAGGGCGAAGACGAGCATGAATACTCCATAAAGCACCAGCATGTCGTTGGAGGCCCAGCCAGCGATGCTCTGCGCCGCAGTAAAAAAGACCAGATACTGCAGGAAACCGAAGATAAAATCGAAAAAATTGGCCAGAATTGAAAAGGCAAAACTGCCTCGATATTCAAGCGCCTGCATCAATGAAGCTTTCCAGAGTCTGGTTATTATTTTGAACTGATTCATTTCAGCCACCGTAGGCTGAGTAGACTTTCAGCCCGCGTTTCCAGATGAAGCGCATCGATAAAGCAAAAATGCCAGACCAGACAGCAATGACAGCGAAACCTTGCCATATTTCGGTTGTAGAAAGGCGTCCAGTCAGAATTTCAATCGGAAAACTCAACATATACCGGTAGGGGAGCAGCTCTGCAAATCTGCGTATGTGTTCGGGAAAAGTTGCAACGGGAACTATCATGCCGCCCAGAAGAGCCCAGATGCCGCCGTTTAAGATAAGATTGAGAGTTGTGACATCTTCTAGCCAGAAGCCTGTCAACGAAATAGAGCCAGAGATCAGCATTCTGACCAGTCCACCGAGTGCTACGGCCACTGCAGCAAAAAGCAGCAGCTGCAGGCTCAGATGACTTAGGAGCAGGCGGTCTTTTACAAGATAGCCGGCAATTATTGTGAATGGCAACAGATAGATCAGCTGAATCAGGTTGTTGGCGATACTTTCGAGAGCGTAGCCCGAAAGGGGCGGAAAAGGCTTGAGCAGCTCTCGACTCAGAGAGCCATCCCGAACTGCCAGCGGAAAACGGAAAACCAGACGACTGTCGGTCAGGTTTAAAATTACCGGAACCAGAAGGTAGTAGAGCAGGTAGTCTGAATCGGAGTAGGGGTTTTCAGCGGTTTTTTCGATCGACAGCCAGGCTGCCGCCAGAACCATCGGTAACAGAATCAGCCTTATGGCCTGAATTATCATCATGCCCCTGTAGGTGAAAATGATGCGAAAATGGGCCTTGAGAGTGGCAAGGTGGGCAGCAAAAAGTTTCATTGTCGGTGTTATTCCTGGGCAGTGGCTGCAGCATCATTGTCGCTGACGAACAGCTGCCCGATAATCTCTTCAAGTGGAGCATCCTCTATGCTCAGATCGGCGATCTGCCCGGTAGAATAAAGGCAGGCGGCAAGTTCGCCCACAATTTCGCGCTTGACCAGAAACCTGAACATCTGTCCTTCCCGGTGGATCAGGCGGCAACCTTCGCGTAGTTGGCACGGGAACTCGCCGTTATTGATAATTACTGTCATCACCTTTTCAGGGCGCATATGCTCGGTCAACTCTTTGAGGCGGCCGTCAAAAATTTTGCCGCCGTTGTTAATGACGATTACCCGTTGAGCCAGCGCTGCAACGTCATCCATGTAATGCGAGGTCAAGAGGATGGTGGGCTTGAAGCGCCGGTGATAATCGAGCAGAAAGCCGCGAATTTTTTTCTGCATCAGGATGTCGAGCCCGATAGTTGGCTCATCGAGAAACAATATTCGTGGCTGGTGCAGCAGCGAAACCGCCAGCTCGCAGCGCATGCGCTGCCCGAGCGAGAGCTTGCGGGTCTGGGTTTCCAGGCAATTTTCGATTTCGAGCATGGCGATAAGCTCGCTCAGGCGCGTTTTGAACTCTGCATCGCCGATAGCGTAAATACGCCTGTGAATTTCGAAAGTTTCGACGGGTGGGAGATCCCACCAGAGGTTTTGTTTTTGCCCCATAACCAGCGAAATGCTTTTGAGGAAATCGTGATCGCGGTTGAACGGGGTATAACCGAGAACCTCGATGCTGCCGCTGGTTGGTACCAGCAGGCCCGAAAGCATTTTGAGGGTCGTGGTTTTTCCGGCGCCATTCGGGCCAAGAAAGCCGATGATTTCACCGCTCTCGATGCGCATGTCAAGGTTGGCTACGGCATGTACGGTTTTATACTCAGGCGAAAAAAAATTACGAACGCTGGCTGCCAGCCCCTCGCTTTTTTGCCTGACTTTGAATTCACGGCATAACTGCCTGACGATGATTGCTGATTCACTCTGTGACTCTGTCATGCAGGCATATTACTTATTTCGGCACCATATTACAACCTGTAAAAAAGCAAAATTTGAATTTATGAGCCACGTTGAAGAGGGCCTCTGTTGCTATGTCTTCTGATTTCCGCTTTTTGTCTTGCCGTCTGCCGGCTACTGAACGGAGTTTTTATTAATAATGTTTTTGGGCTGACATTAGTTGATTTTACCTGCTTAATGGGGTATTAAATAGGGGTCGTAACTTGATCGAAACAACAGGAGAAAAAGAATGACCATGGGTCCCATTTCATCTTTCATTGAAAAGCACTACCTTCATTTCAACTCGGCCGCTCTCGTAGATGCAGCCAAAGGCTATGTGGCTCACCTCAATGAAGGCGGCAAGATGATGGTCACGCTTGCCGGCGCCATGAGCACCGCTGAACTTGGCAAATCGCTTGCCGAAATGATCCGTCAGGACAAAATCGCAATTATTTCGTGCACTGGCGCGAATCTTGAAGAAGACATAATGAATCTGGTGGCACACAATCATTATAAGCGTGTGCCGCATTACCGCGATCTGACCCCAAAAGATGAATGGGAACTGCTCGAAGGCGGCCTTAACCGCGTTACCGACACCTGCATCCCTGAAGAAGAAGCT
Source organism: Candidatus Rifleibacteriota bacterium (assembly GCA_029564115.1). The sequence continues at coordinate 111,482 of JAKQQP010000210.1, read as the reverse complement.
TTCAGAAGACTGCAGAAACATATTCACAAAATCTGGAAAGATGCGGATAGCAAGGGTGAACGCTATTTTCCGCATGAGTATATGTACAAAATGTTGCTTTCAGGGGTTCTTGAGCAATATTATGAAATAGACCCCAAAAACAGCTGGATGCTCGCCGCTGCCGAGAAAAACCTGCCGATAATAGTACCCGGCTGGGAAGACTCGACAATGGGGAATATTTTTGCGTCATACTGCATCAAAGGCGAAATCAAACCTTCGACCATGAAGTCTGGCATCGAATATATGATGTGGCTCGCTGACTGGTATATCAAAAACTCAGCCGGCAAGGGTATTGGTTTCTTCCAGATTGGCGGCGGCATTGCCGGCGATTTCCCCATCTGCGTGGTGCCGATGCTCTACCAGGATCTCGAAATGGAATCTATACCATTCTGGAGTTATTTCTGTCAGATTTCTGACTCTACTACCAGCTATGGTTCTTACTCGGGTGCGGTTCCGAACGAAAAAATCACCTGGGGCAAGCTCGATATAAATACGCCCAAATACATTGTCGAATCTGATGCAACTATTGTTGCGCCACTGATTTTTGCCTGGATTCTTGGCTGGTAAGATTTAAAAAATTCCCTGTCGCTTTGTCTTCAAGAAAAAGCGGCAGGGATTATTTTTTTTAGTCACAGATAAGCACGGATAATCATTGTGCGAGTAGCGTGTGGAGACGAAGCAAGCTTTCTGCTCGTACTCAATCTCGGGCTAGAGCCTTCATTGCTGAAAAAAATAAAACACCCAATCGCGACAGAGTAGCAGACTTGCCTTTGTCTGTAAGAGCGGGAGTGAGTTTTGCTTTATGACTTTTTGCGCACGTATTTTTTCATGAAACCATTCAGGTTTGAAAAAATACCCATGAGAATGTTTACTTCACGTAGAGTTGGCGCAGATTTATGGAAAAATGCCCGTATCACTTGAAAAAGCCCGTCGGGGTTGATCAGCGGCAGAAATTCGCACATATTCAACACTTTTTCCATGTGGCGGTATAAACGAGCGATTTCATCGGTGGTGGCGGGCTGTTCGTAAGGGTCGTCGGCCTGAGCTTTGGGCAGCGGCACCGGGTTGCCGAATCTCTGGTAGAGTTCGTAGGCAATCAGCATTACCGCCTGAGACAGGTTGAGTGAGGTGCAGCCGGCGTCAGTGACAATGCGCATAGTGCCCATGGTGTGCTGCAGGTCGTCTTTGGTTAAACCCCACTCTTCGCGCCCGAACAGAATCGAAACCGGACCGCTTTTGAGAGCTTCGCCAATGCGTTCAAGGCCTTCTCTTACGGTGTAGTTCGGTTCGTGATATTCGCCGCGCCGGTTGGCGGTGCCCAGAACCAGAACGCTGCCCGAGATTGCCTCGGGAATAGTCTGCACGACTTTTGCGCTTTCGAGGATGTCGGTGGAATGCATGGCCATTTTGATGGCGTCGATATTCATCTCGCAGCCGGGGCGCACCACGGTAAGATCACGCAGGCCAAAATTCTTCATGGCTCTGCAGGTGGCACCGACGTTGAGGGCGCCCTGTGGCTCGACCAGAACAATTCTGATTTTATCGAGCAGGGTGCTGATATCTGACAAGCGAAAATCTCCAGAAAATGGCAATAAAAAATAGGCCCGAGCGGACTTGAACCGCTGACCCCCACGATGTCAACGTGGTGCTCTAACCAAACTGAGCTACGAGCCTTTACGTGAAAATCATTCTATCATTATGGTGTGGCAAAGTCAATAAATTTCGCACACTAAAACAACTCAATTTTTAACTGTGTTTCACAGTTTATGACTTGCGTGAAAAAACGATAAGAGGTATTCTGAAACCCGCTTTTTGCAGCCGAAATTATATGAATAACAGTTTATGAGTAACACTTACAGAATAATTTTTATCATTTTTACACTGATTCTGCTGATTACGGCTTTAACCACGCGAAACGACGGGCAGGGCGGGTTTTACAGCGAAAGCCAGCTTCTGATGGATACGATCATTTCGATTAAGGCCTGGCCAGGCAGCAGCGACAAGGCTGTTGCCGAAGCATTTTCCCAGTTTGCTGCCGTCGAAAAAAAAGCTTCCTTTCATCTGGCCGATTCAGAGTTGTCGACTCTCAATCAAAATGGCAGTCTCGCTTTGAATGCTTCCATTTCAGAGCTTTTGCAACTCGGGTTCGATTATTTCAATATGACTGACGGTTATTTCGACCCTTCTTTTGCTCTATTGCAAAGAGCTTACGGGTTCTATGACGGTGAAGGCCGTCTGCCCGACGACGAAGAGATTCAGCATCTGCTGGCAGATGGTTGTCGCCTTGACAGAGTTTTAGCCAGAGATAACGAGCGCTGGCTTATGGCATCAGGCAGTCTGATCGATCTTGGCGGGCTGGCCGGGGGCTATGCGATCGAAAAGGCAAAGCTGGTGCTGCGTGCCGCCAGTTGCACGGCTTTTCTCATCGATGATGCCGGTGATATCTGGTTTGAAGGGGCAAAGCCTGACGGCAGGCCATGGCGCATCGCAGTGCGTGACCCACGCGACAACGGCACTCTGGCGTTTGTCGAGTCTTATCAGCCCCTGGCAATTTCGACTTCTGGTGATTACGAAAGATTTATCACTGTGGCCGGTCGCAGATATGGCCATATTATGAACCCTCTGACCGGCCGACCGGTCGATTATTATTCGTCGGTGACGGTTGTCGCCAGCGATTCACTGACGGCAGACGCCTTGAGTACGGCTGTTTTTGCAATGCCTCCAGAAAAGGCTTTTGTCTGGGTCGAGCAGCAGGGGCTGGCAGTGTTGTTTTTGACTGCGACTGGAACGATTCATTTAAGCACCCCTGGGCAGACAGTCTTTTCGGGATCAGAACCCAATGAATGAACCGGTTTACCGTATTTTTGCCAGCCGTCGGGAAGTCGCGGTCATTATTTGCGTTGCGGTGTTTTCGCTGTTTTTGCTGATTCAAGTCGAGCAAAATCAGCCTGACATGCCTGTAGAAACCTGGCGATTGACTGTTTTTGCCGATACCAGGCAACAGTTTGAGCTGATTTGTCCGCCCGAAAAACATCTGATAGTTACGGGAAAGTCAGGACCTGCCGAAATAGAATGGGATGGCCGCGGCAAAATACGCATTGCTTCGTCGACCTGCCCGTGCAAAACCTGTGTCAGCATGGGCTGGACTTCAGAAGCGGCGATTGTTTGCGTGCCGAACGGCATTGTAATCGAGCCGGTCAGGCAAGGCCCCGATGCGGTCGATGCTGTTTCCAGATGAGCAGAGCGCCCGAACAACAGATGACGATAAACGGAGCGAAAAAATTGCAGGCTGCCGATAAGATCGAGCTTATTGAATCCAGGAGCACTCGGCCGGTGGCTCAGCAGACGGCGACTTACACTTTGCTGGCAATGCTTATCGCGGCAGCGGCGGCTTTGCAGATCATTGAATCGCCACTTCCCAGGCTTTTACCATGGTTGAAGCCCGGCCTGGCGAATGCCATGTCTTTGTTCGCTATTATTCGAATTTCAAAGCGGGCCGGAATTCTGGTTGCTGTTTTGCGAACTGCTGTTGCCGCTGTCTTTATGGGCAGCTTTCTTTCGCCGCTGCATCTTATCTCGACGACAGGAGCATTTGCAGCTGCGCTGTTGATGGCCGTCATCTACAGATTTATCCCGGGTGCCGGTCTGGGTATAGTCAGTGTTGCCGGAGCCGTGGCGAGCAATTCTGCCCAGCTGTTTGCCGTGCAAATGCTTTTTGCCGGTAGTATGCCGTTTTGGCTTCATCTGGCTGCGATCGTTCCGGTGGCGGTGCCTGCCGGGCTTATCGTTGCCAGAGTTACCCAGGAATTATTAAGGAGAACTGCCTGAATGAACTTACCACAGCTTTATCTGGCCTCAAAATCACCGCGTCGCCAGGAAATACTGGCCGGATTGAAAATTCCGTTCAAGCTTATCGACTCGCCGTATGAAGAAAAGTTTTCTGATGTCGCCGATCTCGAACCCGAAGAGCAGGCAGCCAAGCTTGCCGGGCTGAAAGCTTTTCATGCTTCATCGACTCTGAACAAAGGGCTTGTTATCGGGGCTGACACGATAGTTGTGCAGGGCAACTCCATACTTGGCAAACCCGCTGACCGGGTCGAAGCCGAAAGAATGCTCAATGCTCTTTCCGGGCGCCGCCATCGAGTGGTGACGGGGCTGGCTCTCGTCGATGCTGAAGGCTTGCGAACCTATTCGCATGCTGAAGTTACCTATGTTTATTTTCGCGAATTGTCGGCAAAAGACATAAAAACTTATCTCGACACAGATGAACCCTATGACAAGGCCGGTGCCTACGGCATTCAGGGCCATGCCGGCCTTTTTGTCGAAAAAATTGAGGGTTGCTACTTCAATGTGGTAGGGTTTCCGGTGGTCGCTTTCGAAAAAATGATGCAAATGGCCGGTTATGATCTGGTCGATTTCATGGGAAGCAGGTAAACATGCGCGTTGCTATTTATCCGGGTAGTTTCGACCCTTTTACTAACGGACACCTCGACATTCTGCAGCGGGCTGCCGTTTTGTTCGATCATGTAATTGTCGGGGTTCTGGTTCATCCTTCGAAAAAGTGTTTCTTTTCGCCGGAAGAGCGTGTCGACATGATCAATGAAGTGACAAAAAACATTGAAAACGTAAGAGCCATCCATTTTAATGGCCTTCTGGTCGACTTTTGTCGCAGTGCCGGGGCCTGTGCCATTGTTAGAGGGTTGCGGGCCGTTTCTGATTACGAATATGAAATGCAGATGTTTTCGGTCAACCATCAGCTGGCACCTGACCTTGAGACAGTTTTTCTGATGTCGTCGCCGAAATTTTCGTTTCTAAGTTCGAGTATTGCCAAGGAAGTGGCCCGCTATGGTGGCGATATTTCGGGGCTGGTGCCTGAAAAGGTTGCCTGTGAGATGCGTGCCAGATTCTCTGTCAGTTCATGAACTGGTAAAAAAAAACAGCCCTTCGAGGGCTGTTTTTTTTTTGAGGTTTTGATTATTTGCTGGCGTCGTAAAACGGTGACATTTCACGCAGCTTCTGGATGATAGGCGGTACAACTTTTAGTGTGTAATCAATTTCTTCTTCGCTGGTGAACTTCGATAAAGAGAAGCGTACCGAGCCGTGAGCGTAAGAAAACGGTGTTTCCATGGCCATCAGCACATGTGAGGGCTCGAGGCTGCCGCTGGTACATGCCGAGCCTGAGCTGGCAGCGATGCCGGCAGCGCTGAGATGCAGAAGAATTGCTTCCCCTTCGATGAATTCAAAGCCGAGATTGGTGGTATTCGGAAGCCGCCAGCGCGGGTTGCCATTGATGTGAGTGTGCCTGATTGCACTGATGAGACCTTCTTCTAGCTTGTCGCGCAGCTTTCTGACGCGGTTGTTCTCTTCGAAAATGTCGTTCATGGCTTCTTCACAGGCTTTGCCCAGGCCGATAATATAAGGAACGTTTTCTGTTCCGGCTCGTCTGCCGTTTTCCTGGTGACCACCGATCATGAAAGGGCTGATGCGGGTGCCTTTGCGAATGTAAAGAGCGCCTATGCCCTTTGGAGTATGGAGTTTGTGCCCTGAGAGAGAAAGCAGGTCGCAGGGGATTTTTTTGAGGTCAAGAGGGATTTTGCCGACGGCCTGAACAGCGTCGGTATGAAAGATAACGCCCGCTTCGCGGGCAATGGCACCGATTTCGTCGATCGGAAAAAGCGTGCCGGTTTCGTTGTTGGCAGCCATAACCGAAAGAAGTGCTGTGTCCGGTGTCAGGGAAGCTCGAAGCTCGTCGAGGTTCAGGTCGCCCTGTTTTGAAACTCCAAGCTCAGTGACTCTGTAACCTTTTTTCTTGGCCAGGAAGCGAAATACATTGAGAACAGCCGGGTGCTCGACTTTAGTGGTGACGATGTGCCGCTTTTCGCCGGAAGCTTCGAGAACCCCTCTGATGGCGTGGTTGTCTGCTTCGGTGCCGCAGGAGGTAAAAACAATTTCATCTGGCGAGGCGTTGAGAAGGGCAGCTACTCTTTCACGGGCCTCTTTGAGGTGGGTGGCCACCTGCCCGCCGAAATTGTGCATCGAGCTGGGGTTGCCGTAAAGTTCACCGAAAAAAGGCATCATTGCTTCGCGGACACCGGGCGAAACCATGCAGGTAGCGTTGTTGTCGAGGTATACTTGTTTGTTTTCAGTCATCATTTCACCTCGATGATGGTGATTTTGGGGTCAACATCTTTGCGAAGTGTTTCCTGGACGATGTTGTGAAGCGTGGCTTTGGCACCCGGGCAGCCGGCGCAGGCGCCGCGAAGCTTGACGTAAACATCGAGACCATCGACATCGACAAGCTCGATATCGCCGCCGTCATTGCGCAGGGCGGGGGCGATTTTATTTTCGATGGTGGCAGTGACCAGTTTGATTCGCTGCAGATTGGTCATTGCTGGTGGTTCTTTGGGTTCAGACGCTTTGCCGGTTTCTTCGGCCAGAATGCGCTTTATGTCGGGTATGCAGCCGCCACAACCGCCACCGGCCTTGGTATAGTGGGTTATTTCTTCTACTGTTGTGAGTTTGTGCTCTCTGATCTGGTGGCGAATCTTTTCTTCGTCGACCCAGAAACATTTGCAGACCACTTCGGCTTCTTTGTGCTCTTCGACCTTTTCGCCTCTGAAGTTGGCGATAGCTGCTTCGAGTGCTTCTTTGCCCATGACCGAACAGTGCATTTTCTGTTCGGGGAGGCCGCCGAGGAAACGCGCGATATCGTCATTGGTTATTTTCATGGCATCTTCAAGTGACATGCCTTTTACCATTTCAGTGAGCGCAGAGGCGCTGGCTATGGCACTGGCGCAGCCGAAAGTCTGAAAGCGGGCGTCATCGATTTTGCCGGTTTCAGGGTTGATTTTAAGATATAGTTTCAGGGCGTCACCGCAGGCAAGAGAGCCAACTTCGCCGACACCGTTCGCGTTCTCTATTTTGCCGACGTTGCGTGGGTTGGAAAAGTGATCCATGACTGATTTTGTGTAATCCCACATAATTTGTTCACCTGTGTTGTTTTAAAGTAGTAATTTTATGGTGCAGAGCCACCGCAAATTCACCATATAATATAATCATTTCTGTCGAGAGTTCAATACTTAATGGATAAAAAAGTGCAAAAATTCACAAGGACGAGTTTAGGCGAAAATGGGCGATTTTAGAAAAAAAATCGGGTGGTGCTCGTGCGAAGCCTTTTATAATCACAAAATCAACGAGGCTTGACATCTGAATGAGGTACCGGTATAAATGTAGCACCTTGCAATCCAATCAAGAAAGAGAAGCTAATGGTAAATAGATCCTCAACCGGAAGAGCCGCGCCGATGTTTTTGCTGCTTGTGGCGATCTTCCTGCCGGTTATGGCGAGTGCCACGGCACATTTTTCAAGTCTCAGATCGGTGGGCATGCTGACTTCCCCCACTTTCAACAAGGTAGCAGTTAACGAAAATCCCGCCGAAAAAGTCAGTTTCTTCGGAACTCTCGGCCCGGATGCATCTGCGAAAGGTGCGGTCAAGACTTTCACGATCAAAATAGTGAGCCGCCAGAAGAGCAATTCGGGCAAAGCTTCACTTGGCACTGCTGAACTTTCCGAACCCGGAACCCGCAGCTTTTTAAGACCGGTTGCTGGTCGAGTAAGCTCGATGTTTGGGCGCAGAAAGCACCCTAAGAGTCATGTCTGGCATTTCCATTCAGGTGTCGATATTGTGGCACCGAAGGGAACTCCGATTGCGAGCAGCCAGGGTGGCAAGGTCACTTATGCCGGCTGGCGCCGGGGCTACGGGCTTCTTGTTGTCGTCGATCATGGCAACAACCTCGAGACAGCTTATGCCCACTGTTCAAAAGTTACGGTTAAAGTCGGGCAATCGGTGAATGCTGGGCAGCGAATCGCCTACGTCGGCAATACTGGCGTTACTACCGGCTCGCATCTTCATTTTGAAGTGCGCCGCAATGGCAGTGTTCAAAATCCATTCCGATTTTTGAAAAAACTGTAAACCAGTAATTCTATAAAAAGCACATCGCCCGCCAATCTGGCGGGCGATGTGCTTTTTATGGTGTTTTGACCGTTCTGTAAATCTTTGTCTTACATGGGAATCAGTAAACCGAAAGTGTTGCTTGTGTTCTTATCACTTGCCGGTAGGCGGCAACTTGACCCATACCTGAAGCTTCGACTTTTCATCGATTCGCACAAGAACATAGTCTTTGTAGGTTTTTAAGCTGTTTTCCTGCATAATTAACTCACTTTTCAGTTAAACAAACAGTGACGTAACTTATAATATAAGCAGCAAAAAATGTGCCAGTTGCGCATTAGAGTGTGGACAAAAAAACCGTGGATTTGCGTTTTTTTGCTGTCAGGCCTGTATTGAGAAGCATTTTACATGATTGATGCCCCTTGTTTGCTGCTCAAAATTGCTGGTCAAATCGTAACAAGCTGGTCAGATAATTGTCGGCATCTGTGTGCAAAAAATTAACTTCTGTTTAAAAAGTGAACAAAAAGTTGCGTTACAGATACAGCGATGTGCGAAAACTAATCAAGTCCCGGGAAATCAAGTTCTTCCGGCTGGTATTTCTCTGATTCGGGGCCGGGTTTCATAGTTTGCAGATACATCCAGACTGCGCCGCAGCTGCCGGCAATGCCCATCAATAACCAGAACAAGCCCAGGTCGAGACATTTGCTTCCGGCTACTTCAATCATGAACGAATATGGTTTCTTTTCAATAAATTCAAGTTCCTGGGCTTCGGCATAGGCCAGTGCCGAAACTCCCACCCGTTGCAGCGGTAATTCGGGGTGGGCCAGGGCGTCGAGTATGCTTTCTGAAGAGCTGGCAACTGAAGTTGGCAAAAGAAACAGGTGATACTGGGTTGATGTGATGCCTGGCGTGGAAGTCTTTCTGATCATTGTACCGCTGAACTCACGGCCAAGAGAGCGTGCCGCCGAAATGAGCAGGCCGCAGGAAAGCATCAGAAGCATCAGGGCAAATACTCTGGTTTTAATTTTTCCGGATCTTTTAAAATCTTGCTCCGACATAGGTGTCCCGGTGTTTTATTGTTGAAGACTGCAAGGCAATCTGATTCTCAAAACACTTTAGCCTTTAAGCCCTAAAATTGCAAAAAAAAATAAAATCTGCCAAAAAAATATTGCCGTACCCTTACGGGTTGCTTGACTATGTGTTATAGTTACTCTGTAAGTCTAACTTTGGAGGGTGGTTTAATGAAAAAGTATATCATAGGGCTTCTCGCAGTTCTATTGTTAGCCTCAGCGCCAGTTATGGCTGGTTATCCCGGTCAGTCAGGTCAAACAGGTCAGTCGGGCCAATACGGTCAATCTGGTCAGTATTCTGGCACTGTTGATCCGAATGATAAAGCTGTTGTCACCCTCCTCTGGATGGTCTACTCAGACCTGCAGATGTGCAGAAGCTCTCTCGAAAAATCCATCATGGATAACGTTTCGGCTATCGGCCATCTCAATAATGCTCAATCAGCCCTTAAAAAGAGCGAAATGGACCCCGCTTACTACACTCTTATCGGTGAAATCGATCAGAGAATCAGCAAAATCAAATTTTATCTCGTCATGAACGAAAGAAAAGCCGTTGTCGAACGACTTAACCAGCTGATGATGGTTATTCGCAACGTTCTTGGCGCTGGTAACGGCAATTTGCCCAACATGGGCGGCTATAGTGGTTATAACCCCGGCGCTAACAATGGTTTTACCAATCAGACTTTCGATGGCCCGAACGGTTCCGGTTATGTCCCTGCCAAACCTGAAATTCCTGTTAACGGTGGACAGGTCAACCCGATGCCGGTTCTTCCTTCTGGAGTCGTGCCGGTTAGATAAGTTAAACTTACAGAAATGGCGAACGGCGGTGTAAACCGCCGTTTTCTAATTTAGAAAGACTCTGATGCAAAAAATATTTTTTATTACAGGTTTTATGGCTGCCGGCAAAACCACTGCCGGCAAGCAGGCCGCTTCGATGCTTGGGTTGCCGTTTTATGACCTGGACAACCTGGTCGAGCGTGAAACAGGGCAGAAAATTGCCGAAATCTTCGCCGGACCCGGTGAAGCTGAGTTCAGAAAACTCGAACATGAAGCTTTTGCAGAGTTGCTTCAAGCCGTAAGTCCACCGGCAATAGTCGCCGGTGGTGGAGGTTTGCCCACTTACGGCGCCAATCAGCAGCTGCTGAAAAAATGCTGGGTAATATTTCTCAATACTCCATGGCATGAAATAGTCGGCCGGATAGAAGCTGGATCTGCCCAAAGACCGCTTCTACAAGGCCGCAATCTCGAGGAAATTCACGGTTTGTGGCAGGCAAGATGTGAGATTTATTTAAAATTCGCAGACTTTGTGATAGAAGATGGTATTCAGCTTTCGCAGCTGCTTGGCAGTCTAATGGCAGGTGAAATTCAATGAATCAGGATAACGAACGTATCAGTGGTCAGTTTTTGCGACTGGTCGAAATAATGAGAAAGTTGCGATCGCCGGAAGGCTGTTCCTGGGATCGAAAACAGACACTCGCAACCATGACCGAGCATCTCGCTGAAGAGTCTCGAGAAGTAATAGAAGCAATCGAAAGCGGCGACATGCTGCACGTTAAAGAAGAGCTGGGTGATCTATTGATGATCATTGTTTTCAGTGCTCAGATTGCGGCAGAAGCAGGAACCTTCGATATGGCCGATGTGGCCACCGGGATTTGTGAGAAACTGATTGGCCGGCACCCGCATGTTTTCGGAGAGCTCGACAACTCAGCTGATCCGGAAGCCGTCATTCAGATGTGGGGCGAAATAAAGAAAAAAGAGAAAGCAGACCGGAAGCGCCTTTCAAACCGTATGAAAGAAGCTCTGGAGTTTCCTTCCGCTCTCGTCGGTGCTGAAAAAATACAACAGGAAGCCGCCAGAGTCGGCTTCGATTTTCCCGATGCCAGAGCGGCACTTGCAAAAATTAAAGAAGAAACGGCCGAAATAGAGGTCGCCCTGGCGCAAAGCAATGCGGATGAGCTTGAAGAAGAAATCGGCGATGTTCTGTTTTCAGTGCTGAATGTTTCAAGGCTGGCAAAGGTGAATGCTGAGCATTGCTTGCGACGTGCGGCCCGCAAGTTTGTCGATAGATTTACCCAGGTTGAAACCCTCGTCGAAAAAGACGGCGGTTTTGCCGGCAAAGATCTGGCAGAACTCGACCGCTACTGGGACAGAGTTAAACTCGAAAAATAACCCGGATCTCTGCAATGAAGCCTACTGACGCAGGTTTTCTTTGAGTCTTGTCAGCTGTTCCCGGCGGTGTGGATCGCTCTCGACTTCGAGGCCGAGGTCTATTTCCTGAAGGGCTCTTCGATAATTGCTGTTGCGGGCAAAAACTTCGGCAAGCACAAGCCTGGCTTCGCCATTGTTGGGATTTGCTTTCAAAGCTCCTTCGGCATCGCTCTGCGCCCGCATGAAGTCACGGCTTTGCATGTGTAGCAAAGCTGAGAGAGAAAGACTCAGGCTGTTATTGGGGTTTACTTTCAGTGCCTGATTGATATAGTTGCGTGCATCAGGCAGATTCTCTTCGAAAAGCAGAACCTTGGCCATTGAATAATTGGGCTCGATCAGGTTTGGGTTGAGTCTGATCGCATTGGCAAAAAATATTTTGGCGGCATCTAGGTGACCGAGCTTTGCCAGTTCGAGGCCGGCTGTGTACTGCAGTCTGAGGTCGTTGGGGTTTTGCATCGCCTGTCTTTTGAGCTTGTCAGCGGGAGTATCGGTTTCCAGGCCGGGAGTTGAAACTACGCTCTCCAGCCTGGTGAGGGTTTCGAGCTGGCGTTGTTGCTGTAAACCGGCAACATATGAAGCGTAGCGGGCGTCCTGCATGGCCAGGATGTCACATTCCCTGATTATGCGACGGCCGTCATCGGCGTAGTCTGTCGCTTTTATTGCATCGGAAAGGTGAGAGATCTGTTCTCTCGCGATTTTATAGTCGCCGTTGATATAGTTGATAAAGGCCGCAAGAAACAGTTTATCAAGATCAGAACCGTTGGCTTTGACCATTCTTTCGACAGCATGAATGGTTCCTTTGTCGTCGCGACCAAGAAGAGTTCTGTCCATGGTGACGGCCGAACGATAGAATTTATAAGCAAGATCGAGGCGATTCTCTTTGCGGGCATCGATGGCTGCTTCGAAGAAAATATGAGGCAGCAGCGGGTTCAGTTTATGGTATTTTTCGAGATCTGCCAGAGCTTGCTCTATGTTTTTCTGGCGTTTAAGTATGTGATACGTGTAAAAGTAGGGTGTTGAATTGTCGGGTGCAAGTTCGATACAGCGGCGAAAATACTTCATGGCGTCGTTGAAGCGACCGCTTTCGTAATATAGAACCGCCAGCCAGAAATTATAATCGAAGTTGCCGGCATGGTATTTTTCGCCGAGCGCCACCAGATTTTCAAGCCCTCTCAGGCTTCCTGTGTTTTTGAGAAGTTTGATGAGGGCGACGACTCCTTCGGGCGAGTCTGGGTAGTTCTTTACCAGTTCGGTATTGTATTTGAAGGCAAGCCTTACATCGTTTTCATACGCTGTCGTTCGTGCCAGACCTTCATAGGTTGCGCGTCTCATTTTTGGGGGCAGTTCGGCTGCGAGCAGTTGCTCGTAAAGAATTCTGGCAACGTTGTTGCGGCCGGTGATTTCATACAGATACGCCAGGGAATAGGCGTTCTCCGGGACTTTTCTCATTTCGAGGGTTTTTTCGAATGCAAGAATTGCTGCGTCGAACATTTTTACGCCGGCAAGCGAGTAGGCAAGCATGCGTTGCAATTCGTAATCATCAGCATCGCGGTTCGGCAGGAGTATTGCGAGAGCTTTGTCGTAATCGCCTTTTTCGAATGGTTCTCTGGCTGCTGCCAGTGCTTCTTTGCTGTCGCCGGAAGACGGTTTTTCAGCCTCCGTGGTGCTTTTTTGCTGACCGGCTTTGCCCCGCAAAGGCTTTTGTTTTTCTGCGAACGGGTTGAAAAGGGTAAAGCCAATGGCAAGGACGATTAACAAAAGAAAGACAGGCAATTTTATTCCATCCATGCAAAAACTATAGCATATATCTTCATTTCTGAACAATATGCAAACCATGGTTATGAAACTGTTAAAATTTGCCGATCAGAATTTAGGTCAGATCAGGTCCGGGGTTGCCTGCCGGAATCTGCATATATCAGGAGTCGCCAATGAAAGTGGAAATCAATATCAAAGATAAAGACATATTCGCAAAAGAAGCGGTCGATAATAACGTTCAGCTGTATGAAGGCATTGATGGCGCAGTTTCGTGCGATGTTGCGATTGATATTGGTCAGGTGCTTGCCGCAAACCAGGCCCTGTTGAAAAATATGGCCAGAAAAATGGAAATGATGGAAAGCAAGCTTTCAACCATGGAGCGTGTTTTCAACGAGCAGGCCGCAAGAATTGCGGCCGATCGTCAAACTGTTCTAATGCTGACCGGGCCCGTAAAAGAAGTGAAGGCCTGGGAGCCGCCTCGGCGCGAAAATGACACAGAGCATCTGCGCAAATTTTCTCTGATCGACAGGATCTTCAGGCCATGGAAAATGCGTCGGCAATAAAAATGGCTCGCAAAAACTCAAAAGCGCAACAAAAGAACTGAGTCTTGTTGACCAGTAAAACAACGCAGCTATGAGATTATGCCTGTGTCGAAGGCTAGTTTCGGCGCCCCGACAGGAAAGTTAATTGTCGTCGTCGATAACTACGATATCTTTGACTTCCTCAATATTGAGGGTGCCTGCCTGAAAAGCCAGATAATGTTTGCAGGTGTCGCATTTTGAGTTGTTGTAGATTTCCCAGCAGTAGGCCATAGTGTGTTCGCTCCTTATGATGTCAGCCCTTGTAAATCAGGCTGCTTTTGCCCAGTGTATTTCTTCTTCGACGTCATTGCCGATGATCTCTTCTGCAAGCTCGTCGGCAATGTCGAACGCTTTTATCAGTTCGAGTCTGAAGGATGGGTCGAGCCAGAGCGCCCGATGCCACGACCTCAGTGCCTGAGCAATTTTGCCGGAAGTTGCCAGAGCGATACCCAGGTTATAATGAGCCTGCGCATTTTTTGGGTTTTCTTTGATCGCGTTCTGGTAAGCTATTGTGGCTTCAGTTGTTTTGCCTTCTGCCTCGAGCTTCAGTGCCTGATCAAAGAATTCCTGCCCCTTACTTTTTTTCTGGAAGATTTCTGATTCCATAATCAAATAAACTATCGACAAAATTCTGTGAAAAATTCACCGGCCGGGGTATTATATCACAAATTTTTTTCTTCTGCATCGATGTTCCGGCCCCAAAACTGCGGGTGACTTTGCCCGGGCCGCGAATAGAACGAGAATTGGAGGTCAGATGCTTATCGAATTCTGTGGAAAAAAGCCGGCAGTGCCGGGTTCCTGTTTCGTTGCCGCCAGCGCCGAACTTGTTGGTGAAATAACGCTGGGTGAGAACGTTAATATATGGTATGGCACAATCTTGCGGGGCGATATAAACAGCATTCATGTCGGTGACGACACCAATATTCAGGATGGCTCGATCGTTCATGTCGACCGTGGCAGCGAAAAGCCAGGTTCAGGCACCGTAAAAATAGGCAGTAAAGTTACTATCGGTCATCGCGCTGTGATTCATGCCTGCGAGATTGGCGACAACTGCCTGATCGGCATGGGGGCGGTTGTTCTGTCTGGCGCCGTGATCGGTAGTGGAAGTGTTCTAGCCGCCGGAACCGTCGTCAGGGAAAATGAAGTGATTCCGCCCGGTTCTCTGGTGGCTGGAGTGCCAGGTAAAGTCAAGGGTGAAGTCGCCTTAGAATGGTCGCAAAGAATTATTGAGTCTGCCAAAAACTACGTTGCCCTCGGGCAGCGACATAAAAATTCTACGCAGGTTTTAAAATAATTGCCGTATCGGGGTAGGCGGGGCATGCAATAGCGCACGCCCCGCAACCTGAGCATTTTATCGGAGAGATGGACGGCGGGCCATCGCCCGTGATTGATATGGCGTTGTACCCGGATTCCTGACAACTGTTTAAACATGCCCGACAGTCAGAGCCTCCCGACCTGAGACAGGCCACCGCT
The DNA here is from genome assembly GCA_029564115.1 of Candidatus Rifleibacteriota bacterium. The sequence continues at coordinate 96,413 of JAKQQP010000210.1, read as the reverse complement.
TTGCAGTTTGCGGTGGCAATTTTGCGCAGCTTTTCCGGGTTGGTGGTCGAAAGAGCCCCGGTTGGGCAGGAGGTTACACAGGGAAACTGTTCGCAAAACCTGCAAAACGCTTCACCGCAGCGAAGTGTCGGCGTTCCTCTGTCGAAGTCATTCACCATCATCACTGGTTTCAAGGCGAAAAAAGGGCAAGATCTGACGCAATTGCCACACCGGGAGCACAGTTCGATGAATCTGTTTTCATTACAAGCCCCTGGCGGCCTGATCAGGTCAGGAAATTTTTCTGCGAAGCCGTCGAGTTCTTCCCCGAAAGCGGTGTCTATTCCTGCGAGCAGCTCACAAAAATAGCTTTTGAAGAAGCCTTTGCGGTCAAGTTTTGCGGCCATCAGAATCTGCGGTTGGTTACTGTCGGAGTCACTCAGGCGAAGTCGTCGTGGCTTTTTCGAGTCGCGCAGCCACTGCCGGCCAGTTGACGACGTTCCAGAAAGCTTCTACATAGCTGCCGCGCAAGTTTTGATATTTGAGATAATAGGCGTGTTCCCAGACGTCAAGGCCGAGTATCGGAGTGCCGCGTTTTTCGGCGATATCCATGAGCGGGTTGTCCTGGTTCGCAGTCGAGGTTATGAAAAGACTGCCGTCTCCTGCGACACAAAGCCAGGCCCAGCCGCTTCCGAATCTGGAAGTAGCAGCTTTTTTGAATTCTTCTTTGAAGTTTTCAAACGAGGTGAAGGCGGCGTTGATTTTTTCGCCAAGCTCCCCTGTCGGTGTGCCGCCACCATTCGGTGACATGATGTTCCAGAAAAGATCGTGATTAAAATGCCCGCCGGCATTGTTTCTGACTGCGTCCGGCCATTTGCTTATTTCAGCAAAGTTGCCTTCGAGGCTGTTGTCGTTGAATCTGGTGCCGGCGATGGCTTTGTGCATATTGTCAAAATAGGCACGGTGATGTTTTGAGTAATGAATTTCCAAGGTCTGAGCGTCTATGTACGGTTCAAGAGCATCGTAAGCATAGGGCAGGGCAGGGAAAACTGGAGTTTCGCCTGCTCCGCTTTCTGCCAGGACAATGAGTGAGCATATCATGAATGCAAAAGTTACGAGCAGTTTTAAACGCATGGCGTTGCCTCCGTTGATAAGAGAATTTTATTCTTTGCTCAATTAAAAATAACCATTTACGGGTGCTTTTTCAAATCATCTGAAAATTTAATTATGTACATTGTGCGAATGAATGCTTGAAACCGTGGTGATAAGAGTGAATGACGGAATGCCGGGGTACAAATAATATTTGTTCGGAGTGTTGACTTTGACGGTTTGATCGTTATAAACTGATCTGCTGGAAACAATTCCCCTGCAATATCTGACAAAACTTTGTACATATTGTGGTTTCGGCAGACTCAAATTCTGTCGATAGGGGGAGCGATTCCTGGATTATCAAGTATGAAGTAAATTGAAAGGGGACAGGTAGTGAAACGAATTTTTGTATTACTGGCGATGTTCGTTCTAGTGAGTGGAGGAGTTTTTGCAGCCCATATCGATCTTGATGCTCAGAGCAGCGGTCTGCAGGTTATTTCCCAGAAAATGGGTGGTCAGAGTAAGATGACCATGCGCATGGCCTGCGCAATTGACAAGCTGCATTTCTATGATGCAGAAACTCCCATGGGCAACTTTACAGTTCTTTATTCACCTGAATATTTTTTCGGTGGCGAATATGGCGCTCCCCAACTGCCGGTAATCACAAAACTCATTCAAATCCCCTTCGGCGCATCTTTTAAAGTTGAAGTAAAAGGCTATGACAGCAAAGAATACAAACTGTCAGAGCACGGTATTTCCAGTCAGATTTTTCCCCGACAGCCTTCTGCTCCTAAAGATGGTTCAGAAGTTCCCTTTGTTTACGAAAAATCAGCTTACATCTATAAGGGTTTTCATGGCCAGCAGCTGGTATCGATGCAGGAAGTCGGTGTAATGCGCCATATGCGCCTTGCTCATCTGACCATCGCTCCGGTTAAATACAACGCTGTAGACAACAAAATCGTCGTTTACAACAACATTGATTTTGAAATCACTTTCAACAATGCTGACATGAAGGCCAGCAAATCAATGCATCAGTCGCATTGGTCGCCTGCTTTCTCCTGGATGGAATCACTCGTCCTCGTCCCGGAAGCCCTGCGCAATTCTGAAAGAAACACTGTTCAGACTTACGTAATAGTTTCTGATCCTGCTTTCAAAGACGAAATTGCACCTTTCGTGGCCTGGAAAACCCAGAAGGGTTTCAAAGTTCATGTGGTCTATACCGACCAGTTTGGCACCGGTGCTGCAATCAGCGCTAACCTCAAAGAGTATCTGCACGGCCTTTACAAAAATCCGACCGCTGATATGCCCGCTCCCAGCTATGTTCTCTTCGTCGGCGATCATGACAAGATTCCTGCTTTCAAAGGTCAGACCAACAGTCATATCACCGACCTTTATTATGCGGCTGTAACCCCGGGCGACGTTCTTCCCGACATGATGACCGGGCGCTTTTCTGCTCAGGATATCAATCAGCTCCGCCCGCAGCTCGAAAAAACTCTCGAATATGAAAAATTCCTTTTCCCCGATCCTTCATTCCTCAACGATGTCGTGCTTATTGCCGGCTGGGATGGCAGTTGGGCCAAAAGTCACGGTTGGCCGCACATCAACTATGCCAGACAGAATTACATCAACAAAGAAAACGGTTTTAACAACATCAGCGTTTATCTCTCAGCCGGCTCTCACCAGAATGAAGCCAATATAGTCGCTGATGTAGCCAGAGGCGCTGCTTACGTGAACTACACCGCACACGGTTCTCCAACCAGTTGGGCAGATCCGAAGTTCACTATTCCCGATATCGAAAAGCTCGGCAACAAGGGTAAATACCCCTTTGTTATCGGTAACTGCTGCATTACCAATAAATTCGAGCTGGCTACCTGCTTCGGCGAAGCCTGGCTGAGAGCTAAAGACGCTGGCGCTATCGGTTATGTCGGTGGCTCAAACAACACCTACTGGGACGAAGACTTCTGGTGGGGTGTCGGTCTCCACGCTATTGTTAAGCCCAACAACCAGGGCGTTCCCCCCGAAAAAGATAAAACTGGTCCTGGTGCTTTTGAAGCCATGTTTGAAGGTAATGGCACTTCCAACGCCGGGTTCATGTTTGCCGGCAATCTGGCCGTTGAGCAGTCAACTTCCAGCCGCAAGCACTACTACTGGGAAATCTACCACCTGATGGGCGATCCTTCCCTGAAAACCTATATGGGCAAACCGAAAAAGCTGCGTGTCAGCTTTGATAGCCAGATCAACTCAAGAACTTCAGCGGTCAAAGTTAATGCTCCGGCCGGCTCCTACATCGGTATCAGCCACAATGACCAGCTTCTTGGTGCTGGTTACGTCTGCGCCGAAGGTTATGCTGTGATCAACCTGAGCGCTGTTCCTGAGTCCGGCGAAGCTAAAGTCGTTGTAACAGCCGCCAATGCCGAACCATTCATCGGAACCATCAATATCAAAAATTGATCTGGCGTTGACCTGATTTAAGCAGGGTCCGGCAGGCATATCGCGTCAGCGGTCGTGCCTGCCGGTTTTCTTTTGCTGTTGTTCTAAAAGTTTCAGCGATAAAAATTCGGTGCCAGCATTATAACCGTTAAAATTTGCAGTGACAGACTGAAAAATAGTATCAGAGCCAGAAAGCTGATCAAAAGCTGCATGAAGCCGCGGGCTGTTTCTTCGCTTCGTTTTTTTAACAGCTCCAGCACAATTTTTAAAAGCAACAGAATAGCCGGCAGAACGACAAACCACCAGGCGTTGATAAAATCGAAAGCCTGATAAAACAATGAAGCCCCGACGAAAACTATTTTCTCTTCGTAGAAGAGCTTTACCTGCTCTGACAATTTGCTCAACATTTCGAGCCGGGTCGGGATGATGAAAAAATGCAGGTGATAAAAGCAATAGATAAAGACAACGTGGGTTAATACCAGTATTGAATTGATCAAGCGGTTGACCTCCGAATTTTTGTGCAGCTGTGATTACAGTATGGTCAGCAGACGTCTGATTCTAGCACGATCGGTCTGAAGTCACACAGACAATGACAAATCTTCGCTCAGACACAACTTTTTGTTTTGCCTGAGCTCGCGGCGGGTGCCCGTCAGACCGTCGCTGTTTGTGAATGTCAGAGAGTTTGCAGCCAGTATCTGCAAAAACATAAGTTGGCGTTTGCCACGATATTTGTTGTTTTTCTCAATAAAAAATATGGCATTTCGCGGTAAAATAGGTATAATATGAATGGTTGTGTAAAATTTCACAAGTAGGGCCGGGGTGACTTTATGGCGGCCTGTCGCTTTTTATAAACGTTGGTTAAAGTTGATCTTAGCCAGTCTTGTAAAGTCATCAGTTTGTTGAATAGAAAGGTTTTGGTATGCAGGCGACCCCAAGAGGTATTAGACCACATATAGCGATTTTTGGCCGTCGTAACGTCGGCAAGTCTTCGCTTATCAACGCCCTCACCGGGCAAGAAACAGCACTGGTTTCAGATACGGCCGGCACAACTGCCGATCCGGTGTATAAAAATATTGAGCTTTTACCGTTCGGGCCGGTTGTTCTCATCGATACCGCAGGTCTCGATGATGTTGGCGAACTCGGCAAACTTCGTGTTGAAGCTAGTTTAAAGGTGATGAAGAAGACCGATCTGGCTCTGGTGGTCATCGAGCCAGGTAATGGTCTGCATGCCGCCGAAAAAGATCTTCTGGCAAGCCTGAAAAAACAGAAAATACCGGTTATTCTGGTGGTGAACAAGTGTGAAACTGCTGAAATCGGGCAGACTTTGCGACATGAGGTTGCGGTATTCGGCATTGAACCAGTTCTTGTCAGTGCTAAGACTGGGCAGGGCATCAACGATCTGCGAGCTGAAAAAATGCAGCAGGGGCTTAAGGGCTTTGACACGGGTGTAATTGTTGGTGACCTGATCGAGCCTGGTCAGGTTGTAGTTCTGGTTACTCCGATAGATATTTCGGCGCCAAGAGGTCGACTGATACTTCCGCAGGTTCAGACAATAAGAGATTTGCTTGACGCTGATGCAGTAACGATTGTGGTCAAAGAAACAGAGTTGAAGCAGGCCATAGCCGTATTGAAAGAACCTCCCGCGCTTGTTGTGACTGATTCACAGGTGTTTTTCAAGGTTGCGGCAGATCTGCCGTCCGGTATTCCGTTTACGAGTTTTTCGGTGTTGTTTGCGAGATACAAGGGTGATCTTGCCGCTTACGTGGCTGGAGTAGCCGCTTTGCATGAAAAAGGGGCCGCCGCCCGCATTCTTATTGCAGAATCATGTACCCACCACCAGATGGAAGACGATATCGGCAGAGTCAAAATTCCCATGTGGGTCAGAAAAAAATACGGCGACACTGTTAAATTTGATTTTTGTCAGGGAATAAATTTTCCGACTGATCTGGCAGACTATGACCTTGTGGTGCAATGTGGCGGTTGCATGACCAACCGTCGTGATATTATGGCCCGCATAGAAGCCTGTCATGCTGTCGGAGTGCCGATAACAAACTACGGAATTCTTATCGGACATCTGCACGGCGTTCTTGAAGAAGCGATCCGCCCGTTTGGTTTGAGTATAACCGGCTGAAGATATATTATTTTCGGGAAAAGAAACAGAGCCGCTCTGCTGAGCGGCTCTGTTTCTTATGGGCATTATCTCATGCCGTTGGCGAAGTGTATTTGCCCCAGCGGATAGGCATGATGCCGTAGGTGAGGCCGCCGCCGAAGCCGACCAGCAGTACGATATCACCCTGTTTGATACGCCCTTCCTGCAGAGCTTCATGGATTGCAATTGGAATGGTTGCTGCGACCGTATTGCCGTAGCGCTCGATATTGATATAGAACTTTTCGAGGGGGCAGTTGAACCTTTTAGCCGCTGATTCAAGTATGCGGATATTGGCCTGGTGAGGTATGATCAGTGCCACATCATCGAGCGACAGATTGTTTCGCTGTAAAACTTCTTCAATCATGTCGCCGACTATCTTGGTAGAGAACTTGAATACTTCTTTACCGTTTATTTTCAGGTAATGTTCGCGGTTTTGAATGGCCTCGACCGTCGGTCTTTGAGCAGAACCGCCGTTGGGAATCATTATATACTCACCGCCGCTGCCAATCGAGCCGAGTAAAAAATCAAAAGCACCTTCGTCGTTTTCCCCGGCCGAGTAAATTGTTGCTCCGATGCCATCACCGAAGAGAACACATGAATTGCGGTCGCTGAAGTCGAGAATTCTGGTGGTCACATCACCGCCCACTACGAGAATGTTGTTGTATAGTCCGGTGGCGATGAACTGGCAGGCCACTGATGAGGCATAAACAAAGCCGGTACATGCCGCCTGAAGGTCGAAGGCGCCAGCATTGCGGCAACCGAGTTTGTCCTGGAGCAGGCAGGCCGTCGCTGGAACCTGATAGTCAGGGGTAAAGGTGGCGTAAATGATAAGATCTATGTCGTCTGGTGTCAGGCCCGCATTGGCGATTGCCTGCTTGCACGCCGGAATAGAGAGTTCCAGCAATGTCATGCCATCTGGAATCTGGCGACGTTCTTTAATACCGGTTCTGGTAAAAATCCATTCGTCAGACGTTTCGACTATTTTTTCAAGATCAAAATTAGTTACTACCTTCTCGGGGAGGCTGATGCCTGTGCCTGAGACAACGGCTTTTCTAAGTGCTTTCATGTGACTCCTTAAGGTGCTGAAGCTTGTGAATGATACTTCATTACCACAAAGCAAGTCAAGAATCAAACAGCCCGGCAGTAGTCGGCGGGGATTTTGCAAAAAGAAATTGGACTAATGCCCGAAGTGGGCATATAATGGTCGGGCCTGACCAAAAAAAAATACCGGCAACCCAGAGGGTACCGGTCTGAAAAATAAGGAGGCAAACAAATCCAAAGCCCATTTCGTCACAAAGTGAAGTTTATTTTACTTTTATTTGTAACATTTGCTAATACTTGTTTCGTATGATCTTTGAGAAGGTTATAAAGGCAGGCACCAGAAAGAAAACAGGAGGGTGAAATGAAGAAACTTACAGGATTTTTGTTGATGATCGCTGTTATTTTTTCTTTTTCGATGATAATCACCGCGGAAGAAACGGCAGAGACAGGCGTTGAAGAAAATTCCGAGATCCCAGAAGCAGCTCCGATACCCGATAATGCTGATATGACTCTGGGTATGAAGTCTGACAGCAACGTTATGCCGGCCACTTTTCGTGGTGGCGATCCTGACAGCAGTCTTGTGCATTGTCTTGAAGACGTGTATTACGAAAAACAGGAACATTCGCTTATTTACAAAGAAGACGCTGGTGAATTCGCCGATGGAGCCAAGTTCGAGTCTGATCCGAACATAACCTGGGATACCAAGGTTAAAGACGCAGACGGAAACTGGCAGACCCTTTCTTCGCAAAATACCAATATGGCGGCAGATGGTGGCAAATTTTTTGCGCCAGGCGAATACCAGATTGGTAACAACGGTGCTCGTCAAGTTGGAGCCAGCGAGAAAGGTGCTGACAACGAGGCCATCGGTGAAGGCAATGACCCGACCGATACCACACAGGCAGAAGAAGCCTCGACGACCCTGGTCGGCGAAGACGGCACGACCGAGGCACAGGCAAAAACGGTGACTGCGCAACAATCCATGGGTGTACAGGTTCACGATGTGACGCCGCCCGACTTGTGGGTTGCCTTTCAGGAAGGTGCCGGCAATATTGATATGGCAAACACCGAACAGGAACTCAAAAACAAGATGATGGAAAAGATAGTGGCTTCGCTTGGCCGGCCTTTTTCTACAAAAGCTGACGAATACACAGAGGCCAGCTACCTTTTTATTGACGAAGGCGAAGAAGACGAAAGAAACAGGGAGCCTTTCAAAAAAACAGCCCGCCTGTCGGTTGCCGGCTGCCTGTTCAATGAACGCGGCGCCCCTGAATTCAATTCTAAGGCAATTGATTCGAAAACCCTCGATGAAGAAACGATGACACGGCAGGTGCACGTCGCCGGTGGCGAAAACAGCGCCTTGAAAGGCGTTTTTGTCCGTCGCAATGTTCCGTTTATTTTTGCGGCCATGGCTGTTGACAATGGTGACCATCGTGCCAAGGCAGGCGAAGTTGCCTGTAGAATAGAAACAGCTGATGGCAGCGAAGTCGAAAAGACTGGTAATGGTTATCTGTTCAGGGTGCCAAACTTTCCTCGCGAAAGTTATGAAGACCAGCCCGAGTATTTCTTTGTCGCCAGGAGTAGCGATCAGTCAGGAAATCTGACAACCGTGAGAACTCCTCTCTATGTGGTAAACATCCAGGCTGCCTTTGAAAGCGGCCATAATCAATAAAAGAAAGGATCATTTCGTTCAGACTATGAAAAAACTTTTAACTCTGGCATTTGTTACACTGGTAAGCTTTTCTTCTTCGGCATGGGCTCAGGAGGGCGGCGCCGTTAAAATAGACGAAGAAAAGACGCCCTGGCTCAAGGGGGTCGATATAAGCCCTTACCCGGTAGATATAAGCCCGGTAATCCCATTGAAAATCTATGCAGAAAACGGTGGTGCCATACCAGCGACTCTTACTGAAGATGTGCCGCTGGTAGTCGTTGCCGATTCGACTATTTTTGAAGCCGAGCCTCCGGCAGAATACAAGGGGCAGCCCATTCCAAACCCACGCTGGGAAAGAAACCCTTCTGTTTCATGGTATTTTGTCGACTGGGAAAAAAACAAAAACTTCATGGCTTCGACTTCTGAGCCTCTGGCCTTGAACCAGATGGTTATAATTCCGACGACGCCTACCGGCAGAGGGGCTATCACCTGCCACATCGGCAGAAAAATGCGCTACGACCTGGATGAGCCAGGTCGCACTAAAGGCACTTTTGCAAATTCGAGCGGTGCCAAAGATGTTAAAGTTCTCGATATCACTCCGCCACTCTGTGGGCTTGAAATTTCTGTAGAAAACGGTCCCAGCGGTGCCTGCTGGCCGGTTGAAAATCCTCCCGATAAATATCCTTTGCCGAAACAGGCCGACGTTTATCTGAGCGGCGCTCTGTTCAATGCCGTTGACCAGGAGATTCTCGTTCAGGGTTTGGAACTCGGCAGCAACATGATAGTTCCGGTCGAACACGCCGCTTTGACTGTGTCTGCAACAGATAAGCTGCATATAAAAGTGATTGGCGGAGATAACTACAAGCTCGACAACAGCAAGCTTAAATATGGTTTGTGCAATGGAGCTGGTGGTGAACCTGCGCCGGTCGGCGAAGAGAACGCTGAAGTTCTCGACCTTTCACGCTTGAAGCTGCCCAAAGCTCCCTTTCTTTATCTCGATGCCACGGACGTTTCCGGCAATCGCCAGCTGATGTTCGTTCCGGTGAAGGTGAAGTAAGAGACTGATTTAACCGTAAGTAGCGAGTTCGGGCCGGTGGAGCGATCCTCCGGCTCGAATTTTTAGCTGTGATTTTGCCTTCATTGTGCTATGCTTAAAACTCAGGTGTTTTAAACAGTGATGACAAAAAGACGATCAACACATGGGATCACATTCGTCGAGGTGATGCTGGCATTTCTCATTCTCGGCGCTATTTTTCTGCCTATTTTTTATTTTCTTACCGGGGCAGTTCGTGATACTGAGCGTTTTTATACCGAGACGGTAGCTATTTCCAGGGCAAAATTCATCATGGATTCAATGATGTTTCAGATACCCTGGTGGGCAATTCGTGAAGGAAACCCCTGTGAATTCAATGCTTACAACACGGTTCTGAAAAAAACTGTCGATGCCGCTAAAAATCTGTTTCAAAGAGCTGTTCCCAAAATGTTTGGAGATGGCTGCCTCACTGGCAATCCCGATAAATACCTGGGTGATGGCATCTTTGTCTGTAAAAAGGGTTTTAAATATCGTGCCAGAGTGAAGGTAGTAGACCTCGATTATGATTCTACTTCTGCAAACCCGGTAATGTTCTCAATTCCGATGCCTGGTCCAGGCAGCGGTCGGCATGAGCTTCAAATCAATCAACTGGTATCGAAGCGTGATGACAAGTTTAATTTGATAAAAAAAATCATTGTACAGGTCAAATGGTCCAACCAGAAAAATAAAGATCCCGACAGCGATCCTTATGCTCGCAGCCTTTTTCTGGTGGGCTTCAAATCTGATCTGGAAGGTTGAGACATGAACGACAGGAATGGTGTCGCAATTGTAGTAGTATTGTTTTTCGCCTTTTCGATAGCCGTAATTCTGTTTTTTATGGCCCATTCAAATACCAACCTGGCCTATCAGAACAAGCAGACTTTGTATCAGATGCAGGCTTATTACCTGGCTCAATCTGGTATGCAACACGCAAAACTGCAGTTAAGACTTTTGCCCAAAGAAACCTATGAATTTTTTGCCGGTAGCGGTTCGGGTAACCCATATGCCGACATTGATTCGTCTAATTACCCGCCCACCGCCATGGGAGTCTTCAGCAAGGACAGCGCGTCCTATGATCTTTTCAAGAGCGGTATGGCTCCTGATAACAAATTTCCATACGGTGGCAGGTATCTTGTCGACAGATTCGAACTTCTGGGATCTCATGATCGCATGAAAATGGTTCAGGACGGCTATAAAATCGTTGTCAAGGCTGAAGTTGACGGTGGTCGCGGCAAAACTTTCGCGGAAGAACTTTCCGAAGACATCATTGTTTCGCGCTATACCGGAGGCATCAAATGATTTCGCAAGCACCCCACGAAAAAAGAGGTGTGACCCTCATCGAAGTCATTTTGGCGGTTTTGATGCTTAGTTTGCTATTTGGCTCCGCCAATGCCGTTATGACCTATTCAAGACGCGAAACCGAGAAGGGCTTCTGGATACAGCAGGCAATCACGCAATTGCGCAACAGCACGAGAGCTATTTCCATGAAGATGAAGCAGACTTCTTATCCCTCGACTCTGCTGCGCAGTGCAGGCGGTGATGAAAAAGTAATTTCATTCAAAGAACGCCGTGAATACGATGCCGGCGGTCGTTTGCGCAACCTCGAGATAAATTCCAGCGATGTATATGAGGTGCGTTCTGTAATCAGCGGCAATGGGGTAGTAGTGCCTTCATTCGAAGAGCAGACGATAATGTATTTTCCGATCTGTGAACCAGAGCGAGACTATGATTCAGGCTATACCCCCGGCACCATCACCTGGATCCATCTGGTGTTGAAGCCTTCCGGTAATTATCGTTACAGCGGTCTTGGCAGTCTCCATATGATCGAGCACGAGGAAACATACGACACCAGGGGCACTCTCAAACGTGCTTTCGGTCTGAATAAACCTTTTTCAGCCGACATTCCGATTGTTCGCAGCAAAGAACTGGTTACCGATGTTCGCGAAGTGACGATTGATTTCGATTATATCGATGAATTGAAGGGCGTCTATGTAACAAAAGAAGGCAAGCTGTCTGATGACGTTCTAATGAAAAGAACGATGATTTCTCTCGGCATCAGTTGCTGTCACCCCAGAGATAAAAAAATATGGATGAGTGACCAGTGTTCGGTCATCAACAATGTCGAACTCGTTAAACTGCCGCCACCGGCCACGATCGAGCTCATTAAAATAGTGACTTCCGGTTCGGCTGGTTCCGCTGAAGTTCGTGTTGCCGGCGAAAAACAGATAGTAAGGGTCGGCGACATGATCAAAACTTATAAATTAATAGACATACTTCCTGATTCTCTGTTGCTCGAAGACCCGGCTACCGGGCTCGAGTCATACCTGGCAAAACTTGACGACTGAGCAGTTCGCCTGGTTTTTATCAACTTTTTCTGTTTTGACTTTAATGCCCCAGGATGCGCTTTCTGCTGCTTTTGGCAACGGCTTTGCCGTTGCCATAAAAAATCAAAAAAAATCCCTTTAATAATCTCTGCCGTCGCACGATAGCTAAGAGGAAATAATTTTACAGGGGAAGCGCAATGAAAGAAAAACTTTATTCGATAAATCACGTTCAGGAAATGATCGATATCAGCCCCGCCGAATTGCAGAAAATGCTGAAGAAAAATGCCCGCGTTCTTCATCTGGTTCGAGAAGACCGTGGTAACGGCAAAAAAGAAGTGTTCATCGATGAAGAGTCTTTGCAAAAGCTGATTTTTATCAGACAGCTGGAAAACGGCGCTCCGGTCACTGACAATGCTGTTTGTGAGATAATCAAAGTGCCTGAGCTCAATTCTTTAAAGACCTGTTCGAAAACTCAGAAGGCGCTTTTTGAGCGTTTAACCAGCACTCTCGACGCCCTTTTTTCCGAGACGAATTTTCTCAAGGCGCAGTTGCAAGGGCTGACAGTCAAGCATGACCATCTGATCAAGCAATTGAACGTAGTGCAGGCAAAAAATATAGTTCTGGAAAGGGAAATCGGCATTCTGCGCAATCGTGAAGCGGCCCTGATGGGCCAGCTGAGGCAGAATGCCGAGAACGATGACGAACTGGAAATTCGTCTGGTGAACTGATCAGCTGATTTTTTCGGTTTCTCTGCAGCCGAGTTTGTCTTTTATTTTGCGATTTAGCAGCGTAACGCTTTCCAGATGCGAGGCTGGGTCGAGCTTGGCTGCAGTTTCGGCGTGTTTCTGCGCACCTTCATATTCGCCAGTCTCAAAGAGGGCGTTGGCGAGATTGAAGTGAGCCAGGGCATAGTTTTTGTCAGCGTTAACGGCCTTTTTATACCAGATTGCCGCTTTGCCGAAGCTCAACAGGCTTGCATAAGCTACACCGATATTGTTCATGACCTCGACATTGCCGGGCTTGAACTTCAGGGCTTTGCGCCACCAGTTTATGGCAGCCTGCAGCCTGCCTTCGTCACGAGCTATCTGGCCGAGATTGAAATATATCTCAGAATCTTCAGGAGTCAGCTTTAAAGCCTTTTTCCAGTATAATTTGGCGTAATAGAGATTGCCCTGCAGATAGTGTGCCAGAGCGTAGTTGTAGAGCAGGTCAACGTTGTCCGGGAACTTTTTGAGCGCGTCACGCCAGATTTTTTTGGCTTTGCCGAGAAAACCGGTGTAAGCAAAGGTGTTGCCATAAAGCCTCAAAGCCATTGCATCATTCGGGCTTGTGGCCAGGTATTCCTTCAGCAGCGGGCGTGCTTCGTCATAGTTGCCATTACTCATTATCTGCTGGATTTTATCTAAACTAACAGTTACATCTCCCATATTGTGTCCTTTCCAGTTGTTTCAGTTTCAGTATATCAGAAAGTAATCCCAAAGATAAAGCCACTCAGCGCACTGAATATTATCACAAGCGACAGAAAAGCAGCTGCTTTTTTTGCCCCGATGATGGGAACCAGTGCCATTATGCTGGGCAGACTGACCGCGGGCCCTGAGAGCAGCAGCGTCAGTGCCGGGCCAGGGTGCATGCCAAAGTCTTTCAGGGTCGAGACAATTGTTACCCCCACTATTGTACCGAAATACATCAACGCTCCAAGCAAAGATGCGACAAAGTTTCCCGAAAAATTGTTGGCGTCGAAAAATTTCATATAGCTGGTCAGCGGAAACATTGCTGCAAGCAGGCCAGCCAGAAAAATGCCGCCGAGAACCTTCGGAAAAATAAGAATGAAGAGGCTGTATGATTTTTTCAGCCAGAGAATCAATTCGCTGCGATAAAACCATTTTAGCGAAACAACTGTGAGCAAAGCTATTTCCAACGCTATCAACAGCAATCTCGGGGCCAGCATTCCGGTGCCGGCAGATGCGTCGGCAAAATTTTCAAGCACAGGGTCGATAACCCCGGTTGCTGTGACCATAATTGCGATCAAAAGCATGAAAAAGATCAGAAGCTGGCCGTCTGTGCGGTCAGATTCTTCTTCCATAATTATGACACCGGCAGGTGCCTCGACCTTGTCGGTTTTGCCGCACAGCAGCTTCATGCCAAAGCCTATAGCCATCGCACTCAACATTACAAGTATGGCTCGCCCGATGAGAAACTTGCTGCCCAAAAGAGTATAAGTGTAAGACAGAGCGATAAGGTTTACGGCCGGTGAAGCCATAAGAAAAGTGAAGGCCGGCCCGATGCCGGCGCCCTGCTGAAGAATGCCAGTAAAAATAGGTATGACGCCACAGGAGCACACGGTCAGGATCCCGCCCGAGAAGGCAGCAACAGGGTAGGCAACCAACGGATTGGCTTCAGCTCCCATCAGTCTGGTAATTCGCTGCTTATCCAGAAAGATAGCTATGGCTCCGGCAATGAAGAAAGCTGGCAGCATGCCTGAAATAAGGTGGGTTCCAAGAAATTTGCCCGCTTCAACCAGCCCGGGCCACACCCATGTATCACGAAAAGGTTCGAAAATGCCAATGAAAGCGTTGACTATGGTTTGTAACATGATTCTTTCTCTCCACTAAGCGGCCAGTTCCTTTTTGATCCAGCCTTCAACTTTTTCTTTTATTACAGGTTTTCCCATGGAGTAGATTTTTTTGCCCAGGGCTACCACCGGGGTCGAAATCAAGCCGAATTCTTTACTTTCGGGGGTGCCATTCGTTATTACCCTGAATTCAACATTACCAGGGAATTTTCTGGAAATTTCTTCCACCAGTTGTTCTGTTTCGCTGCAGGTCGCGCATTTTGATGGGCTTTTAATGACGGTTACTATCAGCATTGCTATTGCTCCTGGCTGGTTTTATCTAGTGCCGGAAACCATTCGTGCATGAGTATGAAAGATCTGAGGGCTTCAAAAGCCGCCTTGAGATCCTGCACGACAATATCAGTTTCGGCTGTAGAGCGATTTTCTGCGATATGGGTTTCCAGTGCAGACAACAGAGCGCCGGTGCTGGCTATATTACCCGAATAGGAATCTGGCAGCATCGGGGCGAACTCATCAAGATTACTTTTCAGTTCTGCAACCAGAGTTTGAGCCGCAGTGATCTCGTTGTTCAAAAGATAACGCTCGAGATTGGTCAGATTCGTTGAGGTCTTGATGAACAACTGTTTTTCGTCGCTGACGCCAAAAGCTTCAAAAAAGGCTCCGATTCTACTGCTTAAGTCGAGAACCTGGTCGTGCGCTGCTTTAAAGTTGTTGCCGCTGACGTTCTTGCGAATCTGCCCTATGAATCTGGCGGTTTCGCCGGTTTTTTGGGCCCAGTTTCGGTCATTGCGGGCTTCTTCAGGGGGATTTGTCATATAACGTTTTGAAAATTCAAGCCAGGCATTCATGACCTGCGCCATTTCGGCATCATAATTATCTTTTTGGCCGTTTTTCAGTGATGTTCCCAGGGCAGAGAGAGCAGTAGTAAAGCTTCTGATTGTTTTTGAAAACTCGCTGGCCGGGTTCTGCGAGGTCAGAAGCATGACCAGTGTTTCATCACAGGCAATCAAAGGGCGATTTCCAGTCGGAAAAAATACTGAAAATATCAGTATTGTGGCGACGAGATACCTGTTGAGATTCATGATCAGCCTTTCAGATAAAAACATTTGACCTTGCTGCCGGCTGGCAGCAGGCCGGCGTTGGCCGGGTGAAGAAAAAGCAGATCCGCCCCGGCCAGACTTGAAAGCATGTGTGATTCCTGGCTGGCGAGGGGTTCAACCATCAACTGGCCCTCTGAATAAACCGGGCGGCCTCGTTTGAAGAAGTCGCGACCTTCTTTGTTGTCGCTTGCTCTGGTCAGGGCAAGTTCAAGTGTCAGGCGTTGTGGTGGTGCCTGCAGGATTTTTCTGATGAATGGTCTCACAAACAATTCGAAAGTAACTGAAGTCGAAACCTGGTTGCCGGGCAGGGCAAAAATCGTTTTGCCATTGTAGGCCCCGAAAAAAACCGGTTTGCCAGGTTTCATTCTGACACCGTAAAAAATAGCTTCGATGCCGAGCTCAATCAGAACGTTTTTTATGGGATCTCGTCTACCCATAGATATTCCGCCGCTGGTAACGACAATGTCCGCTATCTCGACAGCTTTGAGAAACATATTGCGGGCATGCTCGCCTCTGTCGCGGGCAATGCCCAGATCAATGACTTCAGCTCCTGCTTCTTTGGCCTGCAGGCTGAGGATGGTAGAATTAGAATTGCGCACCTGCCAGGGTTGAGGCTGGTCAAAGGGCATCAATACTTCGTCGCCTGAGGTCAATATTGCAACAGTCGGCTTTTTCAATACTTTAACGCTTTGTTGCCCGGCTGATGCTATCTGGCCAGCGATTTGAGGTGTGATCACAGCCGGCGCTTTCACCATCAGGTCACCGCGTTTGAGTTCTGAACCTCTGGGTCTGATATAATTACCCTTTACGACATCGACGAAAAAATCGATCCTGGATGTGTCTTCTGAAACTTCGGTGTCTTCTATTCTGACAACCGCGTCAGCACCAGGCGGAAGAATTGCTCCGGTGGCAATGTAGGCACAATGCCCCATTGGCAGGCTTTCAATTGTGTGACCTGCATCTATGCCCGGCACTACAGGCAGTTTGACAGGTTTCTCGCGGGTGGCACCGATGATATCAGTACTTTTGAGACAATAGCCATCCATCGATGAACTATCTGCGCCCGGAATGTCGATGTCGGCAAAGATGTCTTCGGCAAGGGTGCGGTTAACCGCTTTGCCGAGGTTTATATATTCTGGTGGTCTGGTAACTGCTTCGGCCTGCCGCAGAACAAGGTCGAGTGCTTCTTCAAATGTAACGGGCTGCATGTTTAACTTAGTCATAAGCCAATATTAGCACATTGCCGTGGGCAATTCAATTTTGGGTATGACAGAGTATGACTCAGTATTCCGTGTTGCTCGAAAAATCAAGTTCGACCATGATCGGGTTTGAACGTGAGTTTATAAGCTTGTCAAAGCGTGGTTGCTGGCCTGGTAGATTGCGGGGGCGATGAATTGCGACCTCTCCGGAAAGCATGAGCGGGCTGCTGCGCCCATGACCTGAAAAACTGATTTTTCCGCCGGCCTTCAGTGCGGAATGGAGCTCTGCCAGGCTGACTTCTCCCGTTAGAATCGGGCGGAACGGGCCAATCATGTCATTTTCCTGTTCCCGGTTTTCTGTGGCGAGCCTGAATCTTTCGGGAATGAAGACAAATTTGGCAAGTCTTTTGGCAGCTCTGTTAAGTTGTCTTGACCAGCCGGTAGCAATCTCAGGGTTGTTGTCGGCGTAGTTTCGCAACTCGGTGAGAACATTGAGGATGCCTTCAAGCTTTTCAAGCTCAGCAGGCTGATCGGCAACGTTGAGGTATTTAAAGCGCAGCGCCCGGCACTCGGCTTCGCCTATGAGCAGATCTATTCTGGGCGGTTGATTGCGGAACGCAGCGATAAGGCTTGCAAAAAAGCGTGGCGCTGAGAGCCAGACCTTTATTGCAGAAAATCGGTAACGGGAGAGGTTGAGTTCGTTGTCGACCATAATGAATCTTCTGTTGGAACGCCCAGCGGCGCCGTCATGAAAAAAAAGAAGACGGGATGTGCTTGATATTGCTGGTTCAACAACATCGGTGCTCTGAGAAAGATCTGGCATGGTATCGTCTGTGAGCGAAACTATCGACAACTGCTGCCCGGTCGCCAGAAACCCGGGTCTTGTGAAAAACATCCCGGCGATAGTCTGTTCGCCGTTGTTGTCGGTATATTGCTGAGCCTTGGTCAGCATAGCTATTGCAGGCTCAGGTTTGATTTTTGCTGGTAAAACACATTGTTCCTGCACCTGCAGCCTGGTGTCTGCCAAATACCATACTTTAAAAAATAACGGCTGTGATGGATCACAAGCGTGCGGAAACGGGATGGAAATTCTGCCGGAGTCGAGCTGAAGATCGCTGCAATAAAGAAGCTTGCCGTTCTGCCAGACTTCTATCTGTCGGTATTCAGAGCCGGGGGCGTTGTAGCTGAGGAAAGCCCGGTCAGCTTCGATTTTTATTCCTGAAAGCAGACCGCTTTCTTCTGGCCTTACAGGTGGTATATTTGCGAGATAACCGGTTGGGGAAGCATTGGCCAGTTCTTGAAGAAAGCTGGATGAAAGAGGAGAAAAAGCACTGGCTCTGCTGTTGAAAAGGGTTTTTATTCTTCTGCTTTCGTCCGGTGCCGGCCATACCGGTATTCTTGCTGTTCTGGTCGAAGATCCCTGTGAAAATTGGAACTCGTATATGCCGCTGGCAGTGTGGTCGTGGAAGTGCGTGGTGAAGACGGCTGTGCCCTGAAGGTCAGAAAAAACCACCCTGTTGATAGTGGTGTCACCTGAAGGTGTGGTCATTTTAACTCTGATCGGTTGCTTAAAAACACCCTGACCAGACTTTCTGTTGATTGTTGCAAGCCTGAAACTGACCCAGTGGCCCGGAAAAATTCTGGCTGCTGGCGGCAGAAGAAACAGTTCATTATCGTTGCGGATTGTTAATTTTCGCTGCAGTAGGGGGAATTGCGGGCGTTCTGCCAGAAAAATACTCAGACTTGCCGGGCCAAACCAGCTTTCAGGCACCTGAAATGAGGCCGTGTAAGAGCCGTCTGAATTCATTCGCAACTTTTCTGGCGAAGACGAAAGTGACATACCCTGCAAAGTCAGTGCCGCAGAAAGCTTTAGACCCGCTTCTTTGCTCAAAAGCCCCTTTTCGCGGCTGAAAGCCTGAATGACCACTTCCTGACGCTGGCCCGGTTGAAAATCACCATCAGCAGATGCCACCAGAAACAATGAAGGCGGCAGCTTGGCAGTCGGCGGGGCAGCGAGAAAAAACCACGCGATGGTGGCAAGAAAGCCCAGCAATAAAACGGCCTGAAGAATTTTGCGCATGGCGGGCAAATTAGCATTATAAGCCAGGATTGTCAAATTGCCTTTCTGTGACGGTCAGAGCAGATGCAGACTTTATTTTTTGCCTCCCGGCCGTAAAATATGGCGCGAGTCAGCCGAAAACCTCAAGACTCCAGCATGCTTCTTCAATAATCCTGCGAATAATGATATAACTACATTGTGGAAAACGAATGCATAACGGTAACGGTAGACAGAGTGACCTTCTGCAATGAGCAGAGCGGTTACTATGTTCTCAAGGCTTCTGGCAGACAGCACCCGCACGGTGTGACGGTCGTCGGCAACTTTGGCTACATTCAGCCCGGCGAAGAAATTCGTGTCTATGGCACATGGGCCTGCCACCCAAATTTTGGCATGCAGTTTCAGGCTATGAAATTTACGGTGCTGAAACCCGCAACTCTCAAGGGCATCGAAAAGTATCTGGGCTCTGGTATGATCAAAGGTATTGGCCCGGTGACCGCCCGGCGACTGGTAGAGACTTTCGGTCTTGAAACTCTCGAAGTCATAGAAAATCAGCCTGACAAACTTGCAGAGTGCCCCGGAATTGGCCCGGGAAAGGCCGATAAAATTGCCAGCGGCTGGTTTCTGCAACGCTCGATCCAGGATATCATGATTTTTCTGCAGGGCCACGGCATATCTCCGGCTTATGCTACCAGAATTTATCGCAAATATGACCGCGATGCAGTGCGTAAAGTCTCTGAAAATCCATATATCCTCGCTCATGAAGTTCCGGGGATGGGTTTTAAAAAAGCCGACAGCATCGCTGCAGAATTTGGAATCACTGGTAATGATCCAAGGCGAGTCAAGGCCGGTATCCTCTTTCTGTTGAGCACCATCACTAAGGATGGTCATCTTTTTCTCAAAGAGGAAGAACTCTTCAAAATGGCCTCTGAAATGCTTCTTCTCAAGGAAAACAACGATATTTTGCAGGCGATTTCAGCCCTGCTGGCTGAAAAGAAGCTTGTGGCGCGTGAATTCCGTCAGCAACGCCTGTTTTATCTGCCTGCCAGTTATCGGGCCGAGGAAGGCAGCGCTGTGATCGTTAAAAAACTGGCGGCCCGCAGCCGCGAAATACCGCGTGAAAAACTGCTTACCGCTCTCGAAAAAGCTGTGGCCTCTCATGGGCTGAAGCTCAGTGACGTTCAGCAGCTCGCTGTCGAAACTTCACTCAAAAAAAGCTTTGTAATAATCACCGGTGGCCCTGGTACCGGTAAAACGACCACACTCAAGGCGGTAGTCAGCGCTCATCGTGCTGTTGGTAATCGGGTGCTGCTGGCCAGTCCGACTGGCCGTGCGGCAAAGCGTCTGGCAGAGGTTTCGGGCTTTTCTGCTGTGACGATTCATCGTCTGCTGGAATATTCGCCCCAGGAAAAGGGCTTTCGCCGCAATCGCGAATTGCCGCTGGAATGCGACACTCTGGTTGTCGATGAAGCTTCGATGATAGATATGAACCTGTTCTATTCTCTCATTCAGGCAATCCCGGAGACTGCCGCTCTTATTCTTGTGGGTGACGCCGATCAGCTTCCTTCGGTTGGCCCGGGGCTGGTATTGAATGAGCTGATCAATTCGAAAGCTGTTCCTGTGGTTGTTTTAAACTCGATTTTTCGTCAGGCTGAAACTTCGAATATCGTGAAGAATGCACACCTGATCAACCATGGTCAGATGCCGGTTCTCACCGTCCCTGACGGGCAGAATCATTCAGACTGTTATCTCGTCGCAGCAGACGAGCCGGATCGACTGATAACACTATTGAAGAACGTAGTCCAGAAAAGCCTGCCGGGAAAATTCGGCTATGACCCGGTCAGCGACATTCAGGTTCTGGCTCCCATGAACCGGGGGAAGCTCGGAACAGGCTCTTTGAATGTCATTCTTCAGGAAGCTCTCAACCCGCCGTCAAACGAAAAGCATGAGATAGAGCACCTGAACCGGATTTTTCGAGTCGGCGATAAGGTTATTCAGCTGCGTAATAATTATGATCTCGAAGTTTTTAACGGCGATATCGGCACCATTGCCGAAATTTCAGTAGAAGACCAGGAAGCCGAGATCGACTTTCCGCAAGGCCGGGTGGTTTTTCAGGCTGCTGATTTTATTGATCTGGCACATGCTTACGCAGTCACTGTTCACAAGTCGCAGGGCAGCGAATACCCCGCTGTGGTTCTGATAGCTTCTACCCAGCACTATATGATGCTGCAGAGGAATCTTCTTTATACTGGTTTGACCAGAGCCCGTAAAACCATGGTTTTTCTTGGCAGTCGCAAAGCGATTGCGATGGCTGTAAGTAACAATCGCATAAAAATGCGCAATACGATTCTCGCCTCTTTGCTTGGGCAATGAAGAAAATGAAAAAAAGATTGTGGGCACCTTGACGCTTTGCCAGTGCATCAGTAAACTTGAAAGTAATTCTGAAGGTACACCAATCTTCCGACAGTTACAGGGGGTTCGATTATGACCAGACGTAATGGATTAAGAGTAACAATGTGTGTTGTTCTTTCGTTGCTCATGCTTTTCGACTTCACGGTATTCAACCCGGCTCCGGCGTTCGCTCTCGATAAAAAGAGCGTTCTCGTGGGCGCTGGCGTAGGTGCTGTAGCAGGAGCTGGCATCGTTCTTGCCGCTCCGGCCATAGGAGCTGCAGCTGGGGCCGCAGCCGGTGGTATTGCCGGTGTTGGCGGTGCTGTAGTTGGTGGGGTTGCCGCAGTAAGCGGTGGCGTCGTTGGTGCTCTTGCAGCATTCGGCGGTGCGATAGCCTCGGCTCTTGGCGCAGTCGGCGGTTTTATCGCCGGAATTTTTGCCAGCCCGCTGTTTATCCCGGCACTGATTCTTGTTGGTGCTGCCGTTGCGGGTTATTTTATCTACAAACGCTATAAAGCCAGAAAGGGCGGCGCTTCCAGCCCGGTTATCCCTGAATCTGACAACATCTACGTCACACCTGGCGACTATGAAATGAGCGGTGGCGTGGTTCCGGTCGGCGACATGGATGCCCCCATCTCTGTGGGTGACAGCGCCATCATCGATATCGGTGCCGGTGACGCAGTGGTCATTGCTGACCAGGCTCCGGTTATAGATGCTCCAACCGCTGCTCAGTCTCCGGTTACTGCCACAGAACCTGAAGTTACTGGTGTTCCCACTTCGAGCGACTCATTGAAGGCTGCTCATGATCGCTACATCGCCACCTACCAGAAATACACCTCTCTGGTTACCAACAGTGGCGGCGCTGACCCCGAAGAAGTGAAACGCGCCCTGGCTGAATATCGTGCCGCTTATAACGATTATCAGAATCTGCGCATGACTGGTAGCAAATAACCCCCTGCCAAACCATACAAAAAAAAATACCGCCGTTGGGCGGTATTTTTTTTGCCTGAATTTTTGGCGGTTCAGCTCGGGTCTGCTGTCAGTCTGAAGAACGTTATTACCGTATCGCCGAAGTTTCTTTCGTCGAGAAGTCGGTAAGCCGGCAGCTTTTCAAGTCCAAGCAGGTCTTTTTTCTGTCTTTCGATGATAAAAAGAGTTTCGGTCGAAAACATCCGGCAGGATGGTATGAACTGCAACAGCGGCTCAAGAAGATTTTTCAGATATGGCGGGTCGATGAAAACTATATCGAAACGTGGCAACTCAGCCGTCTGTAAAAATTTCAGGCAATCCATGGTAAAAACTTCGCCGCGCTCAGCAAGTCTGGTAATTTCAAGGTTTTCTCTGATCGTTCTGGTACATTCCCGTGAGGCATCGACAAAAGCGGCGTAACTGCCGCCCCTGCTCAGACCCTCTATGCCAAGGTTGCCCGAACCGGCAAACAGGTCAAGAAATCTGGCATTTTCGACCAGATTAGCGATGATGTTAAAGGTAGAGCCTTTCACTTTATCCATGGCGGGGCGGGTTTTTCCGCCTCCGGGCATTTTCAGACGCCTGCCCTTGGCGGAACCGGTAATTATTCTCATTGCTCATCCACCTTCCATGAAAGTTTTGTAACTGTCGCCAAAAGATTTGACCATCTGCCCAAAAAACCAGTCGCGAATTTCAGCCGGTTCCTGAGTAAGAATTTCAAATGCGCGTAATCTGGCATTTTCAACGAGTTTTTGGGGTATCCGGTGTGAAAAACATGGGTGCGACAGACCGCTTTGCCTCGTGCCGACAAGATCGCCAGGTCCACGCATTTTAAGATCTTCCAGTGACAGTTCGAAGCCGTCATTGGTCGAGGCTAGAGCCGCCAGACGCTCAGAATCAGTTTCTGCATGCGAGATCAGCAGACACGTCGATGCATCGCTGCCACGGCCAACTCTGCCGCGCAGCTGATGGAGCTGTGAAAGACCAAAACAGTCGGCGTTCTCGATTATCATCAGAGTTGCATTTGGGTTGTCTACGCCAACTTCAATGACAGTAGTGGCGATAACCATGTGTAAACGACCGCTTTTGAATTCATGCATGATCTGTTCTTTTTCTTCCCAGGAGTGCGAACCGGTAAGACAGGCAAAAGAGACCTCGGGAAACAGGTCGGCAATGCGCTCGGCAGCTTCTTCCACAGAGGTCCAGTTTTTGTTTTCAGATGCTTCTATCAGCGGGCAGACCATGTAAACTTGATTCTGGCAGGCCAGAGTTTCGCGAATAAATGGCATGGTTTCATGGAAGCTCGAACAGATACGTGTTACGATCGGCTGCCGACCCGGCGGCAGTTCGGCGATAATGCTTGTGTCCATGTCGCCAAAAATTGTCAGTGACAAAGTTCTGGGGATCGGCGTCGCCGAAAGGAGCAGCTGGTGCGGGTTGCTGCCCTTGCGAAAAAGCTGTCGGCGATGGTTTACGCCAAACCGCTGCTGTTCATCGATTATGCAGAAATCAAGGCGGGCGAACTGTGTTTGTTCCTGAAAAAGTGCGTGTGTGCCAAATATGAAGCGTATGGAGCCGTCGGCAGCCGCTTTGTTCAATGATCTGCGCTCTGCCGGCTTCATGCTGCCGGTGATAACCGCTGCCATATGGGCAAATTGCGGAAAAAATCTGATAAAATTCTGCAGATGCTGGCGAACCAGAATTTCTGTCGGGGCCATGAATGCGCATTGAGATCCGGGTGAAAGTTCAAGGGCAAAATGCAGCATTGCCAGAAAAGCGACCAGAGTTTTTCCTGAACCGACGTCGCCCTGTAGCAGCCGGTTCATGGGTGGCTTGTCGTTGCCGGGCTGCAGATCGATGGTGATTTCGCCCAGTGCCTGTTTTTGCCCGCCAGTCAGGGTGAAGGGCAGAGGGTAAGCAGCATCACAGGGAGCAACCTTTTCGGCATCGGGAAGTGTCAGAAACCCGGTGATATTTTCGCGACGTTTCAATACCCCCATCTGAAAAAGCACCTGATCGAAAAAAGCGAGGGTATGTCGGGCTTTTTTGAGTTCTTCATCAGATTCAGGACGATGGATGTCTTCGATGGCGACTGCTATAACATTGAATGATGACTCTCGCAGAGCTTCGGGCAGTGAATTTTCCCAGTCGACCTGATTAAGGATATTGTCGATCAGCTTGCGCAGCGACAGCGGCGAAATTCGTGCCTCGGCAAGTCTTGCATTCGAAGGGTAGACAGGGGTGAGCTGTTTTTTTGTGCCAGGTTGCAGCGCGGGATCGACCGGTTCTATTTCAGGGTTGGCCAGTGTGAGTTGCCCCTTGACAGTTGCGACGGCGCCAAAAAGCCAATATTCACATCCCTGCTTCAACTGTTTGATCAGATAAACCCGGTTAAACCATCTGGCGGTAATTTTTCCTGTCTGGTCACAAAATTCTGCGTTGATAACTGTCAGGCCACGGCGGGCATGATAAGATTTTATCGAGAGCAGCTTCAGTTTAAGCAGGCACTGTTGTTGGTTTTGCAGTGAAGCAACACTGGCCGCCTGCCGGCGGTCCTGGTATTTAACGGGGTAAACGCGCAGCAGGTCGAAAACGCTGGCAAAACCGGCTTTTTCGAGAGTTTCTGATTTTTTGGGGCCGATGCCACTGATTGTACCGACATGGTCGTCGAGCCGCAACTTTTGGGACTTTTCTGTGATTTTTTTCGATGCAGATTTCATTGAAGGCGAGATTTCTGTTGAGGCAATTTTATGCTGTGAACCCACAGGCAGCACCTGCTTTGCGATGTCGGCGTACAGTCGGCTCTGGGGCAGGGTTTTCAGTCTTTAAACAAATACAGCTGCTTCATGATCATGTAATCTTCGCACATGTAGGCGAGATCCCAGCCATTCCGGCCGGCTTCGTCGAGCAGGTCGCCCAGTCTTTCAAGAAAATCCGGGCCTTTGAGATTTTTCAGGTCGAGGGTTTTGTAGTTCCAGCGCTGAGGTGATTTTTCAAGCGTCATTGGTTTTCTCCTGGGCAGGTTTCTGTTCCTGTAGAATCGAGTTGAGATACAGGTAACCCTTGAGCATCTGTCGCAACGATGCCTCTTGTTGTGGTGACTGCGCACATGCCCGCAGGGTGAGGTCTATGGCGCTGAACGCCTTCTGATGATTGCCGGTCAGATTGAAGCAATAGGCCAGCAGAAGATTCGATTCAACGTCTACGGGCGATATGTCTACCGCTTTCAGGAGTACTTCTATTGCTTTGTCATATTGCCGCAGCTGAATGTGAAGTGTCGCAAGTTTTTGATAAATGACTGGGTTACGGGGCGAAAGCGCTGCTGCGTGTGTGAGCAGTTTGACGCTTTCGCTGAACTTACCGGCAATCTGATATATCTGGCCAAGAATCAGATAGGCACCAAGAATCTTGGGGTAGAGGCTGAGCGCCTTAACAAGGTGTTTAACCGCGTCTTCGTATTTGCGCGAATAAAAGAAGATCGTGCCAAGGTTAAAGTGAGCCTTGACCAGGTTCGGGTTGATTGCCAGGGCTTCCTGATACAGTTTTGCCGCTTCAGAATTTTTTTTCTGGAGGAAGCAGAGATTGGCGTAGCCCAGTAGCGCTTTCAGGTGCTGAGGAGCCTTGACATAGATTACACGGAATATTTTCTCGGCGGCTAGATAATTGCGTGCGGCAATGAAGCGGTTGGCATTTTCGATTTCTTCTGCGTAGCTGTTGTCTACAAG
Organism: Candidatus Rifleibacteriota bacterium; assembly: GCA_029564115.1. Next base: position 70,672 of record JAKQQP010000210.1, on the reverse strand, counting down.
GATCTGATTCGGCAGAACAACAGCTGGTTGTGGTGTAACGGTTTCGCTGAAATCAGTATTTTCGGGAGGTGCTTCAACCGTTGTGATGCCGGCTTCTTTTTTGCCGGCGAGCTCTGGTGACAGAGTTTCGGTAACTATTTCGGCGGTTGGTGCTGCAGCAGGGATTCCGGTGGGCATGTCTGCTGCAAGTTGGCTGTTGAGAGCATCGGGGTTATCGATCAGTTCGGTGAGAATGGCGTTGATATGCTTCAAGAGTTCTTCGTCATGGCTGATTTCTTTGCCAATTTCGCCGAGAACGAAAGTGGCCGATTGAATGCGGCGCTTATCTTCGCTTTTGAACATTTCGCGAAGATTGTCGAGAACTTCGTATTCGCCCCAGACCCAGAGGGTGCGTATGGCGGTACTTTTTACACGGTTGTCTTCGTGCTGCAGCAGATCTTTCAGTCTGCTGACCATTTCTGGGTCAGGTTTACGGGAGAGTTTTACCATGGCATCAATAGTATTGGAAACTACTCGCGGGTCTTCGCTGTCAAGAAACGGCATAATAACCGGTATGAGCTCTGTGTTGCCAGTCTGGCCAAGGCAAGAAATGAGAGTTGCCTGGACAATAAAGTTTTCTTCCTTCACGAGCTTTTCTCTCAGCAGGGCAGATGCCAGCTCAGGGTTGCACCTGAAGACAGCGAGAGCCGCTTCGACCCTGACGTCAAAATTCGGGTCATCGAGCATTGGCTTGAGGTGGGGAAGCGCGTCTTTAAACTCGATTTTGCGCAGGGCGTTTGTGGCATTGCGCCTTACATCAGGATCTTCGTCTTTGAGTGAACGCCCCAGCTCTCTGATAAACCTGGAATCTTTGATTTCGCCAATGGCGTAGGCTGCTGAAGCCCGATACCATTTGTCGGTATGTTCCAGCATCTGCTTCAGGGTCTCGGAGACATCGAAGTCACCGTATTTCCAGATTGCTTTGGCGACATTGGCTCTGACGCGATTGCTCGGATCGTCGAGATAGGGTTGAAGAATGCCTACTATCGAGCCGGATTTTATGGTTTCGATGGCTTCTATGGCGTTAGCGCGAACACGCGGGTCTTCGTCTCGCAACGCTGCCTGAAAAACCGGCAGAAGCTTGTCTGAAGCCATCATGCCGAGCGACATAATTATAGACGCACGTATTCTGGCGCTTTTTTCCTGGGCAAGAAGTTTTTTCAGAAGTGAAATCGCCCGCCAGTTCTTGATTTTGCCGACGGCAAGAATAGCACTGATGATTGCATCTTCTTCGAAGAAAATCTGGGAAGCGTGCTCTTCTATTGCTGGTGAACCAACGCCGACGCTTGATTCGGCGTAGGTGTTCAGCGCATCCATGAGGATGTCGAAAGCTTCAGGGGTTTCAAGCATGCCGAGTGCTCGGGCCGCATTGAAGCGGACTTCCTGTTGGGAGTCATTGAGGGCGTTGATCAGCAGGCCGATTGCCTTGTGGTTATCGATATTGCCAAGTGCCAGAGCCATAAAGTCCTGGATATTGTCGCTTTCATAGGTAACCAGCAGAAAATCTGTAGCTTTTTCCCCTTTGAACTTGGAAAGGGCGATGGCAGACTCTCGCCTCTGGTCGTAATCACCGGCGAGAAAAGAGTGTATCAGTCTGGCGATGAGTGGCCTGATGCTGTTGAGAAATGGAATGGTGGAGGTCATCTGATTTCCTCGGCAATTTAATCTTTGTGTGAATTCTAACAGAAACAGAAATATTTTTAAATACGCAAAACTTCAAGAAAAGTTATCGCCGGCGGGTGATAATTTTCAAGTTTTGTTGAACAGATTGACTTTTAACGGTTATAATGCCGACATGGCAGACGAAAAAAGCTTGTTCAGATTGTTAAAACTTACTTACGACGAAAATGCCTCCGACCTGCACCTGAAAATCGGCAAATGCTCGGCAATAAGGGTTGATGGTCATATTCGTCATCTCGATGGCTTTAAATTCAATAAGCATGATTTTGAGCGCATTGTCGAAGTTCTTTTGACCCCCGATCAACAAGATCAGTTCAAAAAAAATCATGAAATTGATTTTGCCTATACCCTTGAAGGCGTATGCCGTTTCAGGGTTAACATGTACACCGATTTGAATGGTGCCGGTGCTGTTTTTCGTGTTATTCCATATCGGGTCATGGACTTCGACGAAATAGGTCTGCCTCTCGCTGCCCGGCGTCTGATCGAGCAGCCGAACGGTCTGATTCTCATTACCGGCCCCACCGGCGCTGGCAAAACTTCAACGATGGCCAGCTATCTCAACTACGTCAACAGTATGGCTCGCCGGCATGTCGTTACACTCGAAGACCCTATTGAATACCAATTTGATGATGCCAACAGTTTTTTCAATCAGCGTCAGGTCGGCATCGACTGCTTGAGCTTCTATGAAGGGCTTCTGACCGTTTTGCGCCAGGACCCGGATATCATCGTTGTCGGCGAAATGCGTGAGCCCGAAACAATTTCGCTCACCCTTAACGCTGCCGAAACCGGCAAGCTGGTCATTGCGACCCTGCACACCAGTTCAGCAGTCAGCACTGCAGAGCGTATCGTCAACGTTTTTCCTGAAGCCAGGCATCACCAGATTTTGTTGCAGCTTTCGATGGTTTTGCGCGGCGTAGTTTCGCAGACGCTGCTGCCTAAAATCGGCGGTGGCCGCGTTGCAGCCTTCGAAATTCTTTTGAATACTTCGGCGGTGCGCTCCCTGATTGCCGATGGCAAGATTCACATGCTGCCGTCATATCTCGAGACGGGTGCCGAATCAGGTATGACCACCATGGAAATGTCACTTGCACAGCTGGTAAAAGATCGTGTCGTGAAAAAAGAGGATGCGTATGCGGTGGCTCCCAACCCGGCTGCTTTGCGCAAGATTCTCAATGAACCACCCGCCTGACGGAGAGAACTATGCTGAGAATTCACAGATTTTTCGAAATTGCCATAGAGCGCCAGGCCTCTGATCTTCATCTGAAGGCTGGTTCGCCGCCAATAATAAGAGTTGGCGGCCGGCTGATATACCTCTCCGAAGAGCCTCTCGCACACCAGGAAATGCCGAACCTGTTTCTGCCCCTGATGGATGTAAAGGCCCAGAGCGACCTGCGCGCCAGACATGAGTCGAATTTTATGACGCGATACCGCAACCGCTGGCGGGTCCGCGCCTGCATATTCAGCCAGCGTGGCTGCCTTTCCGGAGCTTTTCGATTCATCCCGCTGTCGACACCGTCGATCGACGGGCTTGGTCTGCCAACGCTTCTCAAGGAAATAGCCGCGCGGCCGCGAGGCCTTTTCCTGGTTACCGGGCCGGCCAACTCAGGCAAGACCCATACACTGGCGGCGATTGTCAATGAGATTAATCGCCTTTCAGCCCGGCATGTTATCACCATCGAAGACCCAATCGAATTTGTTTATCGTGAGCGCAAGTCGATATTTACCCAGCGTGAAATCGGGGTAACCGCCAACGATTACCACAGTGCTCTGATGAACGCTCTTAGAGAAGACCCTGATGTGATACTCGTCGGTGAAATGCGTAATGTCGATACCATCGAAATGGTTTTAACCGCTGCCGAGACCGGCCATCTCGTTTTATCGACCCTTCACACCGTCGGTGCCGTGCAGACAATCGACCGTATTATCAATATGTTTCCGGGGCATCGGCACGAAGAGATACGAACGCAGGTTTCGATGTCGCTGATCGGCATCATTTCTCAGATTCTTCTGCCCAGCCTGCATAAAAAAGAGCGCATAATGGCTTACGAGCTGATGATAATGAACTCGGCCATGCGCAATCTCATTCGCGAAAAGAAAACCAACCAATTGAAAACTGCGCTGATGCTGGCCCGCAAAGACGGTTGCAAAACTCTCAAAGACTCGCTTAACGAGATTCTCAAAGACGAGAGAGTCGATGGCAGACTTATTTCGACAATAATGAAGGAGATAGTTGAATGACCCGGCAACCGGAAATCGAAGCCTTCAGATACGTCAAGGCAGCACGACGTCTGCTCAGACCTTCGACAAGCCGTCTTGAAGATATGGTGCGCGAAGACTTCTCGGATGAGCTCAAATTTGAAGCTCTGCTCAGCCTTGGAGCTATCGGCGACAACGAATCTCTGGAGGTTCTGACAAGGGCGTTCGGCGATTACCCCGATTTTATCGAGCCAGTTACAGCTCTGGGCCTTTTTAAAAGCAGCACGCCCGTTGCCCGGCTGATCGAAAGACTTCAAGACCCGGATTCAATGTTCAAGGAAGAAATAGTCAGGGTTCTCGGCGAGATCGGTGACCCGATGGCCACGCGCCCCCTGATGGAACTCCTGCATGATGAAGATCGCATGGTGCGCTATTATTCGGCCAGAGCTCTGCATAAAATGGGCGGTCGCGATGTCGTTCAGGCGTTGTGCGGCTTGCTGAACGACCCCGATGAATGGATAGTCATCAATGTTCTCGAAATTTTGTCGAAAATGCGTGACCCCGAAGCTATTCCGGCCCTGGTCGGGCAGTTTGAGATTGCCAGGGATTCAAGGCTGAAAGCTATAATTATTTCGTCGCTGGCTACTTTTGCCGAAGGCCGGCTGTTAAAAACCTTCGAAAGCGGCCTGAATTCGTTTGACCCCAGAATTCAGGCCAACTCGGTCGAAGCTGTTTCCATGCTCAAAATACCTGCTCTCGAGATGAAGCGTAAGCTGAAAAAATTCTATGGGCATGCAAATAACCGCGTGCGGGCAAATCTGTGTATCGCCATGGCCGGTGCCGACTCCGAGGCGGTGAGCGAAGAGCTGGCATCGATGATGCAGAGCCGCGATATTCCCACCAGGCGTTCGGCAGCTTACGTGCTCGCCCGCATCGAGACGCCGCGTCGCGAAGAATACGTTCATCAGCTGCTTTCTGACGAAAATTTCGGCGTTAGAAAAATGGCGCTGAAAGCTGCTTTGAAACTGGGAGAACTGGTCGGTGTCAGAGAAATTCAGCCATTGCTGGTAGACGAAAATCAGTGGGTGAGGCGCGAGGCTGTCGAGTGCGCGGCAAGAATTGAAGATTTTCCTGATGATGCTATTATTGGGCTTTTCAGAAAAGAAGAGAGCCCGCCGGTAATTGAATATCTGCTGAAATATATTGTCGATCGCCGTCTGGTTGCCGCTATACCACATATTTTCGACCGGATCAAAAAGGAACCTGACGAGGAAATGCCCTGGTTGATAGCGGCTCTTGGGCACCTTGGCGCTCTTGAAGAACTTGGCAAAGTTAAAAAATTTCTTGGTGCGGTGCGCTCGAACGTGTATTCAGAATATTATCAGGCACTGATTCTGAATGGTGAGCTTCAGGCTCTCGAAGAATTGGCTGCCGGGCTTAAAGACAAAAAGCGCGAGAACGAGCTGCTTGTCTGGGTGCGTGTTGCCGGCAACCTTGGCGCTTTTCTGCAGAAAACTGAAGAGTATTCGCCGGCCTTACGCGATGCTCTTGCAGAAGAGGTTCAGGGTGACATGGCTGGAATTGCAGTGTTTGATACCGCTACTGCCGTTAGTGAAAGCATCGATCTGGCCGAGGGCATCAACTGTCTTGACAACCGCGATTTCAACCGTGCCCGGGTGTTTTTTGACAAAATACTGCAAAAGCACAAGAATAACGGTGAAGCAAGGTATTATCTGGCTTTTGCTCTTTATAATCTGGGTGATATGTCAGCTGCGCAGGAGATGCTCGAAAAATCTTTCACTAAAGATCCTTCGCACGTAGAAACCGGTATTTTGCTGGGCCAGATTTATTTCAGACGCAAAGAATGGGCTAAGCTGGTCAATTGCTACAATAAGCTGAAAAGATACGTTTCTGACGAAGACAAAAAGAATGTCATCAAGGTCTATGGTGCTCTCGGTCTGGCTTACTTCAACCAGAAAAAGTATGAAGAAGCCATAGAGGCTCTCAACATGGGGTTGCAGGCAAATCCGCGAGATCTTTCCTCCTCGTATCATCTCGCTTTGTGTTATTATTCTGTCGGTGAGACTGACAAAGCCCGTCAGATTCTCGAGAGCCTGCGAAAAACTTTACCCGCAGACAGTCAGGTGCTGAAAAACGTTATAGAACTGTTGCAGCGCATGTAGGATAAATATTCAAGAGGTTCATGATGTCAGAATTAATGAAAGTTTGCCAGCTGGTTAAAGTAAAAGGTGCCTCGGACTTGCATCTGTTTCCAGATCAGCCCGTCTTTTACCGGCTGCACGGGCAAATCGAAAAGCTCGATACGGTCGTTCTCAGCGAAGACCAGATAAAAAAAATAATTCTCGAGACGAGCACTCCCAAAGCCCGTGAGATACTTGGCAAGCAGCGTCAGGTAACTTATGCCGAAGACGTGCCCACCGTCGGTCGCCTGAGATTTTCCGTTTTTCTCGACAAAGGTAAATTTGCAATCGCCCTACGTTTTATCAATGAAAGATTCTACGAACTCGACGAACTTGGTTTTGCCGAGGGTATCCGCAGAACCCTTTCCCAGCCTTCAGGGCTCGTGATCGTGGCCAGCCCCTCCGGTGAAGGCAAGACAACCACCGTTGCCGCTCTGCTGAATTTTATCAACCGCCATTTCGAGAAAAGCATCTTTACCATCGAGAACCCCGTCGAATACGTGTTTAAAGATGACAAGGCCGCGTTTATTCAGCGCAGTATTCCGGTCGATATCTCCAATTTTTATAACGGCCTCTGTGAAGCATATCGAGTTGACCCCGACATTGTGGTTTCCGATTCAATCAACTATTCTGACGCCATGGATCAGGCACTGACCCTTTGTGAATCAGGCTGTATGGTCATCGGCTCCACCGAAGGCGGTGACTGTCAGCAGATTCTTGACCGGCTCATCAACTGTCGCGAGCCTGGCAACCGCGAAGCTTTGCGGGCCCGCATCGCTGCTCAGCTCAAAATGATTATCAGTCAGCGCCTCATACCTCGTGACGATAAAACCGGTCGAATAGCGATTTTTGATATTATGATCAACACTCCGCAAATGAAGGCGCTCGTTCGTAACAATAATATGAGCATGTTCCGGGCACTGCAGGGGCAGGGCGAAATTGCCGGCATGAAGACCTTCGATTCACAGCTGGCCCACCTGGTGCGCAAGCGCATTATTACCCAGCGGGTTGGCGCTGAATTCGCGATCGATAAATCGCGGATCAACACCTGAAGAAGAGAGGCGGCGGCATGGATATTCGCAAAATGATCGAAAAAGTTAAGGCTTCCGGCGGCACCGAGCTTCATTTGAAGGTAGGAGCAAAGCCATTGATGCGTAAAAACAAGTTTTTGCGCCACATGGACATGCCAGTTCTTCACGAAGACGATATGAACAGTATGCTGCTCGAACTACTGGGCGATGAAGACAGGCAGAAATTCAAAAAAAACAGCTCTTTCGAAGCTAATTTTTTTGGCCGGCCACCCTGCAACTTCAGGCTGACCCTTTTTCATTCTCAACAGAAGCCGGTTGCTCTGGTCAAAATTATCAGCAGCAAAATTCCCACCCTCGAAGAAATCAGATTCCCAGACGCCATGACCCCGATTCTGGATTCCCGGAAGGGCATATTCATTCTCGCCGGGCCGGCAAGGTCAGGCATTTCCACCTCTCTGGCAGCTATGGTCGAAAGAATGAATCAGCTGCACGCACGGCATATACTGGTAATCGAAGATCCGATTGAATTTCATTTTGAGCCAAAACGCAGTCGCATTTCGCAGAGGCAGTTTCGCAAAGATATACACCTGATCGAACAGGGTATAAATTTTGCGAAGCGCATGGATGTTGATGCTCTGATCATCGGAGACCTGAAAAGGGAAATCCCTTTCAGAAGTATCATTGAATATGTTGCCGGCGGGCATTTTGTCATATTGAGCATGCAGACTCTCGGTATCGTCAACACCCTCGAAAAATTCATCTTTTCGTTTCCTGAGGCAGATCGAGATTACGTTTGTCAGGTTTTGGCCGAAAATCTGCAGGGAATCTGCTCGCAGGTTCTGATAGCCGATATGGCTGGCAAGCGAATCGTGCCTGTGCATGAAACGCTGGTGATGAACGGTACCGCCATGAGTATCATCCAGAAAGGCAAAGTTTCTCAGCTGGAGCCGAACATAATGAGTGCCGGGCCAGGTAGTCAGCTGTTTGCCCAGGTCGTGCAGAAACTTTATCTGAAAAATGATCTCGAAAGAACTGCCGGTGAAAACTTTCTTGATTTTTACAGGGGGACGAGAGGCTGATTATGAACGTAAACAGACGCAAAAGGGGTTTTACCCTGGTAGAAATGAGCGTAGTTGTGGCAATTATCGGAGTGCTTTATTCGACAGTGGTTCCGATGTATGGCAAAACGATTCTGCGTGCCAGAGAAACGGCATTGAAAAGCAGTCTGCATACTTTTCGCATCACCCTCAACAATTATTACAAAGACCACGAAAAATGGCCCGAAAATCTTGAAGTTTTGGTTAGAGAAGGCTACATCAGAAGTATTCCGCCCGACCCGTTTACCGAACGTGCCGATACCTGGGTAGTCGTTCCTTCTGAAATCGGCGCCGGAGATGTCTACGATATCAAATCCGGGGCTGATGGCATTGGCCTGGATGGCGTGAAATATGGCGATTTTTGAGCGCCGTGGCGTGTCGTTGCTGGTTCTCACCGTTGCAATCGTTCTGCTGGCAACCGGGTTGAGCGTCGTTATTCCGCGTGCCGATCTCGAAGTGAAGCGAAGCAGAGAAGACGAGTTGCGTTTCAGACTCGGTGAGTTCAGGCGCGCTGTCGGTAAATTCATGCGCTGCCATGAACGGCAGCCTTCAAGCCTCGATGAGCTGTTGCGCGACTCTTCAGGCAACAGATTTTTGCGGCGCCCATATGCAGACCCGATGACTGGCAGATTCGACTGGGTTTATGGCAAAGACGAAAAAGGCGGTTTTTTCGTTCGTTCAGCCAGCGAAGATCTCAGTATCAGTAAAGCTCCATACAGCACTTTTCGCTGACACCTCGCTGGCTGCCGGCAGGTTGGCAAAAACGCGAATCAGGCTGCAGAACGCTTTTCGAGAAGGCTGCGTGCAAACTCAAGCCCCTGCTGGTCAGTCTGACCGAGCATTCTGGCTATTTCTTCTATTCTTTCAGCCTTATCCACCCGTCTGATGGCAACGGCTGTCTGGTCGTCTTTGACTGTCTTGCTGACGGTGAAATGATGATGACCTTCTTTAGCTATCTGGTGCAGATGGGTAACCAGAATGACCTGTTTTTCTCTGCCCAGGCTGTGCAGGCTTTCGGCAACTGCTTCGGCGGTTTTCCCGCCGATGCCGGCGTCTATTTCGTCGAAAACCAGAGTTGGCAGAGCGTCGCAGTTGGCCAGCACCTTCTTTATTGCCAGCGCCACCCTCGACAATTCCCCGCCTGACGCAATTTTGCGCAGCGGGCCACCAGGCGAACCGGGGTTGAGCGAGACGATGAATTCTATGTTTTCGGCTCCGCCAGCCCCGGGGGCAGACTCGATCAATTCGGCACGGAATTGCGCAGAATTGAACCCCAACGAGGACATTTCTTTTGATACTGCCTTGTTCAATGCTCCTGAGAGCACCCGGCGTTCACTGCTCACCCGTTTTGTCAGATCTGAGAACTGTCGATCGATCAGATCGTATTCTTTTTTGAGGCGATCTCTCGTCTGATCCGGGGTCATCAGTTCTTCGAGCTCTTTGTTGACGGCATCTTTAAGTTCGAACAGCCCCGGAAAATCAGTATGGTATTTGCGACAGGTTTTTGAAATCAGGGCTAGACGTTCCTGAACTTTTTGCAGTCTTTCAGGGTCGAGGTCGGTGCTTTCAGCCATAGCCTCGAGATCGGTTTCAAGGGCTTTCAATTCGTAATACAGGTTGTTCGAGCGCTCAAAACATTCTTCAAGCCTGCTGTCATAGCTGGCAATTTTTCTGAGTTGCTCGCTGGCTCGATAGCTTTGCATCGTCGCACCGATGGTTTCATCGGCACCTGAAAGCAGACTGACGGCGGCCTGCAGGCTGCTGATAATCTGTTCAGAATGGCTGAGCCGCTTCAGGTCTTCTTTGAGAAGATTTTCTTCATCCTGGTCAGTGAGGTTGAGTGCGGTGAGTTCCTGGATTGTTGCCTGCAGCTCGTTTATTTTTTCTGCTGATTGCTGATTGCGATTCTCGAGTTCAAGCAGTTTTTCACTTAATCGTTGTCGCTCTGTGTGCAGCTGTCGCAATTCGACAAGATTGTTTTTGTGCTGCTGGTTGCCGGTGCGGTCGAGCAGATGTTTCTGCGTTTCAGGGTGAAGAAGCGTCTGGTGCTCATTCTGCCCATGAATTTCCATGAGGAATGGGCCAATCTGTTTTAAAAAAGTTGATGTGGTCAGGATACCATTAACGAGTATTTTTCCATTTCCTTCGTCTTTGAATGTACGTGAAATAGAAAGCATGGCGGGGTTTTCTTCGTTGCTGAAGCCCGACTCGTCGAGAAGGCCGATGAGTTCTTCCTGGCCGGAAATGTCGAACTCAGCCTGAATTTTAGCAGTGCTGTGCCCCGAGAGCACCAGGCCGGTGCGGGCTTTTTTGCCAAGAAGAAGTTTGACTGCTTCGAGAAGAACGCTCTTGCCAGCGCCAGTTTCGCCGGTAATCACGTTCAGCCCCCTGGAAAAAGAGAGCTCTGCTTTGCGCATGAAAAGGAAATTTTCGAGGTTAATTTCGACGATCATGTTTTGGACTTTCTAGAAAATGCTGCGATTTTTTGATAAGCCTGGGTTAGCAGGGTTCCAGAACATTTTTCTGATTCCTGCGGCTGTGTTGCCCTGTTTGACGTTGGATATTTCTTTCAGAGTGGCGATAATATTGTTTCTTCGATTTGTTGCAGGTGAGCCGGCGCGGATAAGAGCACTGATCTGAGTCGGGTTCATCGGACCCTCTAGAGCCAACAGCCTTTCGGCACCGCTTCTTGATTCTATTGGGGCTGCTGCCATAACGATAGGCTTCTGTAAAGGCTCTGGTTTGAGGTCGATTTTCGGGATTGCATAATGAAGAGTTTCAATTTTGGTGCCGGGGTAATAGAAGGCCAGTATTTGTCTGGCGCTGTAACCGATTGCGGACATGCCGATGGCGCCATCCTGGCACATGCCGACGCGATGACCAAAATTTTTACTGACCAGTTTTTTAGCGTTCCAGGGCAGTTTTCTGATTACCAGCGATGGGTTCGGTCTGGGCAGTTTGCCGGTGGGTTTGTTGTTTTTGATGTTTTTGCCGAATGAGCAGAACGGCTCGTTTTTGCCGTCACCGTCATAGTGACTGATCAGATATGGAATCTCGCTTCCGGCCCAGGCTGCTTTGCTACTGATGAGGAAACCACCGCAGTTGGCATGATAAACCGTGTTTGCCGGAGCTCCAGCGTATGCAAGAATCTGCCCCTCGGTTTTTTTTACGGCTTTAGAGGAACGGGAATTTTCTTTGACTATGCCGGTGTATACCTGGCAATGGACGGTATCGCAAATCTGATAGCGGTCATTTTTGTTGTGGCGATTAATATGCCTGGCGGCATAGGTTCTGGCGGCTATCGTCTGGGCTTCCATGGCTGAATCTGGTGCCCTTGAAGATATTTCGCAGGGTACGACAGATTTGAGGTATTCTTCCATGTCGATGACGTTGACAACTTCAAGGCCGCCCTGTACAGGGGCAATCGCGATTGTGCCGCGATAAGCGAAGCTTTTGCCGTTGCCGCCCCTTATTTTCAGGTTGATGGGAAGACGACCGACCGCAGAGAACAGCAGTTCGCTCTGGGCAAAATAAAAGGTTTTTCGCTCATCGATTGCCAGCTTTACTTTGCGGTCTTTGAGCAGATTGATGCTTATTCTGGCAGCTTTGCCAGAATAAACTGATTCGCGTTTTTCGGAGTCGAATATTTCGATAAACCCGGTGCTTGGTTCAATTACAAACGATGAAGGTTTGCCAAGTTTGGTCAACCCGACTCTGACAGTTCTCGAGACATCGAGGTAGGAAGCTGCGCTGGCTGTAACGCAACAAAGTAACGCAACAACGACGCCAAGCACGAGAAATAAATACTGCTTATGTGAAGTCATGCACAGATTCTAAACTACAATACGATCTGCAGTCAATACCCTGTGCATAATATCAGGGGCAATTGGCGTATTTTTCTATATTTTGCTTAAAATATTGCAAAATATCTGGTTGTTCAAGGCAGGAATTTTTTTGCTGAATAACCCAGGCTGTTGATAGTTTCTATAACGGTTTCATGGTTTACACCGTGCCCGCTGACCAGTGCCTTCTTTTCTGATAGAATCACTTTGGCAGCGGTTACACCATGAATTTCTAGTATTGCCAGCTTAACGGCTTCGGCGCAGTTGTTGCAGCTCATTCCATCGACCGAAAACGAGGCGACAGGAGTTTCCGAAGTCGTTTCTGGGCTGGTTGCACAGCTGCTGCAGCATGTTTCGCTTTGTCTGCTTTTGTAATAACTGAATGCCAGGACTACAAGCATGAAAACAGCGCTGCCGGTTTCGAGAAGACTGAGTTCGGTGTGGCAGGCGGTCACTATGGCGCTCAAACCGGCCTCAGAAAACTTCTGGTCAAAAAAATCAAGGGCAAAACCGCCGACGAGGGAGCCAAAGAATACCGTAAGCAGATATATCAGGGCAGAGGTTTTGCCGAGAATTTTCCAGACAACGCTGATAGCTGCGGCATTGGTTGCCGGGCCTGAAATCAAAAATACGAAAGCGGCGCCCGGGCTGACTCCCATGCGCATAAAAGCCAGAGCAATGGGTATGGAAGATGTTGAACATACATAAACAGGTATGCCGATGGCAAGCATAAGCAGCATTGTTACATAATAATTGCCGATATATTGACTGACAAAGTCGCCGGCGATAAAGGTCGAAATAAGGCCTGCAATAAAGATGCCTACCACCAGAGCTTTGGCAATTTCACCTGGCAGGGTGACAAAAGCATACTTTATGGCGGCTGTCAGCTTTTCGATAAAGCTGGTGGGGGCATCGCCGCTGTCTGCAGCGTTGGCGGCAATTGCTGTGACATCGTCTTTGTCGGTGAAAGAAACGCCCAGTCCGCCGACTATACCTGTTATGAGAGCCGCCAGCGGTCGAAACACGGCAAAGAAAGGCCCAAGAAGCCCCCAGGTTGCCAGCATCGAGTCGATACCGGTCTGTGGCGTTGAAATAAGAAAAGCGGTCGTGGCACCTTTGCTGGCTCCGTGCCTGCGCAGTGACGCTGCGACGGGTATTACACCGCATGAGCACAAAGGCAAGGGTACACCAAAGAGTGTCGCTTTGATGACCGAGCTGATGCGCCCGCTTCCCAGGTGTTTTTCTACCCATCGTGGTGAGATCATTACCGAAAGAACCCCGGATATAAGAAAACCCAGGGTAAGGTAGGGGGACATCTGAGCAAGAACAACCCAGCAGGCTTCGAGAAACTCAATTAATTTTTCCATTTAATTGCCTCGTAAATAGTATCATTAAAAGTATATCATTTTTCGCGTATTTGGCAAGTTTGTGGGTCTCGATAGCGGGGATTTTGCAAAGATCAGCGATTCAATTTTTTGACACGTTCGAGAAGATCACGGGCACCATAATTGCCGGGGTTGGAGGCAAGTATTTCATTGCAGAGCACTTCGGCGTTAACCATATCGCCAAGCTGAAAATAAGCCTGGGCAACGGCAAATTTTATTCTGTGTTCATCAGGGTGTGCTCTGTTGATTTCGGCAAGACGCAATATTGCCTGCGAGCCTTCGCCATTGTAATAGCACGCTTTGAAATATTTCAGCAGCGAATCGGTGTCGCGCTCATCGAGGTTGATCACTTTATCGAAAGCTTCTTTGGCACGGTTGTATTTGCGATTTTCGTAAGCATTGTCACCGAGAAGAATCAGGGCCTCACGATAATCGGGAGCGATCTCAAGAGCTTTTCTCAAGGCTTCGCGTCCTTCGGGGCCTTTGCCCTGTGACAGAAGAGTTCGTGCCTGCTTGAGCAGTCTTGCCGCTTCAGGGTTGGCCGGTTCTACTTTGGGGGTGACTGCCGGAGTTGCCGGGCTTTCTACACTGTCAGTAACCGCGACGGGTTTTCCGGAAGAAAGCTCGCTGATCAGGGCATTCATTTGCTGGTGAAACTCAGCGGCCTGCGGGGAAAAATCAGCGGACGGAGCTGCAGCCAGAGCTTTCTGATAAATGCTGAGCCTGGCGGCAACGCTGGTGGCCGGCAATTTGTTGGCGCGTTCGGCAAGCTTACGACAAAAGTCGAGGGCCGTGGATGTTTTAATATTCGCCTCTTTCAATTCAGCTTTTTCGACTTTGCTTTCAGGGTATGAAAGGGTGAAGGTGAGGGTGACATCTGTTATTCCCGCGGCTGTTTTGACGAAATCATCGACGCTGACGGTCAGACGGGTAGTGCCAAGAACTGCTTCGCCTGCCTGCTGGCCTTTTTTAAGACCATTTATGTTGAATGGTTTTGAGTCGGCAACTTCGACGACAGTGCCGCCTTTTGTCACTCTCAGGCTGAAATAAATACTTTGCAGGCAATCGGTATTTTTTATGGTTTTCCAGGTTTCGTGAAAAACGACTTCGTGCGTCAGCAGTTCGCCTTTGAATGGTGCCGGCTCAGTGAATTCAGCCGTGGAAGGGTGTGGATCATAGCTGAACAGGCGGGTGATTTTCTGCTCAGAGACTTCAGCACCTGCCGAACCTGCTATGGTCAGAAGCGCCATTATCAGTGACAAAACCAGACCCAGTTTGCATTTACCCATAAAAACTCCTCTTAAAAATGATGTCAGAACGGAATTATCTGCCCGCCTGAATTTTTAACTTCTTCGCCGCGATTGCCGCTGAATTTGTTTTGTCCCAGGCGAACCCGGGCAGCTTTGCCGCGTATGAAAATAGCGTCTTTTTTGTTGTTTTCAATGCTATTGTTGAGAATCGAGCTCGGTTGAGCATCCCAGACTTCGATTCCGGCCAGGTTGTTGCCGCTGATGCGGTTTCCTTCTATTTTGCCGGCGCCGGCTGCATAGATCAGCATGCCGTTTTCGCCGTTGCCGCTGATATCATTGCCAACAATCTCGGGTGCTGCTCCTGCTTTGATGCCAATACCCGATTTGCCGCTCTGTCTGATGGTGTTTTGACTTACTTTGCCTCTGGTCGAGCCACTGAACCACAAACCATAAATTTCGCAGCCGCTGATGGTATTAGCGCTGATTGCAGGGTTTCCGGCAAAAATTGTTATGCCCATTCCCTTTGAGGCAAATATCTGGTTTTTGCTGATAACAGGCTCGCCACCGGCTACTTCGATGACGGCAACGTAATTTGGGGCCTTAGCCGGAGTTGAATTGCCGGCAGTGCAGTTGCTTATGGTGGGTGAACCGCTTTTAATCTGTATTGACGGTGCCGAATCGGCTGAGTTGTTCATAATGGTGAGACCAGAGACTCTGCATTTGCCCGACAGTATGAGGGTCGGGCCGCGATTGCTGGTAATGGTGCATTTTCCGGAGGATTCACCCTGAAGAATTACGGCCGACGAAATTGTCAGAGACTCGTTGTAGGTGCCGGGTTGAATGGTGATAGTGGCACCATCTCTGGCAGCCTGCAGTGCTGCAGAAATTGTTTTGTGGGTGCCGGTCGGGCCTACGGTCAGCTCTCTGGCAGCTCTGGCTTCAGCTTCAGCGCGGGCTTTTTCTTCAGCCTCTTTTTTTGCTCGCATTTCTTCTTCGGCTTTTGCTTTTTCAGCAGCTTCGATACGGGCACGAGCTTCAGCTTCAGCTTTTATTCTTGCTTCTTCGGCAGCTCTGGCCTGGCGCTCAGCTTCCTGTCTGGCTTTTTCTTCGGCTTCGACCTGGGCTTTTGCACGGTTTTCAGCATCGATGCGGGCCTTTTCTTCTGCCTCTTTCTGAGCCTGAGAAGCTTTGATATTCAGAGGGCCTTCCTGGGCCGCAAGTTCCGCGATAAAGTCGGGAAAATCGCTCAGGGATTTTTTGAGTGAAGCGATAAGATTCAGAGCATTCACAGGCGAATTTTTTTCGAGTTTTTTCAGATCTTCACGGCAACGGTTCAGAAGGTGTTCCCGCAGTTTTGCCGCACCGTTCAGGTCAGAGTGCTCGGTTGCGAGAGCCTCGATGCTGTTGAGAATTCTGTCGATGTCTTCTGGCAGTCGGGCTTTTTTGACCAGCGCAAAGGTGTCATTTTTAATTTTTTCGATTTTCTGCAGTCGTTCTTTTTCGGCCTGGGCAAGCTTTTTGTCAGCTTCTTCCCTGGCTTTTTCTTCGATCTTGGCGGCGACCTCAGCCAGCCCGACGGCATCAGGCCTGATCTGCATGCAGATTTTAAGACCCTGCTCGGCTGTTTCTGGCGACTTTTCAAGGTTATCGGAAACGAATCTGAAATACTTCTGGTAGAGACTTTCGCGAAGCTGTCGCGAAGTTTCGACACCGCCCGGCAGACTTTCGAGCCGGTCGAGGCTCTCAAGGGCACTATCGACAACGGCTGGCGGTTTCAGTGATTTTATTGTCCGGTCAATCTGAAGAGCGAGATCTTCGCGTTCTTTTTTAAGTTCTGCTGCCGAAGCGATTGTTTTCAGGCTTTCTTCAGCGAGTTGAATCTTGGTATCTATGCCCGGAACATCAGAACTGATGGTTTTGACAGTGTTGAACAGCTCTATGGCTTTCTGTGGATCATTGATGATCAGATTTTCGCCTTCGGCAGCAATTTTGCCGGCTAGATCACGCCTGAATACTTCAGCCGACGCGGCGTCGCCAAGTTCTTCCAGTTTGCGCGTCTGTTGCAGTATCAGGTCTGGTTTTTGCCCCGGGGCAAAGTTGGCGACTGCAGAGGTCAGTGCAGTTTTGAGGGTGTTGAGCATAGTGGCCTGTGCCAGTTGCTCTTCAAGCAGGACAGCTTGACTGGCAGCCCTGTCGACCAGGGTTTTGTTCTGCTCATCTTCCGGAAAATATTTTAACAGGTCATTAAAATAAGCGATGGCCTTCTGAGGATTGGTTTCGAGCAAAGATTCACCCTGGTTGCTGAATCTGGATTTCCAGGCACTGGCAATCTCGTGGCTGTTGGTCGCCATGCCAGCAGCTTCAAGTTCACGCATCACTTCGTAAAGTTCTTTGGTGCCAGAGGCGGGTTCTATCATTTCGAGAAGCGCGATAGCCTGTTTGTTGAGGCTTTCAATTTTATTTTGCAGCCGGTCGTATTTTTCCTTTTCCTGCTGAAGGCGGGCAAGTGTTAAAGCCCCCCTGGGGTTGCCGGGATCCAGTGAAATCGCCTGGCCACAAAGATTGATGGCACGTTGAAAATCCTGTTTCCGCTCATATTCAGAGACGGCGTCCAGCATGGCTTTGCTCAACGCCACTCTGAGAGTTCTCGAAATTTCACGACCTTCCGGTGTTTTGGCGAGCTCTTCGAGTTCGCGCTGGGCATCACGCAGGCGGTTGTTTTTTATTAACTCATTGATGGCGTTGCGTTGTTGCACAAGGTTGCGGCGACCTGACGGCCCGTATGCCCAAAAAGCGATGCCGCTGCCAATAAGAGCGGTCGCTATTGCTGGCACCAGAAATCTGCGCAGCGGATTTTTGACCTGCTCGGCCTCATGAACCAGCCCGGAAAGAGAAGACGCGCCAGATTTTGAAGTTGAGCGGCGACCGGTTGAGAAACGTGCTGCGCTTTGGGGAGCATGTTCGAGCAGATAGGCTTCGAGGGTGTCGATAATGGTGGCTGTATCTGGTCTGGCGTTCGGGTCTTTGTCGAGCATCCGCCTGACCAGGCCGATGATGGGCACCAGGGTTACGTCGGGTATCGCTGCCTGCGCCGGCAGGGTTCCCTCGATATGCTTCAGGGCGATTGAAAGTTCGGCATTTTGCGAATTGTCGGCCTTGTAGGGCACGGTGCCAAAGATCAACTCCCAGAAGATGATGCCGAGAGAGTAAATGTCGGATTTGCCAGAGATATTGCGGCTGCCGGTGCACTGTTCGGGCGACATGTATTCTGGAGTGCCCATTGTCATACCGGTTTTGGTCAGATTTGTCTGAGTTTTGGCGATGCCGAAGTCGAGAATTTTTACGATACCTTCGGGAGTAATGATGATGTTCGACGGTTTGAGGTCTCGATGAATTATGCCGCGCTCATGACAGGCCGAGATGCCTTCGGCCAGCTGCAGCATGATCGGAACGGACTGTCGGCAGTCTTTCTGGACGGCATCTTTGAGTTGCGCGAGCGGTTTCCCTTCGATGTATTCCATTACCAGAAAGGGGCGGCCGGTGTTTTTGTCGCGCGATGAGGCGTATATGCCCATGACGTTGCGGTGCCCGACCGTAGCGAGGGTTTGCCCTTCTTTAATGAACCTCTCGACGAGAGAGTTGTTGTCAGATGTGTCGGAATGCAGCAATTTGATGGCAACCACCCTGTTCAGCGAAGTATCCAGGGCTTTGAAGACTTTGCCCATGCCGCCGCTGCCGATTTCCTGCTGTATCTGGTATATTTCGCCGATGGTGTCTATGGCCCGCCCACCGCTGGTCGTTGCATTGCCGCTATTATTTTCGCTTTGCTGGTTGCGCAATCGGTTCAGAATAAGCTTCAGTTGTTCGAGTATTTCGGGTATCTCAGGGCGGCCATCGGGTTTTTTGGCCAGCATTTTTTCGATGAGATGTTTAAAGAGCTCGCCCTCTTTGATGAGAGTGAAACCGGAAAGGTCCGGCGTGCCGTTGAGGTGCATAAGGGCGATGGCAAGAGCCGGGTCGTCAGCCTGACCGTCGAGGTTGAAAGGAAGGTGGCCGGTCAGCATTTCATACAGCATTATACCAGCTGCATATACATCGGTTTTTGCTGTTATATCCTGCTTGCCCAGGCATTGTTCGGGCGACATGTAATGCGGGGTGCCCATGGCGATACCGGTTTTGGTCTGTCTGGTGGCAGACTTTGCAATGCCAAAATCAACTATCTTGAGCTGGCCGTCTTTGTTTATCAGAACGTTTTCTGGCTTGAGGTCACGATGGACGATGCCTTTTTGGTGGCAGGCGTGAATGCCACTGAACAATTGAATGAAATGGTTGATCAGGGCAACAGGCTCGTTTATCAGATGATCTTTATGGCTGGCCAGGTTTTTGCCATCGACAAATTCCATCACCAGGAATGGGGTGCCGCTGCTTTCATCGACATCGGAAGCGTATACCGTGATTACCGCAGGGTGGTTGATAGTGGCAATTACACGCCCTTCATTCAAAAAGCGTTTGACTATTTCTTCGTCGCGGGCGATATCTGCAAGCAGAAATTTTATCGCAACTTCGCGACCAAGGTTGATATCGAGAGCTCGGTAAACGGCTCCCATACCGCCGGCGCCCAGCTGAGACAATATTTTGTAATGCCGCCCGATTATCTGGTCTGGTTTGAACATGACCGATAATCTACGCTATAAGCCCAATAAAAATCAAGTAATAGCCGCATCCCATAAATACTGCAGATTTAGAAGACACCGTATTTGAATTGATAACGGGCACAAACTTGCATTCAGGGATTCACTTACTATTCGTTTATAACAATCGGTTGTTAATAAGGCTTCTTTTTAACATATCCTGGAATTGCTGACTAAGAGTGTGTTGAATTTTTACACTGATTCATCCGGTGCGGCCTGTCGGCCGGGTTAGTTAATGAACTTTTGTGTGTTTGGTACAGTTTGTGCTTGCCCAGCGGTTGAGAGATTGATTGATGGATTTTTCATGTTCTTCTTGTTAGAATTCTTGTATGGAAGATAAAACTACCAAGAGACTTGAGAGCCTTGCCCACGAACTCGACAAACGCAAGCAGCAGCACAAAGAGAGCGGCAGCACCCGTCGCCGGGTGAGGCGCTGGTTTCGCCGCCTGTTGATGGTGATTGCCCTGGTTTCGTTCGCTCTGGCTTCAGTATTTTTTGTCAATTTTTTCAGACTTAATTCAGATCTGATCGAAGGGCATATCAAGCAGGGTATCATCCCCAATCTGACGCAGGGGCGTTTCAGTCTGCAGATCGGTACCATATCGGGCAACCTTCTGCACGGCGTCGAATTGCAGAATGTACTGGTGCAGAACCCCCATTTTAAAACCGGAGCAACGTTGCTGACGGTACCGCGTGTTTCAATGAGATATTCACTTCTCGATATCTTTTTCGGGCGGTTGGTTCTGCAGAAGCTTCACATCGAGAGCCCGGTATTGACATTGAGACGCAATGATGAGGGCAGGGGAATATGGGATTTTGCTCTTGCTTCTGACAGTCTGGTTGTGAGCGCCGGGTCTGCAAAAGAAACGGTCTGGCAGAAGCGTGATCGTTCACAGGCTCTGGCTGAGCAGTATCTCGCCGATATCAGGGTGAGCGACCTTTCGCTGTTGATTCCTGCTCCCGACAGGCTTATCGCCGACGAGTTCGCTGCCCGACTGGTTCGCCTGCCGAGCCGAACCTGGCAGGTAAGCGGAGTGAATCTTTCCCTGCGCAAATACCCTGCAAAAACTTTCAATTCGCATCTTATGCGCGTCGATCTTGCTGATAACCCTGATTGGATGAGATTTCAGGTTACGACGATGAAAGAAAACGGCAATTTTACCATCAGTTTCGACGCGCTTGGTCAGAACTTCAATTTCGGAGTCGAAAATATCGGGCAGCTGGGTCGTCGTATCAATCTCTATGACGGCAGATATCGTGACCGACTCAATCTTGAATGGGTCTGGTCGCGGCAAAAAGTCGGGTTGCCAGACAAGATTCGAGGCCTGACCGGTGTAATTCGCATCGATGAACTCAAAGATCTGGTCAGCGGTATCATTTCTGATGACCATGAACTGAGCGGTTCGCTGGCGGCTGAGTTTGCCTGTGCAGCTGACAAGCCTCTTTATGACACAATGGCCAAGGTCGAGGCAGGCAGCGTGACGGTCAGATTGCCATTTTTGCCCGGAATCAGCGATTTTTCAGCCAGTGTCGATATCGAGAACCGCAGAGCGGAATTTACCCGTATAACCGCTGTCGTTGCCAGTATTACCAGTCACATCAGAGGGTTCACAGACTTTGCCGATGCCGGGCAGATTTTTACCAGACTCGACTCAGATCTCGGGGGAGAGCAGGTTCTGCTCGCAGCAACATACAGCAGGCTGTTGCCAGGTTCGCATCGTTTCAATGCCATGGTTGAACGGAATGCCGGCAGAGCTGATCTGACATTTGTCAGAAGCCTGCAGGGCAGCGAAATAAGTTATTCAGATTTCGCTTTTTCTGCGGGACTTATCGCATCGGGCAGCGCCGTTGATATTTTGCCGCTCAAACTTCTGCCCCCATCTGCAAATGAAAGTATCAGCCGGTATTTTTCGCGGGTTGATCTTATCGGCCCGTTTAAGGTCAGTTCTAATTTTTCTTCTCTTTCTGACTGGCGACAGAGCGATGTCGAGATCGACTTCAACGGCGCTAAAATCGTCAGTTTGATCAACCCGGTTGACAGCATGGCCCTGTACGGCAGGGCGGTGCTTAGCGATGGGGTTCTTTCTCTGACCGGTTTCGGCGCTTCTGTTGACAACCTCAAAGTTGGTGTTGCCGGTTCTTTGCGGCCGATAGCCGCATCGCCATTCGTGCAGGATGTCGATCTGGCGATGCTGGTTGAAGTTGCCGACCAAAAGCCTTTTACAATCACGGCAGATCGTTTGCGAGCCAGCATGGGGCTGAAAGCCCGACCTGATTTCGACAGTATCGAACTTGTGGGCAATAGAATCGCTTCTGTCAGCCTGCACCATGAAAAAGGCTGCCAGGCTGAATTGAATTTTGAGCGTCTGCGCTTAAACAGACGCGGCAAAGCTTTGTGGGCTGATAATGCCAACTTTACGGCAGACGCAGACTGGTTGAGTTCGCGCCTGGCATCCGGCCCCGAAAACATTAAACTTGCCGCCAGCCTGGATGTTTTTGGTCTACCGGTTGAGGGGCAGGGCACGGTGGATTTTGTCGAGAAAAAGCTTTCCGGTTTCAGCCTCAAAGGGGGTGGCAGCTCTTTTGCCAGAATTCTGGAAGCACTCAGAACTCAGCCCGAAGGCCGCGCCTGGCTGAAAAAATACCCGTTGAACATTGCCGGCAGTTTCAACTTTGCCGTTATGGGGCAGGGCGACCTGTATTCGCCAGATCTCGATGGCTGGCTCAAATTTCCCGCTCTGCAGCTTGGTTTGCCGGGTTTTAATGCCCGCCTGCCTTTTCAGGCCAGTTTGAAGACTGTTGAAGAGGGGTATCAAGCTTCGATAAAAGCCGGAGACGCGGCTGTCAAGATAAAGGATGTCGACTTCAAGCTCGGTGATAGCGCAGCTGACCTGAAAATAACGGAATTGAACGCTTCCGCCGGGGCAAATATTGCTATTAAGGCAGAATCATCTGTTTTTGGGGCTGCATTGACAGCGAGAGGGGATATCAAGCCTGTTTCCGGGCGATTCGAAAATTTTAAAGTTAGTGTTGTCAGCAGTAAAATCGAGGCTCTCGCCTCTGAAATAGCCCGCATTGGCCGTTTTGTCATGCCGTTTTCCCTCTCCGGGAAGTTTTCAGCCCTTGCCAGTCTTGACGGGCCTTTTGCCTCGCCTTCGAGCAGCGGGCAGGTCAGCATCAGTCAACTTAACCTTGATATGCCCCTCCAGAAGGGTAAAGCCAGAACAGTATTGACTGCTGAGAAGTTTGCCGGAAAAGCGGAGTTCGTTAAGCGTGGCAATCGCCTTTTTTCCGTTGAGGTTCCTGAGTTCAAGGGCACACTTCTCGGTGCCGATGTGAAGGTATATGGTAAAGCCAGGCTGGAGAATTCAAACAGCGGTTTTAAACCGGTCATAGATGCAATAAAGGCTGATGTCAGCGGTCTTGAACTGAAGCGCCTCGACAATTTTCTTTCGGCAGCCCTCCTTCCTGCTGAAATAGCCGATGTTCTGGCTGTCGAAGGAGGTGTTCTCGGGGGTTCATTTGCCCTCACCGGCACTCCCCAAAAAATTCTGGCCACGGGCAGCGCCTCTCTGCGCCGCGGAAAACTTGGGTTTCCGGCCATTAAAGACAGGGTCAATAACCTCGAAGCCGATCTGGCATTCGAGGGACGCAGTGATTCAGGCTATGCCAGAATAGGGGTTAAGAATCTTACTGGCGAATTTGGCCGGTCTGCTTTTGCTGTGAGCGAAGGCTGGCTGGAAGACCCGCTTGTTACCGGTAAAATGAGTCTTGCCGGGCGGTTTTCGAAAGTTTTCCCGGCCGATATGCTGGCGCTGCTCGGTGGCCTGCAGGTCGCAGCTGTCAGTTTCCCCGAAGAGGGCTGGCTGGATGGATCGGTAGATATTGCCGGTACTCTTGGGCGACCCGTGGTGAAGGCAGATGTGCAGAGCTCTGCAATGACCGTGCGATACAATTCTGGCGTTCAGGTTATTGATATCCCGATTGGTAAAAACCGTGTCGCTTTCGTGCTGAACCCAGATTCGGGGGTTGCCGAACTGAATCGGTGCGAGCTTGAATTGCTTGGCGGAACCGTGGTTCTGCGGAATGCCAAAGGCAGGTTTCTGCCAGGGCGCCCGTTTGTTTTCGATCTCGATGGCAATTTGCACGATATCGACTTTGCCCGCCTGAAGATCGATGACAGTGAGGCTCTGAAAGGCCTTCTTTCGGGCACAATAAAAGCGGCCTGGGAAGAAAAAGGCTCGAGAGACGCAGTATTCAATCTTGTCTTTAAAAAACTTGCCATTCCGGTTCTGCCGGTTATCGACCCTAAAACTTTGAGTAAAGCCGGCGCTGAATTTTTAGAAAAGCCTGAATTCAGCGTCGGGCAGTTGAATTTTTATGTCACCACCGAAGAAGACGAAGAGTTCAGAGGGAAACTTCTGGTTGCTGACGGCCTGTTTGCCGGGCCGCACATGCGCTTTGAACTTGGAAACAGCGAATTTGACCCTCAGGCGATGCAGCTCGATGCCAGACTGATGATAAATCCGCAGAGTTTAAGGCAGACAGACATCGGTCGCAAATTGAAAAAATGGACAGTGACTTTACAGGATGAAAAAACCGGCATACCATATGTCGATCTCTCAGTGACAGGAACATGGGATAAACCGGAACTTATTGCCCGGGCGGTTCAGAAAAAAGCTGAGCGTCGGGTAAAACGAAATTTTATTGGCAGGATCTTTGGTGGCCATCGACCACATAAGGCCAGCGTAGAGGAACTCATGCAATGGTTTCCCGGCTGGAAGAAAGGGATGTGAGCATGTTCAGCAGATATAAAACCGGAATCTTTCTTGGATTGTTTGTAAGTTTGGTTCAAATACTGTGTGGAGCCTCGCTGACTTTGCCTGAGAAAATGCGACCTGGCGAAATGTTTGTCGTTTCTCTTCAGACAGAAACCGCCGATGAAAAAATCGTTCTGCAGTTCGATGCTGCTCATCTGCAGTTTCTCGGGGCTGCTCAAGGTACACCGGATATTCAGATCAGAAGCGATAGCGAAATAGAAATCAAACCCGCTTCTGACAAGTCTGGGGCAGTTTATGATCTGCGCTTTCTGCCCCTGGTGGTTGGAGCTACAACCCTGAAGATGCAGCACGCCGCCGGCAACAGTGAATTTATCGTGGCCTTTAGCGCGGAAGAAGTGTCCAGGGGATACTCGTGGGTAATTCTTCTGGTTGCAGTGGTTTTGCTCGTCGCGGGCATCAAAATCTGGAAATACCAGAAAAGTGCGCCTGAAATGATGTCTACCAAATCACTGTTCATGAACTATGAAGAGCTTGAAAAGGCTAGAAAACTCTATGGTCATGACTTTACGCCGGCTACTGGTTCCGATGCCGGGCAGCATGCGCCGGCTGATGCTGGCAAAAAGACCCTCAAACACTCAGCGGTCAAACTTCCTCAGTCTGCAGAAAGGGGGGCTTCCGGAGCGGTTGATCAGTCGCCAGTGATGATGCCTGACGCCCCCGAAGAAAGACCCATTGTTGAACCTGACGAAAAACCTGTTGTAGAAGCAGTTGAAGAGCCTGTTGCCGCAGAAAGCCCGTCTAAAGCTCAGAAAACCCTGAAGAAAAAAGCCGTTCAAGTTCAAACTGTTTCTGATGACAGACTTGCGGCGGTTGATAACAATGCGGATGAACCGATCAAGCCAGCCGCTGAAAAGCCGGCGCCCAAAAAAGTTTCACCTGCCGCTCAGCCTGCCATAGTTCTGCCTGCAACAGATAGCGATAAAAAGGCCGACTCCTCTGACGAAAAAGTTCCCGGCTCTGCATCAGAACCGGTAGAGCCTCAACGACCAGCATCGACAGAACGTTTTGTGTTTGCTATGGAAGGAAATAGTCGTGCTTATGAAGCGCAGGGCAGCGTAATTCGTATCGGTCGCCGCAAAGAAAACCAGATTTGCATAACTGCCTCTGAAATAAGCCGCGAGCATGTTGAATTAACTGCCAGCAGGGGTGTCATAAGTGTCAGGCCCCTGACCGAGACCAACACGACCCGGCTGAATGGCCGGCTGGTAAAAGACAGCCAGGTAATCAAGCCAGGTGACACGCTCAACCTGGGGGGTACCGATTTTATAGTCGTAAAGGCCCGCTCGGTGTGATACGCCTGTCTGCCAATTACCGATTGCGTATGCTTATCGGAAACCTGTATTGACGAGTGTTGCCGGCATAATCTTCGATGCTGATGCCGAGCAGGTAACTGCCGTCAGGGTATCTGGCAGTGTCGAAACTTTTATCTGCCGCGTAGCCGGTTTTTGTTGTGCCGCTGCTGAAGTTGATCAGAAACGAACGGGGTCCTGAACTGGCGTTGGCCTGCAGCTTTTTGGGGCCGACCATGATCTGATCGCGGAAAATAACTTTGCTGAGCTGTGTTCTTTCGCCTTTGAAAGGCAGACGATCGAATCTGAATACTTCATATTCTTCGATTCTAGCGGTAGTAGAGCCTGCGACATCGATGCGGTCGATAAACAGGCTGGCAGCGTATATTGAGTGCCGGTAAGCGGCGCGATTCATTCGGTCGGTAACGCAGCCGACCAAATCAATGCGGCCAGATAAAATCGCATGATTACGGCCGTCGATCTCTATGGCACTCGGCGTACCATGTTTCACCGCATACAGGCCATGCAGCTGTGGTGGGTAATAATCTTTGCTCGTTTTGACGAAACGGGCCGGGTTGAGATAATTGCCCCCGGCATCGAGAATCTCTAGATGGACATGATTGTAAAGCCGCTTTTCTGGCAAAACAGGCTGCAGCCAGCGTGCTATTCTGCCGACTGTGCTGCCGGCCGGCACTGCAGCTTTGCGTTCGGCGGCGCGAAAAATGTGATCGGGTACTGTAGCCGGGTCTATATGTCTGAACATCCATTTGTGGCCTTCTGAAGTGGTAATTGCGACTTCAAGGTAGCGTGTTCGTGATACGTCGCCGCGTCTGAATTTCTGGCGACTGTATGAAAAAACGTGTGGTTCAGCAGAAGCGGTGATTTTATAATCAAAAATCTCTGCCTGACCCGCTACCGGGGTGAAGACCTCTGTGCCTGCATCTGCACAGATATCCAGCCCGCCATGAAAATAGGGCACTCCATGATAATTCTGATAATCATAAAAATGGGCGCCGATTTCGAAGGCAGACTTTACAACTGACGGCTTTTCGCTATATTCGACAGCTGCCGCTGGCAGGCAAAAATACGCGAGCAGGACGAGGCACAGCGCGCATACTTTCGAAAGGCCTGTCTTTCGTAAGCCGCCATGTCTGACAATCATGGTTTTTTCAGTGCCTGTTCTGCTTCTTCTCGCAACGCCTGAGATGGTTTTGCCTTTAACAGCTCTTCATACATCATTCTAGACTTGCCTTGATTGTTCTGGCGGGCATAAGCTCGTGCCGCTTCGGCATAGGCTTCAGCGATGAAACTGTTGCCAGGGTAGAGAACGGGCACTTTGAGTATTTCAAGTATGCCGTTATCGATCTCACCAGAAGCGATAAGGCTCTTGCCGAGCCACAACCTTGTTTCTGGAATGGCGGCATCGGTAGCCGGGTAGTCTTTGAGGATTGCTGACAAAGCTTCTATTGCTGCTTTAAAATCACCACTGGCATAAAGAGAGATGCCTGCAGCTCTTCTGGCTTTTGAGGCGAGCGGGTGGTTGGGTTCTTCAGCTGTGATTGCTTTGTAATGCTGAATTGCAAGCGGGTGGTTACCCAGTTCGCGTGCTATTTCTGCAATGTTGAATCTGGCTTCCTGGCGAAAATACCCGGTGGCGTCGAGCAACTGAGAAAATGCCGCCAGAGCCTGCCCCTGGTCTTTAAGTTCGAGCCAGCACAGCCCGATTTTAAAGATAGCGTCTTCTTTGAGTTTGCCGTTCGGATTTTTGTCGAGATATTGCTGAAAACGGCTGATTGCTTCTTCATGTCGGCCTGCTTTCATCAATACCTCGCCAGATCTGAAGGTTGCCTGTGGAGCCAGTTCGTTGCTGCTGGCAGAGATTGTTTCGAAGGCGGTGAGGGCGTCGGCGTAGCTGTTTTGCAGATAGGCGAGTTCACCGATCTGAAATAGAGCATCAAACCTTGCTTTGCCTTTGGGAAACTGCTTGATTACCCGGTTGAAAAAATCTCCGGCCAGGGTAACATTACCCAGGTTGAACCAGCATTCGCCGATTCTGTAGATGGCTCTTTCACGCAGGTCGGGGTCTATTTTTTCGGAAGTCACTTTTTCGAAATTTTCGATAGCTTCTTTGAAGCGGCTCAGCGCAATATTTACCAGTCCGGACTGGTAATTGGCTTCGTGAATTTTGTTGCTTTTGGGGTATTTTTTCAGGAAGCCTTCAAAGGCTCTCAGGCTTTTTTCGAATTCGCCGGTGCGGGAAAGGGCGAGAGCCTTGATGAAATCAAGATCAGGCTGGTCAGCCGCGTCGAGGGCGCTGACGGTTCTGGTAACCCAGTCTATGGCTTTATCATACTGGTGCATGTTCATCAACAGATCCACCAGGTTTTTTATCGAGTCTTTTCTGACGACGGAGGCAGGGTTGCCAGCCTGTTTTTCGAAAAGAGTCACAGCTTTTTGTGGCTCAGAAAGTCTTATGTGACACCAGGCAAGTGAATAGGCCGATTTCTGGCCGAGATTGTTATCAGGCCCGAGAGCGATTGTCTTGCCGTATTCACTGGCGGCCTGTGCATAATCTTTGAGCCTGAAATGGGACTCAGCGATATAAAACTGCAGAGCCTGTTTTTTATCTTCAGGGCACTTGTCGAGCGCTTTAGCGAAATGATCGAGAGCCTGCTTGAAAATGCTCTGGTTGAACTTGCCGACCCCAGCCTGCAGATGAGCTTCAAAACGCTGTGAGTCGTTCAATGTCGGCTCTTTCAGAAGTTCTTCGTAGTTTCTGACTGTCTGCTCGGTGTCCATGTTGTATTTAACCATCAGAAATCCGCGTTTGAGATTAGCGTCTATCCAGAGCGGCAGATCATTGCGACTCACTCTGGCGAAGGCTTCTACTGCCGATTTAGGATTGTTGTCGTTGGTGTGAGCCCAGGCAAGGCCATAAGCGGCACGATCGCGAAAAATACTGTTAGGGTAATCTTTGAGGAGCTTACTGTACAGGCCGGCGGCCTTGACGTGATTCTTCTGGCGGTATTCGCATTCGGCAAGCCAGAACAGCGCGCCGTCAGCCTGAGAAAAAGATTTTGGCTCCGACAGAAGGCGTGACAGAACCTTGGCTGCTTCTTCATAAAGATGGCGTTGCACGAGCCCGAGGGCATAGCGGTATTGCTCGCGCTGTTCTGGCGTGTCTGCACGAACTGGCTGCAGCGCCAACATGCCGAAGACAGCAAAAATCAGCATGACAGCGAGGGCCTGTTTTTTTAAATTGAAAAAATTACAGAAGGAAATAGAGGCGAAATCGAGCTTTTTCACTTGTGTGTCTCCGGTTGTTGAAGGGTGCGACAGATTTTGACTCAGCTCTGTTTATCGGAGTCGTCGTCGTCTTTATCGTCTGAATCGTTGCGATAGGGGTTTCGATGATCTTTCTGGGCATCTTTGAATTCTCTGATGCCGCGACCAAGAGCTTTCCCTATTTCAGGGAGCTTGCCGGGGCCGAAGAGAATCAGGATGATGACGAGTATTACCACCAGTTCAGTGAAGCCAATGCCCATATTTATATCTCCATTAGCAAGTGCTGCATCAGATTCTAGCATTTTGCCGAGACCCTCTTCAAGGGTTAAAAAACTTTGCCCGGGCAAACTTTTTGCCCGGATTGACAATTCTACAGGGGTGATTTAGTCTATATGTCATGGTAGCAAAAAAAATAAGCAACATTTTAACCGCTGTCGTTTTCCTGCTGGCTGCACTTACGTCGGTGGCTTATGCCCAGATAGTCGATGCAGACGGTCTGCTCGTAGATATTCCTGAGCCACCCGGGGCCAGATCAGAGTTACCGACTCCGATCCCCATGGTTTATGAATTCATGGGCGGCCTGATGGCCGGTGAATTCGATATCTGTCTGGCTAATTTCGATGTGCAGACCTTTTTGGCCCTGATATTCGACCGCCAGATCAAACGCATGAACGCTGCCGAATATCGCGAACTTTTTGCTTTTCAGATTCAGACACACCGCAACGAGTTTCGTTTTTTGTCAAAAATAATGAATCGTGTTGCCGGTGGCGCCAAGATCGACTACTCGAACCCTCGCTACCATAACAAAGTTCAGAGTAAGATCGTCGTTCGAATCGATACCACCAGAGGCAAATTCGAATTTGTCGTTTATTGCCGCTATCTCAATGATCGCTGGTATATCTACGATTACGTTCTCAACAATCAGAGGCTTACCCAGACATTTAAAGATGCTCTCAAAGGCATTGGCATCGATAATTATGTGGCCGGCCTCAGGCCATTCTACGGCGAAAAGCGTGGTTTCAGGCCGATACGTAACCGCGAATTCGAATTCAGTTTCATGGTGCCGAATGACTACCTCGTCAGAGAAAACATCAGCCCGGCGCTGCTTGCCTCGGTCGGAGCTTTTGACGGCCAGTTCCTTCTTCATGTACAGGCCGCTACCTATGATGCTCCGCAAAACCTTTCCCAGGTTGGCAAAGCCATCAAAGAAAGTCTGATGCCATTTCAGCCGCGCCTTTTCGACCAGTGGAAAAGTGAACTGGCTGGTGTCGAGATTGGCCATGTTCTGTTTCATTTCATGAAAAACAATCGCCGCCTTTTTACTCATATGGTTCTGATACCCCTCGGGCGCAAACTTGTGGTGATGAATTTTTATCACGGCAGTCTGCAGATGATGAAGCATATGACCAATCTGCGCGAAAAAATCCTCGAAACTCTCAGTCTTCCCAAAATCGAAGCCTATGGCGGGATCATGCCCGGCGAAATTCCTGATGAACTGACTGTTTCTCAGGGCAACGACTTCGGCGAAATCGACTCATACCAGGAACCCGCTTTCGAAGGAAGCGATGAGATCACCATCACACCTGCACAACCTTCCTGGGAGTCAAGCCCACCGCCGCCGTCAGATTATGACGAAGGCGATGGCGGCGAAGATGATATGTTGCGCCCCGACTCATTTACCGAGAGCGTATCGGATGATTACCCTGAACCGCCTTCCGATTACGCCGATGAAGATGTTCCACCGCCGCCGCCGGCAGATGATTATGAAGATTATCCGGCCCCCCCCAGCGGGAGCTACGGCGATGGTGGCTCAGTCGATGACGACGATTACTACCCCGGCGAAGGAAACGACGTTTCGTTTTAACCCTGTTTGATCAGGGTTCTACCGCACAGGAACCATCACGACGATGATCGGCAGCCGTTTCCAGACTGCCGTCTTTTTTGCGGCTGATGGCGCTGATCAACCCGAAAAAATCATCACAACCGGGCTTAATACTCACGTCTGGCAGCATTGCAGCGGCTTCGGCGAGAAGACGCTGATCAGGGTGCCATTCGAGCGTCAGGCGGTTGCGGTAATCCAGATAAAACCTGGGTGCAGCTATGCTCTGCCTCAGACTGTAACCACTCATGACACGGGCCATGGTCACTGCCGTATTGAATATTATTCGGTCAGAGCCGGCACCTCCGAGAATGAGCCACAGCCTGCCATTTTGCACCACCATAACCGGAGATTTGGCCGAAATCGGGCCGGCATTTTCAGGGTAATCGGCCGGGTAGCCGGCAACCTGCTCTGTATAATTGCGCAAGCCGTTGTTATAAAAAAAGCCACCCGGCGCAAGCTCACCCGTTCCAAAATGATTGCCAAGCGTCAGGGTGATTGAAACCGCCATACCCTGTTTGTCCCACACGCATAGATGAGTGGTGTTGGTATCCACGATATCGCTGTTCTCACCGGTATCGTTTTTGGCCTGTATCCGGGCGCGGTCGACCATTGCGAAAAAATCGTCGTGCCTGTTTATACAAGACGCAAGACTGTTATACTTTGTCGAAATGACTTTCTGGCCGGCTCTGGCAATGTTCAGCAACTCGTTGCCGTTGTCAGGGAAAAGCGGTGCGCCGCTTTGCAGAAGATCGAGGGCGAGTTTGATCGTCGCAAGTGAGCAGGCTGGCGGCGGATTACCATAAATACTGAAGTCCTGATAGTCGTAGCGCAGCGGTTTTGTTGGCAGACTTCGATAACGGGCAAAGTCTTCAGGCTGATATGCCGAGCCTTTTTTTTGCAGGTCAGCAAGCGTTTTTCTTGCTTCGTCGCCGCGATAAAATGACCTGCCACCATCAGTTGCCATTTGCAGAAGCGTTCTGGCAAGAACGGGCTGTTTAAAAATCTGACCGGCCCGAAGCGGGTAGCCATCCGGGGCAAGAAATGCCGTTGTGGCCGGGTCTTTGCAGTTGAGAAGCTTTTTCTCAACCACTCTTTCGAGATAAGAGCTGACTTTGAACCCCTCGAGACAGGCTTTTATCGCTGGTGCCATGACTTCTGCCGGGCTTTTGTGCCCGTAGAGTCGCAAAAGCTTCAGCAGCATTTCTGGCAGAGTCGGCAGGCCTGCATAATTCAGAATTTTTTGTTTCTCAAGCCCTGGGCGGCGTGTTGAGCCGTCGAAGGCAACGATACTGCCATTTGGAGAGTGCACCAGAGCAAAACCGTCACCGCCGATCCCAGAATTGGAAAAATCAACAACTCCAAGCATAAACGAGGCGGCTACGGCAGCGTCTACAGCATTGCCCCCCTGCTTGAGAATCTCGACGGCAATTTTTGCGGCGGCCGGGTGCCCACAGCTGATTGCTCCGCCATCACCCGAACAACTGAAGATTCTATCTGCTGAGAGATTTTCTGAACAGTGGGCAGAAACCGCTGACAGAAAAAATAACACGCAGAATAGAGCTGTAAGCCAGGCGGCCTGGCCTGTTTTGGCAATCTCACCAAATTGGCTGTTCGTCATTTTTGTGTCTGGCATTATGTTGCCTCCCGTTTTAAAATCATGTAGGCCTCTATCGTCTGGGTTTTGCCTTTGACGGTTTTGATCGGCAGCTTTTCGGTAAAGTATTCTTCGGGCACAGCACCGAGCATTTGACCGGAAATGACAATGCCGCCGTTTATTTTAGAGGCTTCTGCAGCCAGTCGGGCTGCAAGGTTTACCGGGTCTCCGACCACTGTGCGTGAAAGCCTCGCTTTTTCAGCGCCCATAATTCCCGCAACTGTAAGACCGGTATTTGCCCCGATGGCTACTTTCATGCCGGTTGCCGCCTCAACTGAGTGCGCAATGTTGATGGCGGCTTTAATGGCCTGTTGCATACATAATTCATTACTTTTGTCGCGGTGCTCAAAAACTACCATTACCTTGTCTTCGATCATTTTGTCTATTTCACCGCCGAACTGTTGGGTTGCATTGTCGGCGGACACCAGGAGCTGTTGCAGAAGATCGAAAACCTGCCTGGCGTTATGAGACTTCTGGTAATCAGAAAAACCGCAGATGGCGGCAAATACGATCGTGGCCTGCATTGTTTCGGCTTTTTCGGCGAGACTCAAATGCCCTGCCTCTGATATCTCGCGCAAAACCGAGTCGGTAACGAAATTCTTCAGCATTTCACCTTCTTCAAGGCTGTTGGTCATGTTGTTGAATGATTTGCCCATCGCCGCAAACTCATCAGGGTGATCTTCGCTTATTCTTATGCTGTAGTCGCCGTCAGAAACGATTGTGGTGGCTCTGGTCAGCTCACGCAAAGGCCAGACAAAGTACAGTGCCCCGGCAAAAGCAAGAAAAGCCCCGAAAATTATCGCTGCCAGTGCGGGCATGGCAATGCTTTTTGCCATTGCGCTGCGGAAGGCTGTAAAACCTGGCATGACTTCACTTCCACCAATAGTGAAATATGAATAAAGAGCCGGAATGGCCATATTTATCTGAGTAGTATCTTCAGATTCTACTATACTGGCGTTGCGAGTTCTGGTTACATGCGAAGATTCTGCAATGCGAAAAAGTTCTGGATGTCTCTTCGAAATTTCTGCCAGGCTGAACTTGAAACTGGAAATCGAGTGTTCATCGCCGTGCAGGGCAATGCGGGGTGACTGGCTGATTATGTTCAGTTTTTTCCCCGGGAGTATGAAATTGCCGTTGTTTCTTTCGATATACCAGGCGGTATAAGCATTTGGGCGGCCATGCAGACTTGTCAGATTCGAAATAACCTGCTCCCGGCGGCTGTTCGTTGTAATTTCGATGATGAAGCCGTTGTTTTGCCTGAATTTGTAAAAGGTATCGGCACCAAAAATTTTTATAAAAAAGTCGATCATATATTCGTTTTTCAGGGCAGCGTCCAGATTTTTATCAGAATTCAGAAAGCTGTTTTTTTTAGGGTTTTTCAGATCGACGATTTCTTTGAAGCGGGTATGAAACAGTTCTGCAAGTAGATTGTCTGACCTTTCTACTCGATATCCACCGGTTGGCAATGATTTGGTTCCGGCAAAACCACCATCTTCAGTGTAAAGCCAGAACGAAGAGAACAGGCTGCCTTGCAGATGATCGCTCATCCTATTCATGAAGTCGAGGATGAAGCTTTGATTGTCGTTGTTGAAGCTTCGACCGGTAAAAGACGCGATTTCTTCAACCGAAGAGAAGCTGCGGGCTAGATTCAGAGTTTTACCGGCACCGTAGAAGGTGGCCATATCTATATTTACCAGATCATCGCTGAGATCGTTGATGACGCGGTTGCGTTCGTTGCTGTAACTGACTCTGAAAAATTCGCCGGCGAGATAAGCTGAGGCAAATATGGGCTGGATAACAAGAAACAGAAAAACTGCCGGAATCATAAACTTGAAAGAGACGTCAGGGCCTCGTCCCATCAGCAGTTTTTCGCTGATTATCTTGAACGATATGCATGAGAGTAACGAGATGATTACAAGCCAGAGTCGATAAGATTTCGGAACATTTGCCACGAAACGTTCGCCGGGGACTGCAGCGAAAAATCTGCAGTTTTTCAACGGGTCGAAGCTGGTAAAATAAATATTGTAGTCGCCTGTTGAAAAGTTGAATTTGTCGAGATTGTCGCTTCTGGCGAATTTAACCGTCTGCGTCTGTAATTCGGGCTGGTCAGCAAAAAAATGTGAGAAATAAGCGGTGCCCGTTTTGGGGAAAAAGGCTCCTATACCGTAGTTGCGCGAAGGAAAACGCTGGATTTTCAGCTGAATGCACCTTTGTAGAGAAATGTCTGAAAGGTCGCCGAAAGCGAGAACGAAAAGCTGGGGCGTTATTCGCTCCCCGGACATGGTAAGACAAATTCCGGGCCTGCGAATAGCCAGTTTGGTGATACGATTGTTGGTAAAATCTTTAACTGCCATGGCATAAAATTTTTGCCAGGGCAGCATGTCGTTCAGACCCGATTCTTCTTCATTTCTGGCTCCCCGTGTAATAGCACGCAGACCCAAATCATGACCGAAGTGCAGCGATCTTACGAAATTATCATTTTTATCAAAGATCAAAAATTCAAATTCGCAGGGAAACCCAGCATTAGCTATTGATTCACTGGTCATCGAAGCCAGAAAATTTTCGAGTATCGGTGCGTTTAGATCAGCCAGAAGGTGGAGCCCGTCAGCTCTGAGTATTTGGCAGAAC
This sequence comes from Candidatus Rifleibacteriota bacterium, assembly GCA_029564115.1. The sequence goes on along the minus strand of JAKQQP010000210.1, from coordinate 35,681 downwards.
CTGGTGTGCTCTCTGATCAGGTGATTAGATTCATCTGTCGAACGGCTGAGCTGATCAAGGTCTGCGAAGATGCCGCTGTTGAGGCTGTTCTTCAATTCAATCTGTCTTACCTGTTCTGCAGATTTGATGGCATAATAAACGCTGACAGGCGGAAAAAATACGATCAGCGAAATCAGCAAGGTTATAAACAACTTTTTCATATTGGCTGAATCCTGTTCAGGCCTTTCAGTTCAAAAATACCGTTGTCATGCCTGAAAAAGTGCCCGGCTTTTTCAGGGTCTGCCAGTACAATTATCTCTGTGACCATGATTTTTGTATACTTACCTGCTTTGCTGGCTGTTTCACAATGCTCGGCCTGAGTGCGGGCCTGACCCGTTACCGTAAATTCCGATCTGGCTCCCGAATGCAGAATTCCGGCCATAACCGTGCCATAGTCGAGACCAATGCCGATGCCGTAGGCTATTTTCCCAAGCATCTGGCGATCATGCTGAATGGATTTATGGCGCAACATCATCTCTGTAGCCGCTTTTAGCGCCCGTTGGCTGGACTCTCGACCGTTGCCGGGAAAAAAAGCGACAATTGCATCACCGATGAACTGCTCGACCTTGCCGGCGTGTTCGTGGATAATTTCAACCATTTCGCGCAGATGAGTATTGAGCATACTGGCAATTTCATCTGGTGCGTTGCTTTCTGAGATGGTGGTGAAGTTGCGGATATCGGAAAACATTACCGTCCCGGAGATTTCCTGGCCAGAGGCGTGTGCATGACTGAGTTTAACATCAGCGTCAAACGTTGTGGAAACGAACTTACCCAGCAGCTGCCTTTCTTTTAAGCCCTTCAGCATCTGTGCCGTCGCTTTGGCAAGCTGCCCGAGTTCATTGCCGTATGGATAAAAGAAGTCAGTCGAATAATTTCCAGAAGCTATTTCGCCGAAGACCTGCGTCAACTGCCGGGCTGGGGTAATCATCAGGCTCGATACTGCAGATGCCAGCAGGTAGATGGTTCCGGAGAGCAGGCCAAGGATTATTGCCAGCAGGTAAAACCGCGTTGTTCTTGTATTATTGATTTCGAACAGATCGATAATGGCACCGCCAAAATAATGTTTGACCTTATTCAGAGGCTCGTAAATGAAAACACTGTCATGATACCGGGTTTCAATTCTAAACATCGAGCTTGCCGCTGACTCGACAAAGTGTCGAAACTTTCGGCCCAGGGCGCTGTTCAACATCCGGTCGTTCTGAGGGTAAATTTTGACTCCTGAAGCAAACTCTCTGCTCAGACAGAAAAATTGCGCATCTGGTCTGGCATTCATTCGCTTCAGCTGTGTTTTGATTATTTCGAGTACTGTTTCAGAAATACTCATGCCCATGACCAGATAACTGGCGATCTGGTCATGATTCTGCAGAACAGCCGTGAAAAAAACGTGTTTTTCTACAGAATCGGTCTGGTAAGTGCTTATTCTTTCGTGTGATGACAGAAAAACATCTTTGGTGGCGGGATTATCGGGCCCGCCAAAAGAGTCTTTCAAACTTTTCTGAACGGCGGTCAGAGGGATGCCGGGAAGAGTCGGATCATGTCTGGTCAGCATCTCGTGCAGAGCGCTGGTAGATATCTTGTAATATTCCAGGTGGTATTTTGCCAGGGGCAGGTGAACTGCCTCAGAGACATGGAATTCTTCAGCTTCTCCTGGCCTGATAATGAGAAGATAGTTCAGAAAGAAGCCTCTTTGTCTGAGTTTTTGTTGAAAATGACTGAAAGTAAGGTTTCGAGTCTCATACCCAGTATCTACCATGCCCGCATGAATTTCGTGTTCGGCCAGCAGTTCTTTGATATTCAGGCCTGCAAGCGCAATGCAGTCTTCTGAATTTTCATCGATCTGGCCAATGCTGTCGTAGGTATTTTGCACGCTCTGCTGTATAGCGGCTTCGTGGGATTGGTCGATCATGTTGATGCCTATGACGGCAAGCCCGAAAACGGGAAACATGCCGGTCATGAAAAACAGAAGTCTAAAAGCGAGCCCGATGCCGAAACGATTGTGTCTGAGTCTGAGATAAAATACGCCCGACCAGACGACGAAAAATATTACAAAGCTTCTCAGCCCGATGCCAATTTCGTTGCTTGTTTCCGAGAGGGCTTTTTGTGAGACTACTGAGTAATAATGGCTGTCGAGGCTGATCAGGTCAATGAAATGCCGCCAGTCATCTTGCTGATGAAGTTGGCGCATGGGGAGATCCGGGTGGGTCAGAGTCGTTTTTTCGAGCGAGGCAAGAATCTGGCGGAGTTCTGTGTCATGGCGTTTCCAGTTGGCCGGGAAAATCACTTTGAAACGTTTTTCGACCATGGGAGCAGCCAGAAAAGTGACTTTTAGCTCAAGATCGCGGTTTTGGGCAAGGTTGTCGGCGAGGCGCTGCAGACCGGAAGCATGGTCTTCAATGAATTCGTATGGAAAAATTGCCATCAGGCCGCCGATAGAGTTTGCTCCTCTTTTAAAATGCTGCCAGAAAAGATAGCTTGACTTGCCTTCAAAATGAACCGGGGTTAACATGCCCGATCTCTGGGTAGCGAGGTATTCCGGGGCCGAATTTTCGCCAAACAGGCCGGTAATAAATTTTTCGCTGTTGCGTCGCTGTTTTGCATCCCGCTTGTCGTCTGCCAGGTTGAGCAGAGCTGCAAAACCCATTTCCATCGCCCGTTTCTTGCCATGTTCAAAGCCTGATATGCGGGCAAGTCTGAAATTTTCATCGGCTCCATGAAATGCCCAGAACCGACCCTTTTGTAAAAAATCGGCGTGCATATTTTTGGTCATCGCCCCGGCAAGCTCAGGTGGCAGCAGAAAATTATTCTGTTGAGCGCTTTCTATTACTTCTTCAGCAATCTTACGAAAACATTTTTCAAGCTGTTGCTTTGTCAAAAAATCAGATTTGATCTGGGCAGAAAGGACCGAGGCCTGGTTGAAAAGATCTTTTTTTTCGCGGTCTTTCGACTGGGCGAGATATTGCCCATAAACAATCGTGGCGGTGACTATATACAGGGTGCCGAGCAGCAGAGGAAATGCATAAGCAAATGCTGATCGTATGCGACCGTATGAGAGCAATGCCTTCCTCCTGCGAATATCAGAGATTGCCAAGATTTTAACCCAGCAGCCGTGATTTTGCCAGTCAGCATTTAGCCTTGTTTTATGCCAGATATGCTTCTACGCTGTGAGTTTTGCCCTTTACACTGCTGATTGGCAGTTTCTGGAAATGGCGACCGTCGGTGGCCAGTTGTACTGAAGCCCCTGAGACAACGATGCCGCCGTGCTGCATATCTGCTGCGACCGAAGCCAGGCGAGCCGCAAGGTTAACTGTATCGCCGACCACAGTTTTTGAAAGGCGTACACTGGCGGCGCCCATGGTTCCTGAAACTACTTCTCCGGTGTTGATGCCGGCGGCAGTGTGGTGTCGGCAGGTTGCCATCACTCGGCCGCGAATGTGCGCCGCTGCAGATATGGCAGCGTTTACCGCTGCAGTATCTGCTTCCCGAACGTGGTGAAACACGATCATTATCTTGTCTTCGATCATCTTGTCTATTTCGCCGCCCAGTTCAGAGGCGATTTCGACCGCTGCCGACAGATGGGCCTGCATCACAGCGAAGAGTTCTTCTGGTGCGAGTTGATTTTGCATACCCGCAAAGCCCTTGATGCTCGAAAAAAGAACAGTTACCTGGCAGATGTTGGCTTCAGCAATCTCGGTTGAAGCGGTTCTGGTGTCTCTGACGCTTTCTGATACAAAATTTCGCAGCAGCATGCCTTCTTTCAGGCCCGTCGCCATTTTGTTGAAAGCTCTGGCAGAGATGGCAAATTCGTCGGGATGTGTTTCAATCAGACGCACCGAGTAGTCTTCTCTGATAATTTTTTGCATCGCTTCAGTGAGTTGCCGGATCGGAATCGTAAAATACAGGGAAGCCAGCAGTGAAAGTATGAGTGTCAGCACGGCAGCGAGAGCGAAGTATCTTGCAGCTGTGGCGGTGAGTTCGGCATTGATGCTTTCAAGACTTCTGGTGTTGCGCTGACCGCAGATGATGTAGTCTGAATACTTAGCCGGAAGAGTTTCGAATACTGGCGAGCCACTGGCGTTGGCATCGTGCATGACGACTCTTGAAGAGGTGAGGAAAGACTGTCTGGCGAGTCTGCTGAGAGTCGGAAGATTCTCAGAAACGAACTGCAGATTTTTGGGTGCGGCATTGAGAAATTGCTGGTTGCCGGATAGTGTGATTAAAACAGGCTTTGACTTGTCAGTGTTCAGCAGGTGATCTGGAAAATGCCTTCTGATTTCCGCTGATGCCATTACGTATGAGAAAACGTGGGCTACCTTGCCTCTGTGAGTTATCGGCAGACAGAGAATGGCGTTGCTGTCGAGGAATGACTCGAGTTTGAGCAGCATCCCCAGTTTTTTTTGCAGATTGTAATAAGTTTCTTCGCCGAACATATTGAGAACCAGCTCGTCGAGCATTTCACCCTTGATGTTATCAAAGCTGATTTTTTCTCCGGCTTTTATGCCGGCTTTTGCCTTGCTCTGGTTAACGCTTAAAAACTGACGAAACCTCGGGTTAAAAATCTGGCTGATGAATACGTCTCTGTTTGGTTGAAAAACATAGGTGGAAGCTGGTTGCCGATATTCGATTTCATACAGATCTGAGTCGGGGGAGGAAAGCCAGACTTCAGAAAAACTGCGAATGCCTTTTACCTCCTGCAGTTTTACCATTGTAGCGATCATCAGATCTTTTGTTGGCGCAGTTTCTGGCAACCCGGTGAACGAGGCGATCGCCTCGATCGAGCCCAGGCTTTTAACGAGGTTGAGGGAGTCGCGGAGTTGAGAAAATGTCGAAAGATCGTGGTCGAGAAGACTTTTTGAAAGTTCTTCGGCTACCTTGTTTTTTTCGACTTTGAAGTTGGCAATAACATATTCGCTGGTTAAATAAACCGAACCGATGAAGGGTAACAGCGATACCGTCGTGAAAACTATGATAATGAAGGTGCGCAAAGAGAGATTTATCGACCGGCCAAAGCATGTTTTTTCAGCCAGAAGCTTCCAGATGCTGCAACCGGCTATGGCAAAAAGGCTCAGCAATAACTGCATGCCCCGATGAGGTGGCGATACGGGACGTTTAGCCGCAATGGCCACCTGCCACGGGTTTTTTTTGTCGAAAGGAGTTGTCAGAACTACGTGCTGCTCTGTTTTGAGGCTTTCAATAATTGATTTTTTGTTTGCCGACATTTCGGTGATCTGCTTCAGCAATGCCGGCTTATCATTGAACCATGGGCAACTGATTGGGGTCATGCCGCTTCCACCGCCGAAAAAGACGATTCCAGCGTCTTTGTTCTGCCATTGTGCCACTCTTTTGCGTGCCAGATTGTCGATACTCGCCCTGCTTAGATCAAACAAAGCATTGATGAGATAATTTTTTCGCCCGCGCATTGTTACCAGAAGTTCTATTCTTTGCCCGTCTCTGATAACCATTCGGCTTATTTCTGTTCGATAACCCTGAGGATCGAGATACTTCAAATTGAAAAAAAGCCCCGGAATTTCGCGCAGCAGTTCAGATAACTTGAAGATGTCTTCTGGTGCATGGTGCAGGAAAAAGTGGGGATCGACAAACTTGAGCATCTGTAAGGTCAAAAGTGTTACTCTGTTGCTGTCGACCATTTTTTTGTCTTTGAAAGAAAAATGATCAAGCACAGTGTGTTCTTTTATCTCTATAGCCGAACACAGTTCGAAGGGCAGACCAAAGTTGTCGGCGATTTCATAGACGAATTCGTGGCATAGTTGTTTGTAGGGCTGCAGAAAGCTCGTTTGCTCAAGAGTCCTAAAAAGCTGGTCGGTTCTGGTTAAAAAGAAGAAACATTGTTGCACTATTTCAGCAATCAGCCCGGTAAGCTGGCTTTGAGCCATGAGATCATGGGTGAGTCTGGTTTCGAGCTGTTTTTCGTATTCTATCTGCAGCAGCTGCGATGATGATTTAATTGAAAAATTTATCAAAAGGGCCGGCAAAGATAATAAAATTGCGGCAGCCAGCAGTATTGCCATTTTTTTCATTCTGGCACCTCGATTCCGGCAAGCTCATAAACATCGGTTTCTTTAAGAGGCACACAAGTTGCCAGGTTTTCGTGAGCAATAACTTCCGTGAAGTTTGCAGACACTATTATGCGGCTGAATGAGCCGAGCTTGCTTAACCCTTCGTATTTTTCGGCAAGCAGTCGCGTGGCACCGATAATCGAAAATTCACAGCGTTCAGGCGTGACAAGTGAGCCGGCGATTACTTTGCCGTGCTCTATCCCGAAACCGATGCTGTAAGTGAAGGAACCTTGAAGATTGCGTTCTTCTGTGAGGCGAACATGAGCCCGGTGGGCTGCTATTGCCGCTTTTACGGCAGACTTTCGACTGTCTGAACCGGCAGTATCCGGGAAAAAAGCCACGATTGCATCGCCGATGAACTGTTCGATCTGTCCGCCAAATTTTTGTATTTGTTCAGACATACATTCAAGGTGAGAATTGAGCATTGAAGCAATTTCGGCCGGAGGGTGCGTTTCTGAGAGTGTTGTAAAACCTCTGATGTCAGAAAATAGAACTGCGCCGGTAATCTCGCGGGCTTTTTTGAGGTCTTCCAGACTTGTATTTTGAGAAAGGCTGGAGTTTAGAGTTGAAGAAACGAATTTCCCAAGCCTGAGCCTCTCTTTGAAGCCATCCAGCATCAGGCTGATTGTATGCCCGAGAAGCCCCAGCTCGTCGCGTCTCTCGATGTCGATTTTCACTTCGAGATTTCCTGAACTGATTGCCTGCAGGGTGCTGTTGATTTTTTCAATGGGTAAAAGCATGTAGGCGGTGGCAAATGAGGCGGCGACATACATAAGACAGGCGAACAATATGGCTGTGACGATAAGTAGAAGCTGTTTCAGGCGTTGAGCATAGTTCGCCTCAGACAATGAGATTACGCAACCACCGGTATAGCCCGGCATTTTGTGCATCGGGAAAAAAAGATACATGGTGTCGCGGTCAGAAATATGTTTTTCAAAAATAGAACTGCGGCATTTTTTCAGAAAATTGAGGGCGTAGTTGCCAGTCTGACTCTGCAGTGAGTGCATTTTTCGCCCCTGAAAAAGAGCGAAGTCAGAATTATTCAGCTCTTTCGCTGCCAGAAAGATGTGTTTGCCGACAACATTGAGAGAGTTGAGTTCGCGCTCGAGATATTTGTGGAACATTGTTGCCGTGCTGACAGCAAAGGTGAGATAACAGGCTATTTTGCCCTTCTTGCTCAAAATTACTGAATAGTAATATTCTTTGCTGTTGCTGCCATAATTGAGAAAGTTTTCTCTCTCGTAGGCCAGATTGTAAGAACTTTCGAGAAATCGTTTGGGCAGATTTCCCATGACTTTATGGGCGGTAACCTGCCCTGGGTCAAGCTTCACGGCAGGCAATGGCATGAGCTGAGAAAATCGCTGGTGCAGTTCAAACAGGCCGGCCGAGCTGATGTTCATGTTCGTTTTCGCATTCTGGTACATGCGGTTGTCGCGAACAAAGAGTTCGGGAGCCTGGCCCGGGTAAAAAATGAAGAGATGGTCGAGCCCCAGTTCGAGTTTTTGCATGTTGTTGCAGATTAATTCGAACGCTCGACCAGAATCGGCTTTGTTGCCATCGCTCAAGAGGTTCTGCAACTCTGGTGACTTGAGCATTTCAGAAATGTGATAACCGAACAGCGGCATCAGATTGTCGCTTTTTTCATTGATTAAGCTGAGCCTGGCACTGTTTTCGCGGCGAAGTTCAAGAAGGTCGTTCTGATAAGACTCCTCGATCAGTGTAAAGCCGCTTGAAAGCATCAGAAAAATCGGTAATAGACCCGAAAAGAAGAAGATAACTCTGAATGATACAGTCAGAGGCAGCCCGATTCGGCCATTCTGTATGTAGAAATAGACGAAAAGGCACAGCCAAAAAATCAGCACCAGAAAAGCGGCGTTTGAGTAACTATGCCTTTGTGGCGCCAGCTCCGCAGATCGGGGGGCAAAAATGACCGCATCGTAAGGAAGATCGATTGTAAGAAAACCCCGCAAAAAAAGGTGATCAGATGATTCAAAAACCTGGTTGCCTTTGTCGTCACCCTGTTCGAGTATCTGACTGATCTGAAATTCAAGTTTTCGTCGATAATCTTCGTTGGCATTGATTGCTTCCGGAAAAATCGGTTTTAGCGTTTGTCTGAAGTGATTGGCCGGGATAAATGCCACTCCAAAATGGCGCCTGGTGTTTACTAGAGCTCGATCTGCAACAATCCGCAGTGTGTGCTCGATATTGTCGATTTTTTCGGCCGGAAAAAGAATGGCTGTTCCTGCAGCTGACTGATCTTCAGCCGAGAACAACCGCCAGTAAAAATAATACTGGCGCCCTTCGAAGACTACCGGTGTAAGTTTCCCCTGCCGCCGTCTGCCCAGCGATAATGGAGATGAATGCGGACCCAGTACACCTCTGAGAAATTTTTCCCGGGTGCTGATTTCCTGCAGCGAAATGTTCTGGTTATGAAAAAATTCGAGAATGCCGTTAAAGACTCTTTCCATAACTCTCAGGCGGGTTGAAGTAAGGCCGTGCCCGGTTCTGGCGACTGCTTTGCCATCTTTGATGCTGAAATACCAGATGAGTGTACCGGCATCGATAAAATCTTCTGAAAAGTGTTTTTTTACTAAGCCAGAATAAGTCTGAGGATCTGGTATTGGCGAGAAACTGGTTTCGATCTCACGTGCCAGGTTATTGCCGGCTTCTTCGGCAAGATCGGCAAAAGTGTGATTTGACCGCACTGAAGCCAGTAATATTTCAGCTTTTTCTGCCCAGAGCGCGCGTTTTTGTTCGACCCAGCCCTGTTGCGCCGATTCAGAAAAATGAATAGCCGCAAAAACCAGCCCAAGTGTCAGCAGTATGGGAAAAGTGAGTCCGAAGACTTTTCTGAAATGTCCTTCCAGCAGGGCAAGATGGTTATTCACTCTGGCAGCTCATCGATATTGAAATGGTTGATACAGGCAAGCCCTGCTCGGGCAGGCCGAAGCATTATACCACGGTGTTGTTGTGCGTTTAATTTCTTTTTTAGTGCGAGAGTTTTATAAAAAAAATGTAACTGAAAAGCTGTTTTGCGATATAATTTAACCGCCATGTTTCATACCAACTTCGTTCATCTTCATGTACACAGCCACTATAGCCTTCTCGATGGCGCGGCCTCTGTTAAGGCCATTGTTGACGCGGCCAGAAGATTTCGCATGCCGGCTATTGCTCTTACCGACCATGGCAATATGTTCGGTGCCATCGAACTCTACCAGTATGCACTGAAAAAGGGTGTAAAGCCGATCATTGGTTTTGAAACTTATTTGACACCGGGCTCACACACCGAGAACAAGAAAGATCCGATGTACCACCTGGTGCTGCTGGCACGCAATATCGAGGGCTACCGAAATCTGGTAAAGCTTTCGACCATCGCTTTTACCAAAGGGTTTTATTACAAGCCGCGTATCGATTTTGAACTGCTCGAACAGCACAAAGAAGGCTTGATCGGCCTTGGAGCCTGTCTGGCTGGTGAAGTGCCTCATGAACTGCTCAAGGGCGACCGCGAAGCTGCCATGGCAGCAATCAAGCGCTATCAGCAGATTCTTGGCCCCGAAAACTTTTATGTCGAGATTCAGAATCACGGTCTCGATGACCAGGTAAAGATTCTGCGTTCACTGGTGGAAGTGGCGAGAGCTTGCGATTGCCCAATCGTGGCCACCAATGACAGTCATTACGTTCGCCCCGAAGACTGGGAAGCCCAGGATGCCCTGCTGTGCCTGAGTACCAACGCGAAAATCGACGACGAGAAGCGCATGCGCTTCGGCACTCGCGAGTTCTATCTCAAATCGCCCCAGGAAATGACCGAGCTGTTTGCCGAATGGCCCGATGCCATTTCGAACACTCTGCGTATCGCTGAGCGCTGCAATGTTAAGTTGACACTGGGCGAATCGATTCTGCCTGAATTCAAACTCCCCGAGGGAAAAACCTCTGAAAGTTACCTGACAGAACTTTGTCGCAGTGGTTTTACCTGGCGTTATGGCAGCGAAACTCCCGGTGAAGAAGTTGAAAAGCGTCTTGATTACGAGCTTTCAGTTATCAAACGCATGGGTTTCTGCGATTATTTCCTCATCGTCTGGGATTTCATTCGCGCCGCCCGCGAAATGGAAGTGCCGGTTGGCCCTGGGCGCGGTTCAGCTGCTGGTTCTATTGTTGCCTATCTGTTGGGTATCACCGACATAGACCCCCTTAAATATGGCCTTCTTTTCGAAAGGTTTTTGAACCCCGATCGTATCAGCATGCCAGATATCGACGTCGACTTCAGCGACGACGGCCGCCAGAAAGTTATCGATTACGTCAAAGAAAAGTACGGTCGTGACCGGGTTTCGCAAATTATTACCTTCAATTTTATTCTCGCCAAAATGGCGATTCGTGATATTGGCCGGGTCATGGGCATGGAACTGCCCGAAGTCGATCGCATTGCCAAACTGGTGCCCGACAAGCCGGGCATTCATCTCAAGGCTGTTTTAAACGACGTTCCCGAACTTAAAGAGATTGTTGAACACGGCACTGAACAGCAGAAGAAGCTTTTAAAAATTGCCGGGACCGTTGACGGCCTGGTCAGACACACCGGCGTTCATGCCTGCGGCATAGTCATCTCGGCCATCGACCTGATGGATATCGTGCCGCTCTGTATAGACAAAGACAAAAACATAATGACCCAGTATGAGAAGAATGCCATCGAAAGTATCGGCCTTCTCAAAATGGACTTTCTGGGCCTGAAAACACTGACGATCCTGCAGCGGGCCCTCGAAAACATCAAAGAGAGCAGGGGAGTCGACGTCGACCTCGAAAAAGCGCCTATCGACGACCCGAAAGTCTACCAGCTGCTGCAGCAGGCGCTGACTCTCGGGGTGTTCCAGCTCGAATCTTCGGGCATGCGCAACCTGATTTCACGCCTCAAACCATCTGTATTCGAAGATATTATCGCGTTGCTGGCTATGTATCGCCCCGGCCCGCTCAGCTCAGGCATGGTCGATGATTTTGTCGAGCGCAAGCATGGTCGCAAAGAGATGGCTTACCCGCACCCCGACCTCGAGCCTGTCCTCAAAGACACATACGGCGTCTTTCTCTATCAAGAGCAGGTCATGCAGACCGCAAACATTCTTGCCGGCTTCACCATGGCGCAAGCAGACGCTTTGCGCAAAGCCATGGGTAAAAAAATCGCCGAAGTCATGGAAAAAATGGGCAAACTGTTCGTCAAAGGCGCTATCGAACGCGGCGTCGATGGCCAGCTGGCTCAGTCGATCTTCGACCTTATGGCCGGTTTTGCCGAGTATGGCTTCAACAAATCGCACTCGGCTGCCTATGCGGTCGTAACTTTCCGCACTGCTTATCTTAAGGCGCATTACCCTGTTGAGTTCATGGCGGCCGTTCTTTCATCAGAAATAAACGACACCGACAAAATCGCCGAGTATGTCGATGAATGCAGAACCCTCGGCATGGAGATCCTGCCACCCGATATCAATATTTCTGTCGGCCTGTTCAAGGTCGACAAGGGGAATATTCGCTTCGGTCTCAGCGCCATAAAAGGGGTGGGGCAGGGTGCCGTCGATTCGATCGTCGAGCAGAGAAGCAAGGGCGGCCCTTTCAAGTCTCTGGCAGACCTTACCCGCAGGGTCGATACCCGGCAGGTCAACTCAAGGGTTATCGATGCCCTGATCAAAGCCGGTGCTTTCGACTCGTTCGGTCTCAAAAAAAGTCAGCTGATTCAGATGGCTTCTGAAGCCCTGAAAGCCGGGCAGACCGCCATGAAAGACAGAATGGCCGGCCAGGCGACTTTCTTTGATATTCTGGGCGCTGACGACAGTGGCATGGCCGAGGTCGAGATCAAGCCGCCCGATATACCCGAGCTCTCAGAGAAAGAACTGTTACAGTCAGAAAAAGAAGTTTTTGGTTTTTATCTGACCGGCGACCCGTTCAATGCGGTAGCTCCCCTGGGCAGGGTTTTTTCGACTCATTCGCTGACGAGTCTGTCAGAAGCGCAAGATGGCCAGACCTGCAGAATTGCGGGCATTCTGACCGGCTACAAGCGTCACCTGACCAAAAAAGGTGATACAATGGCCTTTCTGACCCTTGAAGCCGATAATACCGCCGTCGATGTCACCATTTTCCCAAGGGCGTATGAAGAATATCATCATCTTCTCAAGATTGACGAACCGCTTTTTCTGATCGTTCAGGCTCAACTGATGGACGGCACGGTAAAAACCAACATCGAGAAGGTTCTGGTGCTTGACGACTTCAACCAGGAGGGTTTTTCAAAAATTTCTCTGGCCGTTCCGCCGGCGCACGCAAACCGCGAACAATACCAGAAACTTCTGGGAGTGCTGCAGAAAAACTCAGGTCAGTTGCCATTTACCATCAAAATTCATGTGCCAGAGGGCGGCAAAGTTACGCTCAAGCCGCCGACACGCTTTCGTATTGCCGTAACCCCAGGACTGATCAAAGGCTGGGAAAAAATCTGCGGCAAAAATTCTATAAAAATCGAGTTTCCGCAGCTTGAAATGCTGACGCGCAAAAACTTCAGGCCCAGACGCAATTTCAAGGTCGCAGAAGGATGAGTAAAACGAGGGGAAATATGTCCGTAAAATCTGGATTTCGACAACTTGTTCTGGTGGTTTTTCTTCTTTTGTTTCTGCAACCGGCGGGTGCCGTAGAACTGAATGATGTCTACCGGCAACTTGGCGATTATCAGATCATTGCCACCGGTGGTATCAGGCTGTATTTCCCGGAGTCTTCGCAAATGGCCGTGCCGCGTATTCTTGCCGGCTTCATCAAAGTTCGTGATGCTCTGCTGGTTCATTTCCCCGACCAGAAAAATTTTGAAGCCACGGTCATTCTCAATGATCACGACGACCGAATCAGCAGTTCTGCCGATTCTGACTTTGACTGGATCAACCTGGGCCTCTTCGAAGAAATCGGCATGCTTTCAACGCGCGGTTACTCTCTTGAAAAGCGCTTCGCCATGCGCCTGGCCAATATCATGATTTTGCGCACTCTTGCCGCCTCCAGCAATTCCTGGCGTCGGCAGCTGGCCATGCTTGCGGTGCCGCAGTGGTTCATGGATGGCCTGGCACTCAGCTACGCTTTTCCCCTCGATTCGATTCATTACAGTCGTCTGCTTGACATGGCCCGGCACAACCGCCTTTATTCGCTGGACGAGCTCAATACAATTCTCAGCCAGCCGACTCTGAGTCGCGAAGAAATGACTTTTCAGGCGCACAGCATGCTTGAATACTGGGATAAACACTACAAAAGCGGTGCCGCCCTCAGTCTTCTCAAAAGTATTTTTCGCAAGCCTGCCGGTTTTGCCAAACTTTTTCGTCAGCATTACGGCGTGAGTCTCAATGAAGCTTTTCGCAGTTATCGCACTTTTGTCTGTGATAAATGCGGCGAATTAAAAGAGAAAGCGGCTGAACAGAGCTTTGAAGTTGAAGAGGCCGGGGCGGGTGGCCACTTTTTTGGCTCTATGCGCCAGATTTCGCCCGACGAAAAGGTCTGGGTGTCTTCGCGGCGTTACAGCACTGAAGCTTACGATCTCTTCTACCAGAAGGGAAGCAGCCGCCCCAGACTGTTGCTCAAAAACGTTCATCCGCTGCTGATGGTCGATGAACTTTCGCGTGAAGTCATCATTGGCCGCTACTGGGTAAATTCGCAGAGGCAAAGACGCCTGGGGCTCTGGCTGGTTACCCCGGAAGGCGTTGAAAAGTGTCTCACCAACGAACCAGGCAGTTTCAAGCCACTTGGGCGAAAGTTTGGCCGAATTTTTTATACCTCGATCAGAAACGGTATTACTCGAATAATGTCTGTAGACCCTGAATTCAAGAACTCGACACAGATCGAATTCGAATTCGGGGCGGCTGTCAGACCGCTCGATGTTGCTTTGAGCATGTCTTGTCGCGAACTTTACTATACTTTCGAAACTGCTGATTTTAAAAAGCGTCTGGCTGTAGTTTCAATTGTGAAGGACGATCGGGAACGGCAACCGCGCGAAATTCTCGCTTCCAGAGGTGATATCAGATCGCTTTATTGTGACGAAAACCATCTGTGGTTCGCTGCAGAAAAAGATTTTCATACTACCCAGCTGTTTTCGATCGCCCACGCTGGCAAAAATATGGAAAAACATACTATGCTGCCGGGAGGAGTATGGGATATAAACCTCTCACAAGGTCGCATTGAAGTTGTAACTTTGTATCAGGGCGGTTTCTGGAAAACTTCCATGCCGCAGGCCGTTTCAGTGCGCGAATCTTTCGAGCTTGGTGAATATGTGCCGGTGATCACTGAAGAATTCAAGCCTTCAGAGAGCAAAAGATACAAAAGCGAGTATCATACCAGCTACTGGAAACCATTGCTCAGCGAAGACGAAGATGGCGCTGTGTTTGGCGTCTATAGCTATCGCACCGACCGTCTCGATCGCAGCAATATCGTTATTGCCCCAACTTACGGCTTCAAGAGCAAAAACTGGGGATACACCGGTGTTTATATGCAGAGATTCGGACTTTTCAAGGTTACTGCTTCCATAGTCGATCAGACCCGCGAAAAAAGTTATCTCAGCAACGAGTATTTTGAGCGCAGCCGGGCCAAGGTGGTCGATGTCGAATACCCGCTCAGCCTTTCAACGACAATTTCTGTTGGTGCCGATCTTACCAAACGTCTTATTGCCAAAATTCCCGATAACAGTCCGGGCCCGTTCCCGACAACTGGCCTGGATCACTCTTTTTACACCAGGCTGAGTCATCGCGCCATTCGCACCGAACCATACTGGAAAGTGTTCCCGCAGAAAGGTCGAACGGTAACCGCGACTTACAAACGTGGCAATGAATTTCTAGATGGCGAAATGAACTATGACAGTATGTCGTTGCGTTGGAACGAACATGTTCCATTTAGAGGCATGGTGCTGACCGCACGTGCCTGGGTAGCGGAAGACGACAAAGAGGACGGAATCAGGCGCCCAGACGATCTTAGTCTTGGCGGCATAGATTATATGCGGGCATTTGATTCTGCATTCAAGTCTGGCGACCGATTGCGAGCCTTCGGGATGCAGCTCGGCAAACCGGTGAATTTCAAGTTTCCCAAAATTCTGAACTGGATTTACAACGAGTTCATGGTTGCAGAAATTTTCTGGGAAATGGGTGACGTGAACAATCAGGGGCGCTTCAACTGGTATGCTGATCGCGGGCTTGAAATCAGAAGCCAGATTCTGCTTTTCAAGCGGTTGCCAATGATTGTCAGGGTTGGTTATGCGAAGCAGAACGGCGGCAACGAAAGCAATACTTATTTTGCTGTAGACGTTTCCGACCTTTCTGACGTATTTCAGTAAAATTCCAGCATCTGCAGTATGACGGAAGGAACGACTTTAACGCTATGATTCGCGCTTATAGATCACTTTGTTTGTTTCTGATGCTTGCAGCCGGGTTGGCACCTCTGCATGCCTTTGAACTCAAAAGTGCCATCAGAAACGTGTTCAGCCAGGCTGTCAGCAAAATGCCGCTCCCTGATTTCGGCAAATTGCCGGAAGGGCTTGAAATTATCGATGGCGAAGGCTATCGCGGCATCAAGATCATGCAGGGCAAGCTCGAAGCAAGGGTTCATACCTGGTATGACAATACCGGTCTGCTCGAAAACTACCAGAGACGAGAACGCGAAGCCATTGAAAACGGGGAATTCGATGTTCTGGTGGCGGCCATCAACGGCACATTTTATTCTCCCCGTGGAGTTCTGGGGCAGGTTATCGGTGAAAGTCGAATTCCTGGCGGTATTCTGCAGATTCCCGGCAAACTCTCCCGTTGTTTCTTTGCAACATTCAGAGGAGCTAAGAAACGCCAGTTCTGGTATCTTGGCGAAACCAGTCTGAATGCCTCTGAACTGCTCGACCGTAACAATCGTTCGCGCATCTGGTTCAATACAGCAACCATATTCGATTCGACGATCGATAATTTTATTGGCGGCGGTGGCTGGATACTGCGCGACCGCAAGGATGTGCACATGGAAGCATACGAGCGGCAGCGCTTCAGATTTCGCCGCGAAGATCAGATCAGCCGCAAGACCGTGATTGCTCAAGATGACCGGCGTAATCTGTTCTTTCTTGTTTTTGAAGACGGTCACAATTTTCACATGGTCGCCCGCACTTTTATCAAAGAAAAAGTTTTCGAGAACGTGCGCGAAGCAATTTTTCTCGATGGCGGCTCATCGTCTGCAATAGTTTTGAAGGGAAAATACCTGGTTCCGCCTTTGTATGTGATCGACAAGGCCAGGTTTACATCAATTCAGGTAGTGGTGCCACCCACAACCTGGTAAGAGTTTCGGAGGCACTGCTTTGCCCTGGTTCAACTACCCGGCCCTGTCATTTAGAGGTCGCAGCTATCGCCCGCCGGCTGCGGCTGCCAATAAAAAATATGACGTCATAATCATTTCTGGCGACGCTTACGTCGATCATCCCGCTTTCCCTACCGCGGTATTGTGTCGCCTGCTGCAGCGTCTTGGCCTTGAGGTTGCCGTCATTGCCCAGCCTGACTGGACCTCCGACGAAGATTTTCTCGCCTGGGGCCGGCCAGAGCTCTTTTTTGCCGTAGTTCCCGGTGCCATGGACAGCATGGTGGCCAACTATACGGCCAGTCGCATGCCACGCGGCCGCGATCGCCTGTCTCCTGACGGCGAGCCTGGCTTGCGACCTAAAAGAGCATTGCAGATTTATGTCCAGAAAATTCGCCAGTTGTTCAAGAACTCGGGGATTGTAATTGGCGGTATCGAGGCCTCGCTGCGCCGCTTTGCCCACTATGACTTCTGGGAAGACCGCCTGCGCGACCCGGTGTTGCTCGATGCCCCGGCTGATATACTGGTCTACGGCATGGCTGAGCCGGTGATCGAAAAGATTGTCGCCTGGTTCAAAGCAGATTGTCAACCGCCGGTGCCGCGTATTCCGCAAACTGCCGTGCGGGTCAGGCATGACAGCTGGCGAGACTGGCTCAACGACGATTATCTGCTTCTACCCTCGGTAGAAGAATGCCGCCGTGAACCGGCTGCTTTTATGCATCTCGCTAAAACTCTCGATGTCTCGGTGCAACCACGCGCCAGAATTCTTGTTCAACAGCATCCCAAGGGCGATACAATCTGTTTCCCGCCTGATGCGGCCGATTATTTGCTTGAAACGAAGATAATGGGCGAGCTGCAGTTCAACCGCCGGTCACATCCCTTGTATCAAAACCCTGTTCCAGGGCTTGAGCCAGTACAGTTCTCGGTTCAGTCACATCGGGGGTGTCTTGGCGCCTGTAGTTTTTGTGCTCTCTCGATTCATCAGGGGCGAACTATTCGCTCGCGATCGCCGCAGAGTATTCTCGAAGAAATTGCCGGCTTCGTTAAACACCCTGACTTCAAAGGTGTTGTGCCCGATGTTGGCGGCCCGGCCGTGAATATGTATGGCTGGGAATGCCGCATCGGTGGCTGTGCCGGTAATCAGTGCACTCATCCGGCTGTTTGTCGCAATGTTACTAATACCATAAGGCCTTTGGCCGAGTTGCTCAAGGCGGCTCTTGCCATACCCGGTATCCGCAAAGTCTTTCTTGGCTCAGGGTTGCGCTATGACCTGATCCGCCCGGATGAATGGGATCTTTTTGAATACATAGTTTTTAACCATGTTTCAGGGCAACTAAAAGTCGCCCCCGAGCATTTTGACAAGAAGGTGCTGCACCTGATGCGCAAGGGCGAAAATTCTGATTTTGCGGCATTTGCCGAACGCTTTTACGCTTCCTGCGAAAAACGCGGGCGTCGATTGTTTCTTGTGCCTTATCTGATGACGGCTTTCCCGGGTAGTGAAAATGCCGATCAGCTCCTGGCAAAAATCATCCGGGACCTGCATCTTGCACACGAGCAGATTCAGGAATTCACCCCGACCCCCGGCAGCATGGGCTCGGCCATGTATTATACCGGTCTTGATCCCCAGGGCAACAAAATCAAAGTGTCTAAGAACCATGGCGACCGCATGCAGGGCCGCCGGCAGATTCAAAAAGGCCAGAATACCCCGAGAACAAAAGAAAACAGGCCGCCGGAGAATCGCAAGCAGCAAAAAAAACGTCGATGAAAAAGCTGTCCGGTCTGCTTGAGTTTATGTATACAGACGAAAGCCGTTATGTCGATGAAATAGATCGTCTGCAGACAGATGCGCATTCTGTACAACTGTTACCCGAAAACGCCTGTGAAAAAGGTGGCTGGATTTATCTGCCGGCAGTGGCCGGCAGCGGCGACTGGAACCTTGCTCGCCTGGTCGGCTCGGCAGCAGAGGCGCTGGCCTGCGAAAAGCTGCTTCCCCACGAAGAAATGACTCTACTGGTACCCGATGAAGCAGCAGGCCTGTTTGCCGGTAAATTCAGGCAGCAACCAGCATTGCATTATTATCTGGCAGATTTTGCAGACTGCCTTTCGCCCCGCGCTGACCTGAAGTTGCCCGAAGGCTTTGATATCGAAGAACGACCCGGCGACGGTCTTTATATGTTTTTTGACGGCCAGATGCAGGGCTATGTCAAAATTATCCGTAATACCCGTAATTTTTCAGAAGTTTATATCGAACTTCGCCCGGCAATCAGGGGACGTAATCTTGCTCCCGCCATTTTGGCGCGAGCCTCGGCAATGCTGAAAAAACAGCAAAAAATCATGACTTACGTAGTAGCCGACGACAACGCTCCCTCACTGGCAACTGCAAAACGGGCCGGCCTGCACCACATTTTTTCTCTTCACCGTTTTCTCAGAGAGATTTGCTGATATTCACAAAAGAAAGCGCAATATTATGCCGTTTTTGTAGCTCCAGCTTTTTCACCATAACAAAACCAGGATCAAGACAACAACGATAACGACCGACAAAGATAATTTGATTTTTCTCTTTTTTTGCTCCTGTTCCCTTTCCATACGCGTTCATCTGCGTTCATCCGCGGCTCTCTTTCTTTTTCCTCTTTCTCTTCCTCTTTCTCTTCCTATTTTTATCTGCGTTCATCCGTGACTCTCTTTCTTTTTCCTCTTTCTCTTCCTATTTCTCCTCCTATTTCACCTCCTTTTCTTATCCGCGTTTATCTGCGTTCATCCGTGGCTAAGATTATTCTGAGTTCATCCGCGGCAAATATTTCTTGCGGATTGGTTACCCAGCTCTTTACAATTGCACGAAACTGTTTTTTGGGGGGCGTTATGCATCAGAGGCCAGTCGTTATCTTGTTGCCTTACACGAGTTGTTCAGGGCTAGAGCTTTTTGGGCTGCGATTTGCCAGAGATCTGGTCAATCGCGGGCATTCTGTTAAAGTCGCAGCGCCGGCTGATTCATTGATTGCCAGGCAATGCCATGATCGTGGACTGGATCTGTGGCCGTTTCCGGAAACGGTAAAATACGACCTGAAAAGCTACCCGAATTGTCTGAAGATGCTTTACGAGCTTGATCCGGCAGCTGTTGTCGCTTTTCGCACCCAGCTGATGTATCCGTTGCATTTTGCCAGATTGCTCAGCAGACGCCGGCCAGAGCTTTTTCTGTTTTATCGAATTGGAGTTGGCAGCCATGTGCGCAAAGATCCCTTGCATCGCCGCATGTTCCGGCATTTTGCTGCAGTGGTGCCAAACGCTGATTATGTGGGCGACAAGATCGTCAGACAATGGGGCATCGACCCCCAGAAGGTCGTATGTATAAAAAGCGGCGTTGATACGACAAGATATCGACCCGATGCCGAACGCCGCAAAATACTGCGTCAGGAACTCAATATTCCGATGGATGCCATATTGATCGGCTCATCTGGGCGGATTCACCCCGAGAAAGGCTCTGAGATTCTATTGCGGGCGCTATATGATGGCACTGGCCCTGCCCGCGACCGTGCCGACGTTCATCTGCTATATGTCGGGCGTGAATATCAGCCCGGTTATGCTGATAAATTACAAAAAATTGCCGCAGAACTTGGAGTTGCCGATCGTTTTCATATAGTTGGTTTTCGTAACGACGTCGAAGCTGTTTATTCGGCTCTTGATCTTTTTGCTTTTGCCGTGACTTCGAGAGAAGCGTATGCCTATGTCGCTCTAGAAGCGATGGCTTCAGGTGTTGCGATGCTGCTGCCGGCTACCGGTGGTCTTACAGAAATGTTCGATGACGGTGTCGAAGGTTTTTTCTACCGCCATAATGATCTTAACTCGTTGCGCGATAAACTTGCTTTAGCTCTGCAGCAGTCGCCGCAGCAACTCAAAAGAATGGGCTCAGCAGCTCGCGAAAGAATTATCAAGACCGCCCAATGGGATTCAATGATGGAAAAATACCTTGAACTTTTTCAAACCAGCGGTGTTAAGGGTTTTTAAGTCAATGTCTCTTTGATAAATTGACAGTTCCGGTATTTATAAAAGAGCTTTTAATTTCAGGGTGATCGTTGGCCTGGACCCGGAATACGGGGAATTAATGCAATTGCTCTGTCTTTAATTTATAGTGGTTGACTTGGCAGCACAGCCACTCTAGAATTGTTTGAACCGGGTTTAATATTTCCGGTAACAGGAATGGAATGAGTGAGGAAAGAAAATGAAAGCAGTAATAATGGCTGGCGGTTTTGGCACGCGTTTGCGACCGATCACATGCAACATCCCCAAACCTATGGTTCCGTTGGCAAATGTACCGATGATGGAACACATCGTCAACTTGCTCAAGCAGTATGATTTTAAGAAGATCTGCTCGATTCTGTATTTTCAGCCCGAAGTGATCACCAAATACTTTGGTGACGGCGCTGATTTCGATATCGAGATGGAATACCAGATGGCGACAGCTGACTTTGGCACCGCCGGCAGCGTTAAAAATACTGAAGAAAAGCTCAAAGACGAGCCTTTTATAATTATTTCAGGCGACGTTCTCACTGATTTTGATCTTGCCCAGGCAATCAAATTTCACCAGGAAAAAAAATCCATGGCAACCATGGTTTTGACCAGGGTTACTAACCCCCTTGAATACGGTGTCGTCATTACTGCTGACGATGGCAAGATCGTCAGATTCCTTGAAAAACCGAGTTGGGGCGAAGTTTTTTCAGATACTATCAACACTGGTATTTATATTCTTGAACCAGAAATTTTTAAATATATCCCGGCCAAGACCGAATTTGACTTCAGCAAGAATCTT
Source organism: Candidatus Rifleibacteriota bacterium (assembly GCA_029564115.1). The sequence goes on along the minus strand of JAKQQP010000210.1, from coordinate 14,453 downwards.
TTCCCGCTGATGCTCAAAGAAGGACTGCCTCTTTATGGTTATATCGCCGAGGGCTACTGGAAAGACATCGGTAATCTCGATGAATACATGCTTGCCCACCAGAACGTTCTCAACGGTGAAGTCAAACTCAATATCCCCGGTGAACGCCTGAATATAATCGGTCGAGATGTCTGGGTCGGAAAAAACAGCAATATTTCGGCAAAAGTCAAATTCAAGGGCGGGGTCATCATTGGGCAGAATTGTATTATTGAAGACGGTGTCGAGCTTGAAAACTGCGTGCTTGGCGATGGCTGCGTGATAAAAAAATATGCCCGCATCAAGGGTGCCACTCTCTGGGATGGCGTTCACGTCGGCGAAAACGCTCGTCTCGACGAAGCTGTCATCAGCAGCGAAACTCACATAGAGGAGCGTGCTGAAGTCGAAAACGGCGCTATTATCAGCGAAGAGTGCCGTATTGGCAAGGGCGCCATCATTCGCGAAAATGTCAAGATCTGGCCCAAAAAACAGGTTGAAGAGGGTTCGACTGTCTACACCAGCATCATCTGGAGCGATAAATGGACCAAAAATCTTTTTAGTGATTTCGGTATTTCCGGTCTTGCCAATATCGAAGTTACCCCGGAAATGGCCTCAAAAATCGGCGCCGCTTTCGGTTCAACTCTCCCAAAAGAATCGAGCATCATTGTTTCACGCGATTCACACAAGATCAGCCGTATGATCAACCGCGCCATCATCTGCGGCCTCAGTTCTGCCGGTATCAACGTCGCCGATCTGCGCGTCACTCCCGCTCCGGTTGCCAGATATAAACCCAGCGCCTTTATGCGCGGTGGCGGTGTACATGTTAAAGTGGCCAGCGACAATCCCAATCAGCTCGAAATCAGAATTTTTGACGTTGAAGGTCGCGATATTTCGGTAAACACAAAAAAATCGATCGAGCGCCTGTTCAATCGTGAAGATTTTCGACGTGTTTCCATCAATGAAGTGGGTGAAATCACCTTTCCGCCACGCGTCCCCGAAAACTACAGCGAAGAATTGCTGCGCTGTATAGATGTCGAAGCAATCAAACAACGCCGACTCAAAGTTGTCCTTGACTATGCTTTCAGCGGTGCCAGCGGTATTTTCAATACTTTCCTCGGCAAATTGAACTGTGAGTTTGTCACTCTCAATGCCTACCACGATGAGGCCAGAGTTTTGACCGTCAGCCCTGAGCAGTCGCAGACCAGCGTGTCTTCTATCGTAAAATCGCTTGGGGCAGACCTGGGCGTTATTATGGGTGACGGTGCCGAACGCATTACTTTTGTCGATAACCTTGGTCGCGTCATTGCCGGTGAAGAGGCTTTGGTTGTCTGGGCCCGTATGATTTTCGAGCAGATTCCCGGTGCCCGCATCGCCGTTCCGGTTTCTGCTACCCACGAACTCGAAAAAATGGCGGCAAAGGCCGGCTGCTCCGTCGTGCGCACCAAGACAAACGCTCGCGCTCTCATGGATGCCGCCGTTAACGAAAAGGTCGAAGTCTCGATCGACGAAAACTGCGGTATTATTTTCCCGGCGTTTCAGGCCGCTTTTGACGGTATCTTTTCGACAGTCAAGCTGCTTGAACTTGTTTCACAACTGAATAAACCGCTTTCAGACATCGTTAATGGCATACCAGAATTCTTTGCCCGCACCAGCCGCATACCTTGCCCCTGGGAAGAAAAAGGCAAAGTCATGCGTTATGCCATGGAATTTGCTAAAGACAAAGAAACCAGACTGATCGATGGCGTTAAAATAATGCTTTCCAATGATGAGTGGGTTCTCATTCTTCCTGACCCTGATCGCCCATTCGTAAACGTCAGCGTCGAAAGTACCAGCGAAAAGAAGGTCCAGGATCTGCTCTCTCGCATGGTTGCCAAAGTAGAAGAATGGAAAAACAAATCATAACGATGCTTTGCTAGATTCGCTAAAAATCCCCGGCTTGCAGGCCGGGGATTTTCTTTAGCAGAAGCAAAATAGTCAGTAAACTTTTTTGCCGCCAAGATACAGGCTTCGAATCTGCAGGTCTTTTAATTTTGCCCGGGGAACAGCGAAAGGGTCTTTGGTCAGGCAGACAAAATCTGCGGATTTTGTTGGGCGAAGATGCCCGCGCAGATTTTCTTCGCCGGCAAAAGTGTGAGGCTCGGCTATAAACATTGCCAGGGCCGTATTCAGGTCGAGACGTTCATCGGGGTTGCAGTGATTGACCAGGGCGTGAATGCCGAGCAACGGGTTTATTGGCGTCACCGGGCTGTCAGACCCCCCGGCCATTTTGAGCCCTGCCAGCAGTATGGTTTTGAACGGGTTACAGCGAAGCGCTCTTTCTGCGCCGAGTCTCTGTGCATACAGGTTGGTTGCTCCGCCCCAGAAATAATCGAATGCTGGTTGAACACATATTTGGGTTTCGGCTTTGCGGGCGTCAGCAAGTGCCTGCGCCGTCGGAAGAATGCAGTGTTCAAGACGATGAGGCAAGGCCGGTTTGCCAAATTCCAGGGCAGCCCGGGCATAGCATGCAGTTGCCGCATCTATCGCCCGGTCGCCTATGGCGTGCAGAGCCAGCTGCATGCCGTTGTGTGTGGCGGTTTTCAGTATGCTGTCGATAGCTTCTGAATTCAGATACTGGCAGCCATTCGAGCTGGAATCGGTGTAATTCTGATGCAGGGCGGCAGTGCGGGTGCCGAGTGAACCGTCTATCAGCAGGCAGCCGCCCATTTTGTTCCAGTTCATGCGCTTTGGAAGGTCTGCATGCGGAGACTGGTGATAAATAACGCCGTGCAGCGGGCTGGTTGCAAAAAAATCAGCTGCAGCAATGGTTTCCTCTGTTGAATTTTCGGAGCCTTCCAGGGCATGCACGGTGCCGACGCCATTTTTAAAACACTCTGTGGCCGCCAGTTCGAGAGCCTTTTTTTTCAGGTCGGCTGGTAAAAGTCTGTTGAGTTCATAAGAAAGAAAATTATAGCGTTCGCCGCTGATCAAAGCATTTTGCGGGTCTATGTCCGGGAAAAAGGAACGCGCCCATTGCAGAGCTTTCGTGTTGGCCACTGCCGAGTGCAGGTCTGCGCGTGCCAGCCAGATAAAGGCATCTTTGCCGGTTCTGTCGAGTTCGGCAAGAGTCGGCAGACGCTTTTCGGCAAGTCTTGTTTCCTGCATGTTCCAGCCTAGAACGAAGTTGTTTTTTTTTGTAGCGCTGCTGACCATGTCGAGAATGTCGGCAAGACTGCGGGCATTCTCGAGTCTGCAGCCCAGAAGGGTGATGCCGGTCTGGGTAAAATGAACGTGCGCATCGGCAAAGGCTGCAAAGACGGTTGCGCCGCCCAGATCTACAGAGATCGTTTCCCCGCCTTGACAGGGCAGCTGCATGCCGGTCTGAACTATGAATCCATCAACCACATGCATGGTGTTGAAGTCTTCGCGGCTGTAATCGGGCAGATTGCGGCCGCTGAAATTATGAAAAAACAGGCTGGGCATTGATTTGCATGGTTTTGGTCAAGATGTCAGAATGGCAGATTACGATAAAAACGTATCGTTGCCGCCAGGCAATTCGACAGCCATTTACACGGGGGCACAATTATCGCGGCAAACAAATTGAGAAGCAGCGAAAGTCTGGTTATGCGCAAAACCCAGAATATAAGCAAAAATGCCAGGCTTATGGCTGTGAGCAGCGCAGAATAAAAGAGCCACACGCCGGTCTTGCTGCAGGGTTTGCAGATTGGGTCAAGGGGGCATGGCTTCAGAGCATTACCCAGCAGTCGGCAGGCCACGTGAGCGGGTATCGCTCTGGCAACCGGTCGAATGGCACAATCTTTATTGAGGTGTTTCAGTAATACCATAGTTGTGATACTACTATAAGCCAGAAACCTCTTCAATAGATAATGGTTTAAAAAAAAACGTCGAAGTGATAAATTATCAGTATGAGCGATCTTGTTGAGAAAATTAAATCAGATGATGGTTTGGGGCTTGTGCCGGTCTGTTTTCTGCCCGGCCCGGTTGGCAGACTGCTGGGCCGTTCGGCTTTTAAACTTGATTCAGATGCTCTTTATATCGGCGACGGTCCTGCGGCTCTGCGTCTTGAATGGCCAGAGGTTGCCGAGTTACAGGCAAAATCGAGGCGCCTGACAGTTGCTTGTCGCAATGGCAGCGTTCATGAGCTTCACTGTGGTGGCCGCGCCCGTGCCAATGCCGTTGTCGTTCTGGCGCAAAAGCTGCGTGATGAGAGTCTGTGTTTCGACAGTTTTTTGCGGCAAGCCGCACCTGTAGATGTGCAGCGTGGTTTGAGTCTGTTCGCCGAGTGTCTTGCCTGGCGGGGCATGCCCTATGCGAGAGCTGCAAAGGCTCTTTTAAGAACGGCTGCCGATAATTATTTTTCTGATATTCACCTTGAACCGGTCGACCACGAAAAAGTGAAGGTCACTTATCGTCTGACCAAAGAAGTATACAATGCCCTCGAAATCTCGCGGTATCACCATGAGCGTCTGACTGCCAGGCTCAAGCATCTTGCGGGCTGTATGGCCCATCAAAACGATATCGCCCAGGAAGGCGCCTTTAGGCACGAGGACTATGCCGTGCGCTTTTCCTGTTTCCCGACAGGCAATGGCGAGCGTGTCTCGTTGCGAATCATAACTGCCGTGCGCTTTCCTGTTGTTTCGGCACTTGGCTGGTCAGAAGATGCAGTTCAGCGATGGCTGACACCGCTCAGAGAAAGTCGCGGCCTGTTTCTTATCTCGGGGCCGGTAGGCAGCGGCAAGACTACCGCTCTTTATGCTACTCTGGCTCAGCTTGCCTCAGAAAGCGGCAACCTGCGGGTCGTGACCGTAGAAGACCCGGTTGAGGCTGCTATTCCCGGCATCTGCCAGTCGTCTTTAGATCAGTTGAAAGAAAAAGATCTTGCAACTGCTTTCCGTCACCTTCTTCGCCAGGACCCGGACATAATAGCTCTTGGCGAAATACGCGACATAAAATGTATCAAAGAAGCTCTGCAGGCAGGGTTGTCTGGGCATCTCGTTCTGGCGACTTTTCATGCGGGTTCTATCGAAGAAACGCTAGATCGCATACGCCAGATGGGTGGCGATGACCTTCTGGTGCTTTCGGGGCTGCGCGGCGTTTTACACCTCGATCTCAAGCGTGGCGACAACGAAGAATTTTTGCCAGAAGTTGCGTTCAGTCTGATTGACGGCAAAGAAACGAGGGCCGTCGCATGAACCCGTTCGGTCAAGGAAATTTTCAGGCTCTGGCGAGGGCTTTTGATAAAAAAGAGCTGGGCATGTTTCATCTCGGTATGCTTTTGCGTGAGCAGTTGCCCATGAATCAGGCTCTGATCAGAGCCGCTGCCGTTACCGAACACAGGGGGCTTAAGGCATCTCTGGCAAGAACAGCCCAACTGTTGAGCGATGGCAACTCAGAATCTGAAGTCTTTTCTGCCCGAGAAGCAAGAGAAATACCGGCCCATTACCGCTATATTCTAGCATCACCCATTCCTGACAACCTTAAAGGGCGCCTGTTGAGCGACTGGAAGCGACCTCTGTCTTCGGCGGGCACTCTTGTGCAATATCTTTATTTCCCTGTGCAGACAATGGCTTTTGCCATGATGACCTGTATGGTTCTTATCATGTTCGTGCTGCCGCAGTTTCGTGAGATCATGCTGGGTTTGCGTATCAAAACCATTGGCGTGTCAGACTGGGTTATCGAAGGAGCCAGTTCCTCAGAAAGTCTGCTGTTCATCGTTCTTCTGCCCATTGGTGGCCTTGCCCTCATCAGTCTGGTTTTCTTCCTCGCCAGGATTGTTTTCAGGGTATCGCAGAACTGCGAAACGCTGAGCCTGCTCAGCATGCTTGCCGCCGTTCCTGCAGAGCATCGTATGAGGGTTCTCGAGATCATGGCAGTCAAACATAATTTTCCGCGTCTCTCTGGAAAGTTGCGTGCCTTTGCGCGTGCCGTCACCGAGGGTGAGCAGATTGTGCCAGCTGCAGAGAGCGTCGGCCTCGATTCGTTTACCACCTGGTTTGTTCAGCTTGCCGCCGTATCTGAAAGCGGTGACGAAATTCTGCTGCAGGGCGCAGCTCTGGTTGAAACACGTTTAAACGGTTCCCTCGAAAGATCCGGAAGGTTGATAGAAGTTGTCAGCGCTCTCGCTCAGGGGCTGGTTTTTGGGGTGATCGTCTATTCTGTGTTCAAGACGATGGTTGTGATAATGCTGGCGGCAATAATATGAATGAACAGAAATCTTCACAAGAAATAATAACTTTTTGCCAGATGTTGTCGGTTGCGCTGCGCAGTGGCCGGCCGATCCCTGAATCACTGGGCCAGCTTGCTTCCGGTTTGCCTGATTCAAGAGCATCGATCTGGGCGCGTGACCTTGCCAGTCGACTTGCCGAAGGGTACTCTGTCGATGAAGCCTGCACCGATTTGCGTGATTTTGACCCGGTGCTGGCCAAGATAATGCCGCTTCTCGGCAGTCAGAGACTTTTGATTGTGCTCGAGCTCTATACGGGTTTTCTGGTAAACCTCGAGAGAATCAGAGAAAACATCAACACCGCCTTGTTTTACCCCGCTATGGTTACCATGCTGCTGGTGGCCAATCTGCTGCATCTTAATTTTGACCTGTTTCCGCATGTCTACGGGCAGATTTCTGAGACTTCGCAGTCGCTGCCCCTGATGCTTCGACTGCTCTACTTCGTTGAGCTCGATCTGTGGCCGCTTTCTTTACCGGTTCCTCTTTTTATCTTTTGCTCATTTTTGCTGATGACTTACACTCTTTTTTCGTCGAAGCTGACAAGCGATTCGGCAGCAGCCCGCCTGGCCGGAGTCAACCGCGCCCTTCGACTTCAGGAAATTGGCCGGATTCAGGGAGTTGTTTCTCTTTATCTGCAGGCCGGCCAGTCTCTACCGGATGCTATCGAACATGCCGCCTCGATGGCAGCAAGCGCTGAGGCCGAAAAATTGCGGCAGGTGGCGCAGTCTCTTGCTAACGGCGAAGAACCGGAGCTGGCATTTGAATTTTCTGAAATTTTAAACCGCCTGCCTGCAGCTCCCGGTGAGATGAGTCTGCTTGCTGATCGTCTAAAATACGCTTCCGGCAGTAACTACCGGCATTCATCAAGACTGTTGCAGCAGATTTCTCAAACCATGACTCTGGTGATGCTTCTTTTGACGGGTTTGTTCGTTACCATCGTCACTACCGGTGTTTTTGGCTCATATTACTGGGCTATCTGGAGTTTGCTATGATGCGAAAAAAAACGGGGTTGACTCTTGTAGAACTCACCCTTACCACGACGCTGGCCACAATGATGCTTCTCGGGCTGATGGAGCTTTCTCATGTTCAGAACAATGTAATCAGGCGTCTGCAGCACAATACTACCGCCATGTATCTTCTTGAGAGCATAAAGAACAGTATCGAGCTTGATTTTGCCAACGGAGCCGGTATTCACGACATTCAAGTCGAAAACTTTCTATCTCTTATCAGCAGCCATGATTGGAAAATCGAGTTAAAACCTCACTCTGAGCTTGATCAGGTGACTGTTTCGTTGTTCAATGCCGCTGGTGGTCGCTATCGCGTCATCTATCAGATCGAGGTAAAGAAAAAATGAAAACCAGAAAAGGTTTTACCTTGATAGAACTCATGATCGTAATCGCTGTCCTCGGTATTCTGCTGCATTCGATTTATCCGGGGCTGAAGGCCGCAATCATGCTCGAACGCCATGGAGCCAGGTATATAAAAGACTGTTCTGAGTTGACCAGCCTTTATAGTCTGATAAAGGCAGAACTGCCTCTGTGCGGCAACGTCGCTCGCGCCGACGAAAATGGTGTCGAATTCGACAATGACCGGAAAATAAGGGTTTTGAACGGTGGCCGCGCTGTGCAGGTTGGTTCACGACTTGTGAAGTTCGAAGGTGGTGCCCGTTGCTGGGGGTTCGAGAAAATTGCCAAAAATGCATTTTCGACCCAGATCAGGAATGGCGCCGACAATATAAGGGTGGTATGGCAGACAGGGGCTGATCATGAATAATAGAAATGGTTTTTCGATCATGCTGATCTTCTGGGTAATAATGATCGTTCTTTTTGCCGGCTTTTTTGCTCAGAGCTTCGAAATACTGCAGGTCGGCCGTCGCCAGACAGCTGTTCTGAGAAAAAATGCTAAAATAATCCCTGTGCCGGCAGAAGTATACGTCCCTCAGAGAGGCATCCCGGTTGTTGCCGGTGAACAATAGGGTTAAACGGTTTTATGAGCCAGAATTCAGATGATATAGCTCGATTTTTAGCGTCATCCCTTGCTGGAGAGCGTCAGCACGGAATAATTCTGGCCGTCAAAGCCGGCAGAGTCGATCTTATCGCTCATATCACTGAAATTGCCGGCTCTGACCCCGATCAAGAAACAAGAAATTTGGCAAGAAAAGCTCTTGAACATCTTCAATCCGTTGTGCAGCCCTCACAAACACAGACTGACACTTACGCTGCTATCGGTATCGAAAAGCTTCTTCAGGCAGACGACCCTTATGCTCGTTTTGCCGGCCTGAAAAAAATTCTCACGCAGAAGACCCCGGAAGCGCGTTTTCTTTTGCTGTCGGCTCTCTCAAAAGAGACTGTGCCGCAACTGCTCGCCAGTTTCGTCATTGGCGTCGGGCACTTTCACAACCCGGATGACGTCAAGACTCTGGCGCCTTTCCTGCAGAACGCAGATGCGCGTATAAGAGCCAATACTGTTGAAGCTCTTGCCATGATCGCGGGCGAAGAGGCATACCGACTCATAATCGCCGTCATGGGTGACGAAGATAACCGTGTCAGAGCCAACGTGGTCAAGGCATTGCAGGTGATTGGCGGGCAATCTCTTTTCGAACTTCTTAAAAATATGGCTTTTGATGAGCGGCCATGGGTGCGGGCTTCGGCTGTTTTTGCCTTCAGCCGAATAAAATCGCCGCAATCTCTGGTCATTCTTGCCAGAATCGCTCAAAGTGACCTCGACCCCGATATTCGCAGCAGAGCTCTGCAGTTTATCAGGCTCGAAAAAGCAGATGGAAACCCGGCCGCTGCTTCTCTGCTCGAAAAGCTCGAGACGGGCGGGCATGAGGTTGTAGAGACACCGAGCGTTGCTGCGCCGCAGACAGAGTTCGAGCATCGTGATTTCCTTGTCAGTTCTGAAGCTGCCGATAGATATATGGCTTTGACCAGAATCGACAAAAGCAGTCTGCCTGCTCTGCATGATGCTTTTATCGAGGTTTTCGACCGTGAGGAAGATTTTTTTCTCCTTGGTCTGATGCTGAATCTGGTTAGAGACCTTAAAATTGTTACTGCCTTCCCCAGGGCAAAACTGCTGCTCAACCACAAAGACGAAAGGGTGCGGGCCAACGCTGTCGAGGCTATTGGCGAAATCGCTTCCGATCAGGCATTTGATCTTCTGGCACCTCTGCTCAACGATAAAAATAACAGGGTAGTCGCCAACTGCATTCTTGTTCTAAAAAAGTCTGGTAGAGTCGATGTGATAGTCGAACTGAAAAAAATGCTGGCCCGTGGCCGCGAGCCTTTTAAGCACAGTGCTCTGTATGTTCTTAAAAATAGTCGTGAGGCTATGTCGCTGCCTTTGCTCGAAAGACTCATTCGCGACCCAAACCCGCGGTTGCGTGACAAGGCGTTTGCCGTTCTTAAGGAATACGCTGCCGCGAAAATGCCCGGTGCTGCTTCTCTGGTAAAAGATGTCGAAAAACAGATTTATCTCGAGCGTCATCGTGATTCTTTTTTTGAAAACAGCCTTGATACCGCTTTCGCCGGCGTTGTTAATCTGATCAAGGCCAGGGCCAATATCGACGCAGAAGTTACCGAGCTGCCAAGGGTCGAAAAAACGCCGCAGGCCGAACGCACCGCTCTTCTCGCCCTTGCCGACAAATGCCTGCAGCAGCAGCTTGCCGACGAAAAAACTCTCGAATCTCTCGATATTCTCGACCGCGAGATGGCTACCGTCGATGAGCTGATCAGCCATGTTATGGCCGCAGATTCCGGCGTCGCTCTTCCCCTGACGGAGAGCGCCAGGAATATGACAGAACGGCAATTGCTTGAAATCGAAAAAAAATCTATGGTTTCGCGTCGTGAAGCTGTTCTGGTGTCTTTCGCCTTTGATTTTTACAATAACAGGGCTGGTCTCGACAGCAGGGTTGCCGCACAGCTGCGTGCCGAACTGGGTCGGGTAGAGGGCAGTCTTTGCTCGCTGGTGCCGTCGAAGACTTTTTCGATGTTGCCGGCGGGCGATGCTTCTGTGAGCGAGATTTTCGATATTACCATGCGTCTTTATCAGAAGCATGTTTACACATTTTCGCTGCAGACGATAAAGCAGTTTCTCAAGTGGGGGCTGGGTTTTGCCCTAATCACTTTTATCGGCGGTTTTTTTATGGGTATCAGCCCACCCACCGGTATTCTTTTTCTTATCATCTTCATACCGTATTTTGCCTGGAAATCTCTCGGTCTGATGGTAGAGTGGAAGATTATGATCGCTCTGATGGTCGAAGATTACATTCATGGGCGGGAACTCGATAAAGAGGTTTTGAACCGGAAGCTCGCCGGTCTTTTCAAGCCGGTTTTTGATATTTCGCTGAAAAAACATCTTTATTTGAGCCTGTGGCTGTTGATTGCCCTTTTCTGCAGCGGTTCGATCGTGGCTGCCGCCGGGGTTGCCGGGCGGCACGGTTTTTTATTTTCTTTCAGCTGTCTGATTGCCCTGATTATCGGCATGTTGATCATGGCTTCGGTTTATTTCAAGTATCTGATGGTTGAGCCGGTCACGATTCTTTTGCCGGGTTCAGATGCATTTCTGACCTCTGAAAGGCTTTTTATGAAAGATCGTATAAAGCTGGCCAGTCTTTTTATTTTTGCCACTTTCATCATGATGATCATTACCGGAACCTCAACTCAGATCATCACCTTTTTTATGCCGTTATTGCCGCAGATTGTTGCAACGGTGCTGATTCAGGTCATATCGCTTCTCTCTGAGGTATGCCTGGCACCGATAGTATTTTCGAACGTCGTGGTATATTGCCTGATGAACCGGCAAAAACAGGTTCTCTAAGCTGATGCCGGCTTTTGTGCCAGCGTTACATTCTTTTGAAAATGGAAGCCGCACCGACGCCGCCAAGAAACCCGAAAATGTGGGCGTCGAAGGCAATATTCGCGCCTAATGCGCCTGACTGATACATCTGCAGCATATTCAGCAGCAGATAAAAACCGAGAACCACTATCGCCGGAACATCGATGCGCCTGATGAAAAACCATACGGGGCAGAAATAGCTGGTTATCTTGTTAACCGGAAACAACACCAGATAAGCTCCCATGACCCCGCTGACGGCACCACTGGCACCCACCAGGGGAATCTCCGAGCCGCTTTGAATGACCGCATGTGCAATGCTCGAAAAGAATCCCACAAACAGGTAAAACAAGCTGAATTTTAAGGTTCCCATCCGTTCTTCGACGTTGTCCGAAAATATCCAGAAAAACCATAGATTGGTCAGCAGGTGCATCCAGCTTGCGTGCAAAAACATGCAGGTCAATGGCATCAGCCAGACCCACAGCTGTGAAGACTCAATCATTTCAGGCTCAGGGAAACCTTTGAAACCGTTTTCGGCGAGTATCTGCCGCTGTTCTGGGGTGAGCTGCGGCCTTCGTTCGCCAATATGGTAAGTTGTGGCATCGTTGAAGTAAACCGAGGGTATCAGGCCGTGCCGGTAGATAAACCTGGTCAGATCACTTCTACCGGTCGGCCCGAAGCCAAGAATGACTGAATAAAGATGGATGAGAAAGCACAGCCCGATGACCACATAACTGGCCATCGGCACTGTCTTTACCTGTTCATTATTCTGGTCGTGCAGCGGGAAAAACATTGCAGATCAGGCAAGCCCTGAATGCCTGAGCAGAGCAGCTGTCGAGGCGTCGCGACCTCTGAACATTCTGTATATTTCGGTGGGGTGTTTGCTGCCACCGAGAGCCAGAATCGTTTCGCGATATTTTCTGCCAAGCTGTCTGACTGCTTCTTCGTTATCAAGTCCGGCTTCTTCGAAGGCGGCAAAAGCGTCTGCACTGAGAACTTCGGCCCATTTGTAGCTGTAGTAACCCGCTGAATAGCCCCCAGAGAAGATATGAGAGAAACTGCACAGAAATCTTTCGTGTTCGTATGGCGGCATGATCGCCGTTTCGGCAGCGATGCGTCTGGCCGCGTTGAACGGTGATTCATTGCCGTTTATGTCGAAATAATGGTGCAGAAACATGTCAGTTTTGCCAAATTCGAGCTGGCGCAGCATTGCCGAACCGGCACGGAAATTCTTTGCGGCTTTGACTTTTTCGAAAAGTGCATCAGGCAGCGTTTCGCCAGTTTCAACATGCCTGGCCATGCCGAGCAGGGTGGGGCGGTTGTAACACCAGTTTTCCATGAACTGACTGGCGAGTTCCACTGCGTCCCATTCTACGCCGTTGATGCCGGCAGCTTCGGCTTCATCGATGCGGGTCAGCATTCCCTGTGAGCCGTGCCCGAATTCGTGAAAGAGGGTGGTGACTTCGTTGAAGCTCATCAGAGAGGGTTTGCCTTCGATCGGCGGGGTGCCGTTGCAGACAAGATAAATTACCGGCAGCCTTACTTTGCCATTGACGATGCGCCGGCCAAAGCATTCGTTCATCCAGGCACCGCCACGTTTTTCGGCAGGTCGCGAATATGGGTCGAGGTAAAAGTGGGCTATGGTATTGCCGTTTTCGTCGTTGATATCGAAGAAATCGACGTCTTCATGCCAGCGAGGCACGTCTTTCATTGCTGATTTGACTATCTTGATTCCGAAAAGACGCTCTGCCAGACTAAAAAGGCCGTCAAGCACGCGTGGCAGCGGGAAATATGGACGCAGCTGGTCGTCGGTAAAGTCATACAGCTTTTCGCGCAGTCTTTCAGCCCAGAATGCTGCATCCCAGTGGGCAATAGGTTCTTTCTGCCCAGATTCTGCCGCAATCTTTTTAAGTTCTTCGAGTTCTTTTTCTGCAATTGGCCGGGCTGGCTTTTCGAGTTCTGCAAACATTTTCTCGACGGCTGTAACGTCAGGCGCCATTTTGCTGTCGAGGCTGAGTTCGGCAAAAGTCTTGAAACCTAGAATCTGTGCTTCTTCGCGCCGCAGTTTCAGCAACTCGCTGATTATTTCACTGTTGTCGTATTTGCCTGAAGAAGCTCTGGTAACCATCGCATGATAAACCTGCCGCCGTTGTTCACGGTTGCGGCTGTGCTGCAAAAACGGGCCCGAGCTGGGGTAGTCGAGAGTTATGCGCCATGGCCCGTTTTCAGGGTCGGCTTTCTGGCCTGGTTGCCCCTTGTCTTTGGCAAAAGACTGGGCTGCCAGCTGCTTTAAATTGGCCGGCCAACCTTCTATGTCGGCTTTTTCGGTGATTATGAGCTCAAAAGCTTTGGTGGCATCGAGCACGTTGTTCGAAAAATCAGTGCCCAGCTTCGATTTGCGGTTGATAATTTCGTTGAAACGCTCTTTTTCTTTGCCCTCAAGGCCAACGCCGGCATGCTCGGCCGCTTTGATCTTTTTCTCGATAATACGTTTGCGGGCATCATTCAGTTTTTCAAATTCCGCGCTGGCGCGAAGTTCCTTCAAACCATGATAAATAGGTTTGCTCTGCGACATTCTCAAACTGAAACCGATTACTTTCGGCAGAACTTCCTGATGCGCCTTGCGCAAGGCGTCTGAGTTTTTGACGCTAACCAGATGGTTTATAACTCCCCAGGTATATTCAAAGGGGTTGTCCAACTCTTCAAGTGGCTGGCAGAGACCCTCCCAGGTGGGTATAATATTCGCTTCAATTTGCTGCAGTTTTGCTTCAACTTCTGCCAGGGTGGCATCCATGGCCGGAATAACATGCTCGGGCGTAATAAGATCGAATCTCGGCAGCCCTTCGCGTGCCATCAGGGGATTATTTTGTAAGCTCATGCTGATTCCTTTCCGTGTTTGATTTACCAAAGTATTCTAGATTGTTTTGGCACCAATGCCAACAAAATTATTCCCTTCTCAAACACATTGACTACCCGCTCAAGTCCACTTTCTCAATTCATCCGTCATATGCCCGCCAAAAAATGCCACAACGATTCCCAAAATTCCCGCTTTTCATTTTCTTCCTTTTTTATCTGCGTCCATCCGAGTTCATCCGTGGCCAAAAACGATTGCTTCTCTTTCTTTCTCTTTCTCTTTCTCTTTCTCTTTCTTTTTCTCTCTTTCTTAATCCGCGCCCATCCGAGTTCATCCGCGGCTAAAAACGATTGCTTTTCTTTCTTTCTTTCTCTTTCTTTTTCTCTCTTTCTTAATCCGCGCCCATCCGAGTTCATCCGCAGCCAAAAATGATTGCTTCTCTTTCTTTCTCTTTCTCTTAATTCGCGCCCATCCGAGTTCATCCGTGGCCAAAAATGATTGCTTCTCTTTCTTTCTCTTTCTCTTTCT